>NZ_JBOHHT010000062.1:0-29658 GCF_050725655.1 Sphingopyxis sp. | reverse complement strand
CCCCTCCCCTTCAGGGGAGGGGTTGGGGTGGGGGCTCTCGGCCTGACGCAAGGTTTCGGCGATAAACCGCAACACGCCGTCCATGTTGGTCATCACATCGGGATTGGTGACATGGACGACGCGATAGCCAAACTCGGCCAATATTTCGTCGCGGACTCGGTCTTTTGCTTCTTCGTGCGTGTCGCCATCGACTTCGACGATAATCTTCGACACAGAACACACAAAGTCGGCAATATGCCAACCAACCACCTGCTGGCGGCGGAACTTATGGCCCTCAAGCTGGCCGTTCGACAAATGCCGCCACAACCGCTTTTCGGGCTCGGTCGGGTTGTTTCGCATTCGGCGCGCGCGGCTTTGCAACTCTTCGAGGCTTGAGGCCGATAGCCCCCACCCCCGGCCCCTCCCCTGAAGGGGAGAGGTGGACAGGCGCTTCGCCTGATCGGTGGGCGTCAGGTTGGTCACCCGACCGATCCCTCCAGCGAAATCCCCAGCAGCTTCTGCGCCTCGACCGCAAATTCCATCGGCAGTTGCTGCAGCACTTCCTTCGCGAAACCATTCACGATCAGCGCCACCGCTTCTTCCTGCCCCAGCCCGCGCTGCATCGCGTAGAACAGCTGGTCGTCGCTGATCTTGCTCGTCGTCGCTTCATGCTCGACGGTCGCGGTCGGATTGCGGACTTCGATATAGGGCACGGTATGCGCGCCGCTGAGCGACCCCAGCAGCAAAGAATCGCACTGGGTGAAGTTGCGCACGCCCTCGGCATTCGGCGCCACCCGCACGATCCCGCGATAGGTGTTGTTCGACTTGCCCGCGCTGATCCCCTTTGACACGATGGTCGAGCGGGTGCGCTTGCCGTTGTGGATCATCTTGGTGCCGGTGTCGGCTTGCTGGTAATTGTTGGTGACCGCGACCGAGTAGAATTCGCCGACGCTGTCGTCGCCGTTGAGCACGCAGCTCGGATATTTCCACGTGATCGCAGAGCCCGTTTCGACCTGCGTCCACGACACCTTGCTGCGCTTGCCCTGGCAGAGCGCGCGCTTGGTCACGAAATTATAGATGCCGCCCAGCCCCTCGGCATTGCCGGGATACCAGTTCTGGACCGTCGAATATTTGATCTCGGCGTCGTCGAGCGTGACGAGCTCGACCACCGCCGCATGGAGCTGGTTCTCGTCGCGCATCGGCGCGGTGCAGCCTTCGAGGTAGGAGACGTAGGCACCCTTGTCGGCGATGATCAGCGTCCGCTCGAACTGCCCCGTATTCTCGGCATTGATGCGGAAATAGGTCGACAGCTCCATCGGGCAGCGCACGCCCTCGGGCACATAAACGAACGTCCCGTCCGAAAAAACCGCGCAATTGAGCGTCGCGAAATAATTGTCGTGCATCGGCACGACCTTGCCGAGCCACTTTTTCACCAGCTCGGGATATTCGCGGATCGCTTCGGAGATCGACAGGAAGATCACGCCCGCGCGCTTCAGCTCCTCGCGGAAGGTCGTCGCGACGCTGACGCTGTCGAACACCGCGTCGACCGCGACCTTGCGCGCGCCCTCGACCCCCGCGAGAACCTTTTGCTCCTCGATCGGGATGCCGAGCTTCTTGTAAACCTCGAGGATTTCGGGATCGACCTCGTCGAGCGAGCCGAGCTTGGGCTTGGGCTTCGGCGCCGCGTAATAATAGGCGTCCTGATAATCGATCGGCGGCACGTTGAGCTTCGCCCAGTCGGGCGTCTCCATCGTCAACAAATGACGAAACGCCTTCAGCCGCCAGTCGAGCATCCATTCGGGCTCGTTCTTCTTGGCCGAAATGAAGCGGACCGTATCCTCGGTCAGCCCCTTGGGCGCGAAGTCGGTTTCGATGTCGGCCGACCAGCCATGCTCATAATCGGCGGCCTTCGCCGCGGCGTCGTGCGCGGCCTGGTCCTTGACGGGGAGTTCGGTGTTGTCGGTCATATTCTGATCTCGTCACCGGCCAATGCCGGAATCGGCGGAGGGGAGGGGTGTTTCGGAGCGACGCTCAAACTCGCCAGGCTGATCTCCGCCAGCGCCCCGCGCACCGCGCCGTTCACGACGCCCCAGTGCGGCTGCACCTTGCAGCTGCCCTCCAGCGAGCAATCGTGGCGCCCTTCGGCGACGCAGCTGGTCAGCGCGATCGGTCCTTCGACCGCTTCGATAATGTCGGCGACGCTGATCGCCGCCGCGGGCCGCGCGAGCCGCACCCCGCCGCCGCTGCCGCGCGAGGCGACGAGCAGCCCCGCGCGCGCGAGCTGGCTGACCAGCTTTTGCGCTGTCGGACCCGGAATTCCTGTCTGTTCCGCGAGCATCGCGGCGTGAATCGGCCCGGAACCATAATGGGACCCGCACTGGCGGGCGGCGGCGCTCATCAGCACCACGGCATAATCGGCAAGGTTCGACAGGCGCATTGTTCTTTTCCGTCGCAGTTGCGAACGATTCTTAACTGGAGTAAATCACTCCACTTATATAGGCGAGGCTTTCGTGCGGCGCAACCAACGGGCGCTATTTGGGCGCCAAGAAAAAAAAGGCACCCATCCGGCCAAAGCCAAATGAGTGCCAAGATGAAGGTCTCAAGTCCTCGTCAGAGGATGAGCTCTTCTGGGTCGCAACGGGGGATTATGCCCGGGCGACGATTCGTGATTGGATGAAAACGCCAAAACGACGCGGCCTGCGCTTTTGATGGTTAACTGCGCTCAGGTTTCCGAAACGAGCGGGCTGACCCGGCCGGCGAGCTGCTTGCGGCCCTTCGTCGTCGCCTCGGTATAGCTGGTCGGCTTGCCGAGCTGCCCGGGGGTGGCGCCGGCAAAGCGCTTGATCTCGCGGATCAGGTGCGACTGGTCGTAAAAGGCGTCGCCGAGCTGCGCGGCGTCGAGCCCTTCGCCGCGTGCCAGCGCCGACGCGGCGCGTACCGCGCGGTATTTGCGCGCGAGCATGCGCGGCGATAGCCCGTAATAGTGTTTGGTCATCCGCTCGACCGAGCGGATCGACATGCCCGTCGCCTCGACCAGTTCGGGAACCTGCGGCGAGGGCGATTCGGTGAGCCATCCATCGACGGTGCGGATGAACCACATCGGCGCGGTCTCGCCCCGCGTCAGCACCTCGCGTGCGAAATTATTGCCGATGACCAGCTTTTCCTCGACACTGACGGCGCTTTCCAGCGCGGTCGCGACCTCGTCGATCCAGGGACCGAACAGGTCGGCGGCGTTCATCGCGCGGTCGGTCAGCTTGTCGGCATCGTCGCCTATCAGCGCCGCCCAACCCGCGGGCAGCATGCCGAATCCGAACATCTGGGTGGGGCAATTGCTGATCGCGCGCACACGCCCGCTCGTCGGTCCGACGATATTTGCGCGGCAGACGGGCGCGCGGTGATCGTCGGCGAAGACATATTCGCCGTCGGCGGCGGTGACGAAGCGGAACTGCGGGCGGTCGGCGCGCTCATATTCGTCGAAACGCGGCATGTTGACGCGCGCGAAATAGAAACTCGACACCATCTCCGCCAGATCGGGATCGGGCGGGAAATAGTGCAGTTCGAACGGCGCGCTGCCGTCCACGCCGCCAGGCGAGGAAGAAACATCCGACATGAGACCCAGACCTTTGGCATCCGTGACCCGGCTGCCTTATTTTTCTGGATCAAATCATTTGCGTTTCATCCCCGCGCGTCAAGCGCCAATCGTCAATTTTCTTAACCCTTCTGCGCCGCGATCCAGACATCGACGCGGCGTTCGAGCACGTCGAGCGGCACCGGACCCGATTCGAGCACGACATCGTGGAAGGTGCGGAAATCGAACTTGTCGCCAAGCGCCGCTTGCGCCCGCCCGCGCAATTCCATGATCTTGAGCTTGCCGATCAGATAGGCGGTCGCCTGTCCCGGATAGACGATGTACCGCTCGATCGCCTTTTCGATATCGCCCTGCGGATTGGGCGTGTTGTCCTTGAGATATTGGATCGCCTGCTCGCGGGTCCAGCGTTTGTCGTGGATGCCGGTGTCGACGACGAGCCGGCACGCGCGCCACAGCTCCATGCCGAGGCGCCCGAAATCGCTGTAGGGATCGGTGTAGAAGCCCATGTCCTTGGCGAGCTCTTCGGTATAGAGGCCCCAGCCTTCGGTATAGGCGGTGAAGCCGCCGAAGCGGCGGAAGGGCGGCAGCCCGGTCAGTTCGGTCTGCACCGCGCGCTGCAAATGATGCCCCGGGACACCTTCATGATAGGCGAGCGCCTCGAGCTCGGTCTTCGACATATCGCGCAGGTCATAGAGATTCACATAGTAGGTGCCCGGCCGCGACCCGTCTGGTGAGGGCGACTGGTAAAAGGCTTTGCCCGCCGATTTCTCGCGGAACGCCTCGACCGCCTTCACCTGCAGATGCGCCTTAGGCAGCGTGTTGAAGAAAGCGGGCAGCCGCGCCTCCATCGCCTTCACCTTGGTGTCGACGTCGGCGAGATAGGCTTCGCGGGTCGTGTAATAATATTGCGGGCTGGTGCGCAGATGCGCGAAGAATTGCTGCAGCGTGCCCTTGAAGCCGACCTTCGCCATGATCGTCTTCATCTCGCCATGGATGCGCGCGACTTCGGCGAGGCCGAGGTCGTGGATCTCGGTCGCGGTCATGTCGGTCGTTGTGTAGTTGGCGAGCAGCGCCTCATAATAGGCTTTGCCGTCGGGCAGGCGCCACACGCCGTCCTGCGTCGGCGCGCTCGCCTGCTGGCGCTTCATTTCGGCGAGCAGGCGGCCATAGGCGGGGCCCGCGCTTTCGCTCCACGCCGCCTTCGCCGACGCGATCAGTCGTGCCTTTTCGGCATCGTCGATGGCAAGCTTGCCGACTTTGGCCGTGATGTCCTCGACCACCGCATTGTCGGGCTTCTGCAAATTGCCGATGTCGGAGATGAGGTAGGCATAGACCCATTTCGGCGGCTGGATGCCGTTCCTGGCGCGCTCGGCCGACTGCGCCGACAGCGCGTCGAGTGCGGGACCGAGGCCGCGGATGCGCGTCACATAGGCTTCGGCTTCGGCGGCGTCGGCGACGCGGTGGATGTTGATCAGGAAAGCGGGAAGCTGGCTCTGCGCACCGTTCATCTGGTCGAAGACATAGCCATGGTTGCGGTACGGAAACAGGCGCGAGGCGCGCGCCGCCTGCGCGTTGAACAGCTCGAACGACAGCGCATCGTCGGCAGACATCGTCTTGGGATCGAAGCTGCCGCGCATCGCTTCGGCGGTCGCCTGCTGCAGCTTCTGGCTCGCGACCGCGGCTTCGTCGCTGACATCGTTCCATTTGCCGTAATCGGCATCGCGAATACCGCGATACGCCTTGCCTTGGGGGCTGAGCGAGAGCTGCGCCGCGTCATAATTTTCGAAGAATTGCGCGAGGTTCGCGCCGGCGGGGGCGGCTTCGGGGGCGGGTGTCGTTGCCGCGGTGGCGGGCGCTTGCTGTACCGCGGCCGGGGCGCAGCCCGCGACGGCGAGCAGGGCGAGCCCGGTGGACAGGCGAGCGATAATTTTGAGATGCGACACAATTTTCTCCCGGTTTTTCCGATGCGCCCGGGGCTTGCCATAGCGTCATCGTGCGCGCAATGGCGGGCCATGTCGCTCTTCGCTTCGCTCACCGACGCCGCCTATGCGATCGTCCGCCCGGTCGTCCACGCCACCGATGGCGAGGCCGCGCATAACCTCACGCTCAGCGCGCTCCAGCCGCTGCCGCGCGCGCGCCATGCGCTGACCAGCCCGGCGCTCGCGACCGAGCTGGCTGGGCTCGAATTCCCGAACCCCGTCGGCCTCGCCCCCGGCTTCGACAAGGACGCGCGCGTCGCGCATGTGATGCCGCATTTCGGCTTCGGCTTCGTCGAGGTCGGCACGCTGACTCCGCTGCCGCAGGAGGGCAATCCGCGCCCGCGCCTGTTCCGCCTCGTCGAGGATCAGGCGGTGATCAACCGCATGGGCTTCAACAATGGCGGGCAGGAGAAGGCGGCGGAGCGTATTGCCTGTCTGCGCCGCTATGGCCTGCCGGTGCCGCTCGGCATCAACATCGGCGCGAACAAGGACAGCGCCGACCGCATCGCCGACTATGCGAAGGGCACCGCGGCGATGGCGCCGCTTGCCGATTATCTGACGGTCAATATCAGCTCGCCCAACACGCCCGGCCTCCGCGCCTTGCAGGACAAGGGCGCGCTCGAGGCGTTGCTCGACGGTGTTGCCGCGGCTCAACCCGCGGGCGCGGCGAAGCCGGTCTTCCTGAAAGTCGCGCCCGACCTCGAACCCGCCGACATCGACGACATCGTCGCAGTGGCGTTCGACAAGGGGCTCGCCGCCGTCATCGTGTCGAACACCACGATCTTGCGTCCCGCGCTTGCATCGCGCCACGCCGCCGAAGCCGGCGGCCTCTCGGGCGCCCCGCTCGCCGAACTGGCGCTGCAACGCATCAGGGATTTCCGTAGCGCGAGCGGAGGCAAGCTGCCGCTCGTCGCCGCGGGCGGGATCGCCTCGGCGCAGCAGGCATGGGAGCGTATCCGTGCGGGCGCCAGCCTGGTCCAGATCTATTCGGCGATGGTCTACGAAGGCCCCGGCCTCGCGGGCCGGATCGCGCATGGCCTCGAAAAGCTCGCCGCGCGCGACGGTTTCGCGCGCGTCGCCGACGCGGTGGGGACGGGGTAAGCCGTTCTCCCCTCCCGCAAGCGGGAGGGGCAGCGAGACTTGCGAGCCTGCTCGCTAGTCGCAGCGCGGGGTGGGCGGATGCGACGTTGCAGGCCCACCCCTAACCCCTCCCGCAAGCGGGAGGGGAACAAGGGTTGCGCTGCCTCCACCTCCGCGCCAATGTCGCGCCCATGTTGAAAAGATTCCTCCCGCTCGCCGTTTTCGTCACGCTCACCATTCCGTCGCTCGCAACAGCGCAGGGCGTCACCTCCTCCGCCGATCCGCGCGCGACCGAGGCAGGGCGCGAGATTTTGCATCAGGGCGGCACCGCCGCCGACGCCGCGGTTGCGATGGTTGCGGTGCTGACGCTCGTCGAGCCGCAGTCGAGCGGCATCGGCGGTGGCGGCTTCATGGTCCACCACAATGCCAGGGACGGCAGCATCTCGACGATCGACGGGCGCGAAATGGCGCCCGCCGCGGCAAAGCCCGAACGGTTCCTCGGTCTCGACGGCAAGGCGCGCGGCTATATGGACGTCATCCCCGGCGGGCTGTCGGTCGGTGTCCCCGGCAATGTGCGCCTGATGGAAATGGCGCACAAGAAATGGGGCAAGCTCGAATGGAAGGCGCTGTTCCAGCCCGCGATCAAGCTTGCCGAAGAAGGCTTCATCGTCACCCCTGCGCTGGGCAACTGGCTCGTCCAGTTCGAGCCGATGTGGAAGGAATTTCCAGCTCCGCAGGCGATCTATTATGTCGATGGCAAGCCGGCACCGGTTGGTACACGCATCAGGAATCCCGCTTATGCCAAGCTGCTGCGCGACATCGCGGCGCGCGGTCCCGAGGCTTTCTATTCGGGCGCCAATGCCAAGGCGATCAGCGACGCCGTTGCAAAGGCGCCGCGCCACCCGAGCCAGCTGACCGTCAAGGACATCGCCGCCTACAAGGCGAAGGAGCGTCCCGCGGTCTGCACCACCTATCGCGTTTACAAGGTCTGCGGCATGGGCCCGCCCTCGTCGGGCGCTACCACCGTCTTCGGCATCCTCGGCATGATCGAGGGCTGGGACATGAAGGCGATGGGCAAGGATAATCCGATGAGCTGGCATCTGCTCTCGGAAGCGATGCAGCTCTCTTACGCCGACCGCGCCGCCTATCTCGGCGACGGCGATTTCGTCGACGTGCCGGTGAAGGGTCTGCTCGACAAGACCTATCTCGCCGAGCGCCGCCAGCTGATTTCGCCTTATGGTGCGGCGGGCAAATATGAACCCGGCACGCCGCCCGGCGCCACGCCGCGCGCCGCCGCGCCGCCGGTTCAGGAGCAGGGGACGACGCATTTCGTCACCGTCGACAAGGACGGCAACCTCGTCTCGATGACCTCGACGATCGAGAGCATTTTCGGCAGCCAGCTTATGGCGAACGGCTATTTCCTCAACAACGAACTCACCGATTTCGACCTCGCGCCGACCGAGGGCCGTGTGCCGACCGCAAACCGTGTCGAAGCCGGCAAGCGTCCCTTGTCGTCGATGTCGCCGACGGTGGTCTACGGCCCCGACGGCAAGGTCGTGCTCGCGGTCGGATCGGCGGGCGGCAAACGTATCATCATGCATGTGACGAAGGTGCTCGTCGGCGTGCTCGACTGGGGTCTCGACGCCAAGGCGGCGATGGAACTTCCCAACCTCTTCTTTGGACAGGCGGGGGTGCTGATCGAGAATAACGAGGCGGGCAAGGCGATCGCCGCGAAGATGAAACCTTTCGGCTACAGCTTCACCGCGACGAGCCTGGGGTCGAAGCTCAACGCGGTCGAACGCACCGCCGAGGGTTGGCGCGGCGCGGCCGACCCGCGCGGACCCGGCAGCTCGTCGATCGACGGGGCGCCGGCGCAGAATTGATCAACGATAACGATAAGATAAAGGCAGCGAACACTCCCTGGAGAGAGGCAGAATGAAGCTCGTAAATCCCCATCTCGACCATTTTTCGAGTCTGGTCGCGATGTTCTTCGACCGTGCGGGGCGCGGCGGCGAAGACCCCTTCCTGTGGCGCAAGGCCGACCGCGCCTGGCAGCCGCTGAGCTGGCGGCAGGTCGCCAATCAGATCTCGGCGCTCGCGCATAGCCTGCGCGAACTGGGTATGAAGGAAGGCGACCGGGTGGTGCTGGTCAGCGAGAACCGGCCCGAATGGTGCATCGCCGACCTCGGCATCATGGCCGCGGGCTGCATCACCGTGCCGACCTATACGACCAACACCGAACGCGACCACCAGCATATCCTCGACAACAGCGGCGCGAAGGCGGTGATCGTCTCGACCGCCAAGCTCGCGCGCACGCTGATGCCCGCGGTCATGCGGTCCGAAGCGCATATCGTGATCAGCATGGAGAGCCTGCGCATCGGCCAGCAGGGCGAGGTTGCGGTCCATGACTGGGAACCGCTCGTGCAGGGCGGCGAGGCGTGGGTCGAGGAAACCAGGGCGCGCGGCGACGCGATGAAGCGCGAGGATACCGCGTGCCTGATCTACACCAGCGGCACCGGCGGCGCGCCGCGCGGCGTGATGCAGCACCATGGCGCGATCCTGCACAATGCCGCGGGGGCGGCCGAGGTGCTCGTCAATGATTTCGGTATCGGCGACGAGGAAGTGTTCCTGTCCTTCCTGCCGCTCAGCCACGCCTATGAACATTCGGGCGGGCAGTTCCTGCCGATCATGGTCGGCGCCCAAATCTATTACAGCGAAGGGCTCGAAAAGCTCGTCTCGAACATCGAGGAAACACGCCCGACGATCATGGTCGTTGTGCCGCGGCTGTTCGAGGTGATCCGCGCGCGGATGATCAAGTCGGTCGAAAAGCAGGGCAAGCTCGCCAACTGGATGCTGAACCAGGCGCTGCGCGTCGGCGAAAAGGATTATGAGCGCCGGATGGGGCTGCTCGACCGCCCCATCGACCTCATCCTTGACAAGCTATTCCGCCCCAAGGTCGGCAAGCGTTTCGGCGGCCGGATGAAGGCGCTGGTGTCGGGCGGCGCGCCGCTCAATCCCGAAATCGGCGTCTTCTTCCACTCGATCGGGCTGACGCTTTTGCAGGGCTATGGCCAGACCGAGGCGGGGCCGGTGATCAGCTGCAACCGCCCGAGCGCCGGGATCAAGATGGACACCGTCGGCCCGCCGCTGATGAACACCGAAGTGCGCATCGCCGACGACGGCGAAATCCTGGTACGCGGCGAACTGGTGATGAAGGGTTATTGGCGCAACAAGGCCGAGACCGAGCGCGTGCTGGTCCCAAATCCGGCGGAGCCGGACAAAGGCGCCTGGCTCCACACCGGCGACATCGGTCATATCGACGGGCAAGGCCGCATCGTCATAACCGACCGCAAGAAGGACCTGATCGTCAACGACAAGGGCGACAATGTCTCGCCGCAGCGCGTCGAGGGCATGCTGACGCTCCAGCCCGAGATTCTGCAGGCGATGGTCTATGGCGACAAGCGCCCGCACCTCGTCGGCATTCTTGTCCCCGATCCCGAATGGATGGCCGAATGGGCCGAGGCCGAAGGCTTGCCCAAGGATCTGGAGCGGCTGCGCGAACATGAGAAATTCCGCGCCGTGCTGCGCGCCGCAGTCGATCGCGTCAACGGCCAGCTTTCGGTGATCGAAAAGGTCCGCAAATTCGACTTTGCCGACGAACCCTTCACGATCGAGAATGAGCAGATGACGCCATCGATGAAGATCCGGCGCCACATATTGAAGCAGGTTTACGAGAACAGGATCGCGGCCTTGTACAAGGGATAGTTCTGATCCCGTTCGTGTCGAGCGAAGTCGAGACACCGGGAGGCCGTGCGCCAACGATGGGCATCTCGACTTCGGCCAAAGGCCGAAGTTCATCCTGAGCGTCTGCAAGACAGTCGAAGGGCTCGATGCGAACGGGAATAATGATACCAGCGCACGATGACATCGATTGGGATCGTCATTGCTTCGCTTCGCTCGCAATGACGAAGGTGGGTCAATCTGACGTCACCAGCATCTGGATTCATAATAGCAGGCGGGGGTGCGACCCGAAGAGCTCGGCGCAAACCGGACCCCGCCTACGACTGAACCCAAGGCTCAGCCTTTGTCCCCCGCCGGTTTGCGATAGGGGACGAATTCGCCAAAAACACACGTCGGGCCGCGGATTCCGCTCGACCGGTCGACCAGGTGGAAGAAATCGCCTTCGCAGGTCGACGACCCGAACTGGCGTACCACCATGATGTCGCTGTCCCGCGCAAGACCCGGGCAACTACTCTTCAAGTCATTCCTGTATACCAGATTACCGCCGGAACGATAGAGCAAGATGCTGTCCGACACGCGGATCGTATCATTACTTCGGTAATTGGGAAGGCAACGGACGGGTTCGCCCGGAACTTTGCCCGCGAGCTGCTTGTCGAGCCGTTCGGCCTGTTTGGGGGTAAGCGCCGCGGCGCCGGGCTCGCCCGAACCGGCCGGAGCGCAGCTTGCGACCAGCGGCGCGGCCGCGGTCAACAGCGCGGCGGCCATCAGGTTCAGCTTCGCCATGAATTTGCTCCTCGAGATCGGCCATTATGGCCCGGACAGATGAATGCGCGCTGAAGCGGCATCATGCCGCATCTTTGAGCGCGCGGATACGGCCGAGTTCGGCCGCGCTCGGCGCGCGCAAAAAGGGGTTGGTCGCGCGCTCTTCGCCGATGCTCGTCGGCACTGTCGCCTCGCCCGCCGCGCGCGCGGACTCGACCGCGGCAAGCCGCTCGGCCAGCGCCACATTGTCGGGCTCGACCGTCACCGCGAAGCGCGCGTTCGACAGCGTATATTCGTGCGCGCAGTAAACGCGCGTCGCATCGTCGAGCGTGCCGAGTTTCTGCATGTTCGCGAACATCTGTTCGGCGGTGCCTTCGAACAGGCGGCCGCAGCCCATCGCGAACATCGTGTCGCCGACGAAGATCGCGGCGTCGCTCGCGAAATGATAGGCGATATGGCCCGCGGTATGCGCGGGTACGTCCCAGACGTCGGCGACATGTCCGCCGAGCCGCACCTTGTCGCCGCCCTTCACCTGCACATCGAGCGTCGGGATACGCGCGAACTCCGCCGCTGGGCCGGTGATTTTACAGCCCCCCCATGCTTTGGCGGCGTCCTTGATTGCCGCGTTGCCGCCGGTGTGATCGGGGTGCCAGTGGGTGTTCCAGATGTCGGTGATTGTCCAGCCGCGCTCGGCTGCCGCCGCGAGCACGGGTTCGGCGACCGCGGGATCGACGACTATCGTCGCCGTGCTCTCGGGATCATGGACCAGCCAGACATAATTGTCGCTCAGAACGGGAATACGGACGATGTCTAGCGCAGCCATTTGATCTCCTTTCCAGCGTCTCGCCCCTTCAAGACGGAGCGGCGCCGCCGGGGCCTTGGTCTGCCTGTTCAGGTCAGAAGGGCGTCATAGCCCTGCTCGTTGAACTCGATCAGGCAGAATCCGTTGCCGAAGGGATCGGCGAACATCGCCTGTCTGCCATAGGGCAGGTCCAATGTCTCGCCTTCCTGCACCGCGCCCGCAGCAACGGCCTGCCGCACCGCGTCATCGAGGTTGGTGACGGAAAAGTCGGGATGCACCGGCGTCCAGTGCCGGTTGTAACGGCGAAAGTCGCCGCCGCCGGGGCCGATCGCCGACCCCGCGGGCTTGGCGATCAGATAGATGGGCGCCTCGCACCCGGTCAGCTCGACGATGTCGTCGTCGAACCGCCGTGCGGCGGTCAGTCCCAGCGCCCTTGTATAGAAACGCTCTCCAGCGGCGAGGTCGGGCACGTCGATGTTGATCAACAGGCCCGGCATCGCGCAGCTCCTACCAGGCGCCGGTGTTGGGCATCGACGCCCAGGGCTCGGCGGGGTCGAGAGTGCCTTCCTGCAGCAGCTCGACCGAAATGCCGTCGGGCGAGCGCACGAACGCCATATGGCCGTCGCGCGGCGGGCGGTTGATCGTCACCCCCGCGTCCATCAGCCGCTGGCACGTCGCGTAAATGTCATCGACCCTGTAAGCGAGATGCCCGAAATTGCGGCCGCCCGAATATGCCTCGGCGGCGCTGCCGTCGACGGGCGGCCAGTTATAGGTCAGCTCGACCTCGGCCACATCGCCCTGTCCGGGGGCGGCGAGAAATATAAGGGTGAAGCGGCCGCCCTCATTGTCGAAACGGCGCGTTTCCTCCAGCCCGATCAGCTTGAAGAAGTCGACGGTGGCGTCGGGATCCGACACTCGGATCATCGTGTGAAGATATTTGGTCATGGCGCTATATTAGGCGCGAAGGCCCCGATCTTCAAACGCTTCGAACAGGAATAGGAATTCGTCCGGCACCGGTGCAGGCGCGCCCTGCGCCTCGGCGACATGGACGTTGATCAGCTGCCCGCTGGCGCGCAGGTCGTCCTTGCCCGCGCCATGCAGCTCGAACAGGAAGGTCATCGAGCTTTTGCCGACGCGCGAGGCGCGCACGCAAATGTCGATTTCCTCGTCGAGCAGGATCGGCACCTTGTAATCGACCTCGGCGCGCGCGACGTGAAACTCGGGGCTGCTGTTGGCGGGCCACCGGTCATACACGCCTGCGGCGCGCCAATATTCGGTGATCCCGATGTCGAAATATTCGAGGTAGCGGCTGTTGAACACCACCGCCTGCGCATCGATCTCGGCATAGCGGACACGCTTCCTGACGCTGAATTTGAAATCGCCGCGAGCCATGATGTTCCTCTAGCTTGTCGCGAGCCGCGCGACGGTGTCGATCAGCAGCGCAATGTCGGTCTCGCGCGACAGGCGGTGGTCGCCGCCCTTGACCAGCGTCACCTGTACATCCGCGCTCGCGAGCGCCGCGGAAAGGCGAAGGCTGATGTCGGACGGCACATCGCCATCCTTTTCGCCATGCAGCAGGCGCACGGGGCAGGTGAGGGGAATCTCGGTATCGAGCAGACGGTTCGCTTCGCCCGACTGGAAGAAGCCGCGCGTCGTCATATAGGGCTGGTCGCTGTACGGCGTCTCCTCGACCAGCGCGCCTTCGGCAAGGATGATCGCTTTGTCGGCGTCGCTGAAACCCCAGTCGGTGAAATCGGGCGCCGCGGCGATGCCGACGAGCCCCGCAACGCGGCCCGCTCCGTCGCGCTGCACCAGCGCCAATGCGGTGAGCAGCATCAGCCATCCGCCCATCGACGATCCGACGATGACGACGGGGCCCTCCGCTTTCGCATCGATCAGGTCGAGCACGTCGCCGCGCCAGTCGAGCAAATTCTGGTCGGCGAACAATCCGCCCGACAGCCCGCACCCGGCGTAATCGAGCAGCAGGCACGCATGGCCCTCGGCCGCTGCCCAGTCGAACAGCGCGGTCGCCTTGCCGCCCGCCATGTCGGACATATAGCCCGGCAGGAAGACGATCGTCGGACCGGTGCCCGGCGTATGGCGATAGGCGAGCCGCGGGCGGCCCGAACGGTCGAGATAATCAGCTGCGGCGTCCACCGGGATCAGATGACCCAGTCGATCGTGCTCATCTGCATCACGGCCTGCCCCTTGGCGCGCCGCTTTTCGACCATGATATGGTTGAGCCGCTGGATCGTGTCGCTGCCCGTGGTGATGCACCAGCCCGGGACGACAGCGTGAACGAGCGCGCACAGGCCGCCATAGATCATCGTCACGCCGAATTTCGACGCGACGCCGAAATGCTCGATGTAATTTTCATCGACGCTCTTGGGGTGGTCGACGAACAGGCGCTTGAACATGGGGAGGCTCCTTTGCGGCTGGACGGGCCCTAGACGCGGATGGTGAGTCCCGCAAGGGCGGCGGGAGGTGTTCAGCCGATCAGCCGACTCGGCCAGCCGACACGCACCAGCGTCTCGTCGGGATCGGACAGCGCGAATTCATACATGCCCCATGGTTTGTGCGTTGGCGCCTTTTCGCGTTCGAGGATCGCATCGCGCACGCGCTCGGCCAGCTCTGCGACGCGTTCGGTGTAGAGATACAGGCCGAACGGATTCTGCCCCGGCACCAGCCATCCTTCGGGCGATTCATTCGTCAGGTGAAGCTGCCAGCCCTTGCCGTCTTCGAGCAGGCGATAGCTGCCATAGTCGCCGACGACCGACAGGCCGAGCTTTTCATAGAAGGCAGTGCTGGCATCGAGGTCGGTGCACGGCAGGATCGCCGCGATGCTGTGGGGCGGGGTGTCGGTCATGCCGGCAGTCTATGCCCGCCGCTCCGGTGACGCCAGCGCCAGTTGACGAGATGCGCGGCGGCAAGCGTCAGCGCGCCGACCGACGTCAGCAGACGGTCGGCGGCCTCGGGATCGGCGGCGGCGATCCACCCCTCGTGCGCCGCCAGGCCGAGCGCGAGCAGACCCAGCCCCGTGGCCGCGAGGACCGCGGGCGCCAAGCGCCGATGCCGCCGCCATCCGTCGCGCATCGCGATCATGGCAGCGGGCAAGGCCAGCAGCAGGATCGCCGCATGAATCCCCTCGGGCAGCGCGATCCAGCGGCTGAGCGCGGGGGCCAGCAGAAGAAGCAAAGGCAGCGCGAGGCAATGGATCAGGCAAGTGAAGGACAGGGCAAGCCCCGTCAGGTCGGCAAGGCGCGGGCGCGCGGCGGGGAGGCACATGGGGCTTCTTTCGCGGGAGGGGCTCGCCGTGCAGATAATGATACATTATCTCATTGCAAGGCTTGTTGTGAATCCGCCCCTTGCCGCCCATATCGCATGCTGGCAAAGGGGCGCCGCACTTTTGCGCAAGAAAGGCCAGTTTTTCGATGTCTCAGATGATCCGCGTCACCCTTCCCGATGGCTCTGCCCGTGAAGTCGTGCGCGGCACCACCGCGGCGCAGATTGCCGCGGACATCGGACCCGGCCTTGCCAAGGCCGCGCTCGCGGCAAAGATCGACGGCGAGCTGCGCGACATCATGCGCCCGCTCGACGAAGACACGAACCTGTCGCTGGTGACGAGCCGCGACGAGGCCGATGCGCTCGAACTCTTTCGCCATGACTATGCGCATGTCCTTGCCGAGGCGGTGCAGAACCTGTTTCCCGGCACGCAGATCACCTTCGGCCCGTCGACGGGTGATGGCTTTTACTACGACTTCGCGCCGACCGCCGAACATGGCCCGTTTCGCGACGACGAACTGCCGCTGATCGAGGAGGAGATGCGCAAGATCATCGCCGCCGACCTGCCGCTGACGCGCGAAGTGTGGGAGCGCGACAAGCTCATCGCCAAATGGGCGGCCGAGGGCGAGAGCTTCAAGGCCGAATGGGCCGCCGAACTGCCGCAGGGCGAGGAACTCACCGTCTATCGCAGCGGTGATGGCTGGATGGATATGTGCCGCGGCCCGCACCTCGCCTCGACGGGCAAGCTCGACCCCGCTGCCTTCAAACTCACGAGGGTTTCGGGCGCTTACTGGCGCGGCGACCAGAAGAATGCGCAGCTGTCGCGCATCTACGGCACCGGCTGGCTCAACAAGAAGCAGCTCGCCGAACATCTCGTCCGGCTGGAGGAGGCCGCGAAGCGCGACCACCGCAAGATCGGCCGCGAGATGGACCTGTTCCACCTGCAGGAAGAGGCGCACGGCAGCGTCTTCTGGCATCCCAAGGGTTACCGCATCTACCGCGAGCTTGAGGCTTATATGCGCCGCGCGATCGACGGTTCGGGCTATCAGGAGGTCAAGACGCCGCAGGTGATGGACGCCAAGCAGTGGGAGCAGTCGGGCCACTGGGGCAAATATCGCGAAAATATGTTCGTCATCCCCGACGAGGTCCCGAACATCGAGGACGAGGGTCCGATCGTCTCCGACGGCGCCGAGTGGATGGCGCTCAAGCCGATGAACTGCCCCGCGCATGTGCTGATCTTCCGTCAGGGCATGAAAAGCTATCGCGACCTGCCGCTGCGCATGGCCGAAATGGGCTGCTGCCACCGCAACGAGCCGCATGGCGCGCTCCACGGCATCATGCGCGTGCGCCAGTTCACGCAGGACGACGGTCATATCTTCTGCCGCGAGGACCAGATCGTCGATGAAGTGCGCGATTTCTGCGCACTGCTCGACCGCGTCTACAAGCAGCTCGGCTTCGAAAAATATGCGGTGAAGCTCGCGCTGCGCCCCGACATGCGCTTCGGCACCGAAGACATGTGGGACAAGGCCGAGGCCGAGCTTCGCGAAGCCGTCGCGCGCGCGGGCATGGCCAGCGACGATTATGGCTGGGAAGAGCTGCCGGGCGAGGGCGCCTTCTATGCGCCCAAGCTCGAATTCCACCTGACCGACGCGATCGGCCGCACCTGGCAGTGCGGGACGATCCAGTCCGACCGCGTGATGCCCGAGCGCCTCGACGCGAGCTATATCGGCGAGGATGGCGAGCGCCACCGCCCGGTGATGCTCCACCGCGCGATCCTCGGCACTTACGAGCGCTTCATCGGCATTTTGATCGAACATTTCGCCGGCCGCTTCCCGACCTGGCTCGCGCCGGTGCAGGCGGTGGTCGCGACGATCGTCAGCGACGCCGACGATTATGCCAAGGATGCGTTGGCGCAGCTTGTCGCGGCGGGCATCCGCGCCGAAAGCGACGTCCGCAACGAGAAGATCAACTACAAGGTCCGCGAACACAGCCTCGCGAAGGTCCCCTACCTGCTCGTGGTCGGCAATCGCGAGGCCGAGGAAGGTACCGTCGCGATCCGCACGCTCGGGCAGGACGGCCAGCGCATCATGCCGCTCGCCGAGGCGATCGCGATGCTGAAGGGTGAGGCGACCCCGCCGGACCTGCGCGATTGAGCACGCGGCCGCGACGGCGTTGGCAGCGGTGGGTAGCGCTCGCCGCGTTGCTCGCCCTGGCCTTGCTCGGCAAGGGCTATTGGAACGCGACGCGCGATCCGATCGTCCGCACGGCGACAGTCGCGGTCGCCGGCTGGCCCGCGGGGCAAAGGCCGCTCAAGATCCTGCTGCTCTCGGACACGCATGTCGCCGGCCCCGACATGCCGCCCGAGCGGCTGGCCCGCATCGTCGACGAGCTTAACCGGCTGAAGCCCGATCTCGTGCTGATCGCCGGCGACCTCGTCAGCGAAAAGCGCCTTGCGACGCATATCTACACCGCCGCCGAAGTCGTCGCGCCGCTCGGCAAGCTGCGGGCGCCGCTGGGCGTTGTCGTCTCGCCGGGCAATCACGACCATTGGTTCGAGCCCGATGCCCTGCGCGGCGCGCTGGAAAAACAGGGCCTTCGTGTCCTCCGGAACGAAGCCGTAAAGCTAGGCCCGTTGATCATCGGCGGGGTCGATGACGATTTTTCGGGCCACGACGATGTGCCGAAGACGCTCGGGGCGATGGGCGCGCTCGGTCAAGGCGTGCCGCTGATCGTCTCGCACAGCCCTGACATCGTTCCCGACGTGAATCGTCCCGTGGCCGCGATCTTCGCGGGTCACACCCATTGCGGCCAGATCCGCCTCCCACTCTTCGGCGCGATCAGTTATGTCTCGCGCTACGGCGACCGCTTCGCGTGCGGCGACATTTCGGACGGCGACCAGCGGCTGTTCGTCGGCGCGGGTCTCGGCACCAGCCTTGCGCCGCTGCGCTACCTGACGCCGCCCGACGTCTGGCTCGTCACCCTCGGACCCAGTGCGAAGCGATGACCGCGCGCGACCAGATTGCCAGCATCGGCCGGCATGCCGCCGGCGACTGCCTGCCGCGCCATCGTCATGCCCGCGGCTATGTCGCGCTCGTTCTGGGCGGCGAATATGAGGAGGCGGGCGATCAGGGACGCCTTGCCGCCAGCGCGGGAACGGTCGTGGTCCATGGCGATTGGACCGCGCACCGCGATCATTTCGGCGCGCGCGGCGCGCAGATACTCAACCTTGCGCTGCCTTCGGGGCTGCTTCCGGGGCCGGGGCATATCGCCGATCCCGATGCCGCTGTGCGCCTCGCCGAGCGCGATCCTCGTGCCGCCGCCGCTTATGTACGCGAGCAATTCCGCGCGGGCGCCGCGCGCCGCGACGATTGGCCCGATCTGCTTGCCGACGCGCTGGCCCTTGACCCCGGTCTCGCGCTGACGCTGTGGGCCAGGCGGATGGGGCTCGACCCCGCCTCGGTCAGCCGCGGCTTCGCGCGCGCTTATGGCGTCTCGCCCAAGCGTTTCCGGTTGGAGGTGCGGACCCGCCGGGCGCTCGCGGCGCTCGCTTCGTGGCGTGGCAGCCTTGCCGATCTCGCCGCCGATCAAGGGTTCGCCGATCAGGCGCATCTGGCGCGCTCGGTCGTCGCGCTGACCGGAATGCCACCGGTCCGTCTCCGGGCAAAGTCCGTTCAAGCCGCGTCCCCGCCATACCGCTAGAAACTGGCGGCATGGAACGCCGCCTCTTTCTCGCCGCCGCACTCGCGGGCCTCGCCGCAGCACCCCGTTCAGCCAAGGCCCAGCAACGCAAACCGTCGCGCACGCGCTGGAAGGTCCGCGCCTCGGAAGGTTTCGACGCGCTCGCCTTCCTCGGTCCGCTCGCCGGGCGCGAGCTCTATCTGCGCTTTTATCGGGCCGATGCCGACGCCTTCGCACCCCGCCTGCCTCCTGCGATCCGTACCGACATCGCGGCGCTGTGGCAGGATGCGGAGAAGGCGGGGTTCGGCCTGCTCGGGCCCGTCCTGTCGGTCCTCTTTTCGGGCAACGACGACAGCAGCCTCGCGGCGCTGATCGCGTCGGCTGCCGATCCCGAAGCGCGATTACTGTCCGCCTATCGCGCCAGCGACAATTGGAGCGAGAGCGACTGGGCGTGGTTCCTGTCGGCCGCGCCGCGGCTGAAGGCGGTGCTCGAAGCGATGCAGGCGGCAAGCTTCGCCGCCTTCCGCGCCGAACGCGCCGGCGGCCTCGATACGCGCATCGCGGGGCTGACCCGCGACCTCGCCGCTTATGACGTCATCAGCCTGCATGAAAAGCTGACGGGCCGCAGCTTCGATCCCGAGATCGAGGTTATCCTCCTGCAATTCTGCAAGCCGCACGGGATCAAGGTGCAGGGGCAGACCTTCCTGCAGGCGGCCGACTGGAACACTGCGATCACCGTGCGCAATGCCGCGCACGAAATGCTGCATCCCCCGGTGGCGATGGGCGGTCCGGCCGCAAAGGCAGCCCTTGCGGTGCTCGGAAAGGACGCGCTGATCATGCGGGTGGTTCGCGATCATGAGCCGCAATGGGGTTACACGACGCTCGACGGACTGCTCAACGAAGATTTGGCGCAAGCGCTCGACCAGTTGATCGGCGAGGCGCTGGGCGTGGGGCGTAATCCCGCCGACCGCTGGCGTCAGTCCGACGACGGTATCCACGTGCTGGCGGGCGCTTTCTACGGCATGCTCCGCGACGATAAATGGATCGAAACGGGCGGCTCGCTGGAGGAGTGGCTGGCACGCGCCGTCGAAACCGGGCGCCTCGCACCCGCGCGTTTACACGCTGTCGCTGCCCGCGTGCTCGAGCGGCCGGTGACCGGTCTCTGGCCGCTGATCAAAAGCTAGCGGCCATCGTCATCGTCGGCTACGGCCCCGCCCAGCGAGAGGGAGGGGCGGTTTGCCGGTTTCGGGAATAATATCTGGAGTTTCCGGGCGGATGGACGCTTGAACGGGATTCTCCATCTTACCGGCCTTGCGCCGCCAATCATCGCCGCCGCCGCGGGCATGACCTTCGGCGCCGCCTTCGTGCGCGGGCTCACCGGTTTCGGCATGGCGATCATCCTTGTCCCCTTGCTCGGCCTCATCATGCCGCCGGGCGAGGCGGTCGTACTCGGCATCCTGCTGCAATTGTTGATCGGCCCGGTCGGTTTCCGGCGCATCGCCGCCGGTGCCGACCGCCGCACCGCGCTCCCGATCGGCCTGCTCGCGATGCTCGCGACGCCGCTCGGCATGCTCGCGCTCAAGGCGGTCACGCCCGACGTCGCGCGGCTGCTGATCGCGATCATCGCGATCGCCGCCTTCCTCTTGATCCTGATGCCGCAGCATCCCGACGGTCACCGGCCGGGACGCACGGCGATCGGTCTGACGGGGATCGCCTCGGGCATCCTTACCGGCTTCGCCGCGATGCCCGGGCCGCCCGTCGTGCCCTTTTACCTGCGCCAGCGGATCGCGCCCGATGTCGCGCGCGCCTCGATGATGCTCGTCTTTTTCGCAACCGCCATCGCGGGGACGCTCGCCTCGCTCTGGCTCGATCTCGCGACGATGAAGCTCTTCACCCTGTCGCTGCTGCTGTTCGTGCCGATGGCGCTCGGCGACCATGTCGGCACGCGGCTGTTCGGCCGCGTGCCCGTGCCGGTATGGCGCGGCATCGTCGCGGTCGTGCTTGGCGTCGCCGGGCTGTCGGCGCTGCTCCGCCTCCTGAACTAGAGGCTGCGCAGCGCCTGCGCGGGTTTCGCTGACAGCAAGGGCCAACTCCCCGCGATCCCGATCAGGAACGACAATCCCGCGCCGCCGATCAACGTCGCGCCGACGATCAGCGGGTCGGGGGCAAAGGTGAAATCGAACAGCTGGGTCACGACATACCATGCGCCAGCAAGCCCCAGCCCGAGCGCGAGCACCGCCAATATGCCCGCCAGCACCGCATATTCCATACCCTGCGCGCCGAGTATCTGGCCACGCGTCGCACCGAGCAATTTCAGGATCACGCTGTCGTAAACGCGCCGCTCGCGGCTCGCCGCAATCGCGCCGATCAACACCGCAATGCCCGCAAGGATCGCGATGCTCGCCGCCGCCGCGATCGCCTGGCTCATTTGCGTGAGCAAGGTCGTGACCTGCGACACGACATCGCGCACCGCGATCAGCGAGGCCGATGGAAAGGCGCGCGGGATGCTGCGCGACAAGGCGACCTCGGCCTCGGGGCCGACGGCGACCGTCGCGACCATATTATGCGGCGCGGCGTCGAAGGTGCCGGGCGAAAAGACGAGCACATAGTTCAGCCCGAAATTGTCCCAGTTGACGGTGCGCAGCGACGCGACTTTCGCCTGCACCTCGACCCCCAGTACATTGACCGACAGCGTGTCGCCGATCTTGAGGCCGAGCGACGTCGCGACCTCCTGCTCGACGCTGACCAGCGGCGGTCCCTTATAGTCAGCAGCCCACCACGCGCCGCCGACGAGTTCGCTGCCGCTCGGCAGCACGGGGCTGTAGGTCAGCCCGCGGTCGCCGCGCAGCACCCACGCGCCCTCGGGCAGTTCGGCGAGTTCGTCGACGCGCTGGCCGGCAAATTCGGTGACGCTGCCGCGCAGCGCGGGGATCATGTTGATCTCGGCCTTGGGGTCGGCCGCCGTCACCATTGTCTGGAAGCGTGCGGTCTCGGTACGCGGCACGTCGAGCACGAAGAAGCTTGGCGCGCGTTGCGGCACGGTCGACCGGATTTCGGCGGTGATGCTCGTCTGGATCGCCGCCAGCGTCACGAACAAGGTGAGGCCAAGGCCCAGTGCCACAACGAGCGCACCGGTCGCGGCGCCGGGGCGGTGCAGGTTCGCGAGTGCGAGACGGAACAGTGGGCGTTTGGGCCGCGGCAGGCGGCTCGCGGTGTGACGCACCAGCCAGCCAAGCCCGACGAGGATGAGGAGCAGTCCGATCGCGGCGCCGATGAACCCCAAGGCGAACAGCGGCTCGCGCGCGGTGCCGACCGCGAGCGCGATGATCGCGGCCAGCGCCGCCGCGACCGCGACGACCGTCTGCCGGTCGATCCGCGCGGCGCCGCTCACCGTCGCGCGATAGAGGCCGGCGGCGGGAACACGCCGCGTCGCGGCAAGCGGGGGCAGGGCAAAGGCGATGGCGATGAGCAGGCCATAGGCCGCGCTGACGGCGAGCGGCAGCGGATAAATCGCAACGCCGGGTTTGACCGGCAGCACATCGCCCGCAATCGCGCCGATGATCGCGGGCGCGAGCGCACCGACGATCAGCCCGGCGACGATCGACACCGCCGCGACCGTGAGGATCTGCAATCCGAAGATACGCGCGACCGTGCCGCTGTCGGCGCCGAGCACTTTCAGCGTCGCAAGGCCGGGGCGCTTGCCCGCGAGATAGCTCGCGACGCCGTTGCCGACGCCGATCCCCGCGATTACCAGCGCGGCGAGGCCGACGAGCGACAGGAACTGCCCCATGCGCTCGATGAAGCGCCGCGTGCCCGGCGCGCCGTTGCTGCTGTCGGTAATGTCCCAACCTGCGTCGGGGAACTGCGCGGTCAGCGCCTTGCCGACCGCTTCGGGGTTCGCACTGTCGGGCAAGCGGACGCGATATTTGCTCTCGTAAAGACTGCCCGGCTGGATCAGCTGCGTCGCGGGCAGGTCGGCGAGCCCGATGATCGCAACGGGGCCGAGCGTGAAGCCCTCGCCCAGACGATCGGGCTCTTCGGCAATCACGCCATCGATCAGGAAGCTTGTCTCGCCGAACTTCACGCGTTCGCCGACCTTCAGGTCGAGCCGCGAAACAAGATCCTTGCCGATCCAGATACCGCCCGGCGGCGGCGGACCTTGGCGCGCGCCGCTTTCCAGCCGCATCGTGCCATAGAGCGGATAGGCGCCATCGACCGCCTTCAATTCGGACAGCAAAGCCTCGCCGTCGGGATCGTTCGCCATCGCGCGCAACCGCACGGTCGCCGAGGGCGTGCCGACGCGGCGGAAGCCCGCCATTTCCTCGAGGCTAGCCTCGCGCTGCGGCAGGCTGAATTCGACATCGCCGCCCAGGATCGTCTGCCCGCGCACTTCGAGTTCGGACGTAATGCCGCGCGTCAGGCTGCCGATCGCCGCGAGCGTCGCGACCCCCAGGAACAGGCAGACGGCGAGGAGGCGCAGGCCGCGGATGCGCGTCGCAAGATCACGGCGCGCGATCCGCCAGAGCGTGGCGAGAGGCAGCATCAAAATCCTCCCCACTTGTGGGGAGGGGGACCGCCCGAAGGGTGGTGGAGGGGGGCGGCGTCCTTCGGCAACGTCGGGCAAGGGCGCGAGCCCCCTCCGTCAGCGGCTCCGCCGCTGCCACCTCCCCACAAGTGGGGAGGATTTGCGTTGCCCAGCCTCACGCCCGCTCTTCGATTTTTCCGTCGTGCATCACGACCACGCGGTCGCAATGCTCGGCGAGTTCGGGATCGTGGGTGATGATGAGCAAGGTCGCGCCCAGCGCTGCACGGCGCGCGAAGATCAGTTCGATGATCGCCTGTCCGGTCGCGGTGTCGAGATTGCCCGTCGGCTCGTCGGCGAAGATGATCGCGGGCGAGCTTGCCATCGCGCGCGCGATGGCGACGCGCTGCTGCTCGCCGCCCGAAAGCTGCGCGGGATAGTGGGTGAGGCGATGCCCGAGCCCGACCGCTTCAAGTTCGGCAGCGGCGCGTCCGAAGGGATCGGCGATCCCGGCGAGTTCCAGCGGCACCGCGACATTCTCCAGCGCAGTCATTGTCGGGAGCAGGTGGAAGGCTTGGAGCACAATCCCGATCCGCCCGCGCCGGGCCCTTGCGAGATCATCCTCGTCCATCGTCGCAAAATCGAGCCCCGCGACGCGGATGCTGCCGCCATTGGCGCGTTCAAGTCCCGCGAGCACCGCCATCAGCGAGCTTTTGCCCGATCCCGACGGCCCCAGCAGCGCGACCGAGGCGCCTGCGGGAACTTCCAGGTCGACTCCGCGCAAAATTTCGACAGGGGCCTTGTCGCTTCCGAGTGTGAGCGTCACATTATGGGCGGCGATCGCCACTTCGGGCGCCAAGGCCGCTAGTGGTCGTTGGGCGTCGGGCAAGGAGAGGACCCTTTGAAATGAGAACGGCCGGATGGCGCTCTTTTTTGATATATGGTTGCGCAATTGCGCTTTGCCAACCGCTCGCGGCGTGCGGATCGGCGGAAAACCCGTCGGCTTCGACCAACGACAAGGGGACGCCGAAAGCGGTGCCCGCGATTCCGGCCGACGCGCCGCTCGTGATCGCCTTCGGTGACTCGCTGTACGCGGGCTACCAGCTCGGTCCGAAGGAAGGGCTCGCGCCGCAATTACAGGCCGCACTCGCCGCCGATGGCGTCGTCGCGCGCGTCCAGAATGCCGGGGTCTCGGGCGATACCACCGCTGCCGGGCGTCAGCGCCTGACCTATGTGCTGGACAATGCGAAGGCGAAGCCCGCTCTTGTTGTGCTCGGGCTCGGCGGCAACGACATGCTGCGCGGGATCGGCCCAGACCAAACCCGCGCCAATCTCGACGCGATGCTCGCCGAACTTCAGAAGCGCGAGATTCCGGTGCTGCTTACCGGCATGATGGCCGCGCCCAACCTCGGCAACGACTATGCGAAGAAGTTCAACCCCATCTATCCCGAACTCGCGTCGAAATATGCGGTGAGCTTCTATCCGTTCATCCTCGACAATGTCGTCACCGACAAGGCGCTGATGCTCGGCGACAATATGCATCCCAATGCCAAGGGGGTGACGGTCGTGGCCGAGGGGCTGGCGCCGCTGGTCGAACAGGCGCTGCCGAACGCGGGCTAATTGCCCCGCGGGCCGAACAATATGATCGCCGCGCCGCCGAGGCACACGGCAGCGCCGATCAGGTCCCAGCGGTCGGGCTTCGCGCCCTCGACCGCCCACAGCCAGATCAGCGCCGACACGATATAGACCCCGCCATAGGCGGCATAAGTGCGTCCCGCATGCTCGGCATCGACGAGGGTGAGCAGCCAGGCGAACAGCGCGAGCGACGCCATGCCGGGCACGATCCACCACACCGGCTTGTCCAGCCGCAGCCACGCCCAGAAGGCGAAGCAACCCGCGATTTCGGCGAGTGCCGCCCCGATATAAGCCAATGCAGTCATCGCCCCACCGTGGCGGGATCGCGGACAAAAGAAAAGGGGCGACCCGCAGGCCGCCCCTCCTTTGTCATTCGCTGTTCCGAAAGGATCAGAAAGCGAAGCCGACGCCAGCGACGAACGTGTCGAAGTCGCCGAAGTTGCTGATGAACTGGTGGCGATATTCGGCCTTGGCATAGATGTTCTGGCCCAGCTTGTGCTGGTAGCCGGCACCGACATACGGGTCGTCGATGTCGGTGAAGGTGTAACCGCCGGTCACATATGCCTTACCGGCTGTGCCAACCTTGGCGCCGATGCGGCCACCGGCCGAGAACTGGACGTCGGCGCCGTCGACGAGCACCTTGTCGGCAGCGACTTCGGCGCCAACGAATGCGGTCGAACCGAGGTCGAAATCATAACCGGCTGCGGCGCCGATCGTGCCTTCATCGATTCCGTTGCCGGTGATGAGGCCGCCGCGCACTTCGACGCGGCCTTCGCCGCCTTCGGCAGCCATGGCGGGGGTTGCAACGATGGCCGTCAGGAGAGCGGCTGCAACTGCGAATTTTTTCATTTTCTTTTCCTTCTGCTTTTAATCGGTCACGCCCTTTGGGTCGCGACGGCCCCTAAATGGGGCTCGCGGCTGTCGCTGCAATGAACGGATCGTTCAGAATGTGACAATTTTCTTACCTGTGTTATTTTTACCACACGGTATAGAATAGGTATGCAGGATCGCGCCCGCAAATATGGTAGATTTCAGCCGTTACCGAAGGGATGAAAAGACGGCGAAAGACGCCGTCAGCCGAGCGCGACCTGCTTTTCCTCGGCGATACGGTCGAGTTCGGCGCGCGTCGGCTTGGTCGCGGCGCTTTTCAGCTGGCCGCACGCGGCCATGATGTCGCGTCCGCGCGGGGTGCGCACCGGCGCCGAAATCCCGCTCTTGAAAATCAGATTGCTGAACGCGCGCACCCGCTCGGGGGTCGAACATTCGTACATCGCGCCGGGCCATGGGTTGAAGGGGATCAAATTGACCTTTGCGTGCAGGCCATATTCGCGGATCAGCCGGACCAGCTCGCGCGCATCGTCGTCGCTGTCATTCTTGTCCTTCAGCATCACATATTCGAACGTGATGCGCCGCGAATTGCCGGCACCCGGATAGTCGGCGCACGCTTTCAGCAATTCGTCGATGCCATATTTGCGGTTGAGCGGCACGATCTCGTCGCGCACTTCCTTCGATACCGCGTGGAGCGAGACCGCGAGGTTCACGCCGATCTCTTCACCCGCGCGCGCCATCATCGGCACGACGCCGCTGGTCGACAGGGTGATCCGGCGCCGCGACAGCGCGAGGCCGTCGCCGTCCATGACGATCTTGAGCGCGCCTTTGACTTCGTCGAAATTATACAAGGGCTCGCCCATGCCCATCATCACGATGTTGGTCAGGATGCGGCCGTCGGCGGTATAGTTGCCGCCTTCTTCGACGCCGTCGTCGTCCTCGGGATCAGCGCCAAAGCCCGCCATCGTCCCCTTGGGCCATTCGCCCAGCTCGTCGCGCGCCAGCATGACCTGCCCGACGATCTCGCCCGCCGCCAGATTACGGACGAGGCGCATCGTCCCGGTGTGGCAGAAACGGCAGTTCAATGTGCAGCCGACCTGGCTCGACACGCATAAGGTTCCCCGATCGGCGTCGGGGATGAAGACCATCTCATATTCCTGGCCGTCGGCGGCGGCGAGCAGCCATTTGCGCGTGCCGTCGCTCGACACCTGCGCCTCGCGCACCGTCGGGCGGCCGATGATGAAGCGGTCGGTCAGCCAGGGGCGCATCGTCTTGGCGATGTCGGTCATCGCCTCGAAATCGGTGACGCCGCGGTGATACATCCAGTGCCAGATCTGCTTGGCGCGCAGCTTCGCGGCCTTGGTATCGAGGCCCGCCTCGACCAGCACGCCGCCGATCGCGTCGCGCGTCAGCCCGATCAGGTCGATGCGGTTGCCGCCGCGCAAGGGAACGGTGCCCGTCGTGACGGGGTCGATATGGCCGGGAATCTGCATGATGGGCGGCCATATAGTGGGAAAGGGGCAAAAGCGCAATCTGTCCCCCTCCCGCAGGCGGGAGGGGCAGCGAGACTTGCCAGCTTGCTGGCTAGTCGCAGTGGGGTGGGCGTCGCGGCGGCAGGAACTCGCCTGCGGCTCGCGCCCACCCCCGACCCCTCCCACAAGCGGGAGGGGAGATATGTTACAGCGACGCCAGCATCCCCAGCACCTGCGGCACCGTCCCGTTCGCCTCGGCATTGCGCAGCGGCAGGACATTCTGCACCAGGATTTCCTCGGGCGTCGGCGTCTTGGCGAACAGCGCCATCACCTCGTCGGCAAAATCATCGAGCGGCATATAGCCCTCGCGCGTCGCCTGGCCGGGGGTCAGGTCGGTGCGCACCGCGGGCGGGGCGAGCTCGATCACCTCGACCTTGCCCGCCAGCTGGATGCGCAGGGCAACCGAGTAGCTGTGCATGGCTGCCTTGGTCGCCGAATAGGTCGGCGCCTTGGGAAAGGGCACGAACGCCAGCCCCGACGTCACATTGACGATCGCGCTGTCCGCCTGCGCCGCCAGATGATCGACCAGCGCGTCGATCAGCCGGATCGGACCGAGGATGTTGGTGACGACCGAAGCTTCGGCCTGCGCGAGGTCGCGCTTCGCGCTCGCATCCTCGGCGCTCATGATACCGGCGTTGTTGACGAGGATGTTCAGCGACGGGAAGCGCGCCACCACCGCGATGGCAAATGCCGCTATCGCATCGGGGTCGGTGACGTCGAGCGACACCGCGTGCATATTCGGACGGCCGATGGTTGCTGCCGCCAGTTTGTCGGCATTCCGCCCGGTGATGATGACGCTATTCCCCGCGTCGTGCCAGCGCTGCGCGAGCGCCAGCCCAATGCCCGAACCCCCGCCGGTGACGAGGATGGTGTTGCCTGTGGTCTTCATGATTACCTCCTTTGGGGTGGTGAGAAGGCCCAAATACGCCTATACTCTCCAAAAGAAAGAAGGCACCCGAAAGTGCCATAATTACCCAAAAGAGAGATTTGGATTTTCCGCCATGCCCGCACCTGAAAAAATTGCCTACGATCCGAATGCGCCGGTCGATCCGCGCGTCGAAACGCTCGTCAACGAACTGATCGGCCGAGTCGCCGACAAATGGACTCTACTCGTTCTTGAGGAGTTGGAGGATCACGGAACCTGCCGCTTCACCATATTGTCGCGGCGCGTTCCGGGTATCAGCCAGAAGATGCTGACGCAGACCTTGCGCGCGATGGAGCGCGATGGGCTTGTCGTGCGGACGGTTCATCCGGTCGTCCCGCCCAAGGTCGAATATTGCCTGACGGACCTTGGTCATAGCCTGGGCGAAGCCTTTTGCGGGGTGTGGGTGTGGGCGGAAGCCAATCTGGAAAAGGTGGCAAGGGCGCGGATGACGTTCGACGCGCGGGGGTAGGGCTCGGGCAAATTAGCTCTGGTGGCTAACGACCGGAAGCGGCCACGAGATCCTCCCTGTCGCGTAGCGATGGGGAGGGGGACCGCGCCCGCAGGGCGTGGTGGAGGGGCCGCGACGGCAGCGCCATTGCCCCTCCGTCAGCGCTTCGCGCTGCCACCTCCCCACGGCTGCGCCGCAGGGAGGACATTTCCCATCGTCACCCCGGACTTGATCCGGGGTCCACGACGACGGCGCCGCTGTGGATCCCGGCCTTCGCCGGGATGACGGGAGTGAGGAACGCCCGCTTCCCACCCCTAAGTCGCCGTTCTGTCACGGACCAAGCTTCGGCTTTTCGGCAGCGCGGAATCCATAAGGAAAGCCGGGACCATAATCGTGCCCGAATCATGGCCCCGGCTTTGACGGGCCCTGCAACGTGGGTCCGCCGATCAGTTGCGGATCGAGCTGACTTGGATCGGCTGGTCGCGCGAGGCATTGGCGACCACCACATCGGCCTGCGCCGACGCGAGAGCCTTTGTGTCGCGGCGGCACTGTCGCACGTCATTCTTGCCCGCGATGTCGAAATCCGGGGCGGTGCCGCACACTTCGACAACGGCGCGCCAGATGCGGCGGTCGAGCGCCTTGGTGCCGGCCTTGGTCCTGAGGTCGAGGTCTTTGTGCGCCACGGCGACGCTCGGGTTCGCAGGGGCGGCTTGCGCCGATAGGGGCTGACCGATCGATACGGCAGCGAGGGCGGCGAGGATCAGAAGCTTTTGCATCTTGAGTCTCCATCGGCCGGCTTGGGAGGAGGGGAGGAAGCCGGTGAGACACCAGATAATCGATCGGCCCAGCCAAAAGGAGCAACGATGTTGCCGCGGC
>NZ_JBOHHT010000061.1:0-11437 GCF_050725655.1 Sphingopyxis sp. | reverse complement strand
CTCCCAATCGGCCTGCAGCGACGGGTCGCGGTCGAGCCCAGACCGCAGCACCGATCCGTTGGTCAGCACCGCGCCCTTGGGCTTGCCGGTGGTGCCCGACGTGTACATCTGGATGACCGCATCCCGGTCACTGCGCGGCACATCGGGGTCGGTATCGGGGAAACAGTCGCGCCAGGTCCGATAGTCGGTAAAGCCGCTCGCGGCGCCTTCAGTGGCGATAACATGCTCGACGCCCGGAAAGGCATCGCGGTTCGCGGCGACGAGGTCGGTGAACTCGGGGCCAACGAACAATATGCGCGCACGGCAATTGTCGATGATCCACGCGATCTCGGGAACTGCGAGCCGCCAGTTGACTGGCGTCATCACGCCGCCTGCCTTGGCGACCGCCATCACTAGCTCGAAATAGATGTCGCTGTTCTTGCCGAGATAGGCGACGCGGTCGTCGGGCTTTAGCCCGAGCGCGATCAGCGCGTTGGCGCCCCGGCTGCTGTTCGCGTCATATTCGTCGTAGCGTGTTACGCGACCTTCGAAATGAAACAGGATCTTGTCGGCCCGATCGCGCGCATTTCTTCGCGCGACATCGGCGACCCGTTCAAATGCCGGCACCTTCACTTGCCCGTCTCCCTATGCGTGGCCTGCGCCCAGCGCCTGCCGGTAGAGACTGGAGTCCGCCGCGTAGAAATTGCAATGGAAACCCGACGGCACGCGGAAAGGGATGTGGATCGTCGCGATCGGTCCCGCCGCAATGTCGAGCGCGGCGAAGATCGCAAGCTCGCTCGTCGCCGCTCCGGCGCGATGGACAAGCGTCATCGCATAGCCGTCGCCTTCGCCCTGCGCCCCCATCTTCGGCGCAAATATCAGTTCGCCGCACGATGCGCCGTTGCCGAAGTGGTAATAGTCTTCGGTGCCGCTGACGGTGTCGAAGCGCATCACCCCGTCCATCCCCTCGGCGCGCCCGTCGCGGCTGTTCAGGTTGATGTTCGCGAAGCTGTGCCGCGACGCGCGGGTCATGAAACGGTCGTCGGGGCGCGGGAACTGGATGTCGCGGTCGTTGAGTGTTTCCTCCTTGATCCAGCTGCCGCCCGAGTTCGTGCGCGGGTCGATCGTCCAACGGCGCAGGCTCTGCTGCGTGTCGCCGTGGGTCTGCTTCACCCCGGTCTCGTCTGGAAAGAGTGCGGTGCCGTTCGCCGCGGCGACGTCGGCAATGATCTTGCCATCCTGTTCCCACACGTTGAGTTCGTGGAACATATGGCGCGGTTCGTAATCGAACCAGCGGACGTCGCTCGCCGATCCTTCGCGCGGCATCACGGCGAATTTGGTCGGACGGTCGTTGACCCAGGCGGTCATCGGGCCGCCTTTCATGAAGCGGCCAAGGTCGACGTCGATCGGGATCACCGGGAAGACGACCCAGTTTTCGGTCAGGAAGAAGGTATGCATCAATGCGTTGTGCGGCATGTCGATCAGCTCGGCCTTGCGCACGCTGCCATCGGCGGCGATCACGTCGTAACGGATCTGCGCCTCGCCCATCGGGCCATTGATCATCGCGCCGATATTGACCAGCTCGCCGGTATAATGGTCGATCTTGGGGTGAGCGGAGAAGGTCGTGGTGATCGTTCCGCCATAATATTCCTCGCCCAACGTTTCGAGCGTGCGCGGATCAAGCGCGACGGGGGGCGCCCCTTCCATCAGCGCGAGCAATTTTCCGCCATGGACGATGATATTGGTGTTGGCGGTGTTGTACCGTTTGTCCTGAACCGATGGGTCTGCGGTCATCGGGTTCCCGAACAGGCCGAACAGGCGCTTGCCCGCTGCCTTTTCCATTTCGAATTTTTCGGTGCGGACCCAGCGGTTGAGCATCGAGGCGCGGCCATCAGCGATGTGAAACGCATAGACCATGCCGTCGCCGTCGAACCAGTGATACTCGCCCTCGCGCGTTGGATAGAGCGGCTCGGGGCCGTTGCGATAGAAAACGCCGACGAGGTCGTCCGGAATTTCGCCATCGACGATCAAGTCGGGGGCGGTCGCTTCGAACCGAACGGGCTGGTGATGCTCTGACAAAAAGGGATGGTCGAAAAATGCCTGCGTCATGCGTATCCCTTTGCGTGTCGTGTCGCCGCGGCAAGCGGTCCTGACAAATCATATTGGCAAGCGATTTTGGCAAACATCTGTAGCAAACAAGGGACGGTGCCAGTCGCCGCCCCTTGTCCTTGTTGCGCCCCAGCCGTGGACGGGTGGGGCGCCCCCCAAGTTCTAGAAACGGAAGCCTAGCTCGGCGCCGTAAGTGCGCGGCTGCTGCGCAGCACCGAAAGTGAAGAGGCCCGCGACCGGCAGGGTCGACGAGAGGCCCTTATGGTTGGTGAGGTTGCGGCCGAACAGTGACAGGCTGACTTCGCGGCCGTCGCCCAGGAAGTGGGTATAGCCGATCTGCGCCGACAGATTTTCGCGATCCTCGGTGAAGCAGCGGCTGTCGTTGGTCACCGCACCGGGGGTGATGGGTTTGTTCGGTGCGATACAGGTCACATATTTGCTCTGATAGCGCAGCAGCGTCGAAGCATCGAAGCGGCCCGACCCGACGTCCTTGGTATAGTTGAGCCCCGCCGACCATGCGTATTTGGGGGCGCGGCGCAGCGTCAGCGTCGACACATCGTCGGCAATGCCGTCCTGCGGGCTGCCCGGGGTCAGGCCGACGACGTCGTTGAAGAAATTCTTGTACTTCGCGTCGGTGTAGCTGAACGATGCATTGAAGCTGAAGGCTTCGGACATCTGCGCGATGATTTCGGCCTCGAAGCCCTTGATGTCGGCCGACGACGCGTTGCGCACCACGGTTTCTTGCGGGCTCGACGATCCCGGGGGTGAGGGCTGCACCACCTCTTCCTGTTTGTTGTCATATTTGGTGTAGTAAAAGGCGATGTTGGTTCGCAGCGTGCGATCGAGCCAGTCGGCCTTCAAGCCGGCTTCATAGGCATCGACCGTCTCGGGCTGATAGGGCCCAAGCGAGGTTGGCGACGCCGCGCGGCCGTTGAACCCGCCCGAACGGAAGCCGCGCGAGAAGGACACATAAGCGAGCTTGCCGGGTTCGAACGTATATTCGGCGTTGGCGCGCCAGGTGAACTTGTTGAAGCTGTCGTCGCCCGAACAATTGGTCGCGGGACTATAGGCTGGCAAGACGACGCCGGGCGCCGGGCTGAAGGTGCCGGTTACCGCAACGCACGACGTGCCATCGAACGTGGGCTGGCTCAGCCGAACAAGCGCACCGATGCGGCCATAGTTGTTGAATATTTCCTTCTTGTCCTTGGTGTAGCGCGCGCCGAGCGAGATTTTGAACTGGTCCGAAAGACGGATCTGCGCGTCGGCGAAGCCGGCGTAGGAGGTCGCGTTATGATCGACATATTGGCGGAGCACCGCTGTCGATCCGCCACCCAATACGACGCCGAAGTTGGTCGATTGATCGAGCGTGTAGCCGCTATCGAAATAATAGCCGCCGACGAGCAAGTTGATCGAATCGTTGAATTCGGCGAGCAGGCGAAGCTCTTGGCTGAACTGGTGATATTTCTGCTGGCGCCGGGTTTCGAAGAAGTTCGCCGAGCTGCCGTCGAAATCCTGCGTCACCGATTCGCTATTCTTAATGTAGCCGGTCACCGACGACAGGGTGATGGTGTCGCTGAGATCGATGTCGATATTGCCGGTGAGGCTGTCGACATCGTTGCGGACTGGCGCGTCGATGTTGCTGAATGTCGTATATAGGCCGCGGTTGGGCAGCAACGAGCGATTGCATTCGGTGAGCGGCGAAAAGCCGGGCGCGCCAGGTGCGGCGCAAATGACGTCGCGGCTGGTCTCGGACAAGGCCGCGGCGATCGTCTCGCCGCGCTCCCGGCTGTGCTGATAGGTGATCTGCGCCGTGATCGCGTCGCTGGGGGTAATCAGCGCAGTGACGCCGCCGGTCAGCGTTTCGTATTTTCCTTCGCGGCGTCCCTTGGTGACGTTGTAGTAATAGCCGTCGGTCTTGTCGTAATAACCGAATGCCTTGAGCGCGATAAAGCCGCCGAGCGTGCCGGTGTTGACGACGAGGCGGCCGCGCTTGGTGTCGAAGTTGCTGTATCCGAACTGACCGCGCACGCCGAACTCGTGGGTGGGTTTCGTGCGAGTCACGTTGATCACGCCGCCGATCGTGTTGCGGCCGAACAAGGTGCCCTGCGGTCCGCGCAGCACTTCCAATCGTTCGAGGTCGAAGCTGTCGAGCAACTGGCCGGTGTTGGTGCCGATGAAGACGCCGTCGACGACAACGCCGACTGCGGGATCGAAGCTCTTTTCGATATCCTCGAAGCTGATCCCGCGGATCGCGATAGCGGCGGCGCTGGGGCCGGCGCCAACCGAGTCGACGACAAGACTGGGAACGCGGCCAGCGATGTCACGGATATCGTCAATCGTTGCCGATTCCAGCGCAGTCTGGTCCAGTGCGGTCACCGCGATCGGGATCGATTGAACACTCTCCGCGCGTTTCTGCGCCGTGACGACGATTTCGCGAAGTGCGCCCTGATTTTCTTCGGCCGGAGCCTCCTGCGCAAGCGCCGGCGTGGCGATCGCCATCGCGACAAGCGAGACCGTGGCGTAAACGGCAGGCAGCATTCGGGCATGCGTGGACATCGGATTTCCTCCCTCTCGCGCCCGCGCATAGGTTCGCCGGTCACGTTGGAGGGCAAGGTCCGCTTTATGCCTGGATTGAACAATCATCAAAAATATCAGGCACGCCGTACAGGCGGGCATAGCGTTGAATCTATTGGCGTTGCGTAGCGCCGCCGTCGACGAACAGGCCGTGGCCGGACATGAAACGGGCGTCGTCCGATGCCAGAAAGGCCGCAACGTCGGCGATATCTTCGGGCTGACCGAGCCGTCCGAGCGATGCCTTTTCGATCCAGCGCTGCTTGAACTCGGGCATCGCGGTGAAGGCGGGCGCGGTCATCGGCGTGTCGATCGCGCCGGGCTGGATGCAGTTGACGGTGATGCCGAACGCACCCACTTCGGCCGCGACCGACCTGGTCATTCCCAGAACCGCATGTTTCGAAGCGCTATAGGCGGTCATGCCAGCCTCGCCGAAACTCGACATCACAGATCCGATCAGGATGATGCGGCCGTGCGGCGAGCGTTTGAGCGGCGGCATCGCGTCGCGCATCAGGCGAAAGACGGCGGTGACATTGACCGCCATCATTGTGTCGAAGAATTCGTCGCCATGTCCGTCGAGCATCTGCATCCCGGTGATTCCGGCGCAGGCGACAATGATGTCGAGACCGCCCAGCTGTGCTTCCGCCTCGGCGACCAGCCGCGCGTTGATTCCCGGTTCGGTGACGTCGGCGACGACATCGACCGCACCAGCGCGATCGACGCTCAGGACCCGCGCTCCATCGGCGGCAAGGCGTCGGGCGGTCGCCAGTCCAATCCCCGATCCCGCACCGGTGACCAGCGCCATGCGGCCATCGAGACGTCCCGCCATGGTCAAAGCGAACTGCCGCCGTCGACGCGGAATTCCGCGCCGGTGGCGAAAGCCGATTCGTCGGAGGCGAGATAGAGGACAATCGCCGAAATCTCCTCGGGCTTGCCTAGGCGCCCGATCGGATGCGTCGCGACCCAGCTGTCATAGAGCGCCTGTCCATCCGCGACCTGCGCCATCACCTTTTCAAGGATCGGGGTATGAATCGCGCCGGGATGCACCGAGTTGCAGCGGATGCCATACCCCTTTCGCGCATAGTGAAGCGCCACCGACTTGGTGAGGTGGGTGACCGCCGCCTTCGCGGCATTATAGGCCGCAAGATCACCCTGTGCACGCACGCCGCACATCGACGACATGTTGATCACCGATCCACCATGCCGCTTCATCTTGGGGATGATGTGCTTGCAGCCGAGGAAAACGCCGTCGACATCGACCGAAAATTCGTGACGGAATGCCTCGAGCGTCAGATCCTCGATCGAGCCATGCGTGGTGATGCCGGCATTGTTGACGAGGATGTCGATGCGTCCACAGCCGTCCAGAGCTGCCAACCAATCTGCTTCTTGCGATACATCCAGCTTGACGAAGCGCTGTCCAAGTTCTGCCGCCAGGGCTTCGCCGGCGGCCACGTCGACATCGGCGATAATCACCTCGGCACCTTCGGCGACGAAACGACGGACGATGTCGAGCCCCAGCCCCGATGCGCCGCCGGTCACCAACGCGGCTTTGCCCGGTATCCGTCCGCTTTTCTGCCCTGCCATCGCGTCCTCCTTGTGCTGTCCGGCACTATCATCCTGCCTGCCGGGCAAAGGCACTATTTATTGCGCTAGGTGCGATGCGGGGACAGCGCTGCCAGTCCGACGCGCAGGCGCTCACGCCGCCGGCAATGAAGCGGCCGCGCCCGACGGGAGACGCGGCATGGGAAGCAGTTGGGATTATATCATCATCGGTGCGGGATCGGCGGGCTGCGTCCTTGCCGAGCAACTGAGCGCTGATCCGCACACGCGCGTGCTGCTGCTCGAAGCGGGCGGAAAAAATGACAGCCGCTGGGTCGCGATCCCCAAGGGCGTAGCCAAGCTGGTGACCAACCCCGACCATATATGGGCCTATGGCGTGTCGCAGCCGCGCGGCGATGGCGCCGCGCCCGGCGAAGTGTGGATACGCGGGAAAGGACTCGGCGGGTCGTCGGCGGTCAACGGCATGATCTGGAGCCGCGGCGAGCCGGCGGACTATGACGAATGGGAGAAGCTTGGCTGCACCGGCTGGAACGGCGCGGTGATGACCGAAGCGTTCCGATCGCTCGAGGACCACGGCCTCGGCGCCAGCGAAATGCGGGGCGGCGGCGGACCGGTGGGCGTTGCGCCCAAGCTGCACAGCTATCCGCTCGCCGAAACGATGGTGCAGGCGGGCACCGAGATGGGGCTGCGGCCCGTCGACGATCTGAACGCGGCAACGCATGATCGCGTTGGTTTCTATTCGCACAATGTCCGTCGCGGTCGACGTGAGAGCGCCGCGACGACGTTCCTTGCCCGCGCCCGGAAACGACCGAACCTGCAAGTGATCACGCATGCGATGGCGGAGCGTTTGGTGATCGACAATGGACGTGTGACGGGAGTCGATGCGGTGGTAGCGGGACAGCCGCAGCATTTTGATTGCGACGGCGAGATTATCGTCTCGGGCGGCACGATCGAAAGCCCGTTGCTGCTTCAGCGTTCGGGGATAGGCTCCGCCGAAACCCTGCGCGCGGCAGGTGTCGAACCGCTGATCGATTCGCCCGATGTCGGCAGCCGGCTGCGCGAGCATCTGGGGTTTTCCATGCCGCATCGGCTGTCGCGCGATGTCGGCAGCAACCGTAGTTTTTACGGGTTGGGCCTCGCGCGGGCGATAGCGCAATATCTGTTGACGCGGGGTGGCATCATGGCGACGGGGCCGTTCGAGGTCGGCGCCTTCCTCAACCTGACGAGCCGCGACGCGCGGCCCGATCTGCAGCTCTATATGGGCGGTTACACCTTTGCGATGGGCGACGACAAGCATCCGGTCCCGCTGAACAGTATCGACCGCGAACCCGGCATGACGATCTATGGTCAACTGCTCCGGCTCACGAGCGAAGGGCGACTGACGATCAGCGGTCCTGACAGCGCCGCCCCGCCCCGGATCACGCCGAACTGGTTATCGACACCCGAGGATGAGCAGACAGCGATCGCCGCGGTGCATGCAATGCGGCGCTATATGGCGCAGCCGGCGCTTGTCGGGCTGGTCGAACGCGAACTGTTACCGGGTGCCGCGGTGCAAAGCGATGTCGAGATCCTCTCGGCCTTTCGCCGTCTTGCGACATGCGGGCTGCACGGCGTTGGCACCTGCCGCATGGGCAGCGATAATCGCGCTGTTACCGACGCCCGGCTGAGCGTCAACGGTGTCGCGGGCTTGCGCGTCGTCGATTGCTCGGTGATGCCGTCGCCGGTCACCGGGAACACCAATGCCCCTGCGATGGCGCTGGCGTTGCGCGCGGCGGCTCTGATCCGGGAGGATCGGCGCAAGGTGAGAGCGGTCGCCTAGACGCGTTCGCGATCTTTCAGCCAGCCGATCCCGTGGCGTAGCAGGTCGTAAAACACCGGCAGATCCCATGCGCAGCGATCGACGGTCGGCCACCAGTCCATCATCGGCTGCAAGTCGTAATGGCCCCGGCAATGCCCAAGCGTCAGGTAGAGCACCGAACCTGCGCCGTGCTGTTTGATGTAAAAGACCGGATAGGTGCCCGGCGCATCCTCGGCTTCGACGAACCCCGTGCCCGGTCCGGCACATTCGGTATCGAGCAGCACGTGCAAATCGCCGTGCGTTTCGAGATGATAAAGCTCGTCGGTGGTTTCGAACGGCTCCACCCCGGCGACAAGCGGGTGCTCGGGGTCGACGACGCGGACCGTATAGGGTTCGATCGCGGGGTGGCTGATGAACTGCGACCCCAGCAGATCCATCATCAGCGGCGCCCAGCGAGGTGCGTCCCACACCCCCGTATCGAGCAGCCGCAGGATCGAATTGGTGCCGTGCAGCGCATACCAGCGCCCCCCGCGCTTCAGCCAGTCGCGCAACGCCTCCTGTGCAGGCAGCGAGGGCGCGACGTCGCAGGTGTAGGTGATCAATATGTCGGCCGCCTCGATCGCGGCGATGTTGTCATAGTTTTCGAACACGCGGGTACGGATCGCGGAGTCTTCGGACAGCAGTTTCAATATCTCGAGTCGCGCGAAATCCATATCGTGCCAAACGCCGCCACAAATCAGCACGCAATCGATCCGCGGCGGATGCTCGCTGTCGCTCATCTCTTGATCCTCTCGCTATTTTCCCATTGCATCATGTGGGGGGCCTTGCTGCACGTCACCTTGCTCTATTGATAGGTTCGCGGCGCGATGGGAACTGGCAAGAGACCGGGTAAGAGGAGAGGCGCAATGCACAGGCTGAACGGCAAGGTCGCGCTGGTAACTGGCGGGACGAGCGGAATCGGCGCGGCCGCGGTGCGGCGGTTCGTCGCTGAGGGCGCGCGAGTTGTTTTCACCGGGTCGAACGCCGATGCGGCGGCAGCGATCGAGACCGATACCGGCGCCACATTCCGCGCGCACCGGGTCGAGGACGCGGCGGCGTGGCCCGTGCTGATGGCGGATATCGCATCGACCTTTGGCCGGCTCGACATCGCCTTTGCCAATGCGGGGACCGAGGCAGGCGATGCGAGCGTCGAGGATGTCGACATCGATGCCTGGAACCATATCGTCGCGGTCAACCAGACGGGGGTGATGTTGACCGTCCAGCATGCGATCCGCGCGATGGCGGCTAATCCCGATGGCGCGAAAGGTTCGATCATCGTCAACTCGTCGATGAATGCGTTGCGCGCGATGGGCAATTATTCGGCCTATTCGGTGACCAAGGCGGCGGTCGTCGCGCTGACCAAATCAGCGGCCATCCATTGTGCGCAAAAAGGCTATGCGATCCGCGTCAACGCGATCCTGCCCGGTGTCGTCGAAACCGACATGATCCGCGGCGTCATAGATCGCTCGCCCGACCCCGCCGCAGCGCGCGGCGCGTTCGAGGGGATGGCGCCGATGCGCCGCATGGCGCAGCTGGACGAAATCAGCGCGCTGGTTGCTTTCCTCGCATCCGACGAGGCAGGCTTCATCTCGGGCAGCGATTATGTGATCGACGGGGCGACGACCGCCGGCATGATGGGAGTCTGATCCCGCTCAAGCGGGCCGCGAAGCATAAAGCCCGCGATGCTCGCGCGGCTCGCTCCGCTCATATTGCGGCGGGACGGGCACCGTCGCACCAAGCGCCGCCGCAGCATGCCACGGCCAGCGCGGATCATAGAGCGCGGCGCGGGCGATCGCGACCGCATCGGCATCGCCATTGGCGATGATGGCTTCGGCCTGGGCAGGGTCGGTGATCAACCCGACGGCAATGACCGGCATGACGACCGCATCCTTGACCTGGCGCGCCAGCGGCACCTGATACCCCGGCGCGAGCGCGATCTGCTGCGCGGGATGCAGCCCGCCGCTCGATACGTTGATGGCGGCGCAACCCCGCGCTTCGAGCGCTTGTGCAAAGACGGCCGTCTCTTCGATCGTCCAGCCGCCCTCGACCCAGTCGGTGCCCGACACCCGAACCGTTACGGGGCCTCGCGCGCCGAACGCGTCCTGTACGATGTCGAAGACCTCGAGCGGAAACCGCATCCGGTTTCCAAAGCTGCCGCCATATTCATCGTCGCGCCTGTTCGACAGCGGCGAAAGAAACTGGTGAAGCAGATAGCCGTGCGCGGCGTGCAGTTGGATAGCGTCGATCCCCAGTCGCGCCGCGCGTACCGTAGCATCGGCGAAGTCGGTACGGATGCGGTCGAGGCCAGCGCGGTCGAGCGCGACGGGCGCATTGTCCCGGTCCAGGAACGGAAGGGCAGAAGGTGCCTCAGCCTGCCATCCGTTGGCGACATCGGGCGCGATCTGAGCGCCGCCATCCCATGGCTTTGCCGTGCTCGCCTTACGCCCTGCATGGGCGAGCTGGACCGCAATCGGAATATCCGACCACCGCCGTACCGCGGACAGAACCCGCCCCATCGCAGCTTCGCTTGCATCGTCATAGAGGCCGACGTCGGCATAGGTGATGCGGCCTTCGGGCGAGACAGCGGTTGCTTCAATCGTCAGGCAACCGGCGCCGGAGATCGCGAGCTGACCCAGGTGCATCAGATGCCAGTCGGTCATTCGTCCGTCTTCGGCCGAATATTGGCACATCGGTGCGATAACGATGCGATTGGTGAGGGACAATTCGCCTATCGTGATCGGCTCGAACAATTTGGCCACCATCTTCTCCTGTAATGCACCGGCTGTTCCGCCTTGCCTCGTCAGCGCCGCCGAGCCGGGAGGCCGCCCTAGTCGATAGGCCGACAATGGCGATGTATGAATTCGCGAAATTGACAATCGAACAATCCCGGCTTCTGCGCATGGTTTCGCTATGGGGAAGCCGCCGTCTTGGCCAGCGAGCCATCGTGTCGGCCTGTCCAATCATTTCGGGCGCTACGATAAGGTCGCCCGTGTCTGCTTCTTCCAATTTGCGCCCAGAAGCGGACCGTCCGAAAGCGGCCATTTTCCGCTGATAAATCAGCAAAGCGCCGACGGATCGGAACTGAAAAGGCGACCTACTTATCTTCGAACAGGGGAAGGCGGCGGCGAAGAGGGTATGGCAGGCACAGGGACACCAATCGCTTGTTAGGAGTGGTGACGGGATGGCCGGGAGAAGCGGCAGCCACTCCGACGCGACCGATTATCTGAGATCGCGTTGCCGCTCGCCACATGACGTTTCTGGCCCAGCCTAACCGTTTCTACGATTGGGGCCGGGGCGTCGTTCAATCGGATGCCGCCGGTCTGCTGCGGGCGCATCCGAACGCTGCTAGGACCAATCGACATTCAGCCCATGGCGGTCTGC
>NZ_JBOHHT010000060.1:0-56746 GCF_050725655.1 Sphingopyxis sp. | reverse complement strand
TCTCCGAACGCTGAGAGGCCGTGTAATATATCCGCCGTCGCTGCTTCATCGCTACACTCCATCTTCTTCCAAAGATTAAAGTGTTGCCGCCACACGTTGAACCCACCACCGATTGCCGACGTTGATCCTCCCTGCGGCGCAGCCGTGGGGAGGGGGGACCGCCGCGAAGCGCGGGGGTGGAGGGGAGGCGGCCTCGCGCCACTAGCCCCTCCGTCAGCGCTTCGCGCTGCCACCTCCCCATGCCTGCGGCACAGGGAGGATATGTCCCCATCGTCACCCCGGACTTGATCCGGGGTCCACAATTACCGTTGAGCCAGTGGATCCCGGATCCAGTCCGGGATGACGAAAGGTAGGAATGTCCGCTTCCCCACCCAAAGCGGGCATCTACCGACCCAAATGAAGAGGCGGCGCGGAGCTCCCGCTCCGCACCGCCTCGACAATGGTTCCAAACGGAAACCATCGCCCCCCCGTCCGATCCGAATAGCCGTGGGTCGCAGAAAGCTGCCGGCCGGAACAAAGCTCGGAAAATCAGTCGTCTGTTTCAGGTCCCCGCCAAACCCCATCCATTGGCGTCACGCCACGATTCTCCTCGCACGCTCCGTTTCGAAGCGGACGACCAACTATGACGCAGCCCGCGCGCAGAAAATTGTAGGAACCCGACACGAGCCGACATCGGGACATTGTTTTTCATGCACTTTGCCAGCTAAAACGGGACAGCATGCCGCAACGCGACGCATCTTCTCAACCCCCGACCGGCGCGCGGATCGCCACGCGCTTCTTCCCCTTGTCGCCCGCTCTGCGCCCCTATGTCAGCACCATCTATCTGAGCGAAGTCGCCGTACCCGACGGCAACCGGGTCGAGGATTATCTGCACCCCGAATGGGCGAACCTGCGATTTGTCGAGGGCGACCGGCCGCTCGCGGCGATCGGTGACAGCCCGGTGGTCGAGACACCCCGCTTCGTCGCCACCGGTCCGACGAGCACGGCCACCTATTTCGCGGCGGGCAATATGCGCGCCTGGGGTATTGGCATCCTGCCGATGGGCTGGGCAAAATTCATTCCCTTGCCCGCCGAAGACCTGGCCGACCGCCTGGCCGACGGCGTCACCCACCCGGCCTTTACCCCCTTTGCGCCCTTGCTCGACGCCTTGCGGCAAGTGAACGACGTCGACGCTGCGGCGGCGCTGATCGACGCCCATGTCTGCGCCCTCCTCGCCGATGCGCCGCCCGACGATCCTTCCATCCTCGCCGCACATCGCGCACTGGTCGACGACGAGGTGACGAGCGTGGCCGATCTGTCGGCGAAGCTGTCGCTCTCCGAAAGGTCGATCGAGCGCCTGAGCCACCGCGCCTTCGGTTTTTCACCCAAATTGCTGTTGCTGCGCCAGCGCTTCCTGCGCTCGCTCGCGCGGTTCATGCTCGACCCGTCGATGGCGTGGATCGATACGATGGACCATCATTACTATGACCAGGCGCAATTCACCCGCGACTTCCAGCGCTTCATGGGGATGAGCCCGCGCGACTATGCCGCGCGCCCCAAGCCGATATTGGGCGCCGCAGCGTTTGCGCGGGCTGCTGCTGCCGGCGCCGCGGTACAGGGCCTCCATAAGCCGACCGGATAACCCCGTTTTCCGCCAAGTGGCTTGACCCGCGCCGCGCGTTCGGTGCAAGCGGCAGGCGACGGACGCGCGGGTAGCTGCCCTATCCACAGAATCAAAGAAATGCAGGCCGGCAGCGCCAGCGCCGCCGGAACAGGACGAACGACAATGAGCGATATTCAGGCCATTCAGACCCGGCTGATGGGCGACATAGCGGCGGCTGCCGACCTCGACGCGATCGAGGCGCTGCGCGTGTCCGCGCTCGGCAAGGCGGGAACGATCACCGCGCTGCTCAAGACGCTGGGCGGCATGACCCCCGACGAGCGGCAGACGAAAGGCCCCGAAATCCACGCGCTGCGCGAAACGGTCACCGCGGCGCTCGGCGCGCGCAAGGCGGCGCTCGACGCCGCGGCGCTCGACGTCAAACTCGCCGCCGAAGCGATCGACATGTCGCTGCCTGCCGACGCGGCCCCGCGCGGCAGCGTCCACCCGGTCAGCCAGGTGATGGACGAGCTCGCCGAAATCTTCGCCGACATGGGCTTCGCCGTCGCGACGGGTCCCGAGATCGAGGACGACTGGCGCAACTTCACCGCGCTCAACATTCCCGAAACGCATCCGGCGCGCGCGATGCACGACACCTTCTATTTCCCGGCGCAGATGAACGATGCCGAGGGCCGCGCGATACTGCTCCGCACCCACACGTCGCCGGTGCAGATCCGCACGATGATGAGCCTGGAGCCGCCGATCCGCATCATCGCGCCGGGCCGCGTCTATCGCAGCGACAGCGACGCGACGCACACCCCGATGTTCCATCAGGTCGAGGGCCTCGTCATCGACCGCGGTATCCATATGGGCCACCTCAAATGGACCCTCGAAACCTTCCTCAAAGCCTATTTCGAGCGCGACGACATCGTGCTGCGCCTGCGCCCCAGCTATTTCCCCTTCACCGAACCGTCGGCCGAGGTCGATGTCGGCTATAAGCAGGAAAAGGGTCGCCGCATCGTAGGCGGCAATGGCGACGAAGAAGGCCATGCCTGGATGGAACTCCTCGGCAGCGGCATGGTCAACCGCCGCGTCATCGCGAATTGCGGGCTCGACCCCGACGAGTGGCAAGGCTTTGCCTTCGGGGTCGGCGTCGACCGGCTCGCGATGCTCAAATATGGCATGGACGATCTGCGCGCCTTCTTCGACGGCGATCTTCGCTGGCTGTCGCATTACGGGTTCGGCGCGCTGTCGGTCCCGACGCTCAGCGGGGGAGTTTCGGCATGAAGATCACGCTCGACTGGCTCAAGGAGCATCTCGACACGAGCGCGAGCGTCGATGACGTCGTCGCCACGCTCAACCGCATCGGCCATGAGGTTGAAGGCGTCGAGAATCCCGCCGAAAGGCTCGCGGGCTTTCGCGTCGCGAAGGTGCTGACCGCCGAACGCCACCCGCAGGCCGACAAGCTGCAGGTGCTCACCGTTGATACCGGCGACGGCGGCGCGCCGCTGACCGTCGTGTGCGGCGCACCCAACGCGCGCGCCGGCCTGGTCGGCGTACTCGGCCTGCCCGGCGCGATCGTGCCGGCGAACGGCATGGAGTTGAAGATCGCGGCGGTGCGCGGGATCGAATCGAACGGCATGATGTGTTCGACGCGCGAACTCGAGCTCGGCGACGATCATGACGGGATCATCGAACTGCCCGCCGACGCTCCGATCGGCACCAGCTTCGCCGACTATAGCGGCGCGGGCGATCCGGTAATCGACATTTCGATCACTCCGAACCGGCAGGATTGCATGGGCGTGCGCGGCATCGCGCGCGACCTCGCCGCCGCCGGGCTCGGTACGCTGAAGCCGCTCGACGTCCCGACGATCGTAGGCGAAGGTCGGTCCGCGACCGAAATCCGCACCGACGATCCCGAAGGCTGCCCCGCTTTCTATGGCCGCACGATCAGCGGCGTCACCAACGGCACCGCGCCCGAATGGATGCGCCGCCGTCTGGAAGCGGTCGGCCAGCGCTCGATCTCGGCGCTCGTCGACATCAGCAATTATGTGATGTTCGACCTCGGCCGCCCGAGCCATATCTATGACCGCGCCCAGCTGACCGGCGCGCTCGTCGCGCGGCGCGCCAGGGATGGCGAGACGGCGACCGCGCTCAACGGCAAGGACTATGTGCTCGCCGGCACGATGACGGTGATCGCCGACGATAGCGGCGTCCACGACATCGCCGGCATCATGGGCGGCGAGCATAGCGGGTGCAGCGAGACGACGACCGACGTGCTGATCGAAATCGCCTATTTCACTCCCGAACGCATCGCGCTGACCGGTCAGGCGCTCGCGCTGACCAGTGATGCGCGCAGCCGCTTCGAGCGCGGGGTCGATCCGGCGTTCCTCGACGACGCGACCGCGATCGTCACCGCGCATGTGCTCGCGATCTGCGGCGGCACACCCTCTGCCGTGACGCGCGCGGGCGCGCCGCCCGCCGATGTGAAGACGGTCGATTACGATCCGTCGCTGTCGGCAACACTCGGCGGCATCGCGATTGACCCCGAGCGGCAGAAAGAAATTCTCGTCGCGCTCGGTTTTTCGGTGATCGACAATGGTGGCCGCTGGCAGGTCGCTGTGCCGAGCTGGCGCCGCGATGTCGACGGCGCCCCCGACATAGTCGAGGAAGTCACGCGCATCATCGGCTTCGACGCCGTGGCATCGGTTCCGCTGCCGCGCACCGACGGCGTCGCGAAACCGACCGCGACCGCCGAACAGCTGCTCGAGCGCCGCCTGCGCCGCGCCGCGGCCGCGGCAGGCTTCGACGAGGCCGTCACCTGGTCGTTCATCAGCGAAAGCGACGCCGTGCCGTTCGGTGGCGGCACGTGGTCGCTCGCCAATCCGATCAGCGAAGACCTGAAAGTCATGCGGCCGTCGCTGCTCCCCGGCCTGCTCGCCGCGGCACAGCGCAACCAGAATCGCGGCGCCGACAGCATCCGCCTGTTCGAGATCGGTCGCCGCTATCTGTCCGACGCCGAACATCCGACGCTCGCGATCCTCATGGCCGGCGACAAGCGCGCGCGCGGTTGGCAGGCGGGCAAGGCCGCACCGTTCGATGCGTTCGACGCCAAGGCGGCGACGCTATCGCTTCTCGAAGCCGCGGGCGCGCCCGCCGACCGGTTGCAGGTCATGGAGGCCGTCACGACCGGCAGCATATGGCACCCCGGTCAGTCGGCGACGTTGCGCCTTGGCCCCAAGGCCGTGCTCGCCGAATTCGGCGCGCTCCACCCGCTGTTGACGCGCGCCTTCGACGTCGACGGCCCGGTGATGGCGGTGCAGATCTTCCTCGATGCGATCCCCGCGAAGCGTGCAAGCGGCCCCGCGCGCGCCGCCTTCACGCCGCCGGCGCTGCAATCGGTACGCCGCGACTTCGCCTTCCTCGCGCCGACGAGCCTGACCGCCGCCGATCTGGTGCGCGCAATCCGCGGCGCCGACAAGGCGAGCATCGTCGACGCCCGCCTGTTCGACCGTTTCAGCGGTCAGGGCGTGCCCGAGGGTCAGGTGAGCCTCGCGGTCGAGGTCGAGCTGCAGCCGCTGGAGAAGAGCTTCACCGACGCCGAGCTGAAGGCGATCGCTGACAAGGTGGTCGCCGCCGCGGCGAAGGCCGGGGCAACGCTGCGCGGCTGATCTTCGCTTCGGCGAGAGAAGAAAGGGAGAGTTTCGTCATGGACACCCGCCACCTCGTCGACCGCGAGATCGCGCCGATCATCGACCTGTTTCCACGCGTCGATCTCGATTCGGCGCCGATCGCCCAAATTCGTGCCAAGGCGGCGGAGACTTATTCGATCCTGCCGCCGCCGGTCATCGCGCCCGAGAGGCTGGTCGTGCCGTCGATCCATGGCGGACCCGACATAACAGTCTTTCTCTATCGCCCGGCCACAACGCGTCCGGGTGGTGGCGCGATCCTCCACATCCACGGCGGCGGCATGGTGATGGGATCGGTCGAGCAAATGCAGGCCGGACCCGCGGCGCTGGCCGCTGCCGCCGGCGTTCCGGTCGCATCGGTCGAATATCGCCTCGCGCCCGAACATCCCTTTCCCGCGCCGCAGGAAGATTGCCATTCGGCGCTGGCGTGGCTCGCAAGCCACGCCGATGCGCTCGGGTTCGACGCGGGCCGGATCATTGTCGCGGGTGAGAGCGCGGGCGGTGGACTTGCCGCCGCACTCGCGATCATGGCGCGCGATCTCGGCGGCCCGGCGATCGCGGGCCAGCTCCTGACCTATCCGATGCTCGATCATCGTACCGGCAGCGACGATTGTCCGTACAAGAACCCCATGACCGGCGAATTCATCTGGACGCGCGCGAGTAACCGCTTCGGCTGGCGCGCGCTGCAGGGCGATTACGAGGCCGACGACGAACGGCGCGGCTGGTTCTCGCCGAGCCTCGCCGACGATCTATCGAACCTGCCGCCCGCCTATATCGCGACAGGCAGCCTCGATCTCTTCTTCGATGAAAATCTCGACTATGCGCGCCGGCTCGTTGCGGCCGGCGTGCCTGTCGATCTGCACAGCTATGCCGGCGCGATCCATGCCTTCAATGCGATCCCCGACGCCGCGCTGTCGCAGCGTTTCAACGGCGGGCTGCTGGCGGCGGCGGCGGCCATGGCGGGGCCGGCAAACAGCTGAAGGGACGGCAGGGCAAACATCGTCGGCGTATGGTTTTGGCGAAATATTGCCCTATATCGGACCGAAGATGAGGGACGGACATGCCCGGCCATAGCCACTATCAGCTTTTCGAAACCGCGGCCGGTGTCGCCGCTATCGGCTGGACGAGCGCCGGCATTATGAGCTTTCGCCTGCCTGCGGCGACCGCAGCCGAAGCCGAGCGCGCCGTTTTGCGCCGCCTGCCCGACGCGATGCGTACCGAGCCCCCAGCCGAAATAGGGACGGTCATCGACGCGGCAATCCGTTATTTCAAAGGAGAGCGGATCGAGTTTTTCGATGTACCCATCGATCTGGGCGAACAGCCTGCCTTCTTCGCACAAGTCTATGCTCTGGTACGCAAGCTCGGCTGGGGCGAAACGACCACTTATGGCGCCGTCGCGCGGGCGCTGGACGCGGGTCCCGAACATGCCCGCGCCGTCGGACAGGCGATGGCGACGAATCCCGTCCCGCTGATCGTCCCCTGCCACCGCGTCTTGGCCGCGGGCGGCAAGATCGGGGGTTTCTCTGCGCCCGGCGGTTCAACGTCCAAAGCCCGGATGCTCGAACTCGAAGGCGTGCCGGTTACCGTCGCGCCGGTTCAGCACGGGTTTGATTTCTAGGCCGCGACCGCATCCTCGCTGTGGCTCGTCGCCGCTTCGAGCAGGCGTTTCTCGAGGCTCTTCACCCGCGCCGCGCTGTCGATCTTGTCGCCGATCAGGTCGGTCACGTAAAAAGTGTCGACCGCGCGCTCGCCATAGGTCGCGACATGCGCCGAGTGCACCGTGACCTTCGACTGGAACAGCGCATAGGCGAGCTGGTTGAGCAGCGCGGGACGATCCTGCGCATTGACCTCGATCACCGTGAAGCGGTTCGACGCCTTGTTGTCGACAAAGACGTTTGGCGCGACACGGAACGCCTCGGCACGCGTGCGCGGCAGCGCGCGCGCTTCGAGTTTCGGCAGCAATTTGTGTCGGTTGGCGAGCGCATCCTCGATCGCGCGGGTCAGCCGGCCGATCTGCCCCGCCTCGGCGAACGGCCGCCCGAGCGGATCCTGGACGAGGAAATTGTCGAGCGCGAGCCCGTCGCGCGTCGTGTGGATGCGCGCATCGATGATGTTGCCGCCGGCGAGGTGGATGCCGCCAGCGATGCGATAGAAAAGGCCCGGATGGTCGGCGGCGAGCACCATCACCAGCGTCGCGCCGCGATCGTCGTCAGGCACCGCGGCGATGTGCAGCGGCGCTTCGCCCGCCTGCCGGATATGGACCAGGTTGGCGGCAATGACCTCGACCGGTTCGGCGATCCAGTAGCTTTCGGGAAGGCGCTTTGCGACCTTGTCGAAAGTTTTCCGGTCGAAACCGAACTGCGCAGCAACCGCTTCTTTCTTGCTTTCGATTCGCGCTTCGCGGCCGCGCTGTTTGTGACCGAGGCGCAGGACTTCTTCGGCGGCGTCGTATAGCTCGGTGAGCAGCTGACGCTTCCAGCCGTTCCATACGCCCGGACCGACGGCGCGAATATCGACGACGGTGAGCACGAGCAACAGACGCAGGCGCTCTGCCGATTGCACCACCTGCGCAAAATCGAGGATCGTCTTGAAATCGGCAAGATCACGCTTGAACGCGGTCGCCGACATGAGGAGGTGATAGCGTACGAGCCACGACACCGTCTCGGTCTCGGCTTCGTTCAGCCCGAGACGCGGGCAGACGCGCAGCGCGAGTTCGGCGCCGAGGACGCTATGGTCGCCGCCGCGCCCCTTAGCGATGTCGTGGAGCAGCACCGCGAGGTAGATGACGCGCCGCGAATGGATCTGGTCCATGATCGCGGTCGACAGCGGATGGTCTTCCTTGAGCCTGTTCTGCTCGATGTCGGCAAGGAGGCCGATCGCACGGATCGTATGCTCGTCGACGGTATAGTGATGATACATGTCGAACTGCATCTGCGCGACGACGCGGCCGAAATCGGGAACGAAACGGCCGAACACCCCCGCCTCGTTCATCCAGCGCAGCACCGTTTCGGGATCGCGCGGGGACGTCAGTACGTCGAGGAACAGCTCGTTCGCGCGCGCGATGCGCCGCACGCCGCGCGCGTCGATCAGCTTCGCGTCGTGCCGCGCCTGGCGCATCGCCTGCGGATGGATTTCGAGGCCATGCTTGTCGGCGAGCGCGAAAATCTCGACCAGCCGCACCGGGTCTGCCTGAAAGAAATCGTCGCTCGGCAACGCAAGCCGGCCGCGGTCGAGCACGAAGCCGTGGAGCTTGCCCGGCCGCCGCCGGATCGTCGGCAGGAAACGCCGCCCGCGCGTCGCCATCTGGTCGTCGAGATGCGCGAGGAAGGTGCCGGTGACGTCGCCGACGCTTTTGGCGTGGAGAAAATAGAGCTGCATGAAGCGTTCGACCGCGCTCTTTCCCGGGCGGTCGGCGAATTTCATGCGCGCCGCAATCTCGCGCTGGAAGTCGAAGGTCAGCCGGTCCTCGGCGCGCCCCGCGAGCGTATGAAGGTGACAGCGCACGGCGAGCAGGAAATTCTCGGCGCGTTCGAACTGGCGAAGCTCGCGGCCCGATAACAGCCCCGCGTCGACAAGCTCGGGGACGGTGCGGACGCGGTGGATGAACTTGCCGATCCAGAAGAGCGTATGGAGGTCGCGCAGCCCCCCCTTCCCTTCCTTCACATTGGGTTCGACGACATAGCGCGAATCGCCCATGCGCTTATGGCGCTCGTCGCGTTCGGCCAGCTTTTCGGCGACGAAAGCCCGCGCATTGCCCGCGACAACCTCGGCATCGAAGCGCGCCGACGCCTGATCGTAAAGCGCACGGTCACCCCAGATGAAGCGCCCTTCGAGCAACGCGGTGCGGATCGTCAGATCCTCCTTCGCGGCGCGCACCATCTCGTCGAGCGAGCGGCTCGAATGACCGACCTTCAGCCCGAGATCCCACAGCGTGTAAAGCTGCGCCTCGATTACCTGTTCGGTCCAACTCGTCTGCTTGAACGGCGTCAAAAAGCCGATGTCGATGTCGCTGTGCGGCGCCATTTCGCCGCGGCCGTAACCGCCGACCGCGATCAGCGTAATGCGTTCGCCCGCCGACCGATTCGCCGACGGATAAAGATAGCCGACGGTGAAATCATGGCTGAGGCGGATGATCTGATCGATCAGGAACACCATCGCATTCGCCGCGACGCGACCCGAGGAAGGCCGTTCGAGCAGCCGGCGTTCGATTTCGGCACGCCCGTCATCGAGCGCCGTCTTGAGCAGTGCCACCATCGCGCGGCGGCGCCTCCCCGAATCGCCGCTTTCGGCGGCGATCGCGTCGAGCTGCGCCGCGAGATCGCGCCGGTCGATGATCGCGCGGCGCTGGTCGAGATTGTCGAACAGGTCGCTCATGGCGCGTCGGCCATCAGCCGCTTGAGCGTATAGAGCGCGTCGAGCGCCTCGCGCGGCGCGAGCGCGTCGGGATCGATGTCCGCCAGCGCCTCGCGCAACGCGTCACGCACCGCCGCGGGTGCCTCGGTGAGCGTCGCGGCGAACAGCGGCAGGTCGTCGAGCCCCGCGGCGAGCCCGCCGGTCTTCTCGCGCCCCGCCTCGAGTTTCGCCAGCACGGCTTCGGCGCGCCTGACCACCCCTGCCGGAACGCCCGCGAGGCGCGCGACCGCGAGGCCGTAACTGCGGTCGGCAGGCCCCTCGGCTAGTTCGTGGAGCAGCACCAGATCGCCCTGCCATTCGCGCGCGCGGACATGGTGGAGCGACAGCGCGTTCAGCGTTTCGGCAAGCCGCGTCAGCTCGTGATAATGCGTCGCGAATAGGCAGCGGCACTTGTTCACCTCGTGCACCGCCTCGACCACCGACCAAGCGAGAGCGAGCCCGTCGTAGGTCGAGGTGCCGCGCCCGACCTCGTCGAGGATGACGAAGCTTTGCGAGGTCGCCTGCGCGAGGATCGCCGCGGTTTCGACCATCTCGACCATGAAGGTCGAACGCCCGCGCGCGAGATTGTCGCTGGCGCCGACGCGGCTGAACAGCCGGTCGACTAGGCCGAGCTTGGCCGATGCCGCAGGGACAAAACCGCCCGCCTGCGCGAGCACGACGATCAGCGCATTCTGGCGGAGGAAGGTCGACTTGCCGCCCATATTCGGGCCGGTGACCAGCCAGAGCCGGTCGCGCTGCGACAGCGAGACGTCATTGGGCACGAAGCGCTCGCCCGATTTCGCGAGCGCCGCCTCGACCACCGGATGGCGTCCGCCGCTTACGTCGAGGCAGGGGTCGTCGGCGAGGTCTGGGCGGCACCAGTTATGGCTCATCGCATGATCGGCGAGCGCCGCGGCGACATCGATGCGCGCGAGCACGTCGCAGCTCGCGGCGATCGCCCCGCGCCGCACGATCGCTGCGTCGGTGAGCGATTCGAGATGCGCGGCCTCGGCAGCGATCGCATGAACACCCGCCTGCGTCACCCGGCTCGCGGCTTCGTGGAGGTCCGACGAGTTGAAGCGCACGACGCCCGCGAGCGTCTGGCGGTGGGTGAAGCCCGATTCGGGCGTCATCAATGCATCGGCATGCTTTGCGGGCACCTCGACATGATAGCCGAGCACGCCATTGTGGCGGATCTTGAGCGAGGCGATACCGGTGCGGTCGCGATAGTCGGCTTCGAGCGCGGCGATCGCCTTGCGCCCATCGCGCGCGGTTTCGCGCAGCGCGTCGAGCGCATGGTCATAGCCCTCGGCGATATAGCCGCCCTGCGCGGCGTCGACCGGCGGGGTTTCGATCAGCGCGCGGCTGAGTTCGTCGACGAGCGTGCCATGCCCGTCGAGCCCGGGAAGCAGGCGCGTGAGCAAGGGCGGCAGGTCGGGACGGCGCGTGAGCCGTTCACGCAATAGCCGTGCGCCGCCGAGCGCGTCGCGCAGCTGCGCCAGATCGCGCGGTCCGCCGCGCCCCGCGACGAGGCGCCCGAGCGCCCGCCCGGCATCGGGAAGCGCCCGGAGTGCCGCGCGCAGTTCACCGCGCCACAGTGCATCGCGCGCGAGCCCGTCGACGAGATCGACCCGGTCGAGGATTGCATCCTTGTCGGTGAGCGGGCTCGCGAGATCGTCGGCAAGCAGCCGCGCGCCCGCCGCGGTGACGGTGCGGTCGATCGTGCCGAGCAGGCTGCCCTCGCGGGCGCCCGCCATCGTGCGGACGAGTTCGAGGCTCTCGCGCGTCGCGGCGTCGATCGCCATCCGCCCCGACGCGAGGTGCCGCAGCGGCGGCTGGAGGAAGGTCGGTCCACCGGTGCCGACATGGTCGAGATAGGCGACGAGCGCGCCCATTGCCGCGATTTCGCCGCGCCCGAACTGGCCGAAGCCGTCGAGCGTTTGAACGCCGAAGAAGCTTTCGAGGCGCTTTTGCGCACTCGTGCTGGAAAAGTCCGCGGGCGGGCGGCGCACAATCTGCCGCGCCGACGAGATCGGCAGCTCCTCGGCCGACTCGCTGAGCAGAAGCTCCGAAGGCGCGAGCCGCGCGAGTTCGGCGTCGACCGCTTGCGCAGAAACGGCGACGACCTCGAAGCGCCCGGTCGAAATGTCGGCGGCGGCAATCGCCACCTCGCCGTCGCTGCCAATCTGCGCGAGCGCGGCGAGGCGGTTCGCGCTGCGCCCTTCGAGCAGGCTCTCCTCGGTCAGCGTGCCCGCGGTGACGAAGCGCACGATGTCGCGCGCGACGAGTGCTTTCGACCCGCCGCGCGCCTTCGCCTCGGCCGGCGTCTCGATCTGCTCGGCGATCGCGACACGGTGCCCGGCCCGGATCAGCCGCGCAAGATAGGATTCGGCCGCGTGCACCGGCACCCCGCACATCGCCACCGGCTGTCCGTCATACTCGCCGCGCGACGTGAGCGCGATGTCGAGCGTTGAGGCGGCCGCCTTCGCATCGTCGAAGAAAAGCTCGAAAAAATCGCCCATGCGATAGAAGAGCAGGCAATCGCCCGCCTTGTCCTTCAGCGACCAATATTGCGCCATCATCGGCGTTACGGCGGGCGCGGGACTATTCGAATTGGCAGCGGAGCGGGCGGTGACAGGCATGCGACATGCTTAGGGACGGATATAGGTCCGTGGCAAGACGCGCGCGCGATTCGCGGGTTCCATTTCCGCTTGGCGACGCTAGGGAATGGGCTCGGGCGCGCGCCTTGTGGATCAGTTGAGAGGATAAATGATGGACAGCGGCAGCAAGGTGCAATTTTCGGACCGCGAGGCCCTGCTTTACCATGAATATGGCCGACCCGGGAAAATCGAGATCGTCGCGTCGAAACCGATGGCGACGCAGCGCGACCTCAGCCTTGCCTATTCGCCCGGCGTCGCCGTGCCGGTGCTCGCGATCGCCGAGGATCCGGCGAAAGCCTATGATTATACGATCAAGGGCAATCTGGTCGCGGTGATCTCGAACGGCACCGCGATCCTCGGGCTCGGCAACCTCGGCGCGCTCGCATCGAAGCCGGTGATGGAAGGCAAGGCGGTGCTGTTCAAGCGCTTCGCCGACGTCGATTCGATCGACCTCGAGGTCGACACCGAAGATCCCCAGCGCTTCATCGAGGCGGTCGAGCTGCTCGCGCCGAGCTTCGGCGGCATCAACCTCGAAGATATTGCCGCGCCCAACTGCTTCATCATCGAAGCGGCGCTGAAGGAACGCATGAACATCCCGGTGTTCCATGACGACCAGCACGGCACCGCGATCATCACCGCCGCGGGCCTGATCAACGCCTGTTATCTGACGGGACGCGACCTTGCGACGGTGAAGATCGTCGTCAACGGCGCCGGCGCAGCGGCGATCGCGTGCACCGCGCTGATCAAGGCGATGGGCGTGCGGCACGAAAATGTCATCATGTGCGACCGCAAGGGCACCATCTATCAGGGCCGCACCGAAAGCATGGACCAGTGGAAGTCGGCGCATGCGGTGCCGACCGAAGCGCGCAACCTGACCGAAGCGCTCGTCGGCGCCGACGTGTTCCTCGGCCTCTCGGCCGCGGGCGCGCTGAAGCCCGAGATGGTGAAGGATATGGCGCCCGCGCCGATCATCTTCGCGATGGCGAACCCCGATCCCGAAATCTCGCCGCCCGATGCGCGCGCGGCGCGACCCGACGCAATCATCGCGACGGGGCGGTCGGACTATCCGAACCAGGTCAACAATGTGCTGTGCTTCCCCTTCATCTTCCGCGGCGCGCTCGACGTCCATGCGACCGCGATCAACGAAGAGATGAAGATCGCAGCGGCCTATGCGATCGCCGACCTTGCGCGCCAGCAGGTGCCCGAGGAAGTCGCCGCGGCCTATGGCGGGCGCGCATCGAGCTTCGGTCCCGAATATATCATCCCCTCGCCCTTCGATCCGCGCCTGATGGAAATCGTGCCCGCGGCGGTCGCCGAAGCGGCGATGAAGAGCGGTGTCGCGCAGCGGCCGATCGCGAATCTCGACGAATATCGCACCCAGCTCCGCGCCCGGCTCAACCCGACGACCTCGGTCCTCACGCTCGCTTATGAAGCCGCGCGCAACAATCCGAAGCGCGTCGTCTTTGCCGAGGGCGAAGAGGAAGTCGTGCTGCGCGCCGCGATCCAGTTCCGCGATGGCGGTTACGGGATTCCGGTGCTCGTCGGACGCGAGGGGCTGCACGACAAGCTGCGCGCGATGGGTGTCGCCGACGCCGAAAGCTTCGAGGTCCACAACAGCGTCAATTCGCCGCACGTGCCGCAGATGGTCGACATGCTCTACGAACGGCTGCAGCGCCGCGGATACCTCCGCCGCGACGTCGAACGCATGGTCAATCGCGACCGCAACATCTTCGGCTCGCTACTGCTCAAAATGGGCCTCGGCGATGCGATGATCACGGGCACGACGCGCACCTACTCGCAGTCGATGCGCGAAATCCGGCGCGTGATCGACCATGCCGAGGGCAAGACACCGTTCGGCATCCACATTCTCGTCGATCAGCACCACACCATCTTCATGTCCGACACGACGGTCAACGAGCGGCCGACCGCCGAGATGCTCGCCGACATCGCCGAGCGCACCGCGCAGGTCGCGCGGCGCATGGGTCACGAACCGCGCGTCGCCTTCCTCTCCTATTCGACCTTCGGCAATCCCGAGGGAAGCTGGCTCGAAAGCATCCGCGAGGCGGTGTCGATCCTCGATGGGCGCAAGCCCGGCTTCGAATATGAAGGCGAAATGGCGCCCGACGTCGCGCTCAACGAGAAGGTGATGAAGAATTATCCCTTCTGCCGCCTGTCGGGCCCCGCGAACGTCCTGATCATGCCGGGGCTGCAATCGGCGAACCTGTCGGCGAAGCTGCTGCGCGAGCTCGGCGGTGGTGCGGTAATCGGCCCGATGCTCGTCGGCATGGAGAAACCGGTGCAGGTCGCGACGATGGCATCGACCGCGTCGGACCTCGTCACCCTCGCGGTGCTCGCGGCGGGCGGGATCGCGCAATAAGAAAAAGCGGCGGTGCCCAACGCGCCGCCGCTTTCCTATCCGTTGCCGGTGTCTTCGGCCTTTACTGCCCCGGAGCCCCCGCACCCGGCGCGCCCACGGCGCCGATGTTACCGAAGATATCCTCGAAGAAGCTGCGATGACGGCCGAGCGTCGGCGTCTTGTCGCCTTCGGGGCTGATCTTGCTCACCAGTTCGAGGCCGGTACGATCGACCGCGGCGACGTTGCCCGCGGTGTCGAAGCGGACGCGCAGCACCTGCTGATCGACCGGACGCGGCTTGGCGAAGGCGAGCTGCCGCGTTTCGCGCGACACATAATAATATTCATTGTCGCTGAACTGGCCGACGAAGGTCGGACGGCCGAGCGTCTTTTCGACCGATTCGCGGTTGTCGACGCCCGGCGTGATCGCTTCGGTCAGCAGCGGATCGACGACATAGCCCTGCCGCCCCTTCAGTTGCGCGCAGCCGCTGGTGGCGAGTGCGACGGCGAGGCCGAGCACGACGAGGCGCGCGCGCGGGGCAGGAAGCGAAAGGATCGAATTCGGCATCAAATATCTCCGTTGCGCCCGTCCGCCGCTAATCCCGGCGGTCGGCGCTGGCTCTCGCGCCTCTTAACCGCAAGCGGTGAGCGCGCACAAGCTGCTTGTGCCGCGGCAAAGCTTGCCACAAGCTGACCGGAGTGCGGCGCGGGGCAAGAGTTTGGCTCCCCTTTTCCGATGGCGCGAATGCGCCTAAGCGGATGGCATGATCTCACTCAGCAAATTGTTCCGCTCCCAGCCCGACCCGCGCGAGGCGCGTCGCCCGCTATGGGACGCCGTTGTCGCGACCGCGCGCGCACCGCACTGGTACGCGCAAGGCACCGTTCCCGATACCCTCGACGGCCGGTTCGACATGATCAGCCTGGTGATGGCGCTGGTGCTGCACCGGATCGACGACGACCCTGCACAGGGCATCGCAGGCGTTCAGCTGACCGAATTGTTCGTGAACGACATGGACGGGCAGATGCGCCAGATCGGTTTTGGCGACATGGTCGTCGGCAAGCAGGTCGGGCGGATGATGAGCGCGCTCGGCGGGCGGCTCGGCGTTTATCGCGCCGTCGACGGATCGGACGAATTGCGCGCCGCACTTGTCCGCAATCTGTGGCGCGGCAATGAACCCGGCAAAGCGGGGCTCGCGCATGTGGTGGCCGAGGTCGCGGCGCTGCGCGCAGCACTGGCGGCCACGCCGGTGGTCGATCTCGTCGTCGCCGATCACTTGGGTGGAGCGCCGCGTTGAGCGCCCCCGAATTCTCGCTGATCGTCACGCTGGCCGATGCCGCGCATGGCCGCGCCCTTTCGGTCGAGGCCGATACCGAAACCCGTGCGAGAATTGCCAAGCGACTGAATCTGGTTGGGCTCGATCGCTTCACCGTCACCGCCGAAGTCCGCGCGATCGCGGGCGGAATCGGCGCCAAGGGCGAGGTACAGGCGCTGGTGGTGCAGGCTTGCGCCGCGACCGACCTACCCGTCCCTGCAACGATCGCCGAACCTTTCGATCTCCGCTTCCTGCGCGATGTCGATGCGCCCGTGGGTGAAGACGAAGAGATCGAAATCGGCAGCGAGGATCTGGATCTTCTCCCGCTCGAGGGCGACCGGGTCGACCTCGGGGATGCGGCAGTCCAGACCCTCTCGCTCGCGCTCGACCCGTTCCCGCGTCACCCCGACGCGACACGCATCCTTGTCGAGAAGGGCGTGCTCAGCGAAGAGGCGGTCGGACCGTTTGCCGCGCTCGCGAAGCTGCGCGGAAAACCCGACGCTTAAGGGCGCTCGTCGGGAGCAGCCTTCGGCTCTTCCCCGACCAGATCGGCAACGGCTGCGCCCAGCCCCGGCTCTTCCTTCGCGGGCGGCGTTTCGGCCTTCGGCTTCTCCGTCCCCTCGCCCGCGGCCTTTTCATCGCGCGTCGGCGGCAGCGCGCCGCCGAGCGCGTTGGCGAGGCCGAGTAGCTGCTCGCCGATCACCTTGTCGACCGCGGGCGCGATATCGGCGACCTTGAAGCGCATATAGCCGCCGACGACATAGTCGAAGCGCAGCGCGCTGCCCGTCGGGGTTTCCTTGATCTGGATTGTCAGCGTGCCGGTCAGCGCCTCACCCTGCAGCGGCCCGAACGCGCCCGAGAGGCGCAGCATCTGGTTCGGTTTCGAAAAGAGGATGCGCGCGTGCTGGACACTACCCACCCCCGACCCGGTGTCGGGCAATTTTTCGCAGAAACAGCCGCCTGCCTGCTGATCGAGCCAGAAGTTCGCGGCGTCGCCCGACCAGCTATGATCCTTCGACCACCAGCTTTGCGGCATGCGGAGCATTTTCCACACGTCGGCAGGGGTCGCGGCGACCTGCGCCGTATGCGCGACCGCGAAGCCGGCGTCACTCTGGTCGACGACCTTGGCGTTTGTGGCCGGCGCGAAAGAAAGCGCCGCGATCATCGCCGCACCTGCGAAATATCCGGAAATTGCCATCAGCCCGTCCCCCTTTGCGCCTCAATAACCGGCGCCGGGGGGACTGGCTAGCCAGCAGTCGCGAGGATCGTTTCGATCGCGTCGTTGACCTCGTCGATCGGCGCCATACCGTCGACATGCGTCACGATCCCGCGCGCTTCGTAGATCGGCAGGATCGGCGCGGTCTTGGCGCGATATTCGGCCATGCGCGTGCGCACCGTTTCCTCATTGTCGTCGGGCCGGCGCTTGAATTCGTGGCTGCCGCAAACGTCGCAAACATTGTCCACCTTGGGCAGCTTGTAGCGATCATGATAGCCGGCGCCGCATTTGGCGCAGCTGAAGCGGCCGGTGATGCGGTCAACGAGCGCATCTTCCTCGACCTGCAGCTCGATCACATGGTCGAGCTTGCGACCACGCGCCGACAGAATGCCGTCGAGCGCCTCGGCCTGTGCCGCCGTGCGCGGGTAGCCGTCAAAGATCACCGAAACGTCGTTGCCGAGCTGGTCGAGCCGCTCGCCGATCAGGCCCGAGACGATTTCGTCCGAGACGAGTTCGCCCGCATCCATCACGGCCTTCGCCTGAACGCCAATCGGCGTTCCTGCCTTGACCGCGGCGCGGAGCATGTCGCCGGTCGAAAGCTGGACCATGCCATGCTCTTCTTCCAGGCGCACCGCCTGCGTTCCCTTGCCCGCCCCCGGCGGACCCAGCAAAATGATATTCAGCGTCATGGAGGCCCCTGTTTCCTGCCCGTTGCCCTATTCCTCTGGCGCGGATGGACGTAGCGGGCGCTTTAGCGCCGCGCAACGCCCCCCTTCAATTTGGCCTTCTTGATGAGGTCGCCATATTGATGCGCGAGCATGTGGCTCTGGATCTGGCTGATCGTGTCGATCGTGACGTTGACGATGATCAGCAGGCTGGTGCCGCCGAGCTGGAACGGCAGGCCCGATCCGGCGATGAAATATTCGGGGATCAGACAGATCGCCGCCAGATAGGCCGCACCAAGCACGGTGATGCGCGTCAGCACATGGTCGAGATAGGCGGCGGTGTTCTTGCCCGGGCGGATGCCGGGGATGAACCCGTTCTGGCGCTTCAGATTGTCGGCGGTTTCCTCGGGATTGAAGACGACGGCGACATAGAAGAAGCAGAAGAAGATGATGCCCGCGGCGTAGAGCAGCATATAGAGCGGCTGGCCGTGCGCGAGATACTGGTTGAGCGAGATCAGGAAGTTGCCGGTCGCGGTGTCGCCCTGGACGTTCTGTCCCATCATCTGCGTGATCGTCAGCGGCATCAGCAACAGCGACGAAGCGAAGATCGGCGGGATGACGCCCGCGGTGTTGACCTTGAGCGGCAGATGGCTGCGATCAGCCTGCATTCCGCCGCGCTGCGTCGCACGCTTCGGATACTGGACAAGCACGCGGCGCTGCGCGCGTTCCATGAAACTGATAAAGGCGATGATCACGATCGCGCCGCCAATGACCGCGATGATCGTGCCGCCGCCCATCGAGCCCTCGCGAACCTGCGTGAACATCTGTGCAAAGCTGCGCGGAAGCTGGGCGAGGATGCCCGCCATGATGATCAGCGACACGCCGTTGCCGATGCCGCGGCTGGTGATCTGTTCGCCAAGCCACATCAGGAAGAGCGTACCGCCGACGATGCTGATGACGGCACCGATACGGAACATCATGCCGGGGTCGACGACCGCGGCGATACCGTTGCTCGCGCCAAGCGATTCGAGGCCGACGGCGATGAAATAGCCCTGGATCGCGGTCAGGAAAACCGTGCCATAGCGCGTATATTGGTTGAGTTTCTTGCGCCCGCTTTCGCCCTCTTTCTTGAGCGCCGCGAGGCTCGGCGACAGCGCCGAGGCCAGCTGCACGACGATCGACGCCGTGATATAGGGCATGACGCCGAGTGCGATGATGCTCATGCGCTCCAGGCTGCCGCCCGAGAAGGTATTGAAGATGTCGAGGACGCCGCCCGATGCGGCCTGGCTGTAGAGCGACGCCAGCGCAACGGGGTCGACCCCCGGCAGCGGCACGAACGACAGGAAACGGAAGACGATCAGCGCGCCGATCGTGAACCAGATGCGGTTCTTGAGTTCGGTCGCCTGGCCGAACTTCGAAAAGTTCAGGTTGGAAGCAAGCTGGTCGGCGCGAGAGGCCATATGATCTTTCCTCGAGTGGCGGACCGCGCCCCCGCGACCCGGCGCCTATGTGCGTTCGCCAGTCACGAAGCGCAAGGGCAAAGGCCCGAATTCAGATGCGACGGGGGCGGATCGACCTATCGCCGACCCGCCCCCAAAGTGCATTAGTTCTTGGCGGCCGCTTCGGCCTTGCGCTTGGCTTTCTTGCCTTCGCCTTCGGCCTTGGGTTCGGGCAGTTCGACCTTGCCGCCAGCCTTTTCGACCGCTTCGATCGCGCCTTTCGACGCACCGGCAACGGCGAAGTTCAGCTTCGCGGTGATTTCACCCTTGGCAAGAAGGCGGACGCCGTCCTTGCCGCCGCGGGCAACGCCAGCGGCCTTGAGCGCGGCGTGATCGATGACAGCCTTGGCGTCGAGCTTCTTCTCGTCGACCAGCTTCTGGATCATGCCCAGATTCACGATCGCGAAATCCTTGCCAAAGATGTTGTTGAAGCCGCGCTTCGGGATCCGCATGTGGAGCGGCATCTGGCCGCCTTCGAAGCCGTTGATCGCGACGCCGCTGCGAGCCTTCTGGCCCTTCTGGCCGCGGCCGGCGGTCTTGCCCTTGCCCGAACCGATGCCGCGTCCGACGCGCATACGGCCCTTGCGGGCGCCATCATTGTCACGAAGTTCGTTAAGTTTGATCGTCATTGCACTCGCTTTCGCTTTTATCGCGCTCCTCTCCCGCAGGCGGGAGAAGATAGGGAGACTTGGGCCGTCAGGCCCTAGTCGAACTTGGTGTGGGCCAGCGACATCGCGCTTCTGCCCACCCCGCTGCGAGTAGCGAACAAGTTCGCAACTCTCGCCGCCCCTCCCGCTTGCGGGAGGGGATATTCGTTAGTCGACGACTTCGACCATGTGCGGCAGCTTGCGGATCATGCCGCGCACTTCCGGGGTGTCGACCAGTTCGACCTCGCGGTGCATCTTGCCCAGGCCGAGGCCGGTCAGGATCGCACGCTGGCTCTTGGGACGACGGATCGGCGAGCCGATCTGGCGGATCTTGATCTTCTTGTCAGCCATCGTCTTACTCCGTCACCGCCGCGGCTTCCGCCTCGGCTGCGCGGTCGGATGCACCGCCACGCTTGATCAGGTCCGAAACCTTCTTGCCGCGACGCTGCGCGACCGACTTCGGGCTGGTCTGTTCGCCAAGCGCCTCGAAAGTCGCACGGATCATGTTGTAGGGGTTCGAAGTGCCGTTCGACTTGGTCACCACATCGGCGACGCCCAGGCTTTCGAACACGGCGCGCATCGGGCCACCGGCGATAATGCCGGTCCCTGCGGGTGCCGAACGCAGCGTCACCATGCCGGCGCCGAAATGGCCAAGACCATCATGGTGCAGCGTGCGACCGTCGCGCAGCGGAACGCGGATCATCGACTTTTTCGCAGCAGCGGTCGCCTTCGAAATGGCTTCGGGCACTTCGCGTGCCTTGCCATGACCGAAACCGGCGCGGCCCTTGCCGTCGCCAACGACGACGAGCGCAGCGAAACCGAAGCGCTTGCCGCCCTTCACCGTCTTCGAGACGCGGTTGATGTGGACGAGCTTTTCGATCAGCTCTTCGCCGCCATCATCGTCGCGCGGGCGGCGATCGTCGCGGCGGCCACGGCCACCGTCGCGACCACCACGGCCACCATCGCGGCCGCCGGCGCCACCACCACGGCCGCGGCGCGGAGCCTGGCCTTCGGTGGGTGCGGGGGCTGCTTCGGGAGCGCCTTCGACGTTCTGTACTTCGTCAGCCATATTAGAACTCCAATCCGCCTTCGCGAGCCGCGTCGGCCAGCGCCTTGATGCGCCCGTGGAACAGGAAACCGCCGCGGTCGAACACAACCTGCGTCACGCCCGCCTTCTTGGCGGCAGCGGCGAGGCGCTTGCCAACGTCGGCAGCCGCCGCAGTGGTCGCGCCGGTCTTGCCGCGGACATCCTTGTCGAGCGTCGAAGCCGCAGCGAGCGTTTGCCCGCCAGCGTCATCGATGAGCTGTGCATAGATGTGACGGCCCGAACGGTGCACCGACAGGCGCGCGCGCCCACCGGCCCGCTTGCGGAGGGCGGTACGAACGCGCTGGCGGCGTTTTTCGAATTGGGTAAGATGTGCCATGGCTTACTTCTTCTTGCCTTCTTTGCGGAAGATGTACTCGCCGCGATATTTGATGCCCTTGCCCTTATAGGGTTCGGGCTTACGCCAACGGCGGATTTCCGCCGCGACCTGGCCGACCTGCTGCTTGTCGATGCCGTTGATCTCGATCGTCGTGTTATCCGGCGTCTTGATCTCGATACCCTCGGGGATCGCGAAGTCGACATCGTGGCTGTAGCCGAGCTGCAGCTTCAACATCTTGCCCTGCGAGTTGGCGCGATAGCCGACACCGGTGATCTCGAGGACCTTGGTGAAGCCTTCGGTCACACCTGTGATCAGGTTCTGCACCAGCGTCCGCTGCATGCCCCAGAAAGCGCGCGCTTCGCGGGTCGTGTTCGCGGGCTGGACCGAGATGCTGCCTTCGCCGACTTCATAGTTGATGAGGTCGGAAAGCGGCATCGCGAGCGTGCCCTTCGGGCCCTTGACCGACAGCTGACCGCCATCGATCGCGGCGGTGACGCCGCCCGGGATCGGTACTGCCTTTTTACCAATGCGCGACATCAGAACACCTCCGCCAGCACTTCGCCGCCGACATTATGTTCGCGTGCTTCGGCGTCCGAGAGAACGCCGCGCGGGGTCGACACGATGGTGATACCCAGGCCGTTGCGAATGATCGGAAGTTCTTTCGAACCCGAATACACGCGGCGACCCGGCTTCGAAACGCGAGCCACATGGCGGATCGCCGGCTGCCCTTCGAAATATTTCAGTTCGATGCGGATGCCCTTGTGCTGGCCCTTGGCACCCAGCGCTTCTTCGCTGTAGCCGCGGATATAGCCTTCGCGCTGAAGAACATCGAGAACACGGACGCGCAGCGTCGAAGCCGGCGTCAGGACGCTGTCCTTCTTCGCCGTCTGGCCGTTGCGGATGCGGGTGAGCATATCACCCAGGGGATCGGTCATTGCCATCTTCTAGTCCCTTACCAGCTCGACTTCACAACACCGGGGATCAGGCCCTTGTTGGCCAGATCGCGGAGCTGGATACGGCACAGCCGGAATTTGCGATAATAAGCGCGCGGGCGCCCGGTCAGCTCGCACCGGTTACGGATGCGGGTCGGGTTACCATTGCGCGGGATTTCCGCCATCTTGAGGCGCGCGATCAGACGCTCGCCATCGTCGAGCGACGTGTCCGCTGCAACCGCCTTCAGCTTCGCATAACGGCCGGCGTATTTCTTCACCAGCTGCTTGCGACGCTCGTTCTTGTTTACCGAACTCAGTTTCGCCATGACTTAAGTTCTCTTTCCTTCTTGAAAGAGCCTGCCTGGTCCCAAAGGGATCAGGCGGCTTCCTTTTCCTGCGCTTCGATCGGGAAGGGGAAGCCGAACAGCTTGAGCAGTTCGCGGGCTTCATCGTCCGTACGGGCGGTGGTGGTGACGATCACGTCCATGCCGCGCACCTGGTCGATGCGGTCATAGTTGATCTCGGGGAAGATGATCTGCTCTTTCAGGCCCATGGCATAGTTGCCACGGCCGTCGAAGCTCGTCGCCGACACGCCGCGAAAATCGCGGATGCGCGGCATTGCGATCGTGATCAGCCGGTCGAGGAATTCATACATGCGTTCGCGGCGCAGGGTTACCTTGCAGCCGATCGGCATGCCTTCGCGCAGCTTGAACTGTGCGATCGACTTCTTCGCCTTGGTCACGACAGGCTTCTGGCCGGCGATGAGTTCCATCTCGGCAGCCGCCGATTCGACCTTCTTCTTGTCCTGCGTGGCTTCGCCGACGCCCATGTTGAGCACGATCTTTTCGATCTTCGGCACTTCCATCGCGTTCTTGTAACCGAATTTCTCGGTCATCGCCTTGACGATCACTTCGTCGTAGCGAGTGCGCATGCGCGGGGTGTAATTGTCAGCCACTGATCGTCTCCCCGGACTTCACGGCCACGCGGACCTTCTTGCCGTCCTTGGTTTCAAAACGAACACGCGTCGGCTTACCGGTCTTGGGATCGGCAACCGCGACCTTGCTCGCGTGCAGCGGCGCTTCCTTGCGTTCCAGACCACCCTGCGGGTTGGTCTGGCTCGGCTTGCGGTGCCGCGTGATGATGTTGACGCCCGCGACCACAACCTTGCCGTCTTTCGGCAGGCTCTGCGTCACTTCGCCGGTCTTGCCCTTGTCCTTGCCGGACAGGATGACAACCGTGTCGCCCTTCTTGATCTTCGCCATACTCATGGTCAGAGCACCTCCGGCGCCAGGCTGATGATCTTCATATAGCCACGGCCGCGCAGTTCGCGGACGACGGGGCCGAAGATACGGGTGCCGATCGGCTCCTCGTTCTTGTTGACGAGCACGGCGGCGTTGCTGTCGAAACGGATCACCGAGCCATCGGCGCGGCGCACATCCTTGCGGGTGCGAACGATGACGGCGCGATGGACGTCGCCCTTCTTCACCTTGCCGCGCGGCTGGGCTTCCTTGATCGACACGACGATCACGTCGCCGACGCCGGCAACGCGGCGCTTCGACCCGCCCAGCACCTTGATGCACTGGACGCGCTTGGCACCGCTGTTGTCAGCGACTTCCAATTGTGACTGCATCTGGATCATCGATGCATTTCCTTCTCTTTTGGCCTACCGGGCAACCCCGGCGGTTCCGTGAACTGTGTCAGCCTTCGGCTGCGGCGGGAGCAGCGGGTGCTGCCGAGCCCTTCGGCTTGCTGTGGGTGTCGACCTTGTCGAGCACCTTCCAGGTCTTCAGCTTCGAAATCGGCTTCGTTTCCTCGATGCGGACGGTTTCGCCGGCCTTGATAGCGTTGTCCTCATCGTGGGCGTGATACTTCTTCGAACGCCGGATGATCTTGCCGTACAGAGGGTGCTTCACCTTCCGTTCGACCTTCACCACGACGGTCTTGTCGCCCTTGTCGGACACCACCGTACCGGTCAGAATGCGCTTCGGCATCGATAGTCTCCTTACTTCGCGGCCGAGCGCGTGCGCTCGGTCTGCTGCGTCTTGATGCGGGCGATCGAGCGCCGCACTTCCTTGACGCGCGATGCTTTTTCAAGCTGGCCAGTGGCCGCCTGGAAGCGGAGGTTGAACGCCTCGCGCTTCAGTTCACCAAGCTGTTCCGACAGCTGATCGTCGGTCTTGGCCTTGAAATCTTCGGTCTTGGACATGGCCCTTAACCCTCCAGATGCGAGGTGTCGCCGAGACGGGCGATCACCTTCGTCTTGATCGGCAGCTTCATCGCCGCACGTTCGAACGCCAGCGCGGCGACGGGGCCGGGAACGCCGTCGAGTTCGAACAGGATGCGACCCGGCTTCACGCGAGCGGCCCAGAATTCCGGCGAACCCTTGCCCTTACCCATACGGACTTCGGCAGGCTTCGACGACACGGGGACGTCGGGGAAGATGCGGATCCACAAACGGCCCTGACGCTTGATCGCGCGGCTGATCGCACGGCGCGCCGCTTCGATCTGGCGTGCGGTGATGCGCTCGGGTTCCATCGCCTTCAGCCCGTAGGAGCCGAAGTTCAGGCTGGTTCCGCCCTTGGCATTGCCATGGATGCGGCCCTTGAAAGCCTTGCGGAACTTGGTTTTTTTCGGTTGCAGCATGTCAGCAGTCCTTAGCGGCGATCGTCACGAGCCGGACGGACGCCGGTCGTCTGTGCATCGAGCATCAGACGGTCGGTCGCCATCGGGTCGTGGCCGAGAATCTCGCCCTTGAAGATCCACACCTTGATACCGCACACGCCGTAAGCGGTGTGGGCGGTCGATTCGGCATAGTCGACGTTGGCGCGCAGCGTGTGCAGCGGCACCCGGCCTTCGCGATACCATTCGGTACGCGCGATTTCCGCGCCGCCAAGACGGCCAGCGCAGTTGATGCGGATGCCTTCGGCGCCCAGACGCATCGCCGACTGAACCGCGCGCTTCATGGCACGACGGAACGCGACGCGGCGTTCGAGCTGGTCGGCAATACCCTGGCCGACGAGCTTGGCGTCGACTTCGGGCTTGCGGATTTCGACGATGTTCAGCGACACGTCGCTGTTCGTCAGTTCACCGAGCTTCTTGCGAAGCTTTTCGATGTCCGCGCCCTTCTTGCCGATGATGACGCCCGGACGGGCGGCATAGATCGAAACGCGGCACAGCTTGGCCGGACGTTCGATCACGACCTTCGAGATCGCGGCCTGCGGCAGGTTCTTGAACACATACTGGCGGATCTTCAGATCCTCGACCAGCATGCGGCCATAGTCCTGGCCTTCGGCGAACCAGCGGCTGTCCCAGGTGCGGTTGACCTGCAGGCGCAGGCCGATCGGATTGCTCTTCTGGCCCATCTTACGCCTCTTCTTCCTGTTCGCGGACGACGATGCGGATGCGGCTGAACGGCTTGACGATCCGGGTCGACTTGCCGCGGCCACGTGCGTGCCAGCGCTTCATCGAGATCGACTTGCCGACGCTGGCTTCCTGGATGACCAGGGCATCAACATCGAGGTTGTGGTTGTTTTCCGCGTTGGCGACGGCGCTGGCGAGAACCTTGCGCACGTCGACAGCCATCGCCTTCTTCGAGAAGGTGAGGATGTTCATCGCGTCTTCGACCTTGCGACCGCGGATCAGCGCGGCAACGAGGTTCAGCTTCTGTGCCGAACCGCGAATCTGCGTGCCGACCGAGAGCGCCTCGTTATCCGCAACGCGGCGGGGGGACTTTTCCTTGCCCATTAGCGTTTGCCCTTCTTGTCGGCAGCGTGACCGGGGAAGAAGCGCGTCGGCGCAAACTCACCCAGCTTCATGCCGACCATGTCTTCATTCACCGACACCGGCACGAACTTGCGGCCGTTGTAGACGTTGAAGGTCAGCCCCACGAACTGCGGCAGGATGGTGGACCGACGCGACCAGGTTTTGATAGGCGCACTGCTGCTGCCTTCCTGGGCCGTTTCGGCTTTCTTGAGCAGATGGAGGTCCACAAAAGGACCCTTCCAGACCGAGCGAGCCATGGCTTACCTCTTCTTCTTCGCGTGACGCGACCGGATGATCATCTTGTCGGTCGACTTGTTCGAACGGGTGCGTGCACCCTTGGTCGGCTTGCCCCACGGGGTAACCGGGTGACGGCCGCCCGAGGTGCGGCCTTCGCCGCCGCCATGCGGGTGATCGACCGGGTTCTTTGCAACACCGCGCGTCAGCGGGCGCTTGCCGAGCCAGCGATTACGGCCGGCCTTGCCCAGGTTGGTGTTCTGGTTGTCGGGGTTCGACACCGCACCAACCGTGCCCATGCACTCGCCGCGGATATACCGCTGTTCGCCCGAACCGAGACGCACGATGACAAGACCGCGGTCACGACCGACGACCTGGGCATAGGTGCCGGCCGAGCGGGCAATCTGTCCGCCCTTGGACGGCTTCATCTCGATATTGTGGACGATCGTGCCGACCGGCATCTGCGACAATTCCATCGCATTGCCCGGCTTCACGTCGGTCTTCTTGCCCGCGACAACCGTGTCGCCGACCGCCAGACGCTGCGGCGCCAGGATATAGGTCTGCTCGCCGTCCTCATATTTGATGAGCGCGATGAAGGCCGTGCGGTTCGGATCGTACTCGAGCCGTTCGACGGTGGCCGGCATGTCCCACTTGCGACGCTTGAAGTCGATGAAGCGGTACTTCTGCTTGTGGCCGCCAGCGATACCGCGCGAGGTCACATGACCCTTGTTGTTGCGGCCACCGGTCTTGCTCTTGCCTTCGGTCAGCGCCTTGACGGGCTTGCCCTTCCACAGCGACGACTTGTCGACGAGGATCAGGCCGCGCTGCGCGGGGCTGGTCGGATTATAGGATTTAAGTGCCATTTTCTCTGCCTCTTCCTACAATCAGACGCCGGTCGTGACGTCGATCGTCTGGCCTTCGGCCAGGCGAACGATCGCCTTCTTCACGTCGCTGCGGGTGTAGGGCTTGCCCTTCCAGCGCTTGGTCTTGCCCTTGGTGATCAGCGTGTTGACGCTGAGCACCTTGACATCGAACAGCGCCTCGACGGCGGCCTTGATCGCGGGCTTGGTTGCGTCGTTCGCAACCTTGAACACCACGGCGTCATTTTCGCTGAGCAGCGTCGATTTTTCGGTGATCACCGGAGCGAGGATCACGTCATAGTGACGCGCGTCGACTGTTTTTGCCTTAGCCATTGAAGCGTGCCTCCAGCTTTTCGAGGCCGGCGCGGGTCAGAACCAGCGTATCGGCGCGCAAAATGTCATAGACGTTGGCACCCATCGCCGGCATCGCGTCGATGCCGATGAGGTTGGCCGACGCCATGGCGAAGCTTTCGTGCACTGCATCGCCATCGATGAACAGTGCGCGATTGCCGAGTTCGAGCTTGCCGAGCTGGCCGGCGAGCGCCTTGGTCTTGGCGTCCTTGAGCTCGAGCGTGTCGAGAACGAGAATCTTGCCGCCCTTCGCCTTGTCGCTCAGCGCCATTTTCAGGCCGAGCGTGCGGATCTTCTTGTTCAGCGAGTGACCGAAGGTGCGGGCCCGGGGACCGTGCGCCTTGCCGCCGCCGATGAAGATCGGAGCTGCGCGATCGCCGTGACGAGCCGTGCCGCCGCCCTTCTGGCGACCGAACTTCTTGCCGGTACGCGACACGTCGCTGCGTTCGCGGGCGGCGCGAGCCGGACCACGGCGCTTTTCGAGCTGCCAGCTGACGACACGGTGAAGGATGTCGGCACGCGGGTCGACGCCGAACACATCGTCGTTAAGATCGATGTCCGCGCCGGCCTTGCCGTCGATGGTGTGAACCTTGACCTTCATGATCAGGACTCCTGTGCGCCGTCGGTGGTGGCGGTATCGACGACGACGGTTTCTTCCGTCGGGGTCTCTACCGGTGCATCCGCCGGGGCTTCCTGGTTGGCGTTCGCCGCGCTCTTGATGCCCGCCGGATAGGGGGCTTCGGGGTGGCGCGGCAGCTTGACCGCATCGCGGACCATCAGCCAGCCGCCCTTCGAGCCAGGGACCGAGCCCTTGACGAAGAGAAGGCCGCGCTCGACGTCGGTGCGGACGATTTCGAGATTCTGCTGGGTGCGGTTGCGGGCGCCCATGTGGCCGGCCATCTTCTTGTTCTTGAAGACGCGGCCCGGATCCTGGCGGTTACCGGTCGAACCATGCGCGCGGTGGCTGATCGAAACACCGTGGGTTGCGCGCATACCGCCGAAACCCCAGCGCTTCATCGCACCGGCAAAGCCCTTACCCTGGGTCACACCCTGGATGTCCACGATCTGGCCGGCGACGAAATGGTCGGCCGACAGCTCCGCGCCGACGTCGAGCGTCGCGTCGTCGGCGACGCGGAATTCGACGATCTTCGCCTTGGGTTCGACTTCGGCCTTGCCGAAAGCGCCACGCTGCGGCTTCGCAACATTCTTCGCCTTCGCCGAGCCGGCACCGAGTTGAACGGCCACATAGCCGTCGCGTTCTTGTTCGCGCACAGAAATGACCTGACAGCCTTCGAGGCTCAGGACGGTGACGGGCACGTGGCGGCCGTCGTCCTGAAACAGGCGGGTCATCCCCATTTTCTTCGCGATCACGCCAGTCCGCATGATCATACTCCTCAACAGAGGCCGGGCGGACCATTCCGCACGGCGTGTGGGACCCCATCAAGGCGAACCCCGACGAGAACCCTCCCAGCCCAAAATTTCGATGCATCGCCCCGTCCGGGCTGAGGTGCCGCCTTCCCGTGGGAGAGCGGCGAGACGGGGGACGCAGCCCGGACCATATTTCTTCGCAAGGAAGAGATCCGGCGGTATCCACCCTATCGTCGGTCCGGATCTCGCCGGACAATGCAGTCACCGAAGTGTCCTGCCGATAGAGACCCCGGTTTTCACCGGGGCGTCGCTGGCCTTAAGCCAGCTTGATTTCTACGTTTACGCCCGCGGCGAGGTCGAGCTTCATCAGCGCGTCGACCGTCTGCGGGGTGGGCTGCACGATGTCGAGCAGCCGCTTGTGGGTACGCACCTCGAACTGCTCGCGCGACTTTTTGTCGACATGCGGGCCGCGGTTCACGGTGAATTTTTCAATACGCGTCGGAAGCGGGATCGGGCCGCGAATAAGCGCTCCGGTACGACGTGCCGTATCGGCAATGTCGGTGGTGGCCTGATCGAGCACGCGGTGATCAAATGCCTTCAGGCGAATGCGAATATTCTGCGTTTCCATGACTATTCCAGTCGAATCCCGTCTAACGATGCGAAAGAGCCGAAATGGCCTGCTCCGACTTCCGCAGGGAAGCCGGTTTGGCCATCAAAATTCTTTAAGCTACGAGCCGCCCGAATCACTTCCGAATCAGGCGGCTCGCGGCCCTATATTACTTTGTGATCGTCGCGACAACCCCTGCACCGACGGTGCGGCCACCTTCGCGAATTGCGAAGCGCAGGCCCGGGTCCATGGCGATCGGAGCGATCAGCTTGACTGCCAGCTGGACGTTGTCGCCCGGCATGACCATCTCGGTGCCCTCGGGGAGGATAACCTCGCCGGTGACGTCCGTGGTGCGGAAGTAGAACTGCGGACGATAGTTCGCAAAGAACGGCGTGTGACGGCCGCCTTCGTCCTTCGACAGGACGTACACTTCCGAGGTGAACTCGGTGTGCGGCTTGATCGAGCCGGGCTTGCAGAGAACCTGGCCACGCTCGACTTCTTCACGGCCGACGCCGCGGATCAGCGCACCGACGTTGTCGCCAGCCTGGCCCTGGTCGAGCAGCTTGCGGAACATTTCGACGCCGGTCACGACGGTCTTCTTGGTGTCCTTGATGCCGACGATTTCGACTTCTTCACCAACCTTGACGATGCCGGTTTCGATACGGCCGGTGACGACGGTACCGCGACCCGAGATCGAGAACACGTCTTCGATCGGCATCAGGAAGGGCTTGTCGAGCGGACGGTCGGGCTGCGGGATCCAGCTATCGACGGCTTCCATCAGCTTCAGGATCGCGTCCTTGCCGATGTTGTCGTCGCGGCTTTCCAGCGCGGCAAGCGCCGAACCCGTCACGATGGGAATGTTGTCGCCGTCGAAGCCACGCTTCGAAAGTTCTTCGCGGATTTCCATCTCGACGAGCTCGAGCAGCTCGGGATCGTCCAGCTGGTCGACCTTGTTGAGGAAGACGACCATGGTCGGAACGCCGACCTGCTTGGCGAGCAGGATGTGCTCCTTGGTCTGCGGCATCGGGCCGTCAGCGGCCGACACGACGAGGATCGCGCCGTCCATCTGGGCAGCGCCGGTGATCATGTTCTTCACATAGTCGGCGTGGCCCGGGCAATCGACGTGCGCATAGTGGCGGGCGCCGGTTTCATATTCGACGTGAGCGGTCGAAATGGTGATGCCGCGCTCGCGCTCTTCGGGCGCCTTGTCGATGTTTGCGAAGTCGACGGCGACGCCGCCGGTCGTTTCGGCCAGCACCTTGGTGATCGCTGCGGTGAGCGAGGTCTTGCCATGGTCGACGTGACCGATGGTGCCGATGTTGCAGTGCGGCTTGTTCCGCTCAAATTTAGCCTTGGCCATGTGTTTGAACCTTCTTGTTCGATGTTTCGGTTGATCAGTTTGGACGGACCCGCTGAATCAGGCGCCGCCCTTAGAGGGCTTTGCCGCGCGGCGCAAGTCCGCGCGGCTTTGACCCATCAGGCCATCTTGGCCTTCACTTCTTCGGCGACGCTCGTCGGCACTTCTTCGTAGTGCGAGAATTGCATCGAGTAGCTGGCGCGACCCTGGCTGAAGCTGCGCAGCTGGTTCACATAGCCGAACATGTTCGCCAGCGGAACGATCGCCTCGACGACCTGGGCGATGCCCCGGCTGTCGGTGCCCTGGATCTGCCCACGGCGGCTGTTGAGATCGCCGATCACGTCGCCCATGAAATCCTCAGGGGTAACGACTTCGACCTTCATCACCGGTTCGAGCAGCTTGATGCCGGCCTTTGCCGCCACTTCGCGCATCGCCGCACGGCCCGCGATTTCGAACGCCAGCGCCGACGAGTCGACGTCGTGGTACGCGCCGTCGGTGAGCTTGATTTCGAAGTCGATGATCGGGAAGCCGATCATGTGACCATTTTCGGCCGACTCGCGCATGCCCTTTTCGACCGACGGGATATATTCGCGCGGAATGTTGCCGCCCTTGATCTCGTCGCTGAAAACGATACCCGAACCGCGCTCGCCGGGAACGACGGTTACCTTGACGCGGCCGAACTGGCCCGAGCCACCCGACTGCTTCTTGTGGGTGTAATCGACATCGACCGACTTCGCGAGCGACTCGCGGTACGCCACCTGCGGCGCGCCGACGTTCGCTTCGACCTTGAACTCGCGCTTCATGCGATCGACGAGGATGTCGAGGTGAAGCTCGCCCATGCCCTTGATGATCGTCTGGCCCGATTCATGGTCGGTCGAGACGCGGAACGAGGGATCCTCGGCGGCCAGACGGTTGAGCGCGATGCCCATGCGTTCCTGGTCGGCCTTGGTCTTCGGTTCCACCGACAGCTCGATGACCGGCTCGGGGAATTCCATCCGCTCGAGGATGATCGGCGCGTTGGTCGCGCAGAGCGTGTCCCCGGTGGTGGTTTCCTTGAGGCCGGCAAGCGCAACGATGTCGCCCGCAAAGGCTTCCTCGATGTCTTCGCGGCTGTTCGCATGCATCAGCAGCATACGGCCGACCTTTTCCTTCTTGTCCTTCACCGAGTTCAGGTACGTGCCCTTGTTCAGAGTACCCGAATAGATGCGGGCAAAGGTGAGCGAACCGACGAACGGATCGTTCATGATCTTGAAGGCCAGAAGCGAGAGCGGCGCCTCATCGGTGGCCGGACGCGAATCGGGGGTCACGCCGTCGAGCTTGAGGCCCTGGACGTCGGGAATGTCGAGCGGGCTCGGCAGATAGTCGACGACCGCGTCGAGCAGCGTCTGGACACCCTTGTTCTTGAACGCCGAGCCGCAGAGGACCGGAACGAACGCCTGCGCCAGCGTGCCCTTGCGGATCAGCGCCTTGAGCTGGGGAACTTCGGGGAGCGTGCCTTCGAGATAGGCTTCCATCGCGTCGTCGTCCTGTTCGACGGCAAGCTCGACGAGCTTTTCGCGATATTCGGCGGCCTTGTCGACGAGATCGGCGGGGATTTCCTCATAGAAGAATTCGGCGCCGAGGCTTTCGTCCTTCCAGATGATCGCGCGCTCGTTGACGAGGTCGACGAGGCCCTTGAAATCGCCTTCGGCACCGATCGGCAGGTACAGCACCGCCGGAACCGCACCGAGGCGATCGACGATCGTCTGGACGCAATAATAGAAATCGGCGCCGGTGCGGTCGAGCTTGTTGACGAAGCACATGCGCGGCACTTTATACTTGTCGGCCTGGCGCCACACGGTCTCCGACTGCGGCTCGACGCCGGCAACGCCGTCGAACGCGGTGATCGCGCCGTCGAGCACGCGCAGCGAACGTTCGACTTCGATCGTGAAGTCGACGTGGCCGGGGGTGTCGATGATGTTCAGGCGATGCTCGGGGCCCTGACCTTCTTCGGCCTTCCACAGGCAGGTCGTCGCAGCCGACGTGATCGTGATGCCGCGTTCCTGTTCCTGCTCCATCCAGTCCATCGTTGCGGCGCCGTCATGGACTTCGCCGATCTTGTAGGACTTGCCGGTGTAGTAAAGGATACGCTCGGTCGTCGTGGTCTTGCCGGCGTCGATGTGCGCCATGATCCCAAAGTTGCGATAATTTTCGAGCGGATGGCTGCGTGCCATGGTCTTTTCCTTGGATGTGGGGGACGGCCTTTGGGGCCGCCCCCGATATAGGAATGATTGTTACGATTGCGAGACGCCAGATTGCGAGAACCGGCCGTCCCGCGAGCGCTTACCAGCGGTAGTGGCTGAAAGCGCGGTTGGCTTCGGCCATGCGATGCGTGTCTTCACGCTTCTTCACGGCATTGCCACGGTTGTTCGACGCGTCGAGCAGTTCGCCCGACAGGCGCGCGGCCATCGTGGTTTCGCTGCGGTTGCGCGCAGCGGTGATCAGCCAGCGGATCGCGAGCGCCTGCGCACGTTCCGGACGGACTTCGACCGGAACCTGATAGGTCGCACCGCCGACACGGCGGCTGCGGACTTCGATGTTCGGGCGGATGTTCGCCAGCGCTTCGTGGAACACGCCGATGGGTTCCTTCTTGGCACGGGCTTCGACCGATTCAAGCGCACCGTAAACGATGCTTTCGGCGACCGACTTTTTCCCGTCCAGCATGACGCTGTTCATGAATTTCGACAGCACCGTATCACCGAAACGGGGATCGGGCAGGATTTCGCGGCGTTCAGGACGACGACGACGAGCCATAGGTAATTCCTTTTACAACAGCATCCCGGCGCCAAGGCAGCCAGGGATGATCAAATAGCCGAAAAAGCGGTCCTTACTTCGGACGCTTCGCGCCGTACTTCGAACGGCTCTGCTTGCGGTCCTTCACGCCCTGCGTATCGAGCACGCCGCGCAGGACGTGATAACGCACACCGGGAAGATCGCGGACACGACCGCCGCGGATCAGCACAACGCTGTGTTCCTGGAGGTTGTGGCCTTCGCCCGGGATGTAGGTGATGACTTCGCGCTGGTTGGTCAGGCGGACCTTCGCAACCTTACGGAGCGCCGAGTTCGGCTTTTTCGGGGTCGTCGTGTAGACACGGGTGCAAACGCCGCGCTTTTGCGGGTTTGCGTCCATCGCCGGGACCTTGGACTTCACCTTCTGGGGAGTCCGGCCCTTGCGGACCAGCTGGTTGATCGTGGGCATGAATGCTTCACCTTTAAATGTCCGCCCATCAAAGCGAACGGTTACTGTACTGCGGTGGACGAAGCTCCGGCCGCTGACCCGCCAAAAATGGCGAAAAACGGCCGACCTGATAACAGCAAAAGACCCCGGCGGATCGCTAAGATCTTCCGGAGGCTCCATCCGCGCCAGCAATGTTCAAGCGCTGTTGCAACTGAAAGAGGCAGCAAACTGCCCTTTTCGGTCGAGCGCGCCCCTAGACCCGATTCCCCCCATGGTCAAGGGGCGCGGGTCAAAGGGCGGGCAATATTGTTGCGCCGGTCGGGGCGGGCTATCGGTCGCCCATGCCCGCCGTTCGCCACGCCAGCTTTGCGCCCCACATCGCACCCGACACGCGATTGCTGGTTCTGGGAAGCCTGCCCGGCGTCCGCTCGCTCGCCGAACAGCAATATTATGCGCATCCAACCAACCAGTTCTGGCGCCTGCTCGGCGAGGTCGTCGGCCGGCCACTCGCGGATCTGCCCTATGCCGAGAAGCTGGTCCTACTCCGCGCGGCAAAGGTCGGGCTGTGGGACGTGATCCGCAGCGCCGAGCGGCACATGAGCAGCGACTCGCTGATCCGCGAAGCCGAGGCACATGACCTCGCGGCGCTGATCGCCGATCTTCCCGACCTGCGCATGATCGCCTTCAACGGCGGCAAGGCCGCGGTGATCGGGCGAAAGCAGTTGCCGGCACTGACGGACGTGGTCGTGATCGATTTGCCGTCGAGCAGCGCGGCAAATACGAGCGGCTATGCAGCGAAGCTGGAGTGGTGGCTGACGCTACGCAAAGCGTTGGCCGACTCATGATCCTCCCTGCGGCAATGCCGTGGGAAGGGGGACCATCCAAAGGATGGCGGAGGGGCAGCGACGTCGCGCAAAAGGCCCCTCCGTCCGCGCGTCGCGCTGCCACCTCCCCATGCCTGCGGCACAGGGAGGATCATTCGTCAGTCGATCACTTCCCCGCGCGCCATCACGAAATCGATCTTCTTCAGCACGCGCACATCGGCGACCGGGTCGCTCGCGACGGCGATGATGTCGGCGCTCTTGCCCGGCGCGATCGTGCCGATCTCGTTCGACAGCCCAAGCAGGTCGGCGGCATTGACCGTTGCGGCCTTCAGCGCCTCGACCGGCTTCATCCCGTGCTGGACCATCAGTTCGAACTCGTCGCCGCCCCGGCCATGCTTCGACACGCCGGCATCGGTGCCGAACGCGATGCGCACACCGCGCGGGACGAGCTGCTCGAGGCTCTTGCCGGTGATCGAAATGCGCCACTGGATCTTGGCGAGCACGTCGGGTTCATAGGCGTTGGCGTTCGCCGCGATGCGTTCCTTATAGCCGTTCACCGTCGACAAGGTCGGGACATAATAAGTCTTTGACTTCGCCCAGGCCGCGATCGTCGTCTCATCAAGGATCGTGCCATGCTCGATCGAATCGGCGCCGGCATCGATGGCGAGGCGGATGCCGTCGGCGCCGTGCGCGTGGACCGCGACCTTTTTCCCGAACAGATGCGCGGTGTCGACGATCGCCTGCGCCTCGTCGTCGAACATCTGCTTGCCGAGCCCGGCGCCGATGCGGCTGTTGACCCCGCCGGTCGAGGCGAATTTGATCACATCAGCGCCGCGTCCGATCTGGAGCCGCACCGCGCGGCGGCAATCGTCGGCGCCGTTGCAAGTGTTCCCCGCGCCCGCGAAGAAGGGCCGGAGCTCGTCGCGATAGCCGAGCGAGCCGTCCATATGACCCGCGCTGCCCGAAATGCTGTTGCCCGCATCGACGATGCGCGGCCCCTGCACCTTGCCCGCGAGGATCGCGTCGCGCAGCGCCAGTGTCGCGCCGTCGCCGTCACCGAGGTTGCGCACCGTGGTAAAGCCCGCGCGCAGCGTCTTCATCCCGTTCGCCTCGGCGTTGAACGCCTGCGCCGCAGGGCTGAGCGTGACTTCCTCAAGCTGGCCGGCGATGCCGCCCGCATCGCTCGTCAGATGGACGTGGCTGTCGATCAGGCCGGGGAGGACATATTTGTCCTTGAGGTCGATCAGCGTCGCACCGGGGTCGGCGGGCTGATAACCGTCGGCGATGCTCACGATCCGGCCGTTTTCGACGATGATCGTCGAGGCGCCGCGGACCGGCTTGCCGGGTTCGGCGAGCAGTTGGCCGGCGTGGATGATTGTGCGCGCGGGCGCCTGCGCAGCGATCGGCGAGGCAAGCGCCGCGCCGAGCAGCGCGAGCGGAAGGACGTAAATCGGCTTCATATTGGCATCCCCTGTTTTGAATTTGGGGAGCGTTAAAGCCGATCAGAAGCCCATCGTAAAGCGGAGCGCCGCGCCCTGGTCATCGGGCATCGCGGCGATATGCCCGGGATCGCGGCGCCACCAGCTATTCGCGATCAGCTCGCCGCCGAACAGCGACAGCGCATAGCTCGCCTCGACGATCAGCTCGCGGCCGGTGGGGGCCAGATTATAGGTGCGGCGGCCGAAGTCGGTGCGGCCGGTCGCATAATCGTGCGCGACGGGGAGCAGGAGGTGGATACCGCCGCGCGCAACGCGCAAGGGCTGGGCGAAACGAAGCGCCGCGCGATCATCCGAATGGAACAGCCCGGCCTTGGCGATGTCGAAGGAGAAGGTGGTGGACCAGAGCGCGCCGCCCGCGATCAGGCCGTGCCGGTCGGGGCGCGTCCACATTTGCCGCCAAGCACCCGACAGGCTCCACCCGTCGGCGAGATCGGCGCCGAGGGCCGCATCGCCCACGAGGCTGGTCGCGCCGCCGGCGCCAAAGACGGGACCGAGGCGGGCGCCGAGGAGGCTGTCCGATTCGCGCAGCCAGCTGGCGCCGAGCGCGGTGCGGACGGGGCCGATGCGACCGTCCCACGCGGCGCCGATGCGCTGGTAGCGGCTGTCATGGCCCGATCGGGTGCGGAGGAGGGGGTCATCCTGCCAGCGCGATCCCGATACAAAGCCATTTTCCAATATGATATTAACATATTGATTATTAATGATATTATGACGAATTATCGCACCGATTCCGGGACTGGCGGCGAAGCCGAGGCCCTCGTGCGCGGCGTCGCCGATCAGCATCGCATGGCCGCTGTCGCCACGCTCGCCCGCGAGCAGGCCGCCGGTGCCGCGGCCGGCCGTAAAGCCGACGCGCGTGCGCGCGTCGAGGCGCGTCATCACCGAGGCGGCGAGGGTGCGTGCCCGCTGCGCGTCGTGGAAGGAGAGGCCCGCGAGCGCGTCGGTGCCGCCCGTGCCCGGCGCAGTGACGAGCGAGAGCGAGAGCGACTGGCCGACGGCGCTCTGCTGGCGGACGAGGCCGCCGATCGCGCCCGACAGTTTGAAGTCGGGGCGGTGCGGACCGAGCGCACCGCCGAAATCGACGTTGAAGGCGCGGCCGAACCCGTCGGTGACGAGGCCCATGGTGCCGGCCCCGCCCGCATCGCCCATCGGGCCGCCGAGGACGCCCAGCGGCGCATCGAGTGCGACCGCGGTCGAGGTGCCCGCGAGCGATGTGGCGCCCATTGGCTGAAAGGCGCGCGCAATGTCGAGGATGCCCTGTCCGTACACGGCATCGTCGCCCGCCGCGCCCGCGTCGCGCGCCGATTGATAGAGAAGCGAGACGATCTGCTGGCTCGACAGGTTCGGAAAGGCTTGCGCGATCAGCGCGACCGCGCCCGCGACCTGCGGCGCCGCGAAGCTGGTGCCGTTGAGCACGAAGACGAAATTGCCCTGCGTCTTGAGCACGCCATTTTCATAGGCGCAGCACACACCCTCACCGAGCGCGGTCAAATAGGAGCCAGCATAACCGCCGGCGCGGTTGCTGAACCCCGAAATCGCACCATTTTCGTTGACCGATCCGGCGATGACGACAAGCCCGCCGCCGGCGTCGCGCAGCCCGCGCGCGAAGAAATCGGGGTTGTTCGGATCGTTGCCATTCGCGGTCGTATCGCCCTCATTCCCCGCCGAGACGATGACGATGATTCCCGCCGCGGTCGCGCGCGAGACGGCGGCGCGCAGCGTCGCACCGGGCGGGTCTTCGCCGCCGAGCGAGATGTTGACGACGCGCGCGCCCGCGCCGACCGCGCGGTCGAGCCCGGCCGCGATCGCGGTTTCGGGGAAGCGGCAGCCGCTTTCGTCGTTCGTCGGGTCCTCGGTCGCGCAGCTGCCCGGCCGGTCGGCGCGCAGCACGAGCAGGCTGGCGTTGAAGGCGATACCGAAGGTGCCGGCGTCATTCTTTCCGCCGAGCAGCACCTGCGCGACGTTGGTGCCGTGCGTCCCCTCGCCATTGATTCCGCGCGATCCCGCGACGTCGGCCGACTGCGACGAGATGCGACCGGCGAATTCGGGGCTGTCCTGATCGATCCCGTCGTCGATCACCCCCGCGAGGATATTCTGCCCCGTCACCCCCGCCTGATAGGCGGTGATCGCGCCGTGGAAATTGACCCCGTCGGACATGCGCGTTTCGGCGGTGTTGAAATTGCCTGGTGGCGGCGGGGTCGGGGTAGGTGTGGGCGTCGGAGTTGGCGTCGGTGTAGGCGCGGACGGCGGCGCGGGAGTCGGGGAGGGGCGGGGCGTGCCGCCACCACCGCCGCATCCTGCCAGCGAAAGCGCGGCGATGCCGAGCAAAAGGGGCAAAGGCCGCCCGGTGCCCCGCCGGATGCTGCTGCGTCGGTTCGCGTCGGCCATCGCCGTTCCCCTTTGGCTGATACCCGCCTTTTAGCGCGGCGGAGGGGGGAGGGGTAGCATCATGCGGTTAATCGAGAGTTCTGACCCTCCCTGCGGCGGAGCCCTGGGGATGGGACCATCCACAGGATGGTGGAAGGGCGGCGACGTCAGCGCCATCGCCCCTCCGTCAGCGCTGCGCGCTGCCACCTCCCCATGCCTGCGGCACAGGGAGGATTTTGGGGGTGCCTTGCCGCAGCAGTCGCCAGCCGTTATGCGCCGCGCCATGCCCGCACTCGACCATATCGACAGCTGGATCTTCGATCTCGACAACACGCTCTATGCGCCGTCGGCGAAGCTGTTCGACCTGATCGACGCGCGCATGGGCGCCTTCATCATGCGGCTGCTGAACGTCGACGCGGTCGAGGCGCGGCGCGTGCAGAAGCAATATTTCCACGACCATGGCACGACGATGGCGGGGTTGATGCGCCACCACGGCGTCGATCCCGAAGATTTTCTGGTCGACGTCCACGACATCGCGCTCGACCGGCTGACGGTCGACGCGCGGCTGCGCGCCGGGCTCGAACGCCTGCCCGGACGCAAGCTGATCTTTACCAACGCCGACGCCGACTATTCGGCGCGCGTGCTCGAAGCGCGCGGATTGTCCGACCTGTTCGACGGCATCTGCGACATCCGCATCACCGGTTACACGCCCAAGCCCGACCCCGCAGCCTATGCCGCAATGATCGCCCACCTTGGCATCGATCCGAAAAATAGCCTGTTTGTCGAGGATATGGCGCGCAACCTGACGCCCGCCAAAGCGCTCGGCATGACCACCGTCTGGCTGGACAATGGCAGCGAAAGCGGCCATCGCGACCACCTGCCGGAGCATGTCGATTTCCACGCGACCGACATCGCCGACTGGCTCGATTCATTGCCTTTACCATGGGGAATTTCATGACCACCGACCTGCAATCGACGATCGAAGCCGCATGGGACGCACGCGACACGCTGGGGCCGACGACGACGGGTGCGGTGCGTGAGGCGGTCGAGACCGCGCTCGCCGGGCTCGACGACGGCAGCTATCGCGTCGCCGAGCGCGACGCCGACGGGACGTGGCAGGTCAACCAGTGGCTGAAGAAGGCGGTGCTGCTGTCCTTCCGCCTCAACGATATGGAGCTTATCGAGGGCGGTCCCGGCGGCGCGCGCTGGTGGGACAAGGTGCCGTCGAAATTCGCCGGCTGGGGCGAGAATCGTTTCCGCGACGCGGGTTTCCGTGCGGTGCCCGGCTCGATCGTCCGCCGCGGCGCCTATATCAGCAAGGGCGCGGTGCTGATGCCGAGCTTCGTCAACATTGGCGCCTATGTCGGCGAAGGGTCGATGGTTGATGCCTGGGCCACCGTCGGCAGCTGCGCGCAGATCGGCGCCAACGTCCATCTGTCGGGCGGCGCCGGGATCGGCGGCGTGCTCGAACCGCTGCAGGCGGGACCAGTGGTGATCGAGGACGGTGCGTTCATCGGCGCGCGTGCCGAGGTCGCCGAGGGCGTGATCGTGCGCGAGGGCGCGGTGCTGTCGATGGGCGTCTACCTCGGCGCATCGACCAAGATCGTCGACCGCGCGACGGGCGAAGTCTTCATCGGCGAAGTGCCCGCTTACTCGGTCGTCGTGCCGGGCGCGATGCCGGGCAAGCCGCTGCCCGACGGGACGCCGGGGCCGTCGCTATACTGCGCGGTGATCGTCAAGCGCGTCGACGCGAAGACGCGCGCCAAGACCGGAATCAACGAGCTGCTGCGCGACTGACCATTGATCCTCCCTGTGCCGCAGGCACGGGAAGGGGGACCATCCGCAGGATGGTGGAGGGGCAGCGACGTGGCGCTATCAGCCCCTCCGTCAGTCGCTACGCGACTGCCACCTCCCCATCGCTTCGCGGCAGGGAGGATCGTTTGCGCGCACTCGTCGAACGACGCAGGGCGTTGGTAGACAATATAACCCAAAGTAATTATTGCGAACTATTCGCATGAAGCGGCCACGGGGAGGTGGCCGGGCGGGGGAGTTGTACAGGTGCCGTTCGGGAAGATTTCGCTGGTGGCGTGCGCCGCCCTGACCGCCGTCGCGCCCGCCGCAGCGCAGGAAACGACCGGCGACGCGCCGCCCGCGATCCCGGTGCCGGTGAATGGCGCCGAGCGCTATACCCCCGCCGACTTTACGCGCTTCGCGCCGCGCACCGCGCTCGACATGGTCGAAAAGGTGCCGGGCTTCCTGATCGTCACCGGCACCAACGGCGGCGAGCGCGGGCTGGGCGCGGCGACCGAGAATGTGCTGATCAACGGCGAGCGCATCGCGAACAAGTCGACCGACGCGCGCACCGCACTGGCGCGTATCGCCGCCGCCGAGATCGCCTATATCGACATCGTCGACGGCGCCGGGCTGAACGTTCCGGGGCTGACCGGGCAGGTCGCGAATGTCGTGCTCGTCGCGGGCGCAGGGAGCGGCGGGTTCAAGACGACGATCCGCTGGCAGCCCGAATGGCGCCCGCGGCTCGAGAAGAACTGGCTGAACGGCGAGATTTCGACGACGGGCAAGCTCGGCGGCGCCAATGTGACGCTGAGCCTGAAGAACGAAGCACGACGCCAGGGCCATTGGGGACCCGAGCGGCGGTTCGACGGCAATGGCGAGCTGTTGTTCGTGCGCGACGAATTCGGCCGCTACAACGCCGACCAGCCGCGCCTGTCGGCGGCGCTCGCACGGACGACGGCGAACGGCAACAAATGGAATTTCAACCTTGGCGGCCAGCTGGTCAACCTCGACGACCGGGTCAGCGGGATTTCGGACCAGCCCGGCGCCGGGACCGTCCGCGAGGCATTCCGCTTTACCGAGGACGAGTATAATTTCGACATCGGCGGCGATTATGAGCTGGGGCTGGGCAAGGGACGGCTGAAGCTGATCGGGCTGTACCGGTTCGAGCATAGCCCGTTTGTCGACAGCTTCATCGTCGATCGCGAGATTGGCGGCCGGACGGGCGAGCGCTTCGAGCAGACCGCCGATGAGGGCGAGTCGATCGTGCGCGGCGAATATAGCTGGCGCACCGGCGGCGGCACCGACTGGCAGGTCGCGCTCGAGGGCGCGTACAATAGGCTCGATGTCGATTCCGAATTTGCGGTGCTGCAGGCGGACGGCAGCTTCCTGCCCGTCATCTTCGGCGGCGAGCGGACCAAGGTCGAGGAAAAGCGCGGCGAGGCATCGCTGACCTGGGGGCGCTCGCTGGCGTCGAACCTCACCGCGCAGATCAACCTTGGCGCCGAATATAGCGAGCTGACCTCGTCGGGGCCCGGCGGACTGACGCGCCGCTTCGTCCGGCCGAAGGGCAAGGTCGCGCTGGCGTGGAAGGTTGCGCCCAAGACGACGATCAACTGGTTCGTGCAGCGCCGCGTCGACCAGCTCGACTTTTTCGATTTCGCGAGCTCGGTCGACGTCGCGAACGGGCAGGGCAATGGCGGCAACGGATTGCTCGTGCCGCCGATCGTCAACCGCAGCGAGCTGGAGTTCGTGCAGGACATGGGCGCGTGGGGCAATGCGTCGGTCGCCTTCGCCTATGCCTATGCCGAGAATCTGGTCGATCAGGTGCCGCTGTCGCCGACGACCGAAGGGCGCGGCAATTTGCCGCCGTCGCATCTCTATCGCATCAGTTCGAAGGCGACCTTGCTGCTCGACCGGCTGGGGTGGAAAGGCGCGCGGATCAACAGCGATGTCACATGGCGCCGCAACCGCGTGCGCGATCCGCTCACCGGGCTGTGGCGCGACCAGAGCGAGGGGGAGGAATATATCGTCGATTTGAGCCTGCGCCACGATGTGCCGGGGACGAACCTGGCGTGGGGCGGCGGCTATTTCGACGAACGCTACAGCCCGAACCTGCGGCTCGGCGCGATCGAGACGGAATATACCGACGGGCCGTTCGTCACCGCCTTTGTCGAGCATAAGGATGTCGCGGGCTTCACCGTGAAGCTGTCGTACCGCAACCTTGCGGGGATGAAGGACGGGTTCAACCGGACGGTGTTCGTCGACCGGCGCGACGGGCCGGTCGCGTTCAGCGAACAAAGGCTGCGCAAGTTCGGGCGGTTTTTCCAGCTGACGGTGACGGGGACGCTTTAAGTCTGTTTCGGCGTGGCTGAAACAGAGCGGCGCCGGCCCACTCCCCCATCCGGCTTCCCTAGGTTACTATCGTTGAGGAGGCCCTTCGACGCCACGCGTCGTCTTCGGGCGGTGGGGGAGCGGGCCGGCGCCGCTTTCCGCGTTAGTGGAAAAGAACGCTCAACGCTCGCTGAGGTAGTAACGCTCGCGCGCCGTCAGATCATCATTCAGTTCATAGACGATCGGCTGGCCGGTCGGGATTTCGAGGCCGGTGATGTCGGCGTCCGAAATCCCCGAGAGATGCTTGACCAGCGCACGCAGGCTGTTGCCGTGCGCCGAGATCAGCACCGTCTTGCCCGCGGCGAGTTCGGGCACGATCGCGGCTTCATAATAGGGCAGCACGCGCTCGATCGTGTCCTTGAGGCTTTCGGCCGAAGGAATATCGATGCCGGCGTAGCGCGGATCGGTCGACAGGTCCCACGGCGAGCCGGCTTCGAGCGGCGGCGGCGGAATGTCGAAGCTGCGGCGCCAGATCTTGACCTGATCGTCGCCATGCTTCGCCGCGGTCTCGGCCTTGTCGAGCCCGGTGAGCCCGCCATAGTGACGCTCGTTGAGGCGCCAGTCCTTGGTGACGGGGAGCCACAAACGCCCCATCGCTTCAAGCGCCAGGTCGAGCGTCTTGATCGCGCGCGACTGGACCGAAGTGAAGCAGGTGTCGGGGGCGATGCCCTTGGCCTTCATCAGCTCGCCCGCGGCGATGGCTTCGGCGATGCCCTTTTCGGTGACATCGACATCCCACCAGCCGGTGAAGCGGTTTTCGAGATTCCACTGCGACTGGCCGTGACGGATGAGGATGAGCTGGGGCATTTCGGATCCTTCGAATGGAGAGATGTGCCGCCCTTTAGCGCGGGTTTTCGGCAAAGGCCAACCGCCCTCTTGAAATGGTTTCGCCTGCTACCAGATTGATCGCATCCGGCCGCCGATACGGGGCCGGGTGGCGATCGCGGCGGCCGCCGCGGTCCCTGACTTCGCTTTGTAAAAGGAAGAAAGATCCATGCGTAACAGTTTCGACTGGACCCCCTATCGCCGTTCGACCGTCGGTTTCGACCGCCTGTTCGATTTCCTCGAAACGGGCGGTTCGGGCGCCGAAAATTATCCGCCCTTCGACATCGAAAAGGTCGCCGACGATCATTTCCGCATCACCGTCGCGGTCGCCGGTTTCAAATCGGACGAGATCGACATCACCGCGCAGCAGAATATGCTGACCGTCAGCGGCCGCAAGGCGCCGGTGGCCGAAGGCGAGGCGCGCCAATTGCTCTATAGCGGCATCGCGACGCGCGCGTTCGAGCGCCGCTTCCAGCTCGCCGATTTCGTGCGCGTGGAACAGGCCGACCTCGCCGACGGGCTGCTCGCGATCGACCTGGTACGCGAAGTGCCCGAGGCGATGAAGCCGCACAAGATCGCGATCGGTGGTACGCAGCCGACGCTGTTCGACGCGGACAAGAAGGCCGCGTAAAGGGCGCCGACTGCCTGACCGAATTTGCGGGGTCCGGAGTCCCTTCCGGGCCCCGTTTTCGTTTCTAGAGCGCGCGCGTCATGAAGCGGCTGAACGGGTCGGGTTTATAGTCGGCGAAGGGTGCGCACTCGGTGAAGCCGTAGCGCTGGTAAAGCGCGAGCGCGGGTTCGAAGGCCCCGCTCGATCCGGTTTCGAGGCTGAGGCGTTCGAGACTGCGTTTGCGCGCCGCATCGATGATATGATCGAGCATGTGCGCGGCGACGCCCTGCCGCAGAAAGGGCTCGGCGGTGCGCATCGACTTGATCTCGCCGTGCGCGCCATCGAGCATCTTGAGCGCCCCGCAGCCCGCAAGCTCGTCGCCGCGATGGATCGACCAGAAGGTCACGCCGTCGGCGCGCAGCCCGTCGAAATCGAGGAAGTGGCAGCTTTCGGCCGGCGAATTCGCGAGCATGCCCGCGAAATGCTGTTCGAGCAGCGCGCGGATGGCGGCGCCCGACAGATCATCCTCGACGATCCGCCAGGTGCCCGCCTTGGGCATCAAAGCAGCTGATTCAGCGTCGCGAGGCAGGCGTGCGCGAGCAGCTTCGAGCGTTCGGGCGACCAGCCGGCGACCGGGTCGGGGAGGTCGCGATTGTCCTTGAACGGCATTTCGAGCGTCATCGACACCGCGCCGAAACGCTCCGCGACCTGCGTCGTCGACATCGAGAGATTCGCCTGCCCCGGGGCGGTTTCGGCATAGCCGAGGTCGACCTGGAAATCGGGGGTGTTGGCGGCAAGCGCGGTTTCGAACGCCTTGTATTTTTCGGTCTGTTCGGGCTTGAGCGAGGGAATGCCTTCGAAGCCCGCGAGGAAGACCGCAGGGATCGCTTCGTCGCCGTGGATGTCCATCGCCCAGTCGACGCCGGTCGCGTCCATCGCATTACGCACGGCGAGCACTTCGGGGCTGCGCTCCGCGGTCGGATTGTCCCATTCGCGGTTGAGGTTCACCCCGGCGAAATTGGTGCGCAGATGGCCGCGGCACGAGCCGTCGGGATTCATGTTCGGGACGATATGGAAGCGGCACTTGTTCCGCAGCGAACGCGCATGCGGATCGGCGGGATCGACGAGTTTTTCGAGCGCGCCTTCCATCCACCATTCGGCCATGCTCTCGCCCGGGTGCTGGCGCGCATAGAGCCAGACCTGTGTCTCGCCGGTGCCGATTTCGAGGCAGTCGATCGGCTGGCCTTCGAGGCTGGTGCCGAGGCAGCGGTAAGTGACGCCTTCGCATTCGGCGACGCTGGCGACGAGGTCGTGGTGACGTTCCATCGAATAGGGCGCGAAATAGGCGATATAGAGGATCGGGCTTTCGGCGGTGTGCTGGATCGTCAGCGTGCCGGCTTCATAAGCTGTATCGAGGCGGAACCAGGTTTCGCGATCGGTGCTGGCGCAGGCCGCATAGCCCGGCCAGCCATCGGGATAGGCCGATGTGGCAAGCCCGGTGATTGCGAGGTCGAGCGCGTCGCCGACCGCGCACGCCACGCGGAAATGGAACCACTGGAAAAAGTCCGATTCGCGGTCCTTGCGAATCGAAAGGCGCGCCGACGTGCCGTCGACATTTTCCACGACGATATTGCCACTGTCGAAAGCGGCGTTGATGCTGATGGTCATTTGACGCTGATAGTGCGTCCCGATTCGCCGGGGAAGTCCTTGAATAGCGCGTCGGCCAATTTCGCCGCCGCGAGGCTGGGCTGGCTGGCGGGTGCCTTCACCGGAACCGCGGTCACGGCGCGGCCTTCCCAAACGGCCTGGCCGCTCGCGGCATCGTCGATGCGCACCGCGAGCTGCAGGTCGGCCATCCGTTTGGGACCGCCGCCGAGATTGAGGCCGATACCGAGTCCGACGCCCGATCCATAACTGCCCGTCGAACCGCCGACGCCGACCGAGACGGGCGAACGCCTGCCGACGCCTTCGCGGTTCATGCGCTCGAAACCGATCCGCACCTTCAAAGGCGCGCGTGCGCCGTCGGGCGCCGCGACGAGTCCATGTCGTTGCAATTGCTGTTCGACCGCGGTGCGGTAGCTGTTCCATTCGAGCGAGGGCGCGTCGACCATCGCCCCGGCGTTGCCGAGCGGCGCGGTGTCGACCGTATAGCGCGTACCCGGCGCCCAGCCCGCGGGGGCGCTGGCGTGGAAGCGCGTGACCTCGACCGGAGGAACCGCGGTGGCGCAGCCACCGAGAGCGAGCGCCGCTGCGCAAAGCAGGGCGACAGAAATGGGACGCGTCATCGCTGCTTCATGCGCCAGCAAATATGGCTTGGCAATGAACGGGATGGATCGAGGATCCTCCCTGTGCCGAAGGCATGGGGAGGTGGCAGCCCGAAGGGCTGACGGAGGGGCGAATGACGCGAGGTTGCGGCCCCCTCCACCACTAGCTTCGCGAGCGGTCCCCCTCCCCATCGCTACGCGACAGGGAGGATCGAAAAATCAGCGATAGAAGATGTGGTTGTCGATCTGCGCGATGCGCGTCTTGCGCCAGCCCGGCGAGACGTAGCGCGCGTGGAAGAAGAGCGCGCCCGGAGCGTGATTCTTCCAGCTGCCATCGCGGGCGATCTGCGCGATCGCCACGGCGTTGTTCCACTGTGCGGCGTTGCGCACCGCGGGCATCCGGCCGCCGCGCACGAAGCTGAACTGGCTTTTCTGATGGACGACGCCGCAAAGGCTCTTGGGGTAGCGGCCCGACTGGGCGCGGTTGATCACGACATGCGCGACCGCGAGCTGACCGGGAAGCGATTCGCCGCGCGATTCGAAATAGACCGCGCCGGCGAGACAGCGCAGTTCGGGATCGATGTCGGTCGGCCGCGGCGTTGCGGCGACGAGTTCGGCGAGCGAATCGGCGGTCACCTGGGCCGGTTTCGGCTCGGTGGCGGGTTCCTCGTCGGTCTTAGTGGTGTCTTCGACCGGGGCTTCGGCCGCGGTCGACAGATCCGCCTTCTCAGCCACGACCGGCGCATCGGCGCCCGGCAGGACGATCGCGGGGATATTGGCGTCGGCCGCAAGATCGCTTGCGAAGCCCGGTTCCGCCAAAAGCAGCATGGAGGCGGCAGTCATGCCGACGGCAGCCATGCCGGCTACGTTCAGAATGCGACTCATATTGTCCGTCAAAAGTGCGGCCGATGAACCGAACCTCTCAAAACAGGCGGGGGCTATGGCCCAATTTCGCCTGCGGTCATCGTCCGACTGCGTGTCCGAACCGTTTTCTCGGGGCATCACCAAGGTGATGGATCCCACGGAATGACCTACGCGTTATCGAATGGGCGCCACTTATTGTGCAGCGCAACAGAGTCAAGTTAACGCAGCCCACTCCGCGACGAGTCGTGGCGCATCTGCGACATCCAGTTCAATTAACCACAAGTCCGGATCGGCCTTGCGCCGCCGATCCTGGTAATTTGCCCGCGCTTCCCCATCATCTGAGTCGTCGGGGCCGACTGCCTCCCAGATATAGTGGCCCTGCGCCGAAAAGCGTCGTTCGAGCAGCGGGCCCGGCCGGCCGCGTTCGTTACATTGGACGAGAATGATTCCGGAAGTTTCGTCGCCCTTGGCGAGCACGGTGGCAAATCCGCCGGCCGATTCGGTCCGGCGCAGCAGCAGGTCGACGAGAAAGCGGCTCTTCAGCCGCATCACGGGAAGACTCGATGAGCGGCGTTACGCCGCGTCACGCGTTTCGGTGTCGGCGAGCATCGCATAAAGCGCTTCGTCATTCTTCGCGCCGCGCAGCCGTTCGGCAATCGCGTCGTTGCGCAGCATGCGCGAAACGCCCGCGAGCGCTTTCAGATGGTCGGCGCCGGCATCGAGCGGCGAGAGCAGGATGAACAGCAGGTCGACCGGCAGGCCATCGACCGCGGTAAAGTCGATCGGACGCGCCAGCTGCAGGAACAGCCCGCGCACGCCGCCGAGATCGGCCATCTTGGCATGCGGAAGCGCGATCCCGCGCCCGAAACCGGTCGAGCCGAGGCGTTCGCGCTCGAGCAGCGCCTCGCTGACTTCGCCCGCGTCGAGGCCAAGCGAACGGCTGGCGAGATCGCCCACGAAGGGGAAGAGCGCCTTTTTCGAATCGAGCTGCACATGCGCGCGCACGGTCGCCGGATAGAGAAGGGAAGAAAGATTCATTGCTCTGGTCAAATCTTGTAAAACGCCGGCCGCCGCCAGACACTTAACTGCTGGCAGGCGATCGCGGATCTGTCGTGGCAGGCCCCCCGCCATCCCGGCTTCGGGCATCGTTGGGCGCGGCCCTTAAGCCGGATGGCGGAGAAAATCCAGCCTTATCGTGGTTCGACCCAGCCGATCGTCCCGTCGTCGCGGCGATAGACCATATTATGTGTGCCGGTCTTGCTGTTGACGAACAGCAGCGCGTTGGTGTTGCGCAGGTCGAGCATCATCACCGCGTCGGACACGCTGCTGCTTGGAATATCAACGCGCGTTTCGGCGATGATCGCGGGTGCGTCGCCCGCATCCTCTTCGCTGCCGGCGTCGAACACGGTGTAACCCGCGTTGTCCTCGATCTCGTCGACCGTCGGCGAAGGTGCCGCCACGCCGTTGTTATGATCCTTCAATCGCCGCATATAGCGCCTGAGCTGCTTTTCGATGCGTTCGGCGGCGCCTTCGAATGCGACATGCGCATCCTGCGCCTGACCATGCCCCTTCAGCACCAGTCCCTGCATCACATGCGCGACGATGTCGCACTGGAAACTGTCGTGCGGCCCCTTTCCGAAGGTCGCGTGCGCCCCGATTGCGCGCGAGAAATATTTGTCGGCAATCGCGTTCATCCGGTCCGACACATGCGCCTGAAGCGCTTCGCCGGTTTCGATCTGGTGGCCAGAGACGCGGATTTCCATTTTTCTTCTCCTTCTTGGCCGGTGCGATGACTTTAAGGGAGTGTCATCACACCGTATCGAGCCACAGCGGCTGGTTCAGCCCTGCGACAAATTCGGCGTGGCGCGCGAGTTCGGCGGCCGACGCCATATGGGGACGGGGTTCGCGAAAGGGACGGTCGGAGCCGCGCGATGCGGCAGGGGTCGAAACCGTGATCGTTGCCGGCGCACCAGCCGACGCCGCCAAACCGAGGCCGATCTGCCGGCCGCCGGTCATTTCGATATAGAGATGCGCGAGCAGTTCGGCGTCGAGCAGCGCGCCATGCTTGACGCGGTGGCTGCGGTCGATGCCGTAGCGCGTGCAGAGCGCGTCAAGGCTGTGTTTCGCGCCGGGATGGAGCTTGCGCGCCATCTGCACGGTGCAGCACATGCGCGTCATGTCGAGCGCGCGGCGGCCCGCGCGCGCGAGCTCGGCGTTGACGAAACCGAAGTCGAAGGTGGCATTGTGCGCGACGAGCGGCGCATCGCCCAGAAACTCGATCAGTTCGTCAACGCGAGTCGCGAACAGCGGCTTGTCCGACAGGAACTGGATCGACAGGCCATGCACCGCCTCGGCGGCGGCGGGCATATCGCGTTCCGGGTTGAAATAGGCGTGGAAGGTGACGCCGGTCTCGCGGCGGTCGACCAGTTCGACGCACCCGATTTCGACCAGCCTGTCCCCGCTCCTGGGATCGAAACCCGTGGTTTCGGTATCGAAAATAATCTCGCGCATCGAGGCTTTAATCTGGACCCTATCGGGCGTGGAAACAAGAGGCGATGAATCTTATCTGGCGGTGTGTCTCGCTTTTGGGGCGGCCCGTTTCGATGATGAAATCGGCGCGCGCCCGCTTGACGCGGTCGGGAACCTGCAGCCGGCGGATCGCCTTGAGCTTGGCGGCCGTCATACCGGGGCGGCGCATCACGCGCTTGCGCTGCATCCATGCCGGCGCCGAGACGACGGCGATCGCGCCGACCTTTCGCCAGCCCCCCTTTTCAAAGAGCAGGGGGATGTCGAGTACGACGATGTCGCGCGCGCGGTGGCGCGCGAGGAAGCGTTTCTGCGCCCGGCCGACGGCGGGGTGAACTATCGCTTCGAGCGCGGCGAGTTCGTGGGTGTTACCAAGCACCAGGAGCCCAAGTTTTTGCCGGTCGACGCCGTTCGCGCCCGTCGTGCCGGGAAAGCGCGCCTCGATCGCGCCGACGAGTGCGCCGCCGGGCCCCTGCAACCGGTGGACCTCGGCGTCGGCGTCGAACACCGGCACGCCTTCGCGTTCGAACATCGCCGCGGCGGTCGACTTGCCCATGCCGATGGATCCGGTGAGGCCGAGAATGAAGGGACGGCGGAGCCGCGAGCCGGAGCGCGGGCGATGGCTCATGCCGTGAGGAGCGCGCGCAGTTCCTCGTCGCGGCCCTCGGGCGGTGAGGCGCCGAAGAACAGCTCGAAGGCGAGCGCGGCCTGGCCGATCAGCATGTCGAGCCCGTCGACGGTATCGAGCCCGCGCGCTTCGGCCGCCTTGAGCAACCCGGTCTGGAGCGGCGAATAGACGAGGTCGTAGACGATCGCATCTTCGGGAAGCGGCGACAGGTCGAGGTCGAGCGGCGGCTGGCCCTTCATGCCAAGGCTGCTCGAATTGACGAGCAGGGACACCGGCGGAAGCTGCGTGTCGAGCGCGACGACGTCGCCCTTGAGGCCGAAGGTCGCGAGCAGGCCCATCGCCTTCAGCGGGCTGCGGTTGAGGATCGTCACCGGGCCGACGCCCGTTCGGGCGAGCGCGAACAGCACCGCGCGTGCCGCGCCGCCGGCGCCGACAACCGCAACGGGGGCGCCCTCCAGATCGAGTTCGGCGAGCGGCGAATAAAAGCCTGCGGCGTCGGTGTTGGTGCCGATCAGCGAACCGTCCTTTTGCCGGACGATCGTGTTCATCGCGCCGATCGTGCCGCGAATGTCGCCGGGATCGTCGACGAGATCCATCACGGCCGCCTTGTGCGGCATGGTAACGTTGCAGCCGCGCCAGTCGGGATCGGCGCGGCGCTCGGCGATATAAGCGGCGAGGTCGTCGGGCTTCACATGCGCGCGGCGGTAGTCGCCCGTCAGCCCGAGCGCTTCGAGCCAGAAGCCGTGGATCAGCGGCGATTTCGACTGGGCGATCGGATCGCCGATGACTTCGGCATAGGGTTTGCTCATGGCGTTTTCATTCATTTTTGGGCCAATCCGGTGGTGCGCAGCCACGCGAGCAAGGGGAGCATCGGCATGCCGATGATGGTCCAGGGGTCGCCCTCGACCCGTTCGAACAATTGCACGCCTGCCCCCTCGATTTCGTAACAGCCGACGGTCCAGCGGATGCTGTCCCATTCGCGCGCGACATAGTCGGCGATGAAGGCGTCGGACAAGGGGCGCAACCAGAGTTTCGCCTCGCCGATCGCGCGCCACACCGGGACGCCGTCGCGCGCGGCGACCGCGGCGCTGAACAGGCGGTGGCGCGTGCCCGCCATGCGGCGGAGGTGCTCGGCGGCGTCTTCGGGGCTTTCGGGCTTTGCGAGCATCGACCCGTCGTCGAGCGCCAGCGTGGAATCGGCACCGATCACCGTGACGCCGGGAAGGCGCGACGAGATTTTGACCGCCTTCGCCTCGGCGAGGGCATCGGCAATGTTGCGCGGGGTCTGCCCGGCGGCGAGCAACGAGGCGGTCAGCGCCTCCTCGTCGACATGCGCCGCGCTCGTTTCGAAGTCGAGCCCGGCGGCGCGGAGCATCGCGGCGCGGCCGCTGCTTTGCGAGGCGAGGAGCAGGGTCATGCGGCGCTGCGGTCTTCGACGAGCTTGATCACCGCAGCGGCGGTTTCCTCGATCGAGCGGCGCGTGACGTCGATCACCGGCCAGCCATTGTCGGCGAACATCCGCCGCGCATAGGCGAGCTCGGCCTTGACGCGCTCGTCGTCGACATAGGAGGTTTCCGGCGCCTGGTTCAGCGACAGCAGGCGGTTGCGGCGGACCTGCACGAGCCGGTCGAGTCCGGTGGTGAGCCCGACAATCATCGGCCGCTTGAGGGTGAACAACGCATTCGGCGGCGGCGATTCGGGAACGATCGGGATGTTCGCGGTCTTGAAACCGCGGTTCGCGAGATAGATGCTCGTCGGGGTCTTCGACGTGCGCGACACGCCCGCGAGCACGATGTCGGCCTGTTCCCAATTTTCCCAGCCGATGCCGTCGTCGTGCGCGACGGTGAACTGGATCGCATCGACGCGCGCGAAATAGGCGGCGTCGAGTGCGTGTTGCCGTCCGGGGCGCGCCTTCGCTTCCTGTCCGAGCATCCGCGACAGGGCATCGGTGACCGCGTCGAGCGCCGCGACGGTCGGGAGGTTGAGCGCGCTCGCGCGGCGTTCGAGGCTGACGCGCAACTCGCCGTTCACCAACGTGAAGAGGATCATGCCGGGGCTTGCCTGCACCTCGGCCATGATCCGGTCGAGATGCGATTCCGATCGCACCATCGGCCAGAAGTGACGCACGACCTCGACATCGTCGAACTGCGCGATCGCCGCCTTGGCGATATTTTCGAGTGTCTCGCCCGTGGAGTCGGATATGAGATGTAAGTGGAGCCGGCCCATCGCGGCACCATGCCGGGAAACCCCAGAAAAAGGCAATCCCGGATCAGGTCCGCGATGACGAAAAGCCCCCTGTGGATAAGTTTTGGAGAAGCGCGGGGAGGAAATGGGGACGATCGATTCATCCCCGGCGCTGCCGATTCCGCTCCACCACTTGTCCACAAGGGATGAATCTTATCCACAGGCTGTGAATAGCGGGAGAAGCGAGGAACGACTCTGCGGCGGGCCGCGACGGCGGTGGAGTCAAGCTGTTGGCAAAAAGGACGCCCCGGCCTAAAGCCGCGCTTGTCCGCCGACCAACAAACCACCACAATTTCATTTAATATTATATTGCGAAGAGAAAGAAACCCACGTGAAGGCGTCACCGAAGAACCTGCTAGCAACGCTGCGCGGGGTGCGGCAGGAGCGCCGACCCCTCTGGTTGATGCGTCAGGCCGGGCGCTATCTGCCCGAATATCGTGCCTTGCGCGAAACCAAGGGCGGATTCCTCGAGCTTTGCTACGATCCCGAGGCCGCGGCCGAGGTGACGTTGCAGCCAATCCGCCGCTTCGGTTTCGACGGGTCGATCCTCTTTTCCGACATTCTCGTCATCCCGCACGCGCTCGGCCAGCATTTGTGGTTCGAGGCGGGCGAGGGACCGCGGCTCGCACCGCCGCTTGTCGATAGCGCGCTGGCGTCGCTCGAAACGGCGCATCAGCGGCTCGACCCCATTTATGCGACCGTCACGCGCGTCGCGGCCTCGCTCCCCTCCGAAACGACCTTCCTCGGCTTTGCAGGGAGCCCGTGGACGGTCGCCACCTATATGGTGGCGGGGCAGGGGTCGAAAGACCAGGCGGCGGCGAGGCGGCTCGCGTTCGGCGATCCAGCGGCGTTCCAAACGATCGTCGATGCGATCGTCGAGCTGACCGTCACCTATCTCTCGGGCCAGATCGAAAATGGTGTCGACGCGGTGCAATTGTTCGACAGCTGGGCGGGGAGCCTGTCGCCGGCGCAGTTTGAACGATGGGTGGTTGCGCCCAACGCCGAGATCGTGCGCCGGCTGAAGGCGTTGCACCCCGATACGCCGGTCATCGGCTTTCCAAAGGGTGCGGGCGGGAAACTCCGCGCTTATGCCGACGAGACGGGGGTCGATGCGATCGGGCTCGACGAGACGGTCGATCCGGTGTGGGCGGACGCTATCTTGCCGCCCCATCTGCCCGTGCAGGGCAATCTCGATCCGCTCGCACTCGTCGCGGGCGGCGAAGCGCTCGATGCGGCGATCGACAGCATCCTTGCAGCTTTCCCGTCGCGTCCCCATATCTTCAATCTCGGCCATGGGATCGTGCCCGACACGCCGATCGCCCATGTCGAACATCTGATCAGACGCGTTCGCGGCGGATAAAATATGGAACTGGCAGGTTTTCTGGGGGCGACGATGCTTTGGGTCAAAGCGGCGCATATCATTTTCGTGATTTTCCTGATGGCCGGCCTGTTCATGATGCCGCGCTTTTTCGTCTATCACCATCAGACGCCTATCGGATCCGACGAGGACAGGAAATGGATCGAGCGCGAGGACCGGCTGCGGCGGATCATTTTGAATCCCGCGCTGATCATCGTCTGGGTCTTCGGGCTGATGCTCGCCTTTAACGGCGACTATTGGCACGAGGGCTGGTTCATCGCCAAATTCCTGCTCGTGATCGCGCTGTCGGGCTATCATGGCTGGATGATCGGCTATTCGAAAAAGCTCGCCCGCGGGCTTCGGCCGCTCACCGAAAAGCGGCTGCGAATGCTCAATGAAGTCCCCGGGATCGCCGCGGCGATCATCGTCATCCTCGTCGTGGTTCGCCCCTGAAACCTTGTCCTTCGGGCGGTGCCCGATTGACTTGAACCCGGCCCGGTTATAGGGGCCGATCAACCCCGCTCCGTGCGGGCGGCGCTTTGCGCGCCGAAACTATCTCTAACGGTCGTCCCACGGCCGGATAGGCACCCCGGCGGTGCACTGAAATCGACTGTATTTTTCTCCCAAAACCTATCCTGGAATCCATCCATGCATCTTAAAGAACTCAAGACCAAAGCCCCCGCCCAGCTTGTCGAAATGGCAGAAGAACTGGGGGTTGAGGGTGCCTCGACGCTGCGCAAGCAGGACCTGATGTTCTCGATCCTGAAAGAACTCGCCGAAGAGGGCGAAGAAATCATCGGGTCGGGGACGATCGAGGTCCTCCCCGACTCGTTCGGTTTTCTGCGCTCGTCCGAAGCCAATTATCTCGCCGGGCCCGACGACATCTATGTCTCGCCGAATCAGGTCCGCAAATATGGCCTGCGCACCGGCGACACCGTCGAAGGCGAGATCCGCGCCCCGCGCGACGGCGAGCGCTATTTTGCCCTGACCAAGCTGATCAGCGTCAATTTCGACGATCCCGATGTCGTGCGCCACCGCGTCAATTTCGACAATCTCACACCGCTCTATCCGAACCAGAAGCTGTCGCTCGACACCGTCGATCCGACGGTCAAGGACAAGTCGGCGCGCGTGATCGACCTCGTCAGCCCGCAGGGCAAGGGCCAGCGCGCCCTGATCGTCGCGCCGCCGCGCACGGGTAAAACGGTGCTGCTGCAGAATATCGCCAAGGCGATCACCGACAACCATCCCGAGGTTTACCTGATCGTCCTGCTGGTCGACGAACGTCCCGAGGAAGTCACCGACATGCAGCGCAGCGTGAAGGGCGAGGTTGTGTCCTCGACCTTCGACGAACCCGCAACGCGCCACGTCCAGGTCGCCGAAATGGTGATCGAAAAGGCCAAGCGCCTGGTCGAGCACAAGAAGGATGTCGTCATCCTGCTCGACTCGATCACGCGCCTCGGCCGCGCCTACAACACCGTCGTTCCCTCGTCGGGCAAGGTGCTGACCGGCGGTGTCGACGCCAATGCGCTCCAGCGTCCGAAGCGCTTCTTCGGCGCCGCGCGTAACATCGAGGAAGGCGGTTCGCTGTCGATCATCGCCACCGCGCTGATCGATACTGGCAGCCGCATGGACGAGGTTATCTTCGAAGAATTCAAGGGCACCGGTAACTCGGAAATCGTGCTCGACCGCAAGGTCGCCGACAAGCGGATCTTCCCGTCGCTCGACGTCGGCAAGTCGGGCACCCGCAAGGAAGAGTTGCTCGTCGAGAAGGACAAGCTGTCGAAAATGTGGGTGCTGCGCCGCATCCTCATGCAGATGGGCACGATCGACGCGATGGAATTCCTGCTCGACAAGATCAAGGATTCGAAGACCAACGAAGATTTCTTCGACAGCATGAACCAGTAAGCCGCCGCGATGGCCGTGATCGAGCACGCCCTGCTTCCCGTTCGTTCGGGCAGCGAAGCCGAGTTCGAAGCGGCCGTCGCTCGGGCACGCCCGCTGATCGAGGCATCGCCCGGTTTCATTTCGCTCGAAATTCGCCGCCCGACAGCAACCGGACAGGCTTATCTGCTTTTGGTGAAGTGGAGGTCGATCGACGATCATCGCGACGGCTTCCGGCAATCGGACCGCTATCAGCAATGGCGGGCGTTGCTGCATCACTTTTATGACCCTATGCCAGAGGTCAGCTATTTTGGAGAGCCGCTGTGATTTTGGAAATTTTGACCCAGGCCGGCGCGCATGCTGCCGGATTTGGTGGACCCGCGGGGATGTGGGAAGCGATCGTCAAGGATTTCTCGAACATCACCGAGCCGGCAGCTTTGGCCGCCTTCCTGCAGGTGCTGATGATCGACCTCGTCCTCGCGGGCGACAATGCGATCGTTGTCGGCGCGTTGGCCGCTGGGCTTCCTGCCGATCAGCGCAAGAAGGT
>NZ_JBOHHT010000059.1:0-3526 GCF_050725655.1 Sphingopyxis sp. | reverse complement strand
CCCCAACGATGGTAGCCTATGGGAGGCCGGGAGGGGGAGCGGGCCGGTGCCGCGCCATCAAGCACCTAAGGCTTGTCGGCGTAAGCCTTGACCAGATCGAACATATAGTCGCGCCCGACATAGACCGAGCGGACCTCCATGCGTTCGTTCAGGCCGTGCGCGCCATTGCCGTCGGGGTCGCCCCACATGCCGGGGATACCATAGGTCGGGATACCGACTGCGCCGAGGAAGGTCGCGTCGGTATAGCCATTCGCCATCGACGGGATGACCTTCAGCCCCGGCCAATATTTGTCGACGAGCCTCTGCATCGGGCTGATGATCTTCGGATCGAGCGGCGGCGCGGGCGGCGCAGGGCGCTTGGGCGGTAGCTGGGTGATCTTGACGTCGGGGTCACCGATCACCTTTGCAAGCTCATCCTTGATCGATTCGATGCTGTGCCCCGGAAAGATGCGGCAGTTGATATTCGCTCCGGCGCGCTGCGGCAGCGCGTTCGGCGCATGGCCGCCGTCGAGCAAGGTCGCAACGCAGGTCGTCCGCAAATTGCTGTGCAGGAACGGGTCCTTGTTGACGATCGCCTCGGCCGCCTTGTCGGCGGGGTTCTTCGCCAGCGCCGCCATCGCCCTGCCCGTCTCGTCGCCGCGCGCGGCGCCCGCTTCGGCAAAGAAGCGGCGCGTCGTGTCGGTCATCTCGACCGGGAATTCATAATCCGCAACCTTGGTGAGCGCGCGCGAAAGCTCGTAGATCGCATTGTCGGGCACCGGCGCCGAACTGTGACCACCGGGGTTTCTCGTCTCTAGCCGGAAATTAGCGAAGGTCTTTTCGCCGACCTGCACCGACTGGCTGAGAACTTTGCCTTTCCCGTCGCTGTCGCCGCCGCCGCCTTCGTTGAGTGCAAATTCGGCGTCGATCAGGTCGCGCCTGTTCGCGGCGAGCCATTCGACGCCGTTGAAGGCGCCATTGGTTTCCTCACCGCAGGTCAGCGCGACCTTAACCGTGCGCTTCGGTTTATAGCCCGCCTGCTGGAAACGAATCAGCGTGTCGACCCACACCGCCGCCTGCGCCTTGTCGTCGGCGGTGCCGCGGCCATAGAAATAGCCGTTTTCCTCGACCATGACGAACGGGTCGCGTTCCCAGTCGGCGCGCTTCGCCTCGACGACGTCGATATGCGCGACGAGCAGGATCGGCTTCGCGGTTTTGGACGTGCCCGGATAGACGGCGACGAGACCGCCTTCCTTGGGATTCTCGGGGGTCGCAAAGGGGGTGAGCTGGCTGGCGGGAAGGCCCGCCGCCTTCAGCCGCGCCGCCATGCGTTCGGCGGCAAGGGTGCAATTGCCCGACGAGAGCGTCGTGTTTGTCTCGACCAATTCCTTGTAAAGATCGCGGAAGGCGAGCTGGTCGGCGCGCGGCTGCGCCTCGGCGGCGATCGCGGGCGCGGCAAGCAGCATGGCGGACGTCAGCAGCGCGGACAGCGTCTTCATCATTTTCTCCCCTGTTTTGCGGATGAAGGGAGCAGAAAGACCGCATCGCCGCAAGCCGCGATGCGCACCCCCTTGCGCCGCGGCGGGCTTTCGCGCAATCCGGGCGAAGGGAGAGGACCAAGCGTGACGAGTATGAATGACGACCCGCCGGGGCTGGTGGCGCGCGCGGTGCGCCGCCTGTTGCTTCTGCTGTACCGGATGCGCGGATGGCAAGCGGTCGGCGAGGTGCCCGAACCGCGGCGCTTCATCCTGATCGCGGCGCCGCACACGAGCAATTGGGATTTCGTCAATTTCCTCGGGCTGACCGCCGACCTGAATATGCATCCCTTTTTTATGGCAAAGCTGTCGCTGTTCCGCTGGCCGATCGGCGGCTTTATCCGCCAGATGGGCGGCGTCCCGGTCGATCGCCGCGGCGGCGGCAATGTCGTGCAGCAGATGGCGTGCGAATTCGGGCGGCGCGCCGAATTCATGCTGACCGTCGCGCCCGAGGGCACGCGCGGCAAGGCGGCGAAATGGCGCACCGGCTTTTATCAGATCGCGATGGCGGCCAAGGTGCCGCTGGTGGTCGGCTTCATGGATTATGGCACCAAGACGGGCGGGCTCGGCCCGCTGATCTGGCCAACGGGCGACTTTCGCGCCGACATGATGAAGGTATTTGAGGTATATAAGAGCCATACCGCCCGATTCCCCGAGCGGCAGGCGCGCTCGATCGATGATATCGTCGGCCGCGATGAGGAACGAGACATGCGCGCGTGAGTGACGCCCTTTTGTTGCTGGCGATCAATTTCGGCGGATTGCTTGGCGCGATCCTGCTCTTGTGGAGCGTCGCGACCCTGATCCGCGACGTGTCGTTCATCGATGCCTTCTGGGCGTTCGGTATGGTGCTGCTCGCATGGGGCACATGGTGGCAGGTCGGCGCGGAGGGCGCGCACGCAAAGCTGCTCCTTGGCCTTGCGTCGCTATGGGGGCTGCGGCTCGCAATCCATCTGACGATCCGCTGGGCGAGCCACGGCGAGGACCCGCGCTACAAGAAGATCCTCGCGCGCACGATGGAGAAGCGGAAGTGGGGATGGGCGAAGACCGCGCTGCTCATGGTATTCCTGACGCAGGCCCCCTTGCTGTTCATCACCTGCCTGCCTGCACAGATCGGCATCTGGGCGAGCGCGATGGCTCCGGACGGCGGCGTCGGCGTCCTCGGATGGATCGGCGCGGTTGCGGCGCTGGCCGGCATTGCGTTCGAGAGCATTGGTGACGCTCAGCTCGACGCCTTTCGCAAAAATTCCGCGAACAAGGGCAAGGTGCTCGACACGGGCCTGTGGCGCTATACGCGCCATCCCAATTATTTCGGCGACGCGCTGACGTGGTGGGGCCTCTGGCTGGTGGTCGCCGACCTCGGCTGGGCGCCCGCGCTCGCGAGCGTGATCGGACCGGTCTTCCTGACCTTCACCCTCACCAAATGGTCGGGCAAGGCGCTGCTTGAAAAGGGGCTGCACAAGACGCGACCCGATTATGCCGATTATGTCGCGCGCACCTCCGGATTCATTCCATGGCCGCCAAAGACCAAGGCTTAGGCAGCGAGGAAAGCCCGGCCGATGTGTCGGCGCTCGGCGACGCGCCGCGCATCCGCGCGATATTGATCGACGCGGCGCGCGAGGGGCGCAGCGTCAGCTATTCCGAACTGCTCGGCGACCTCGGTTTCCGTTTCACCCGGCCCAAGATGCGCGCCGTGTGCCGGACGCTGGAGGAAGTCGACCGGATGTGCGCCCTCGACGGCGAGCCCGACCTTGCGGTGCTGCTGGTGCGCGAGAGCGACCGGCTGCCGGGACAGGGTTGGTGGGTCGGCGGGACCGCGCTGTTACTGGGGTATGACGGACCGTGGGAAGGCCCGGCGGCGGCGCGGTTTATTCGCGAGCAGCAGCAATTGGCATTCGATTATTGGGCGGGGCGCTAGATGGCCGCCGTCGACCGATAGTTGCTGTTCCCCGGCGAAGGCCGGGGTCCAGAGCGCAAATCGCAAACGCTTGTTCTCTAACGCTCTGGGCCCCGGC
>NZ_JBOHHT010000058.1:0-65063 GCF_050725655.1 Sphingopyxis sp. | reverse complement strand
GCCCAGCGCCGCATCGCGCCTCGTTCGCGCGATTGGGGATGCTTTGCAAGCATGGCTTGCACGCGTCGCCGCGTGCGTTAAGGAAGGTGGACATTTTCAGGGGCCAGAATCGGGGTGCGAATCGCCTCCGATGGTCTGTCCCTAAGGGACTTTTCCCGCGAAACACAGGGATGGCGGATTTAGAATGAAAGCGACGATCGAACGCGCAGTGTTGTTGAAAAGCCTCGGCCACGTCCAGTCGGTGGTCGAACGGCGCAACACGATCCCGATCCTCTCGAACGTGCTGATCGAGGCCGATGCATCGGGCCAGTTGAAACTGATGGCGACCGACCTCGACTTGCAGGTCGTCGAAACGATCGCGGCCAAGGTCGAAACGGCGGGCACCACCACCGTGTCGGCGCATACGCTTTTCGAAATCGCCCGCAAGCTGCCCGAGGGCGCCGAGGTCAGCCTCGCCGCGGCCGAGGGCAAGATGCAGATCAAGGCCGGCCGCTCGAACTTCAACCTGCCGACGCTGCCGCGCGACGATTTCCCGGTGATCGCCGAGGGGGAACTGCCGACCAATTTCGAGCTGCCCGTCGCCGAGCTGATCCAGATCATCGACAAGACGCGCTTCGCGATCTCGACCGAGGAAACGCGCTATTATCTCAACGGCATCTTCCTGCACGTCGCCGAGGATGCCTCGGGTCCGGTGCTGAAGGCCGCGGCGACCGACGGTCACCGCCTCGCGCGCTACACCGTAACGCGCCCCGACGGCGCGTCGTCGATGCCCGACGTCATCGTGCCGCGCAAATGCGTCACCGAAATCCGCAAGCTGCTCGACGAGGCCGAAGGCAATGTCGAAATCAGCCTGTCGGCCAGCAAGGTCCGCTTCCAGCTCGGCAACGCGATCCTGACCTCGAAGCTGATCGACGGCACCTTCCCCGACTACAGCCGCGTCATCCCGACCGCGAACGACAAGCTGCTCAAGGTCGATCCGAAAAGCCTGTATCAGGGCGTCGACCGCGTCTCGACGATCGCCAGCGAAAAGACCCGCGCGGTCAAGGTCGGCCTCGACAAGGACCGCATCACGCTGTCGGTCACCAGCCCCGAAAACGGCACTGCCGCCGAAGAGGTCGCGGCAGTTTACGACAGCGAGGCGATGGAGATCGGCTTCAACGCCCGCTACCTCAGCGACATCCTTGGCCAGGTCGACGGCGACACGGTCGAGTTGCACCTCGCCGACGCCAACGCTCCGACGCTGATCCGCGAAAGCGAAAAGAGCCCGGCGCTCTATGTACTGATGCCGATGCGGGTGTAATCCCGCTCAACCATTCCGTCATTGCGAACGAAGCTAAGCAATCCAGAGTAGCGTAAGCCGCCCCTGGATTGCTTAGCTTCGCTCGCAATGACGTTATATTGTGGCGGTCACCCCGCCTTCGCGACCCGCCAGATCACCCCGCCGGTATCGTCTGCAACCAGCGCGCTGCCGTCCTTCGCGACCTTCACATCGGCCGGGCGGCCGCGGGTGGTCTTGCCGTCCTTGCCAAGGAACTGGTCGAGCAGCGTGACGGGCAGCGCGTCGACCGGCTTGCCGTTGGCGCCGAACTTGACGAACACGACGCTGTATCCCGCAACTGGCTCGCGGTTCCACGACCCGTGCAGCGCAATCAGCGCGCCGTTCGCCCAGCGATCGCCAAGGTCGAGGCCCTGGGTAAAGGTGAAGCCCAGCGGCGCGGTATGCGCCCCCAGCCCATATTCGGGGCGCTTGACGTACTGACGGCGATCCTCGGCCTCGGGCTCGACACGCGGGTCAATGTAGCCGCCCCAATAATACCAGGGCCAGCCATAGAAATCGCCTTCGGTGACGTCGGTCAGATAATCGGGGACCAGGTCGCTACCGAGCATGTCGCGCTCGTTGACCACGGTCCACAGCCGGTCGCTGCCGGGATAGAAGCCAAGGCCCACCGGATTGCGGATGCCGGCCGCAAAGGTGCGCATATATTTATTCTCGGGCCGCACTTCGAGCACGCTGGCGCGGCGGAATTCGCGGTTCATGCCCGCCTCACCGATATTCGAGTCGGCGCCGACGCCGATGTAGAGCCAGCCGTTGGGTGCAACGGCGAGGCTCTTGGTCCAATGGCGGTTGGTGCCCTTTGCAGGCAGATCGACGAGCTTGGTCGGCTTGCCGCTCATCTTGGTCTCGCCCGCCATATAGGGGAAGGCGAGCAGCGCGTCGGTGTTCGCGACGTACAGCGTGCTACCGACCAGCACCATGCCATAGGGTGAGTTGAGCCCAGTGATATAGGCGGTCTTTACCTCGGCCTTGCCGTCGCCATCGGCGTCGCGGAGCAGGGTGATGCGGTTCGCCGATGGTTTCCGGCCCGTGCCACCTTTGCCCATCAGATTCTTCATGACCGCGCCCTGCACGCCGCCATCCTTGCGCGGCGGGCTCTGCGATTCCGCCACGAGAACATCGCCGTTCGGAAGCACCAATATCGTGCGCGGATGGTCGAGCCCTTCGGCAAAGCGCGCCACCGCCAGCCCCTGCGCGGCGCGCGGCGTTTGCCCTGCGGGCCAGCTGGTCGCCTCGGGCACATTCACCGTCGGGAAGCTCTCGGTCTTTTGCGACGCCATCACCGGCACCCGTCCGCTGAGCTCGGCGGTCGAGAAGCGCGCCACATCGGGTCGCGACATGACGTATAATGTGATGCCGCCGACGATCAGCAGCAGCAACAGGGCGAAGGCGGCATATTTCAGGATCTTGCGCATGGCGCCTGTCTACACGGGCAAAGCGCGGCGTCAAAGGGGCTTGCATCGGCACGCGAAGGGTTAACCGGTGACGGCCGGCAATTAACCTTACCCGGCTGTTCATCACGGTTGGGAACGGCGCGGTGAGGGGCGGGGCGTAAGACGGCGCTCACCCTTACGGACCAGGAATAAGATGCACCTGCCAGCACCTTTTCTCACCGACCGCGACGCGGTCGAGGATGCCCATGCGTTGATCAGCATGCATGGCGAAGAAGCGGGCTTTGCCGCCGCGGCGCGGGCCGAGCAGTATCGTGTGCTTGGCAACCACGTCCATTTCGCGCGCTGGCGCCAGATCGAGCGGCTGATCACCTATTTGTCGATCGAGGACATCCTCGACACGGTGCACTGAGCCCTAGATCCGCAGGCCCGCGGTTTCGGGCAATCCTGCCATGATGTTGAGATTCTGGACGCACGCGCCGCTCGCGCCCTTGCCCAGATTGTCGAGCCGCGCGACGAGGCGGAGTTGACGACCGGCGGGATCGGAAAAGAGCGCCAGCTCCATCCGGTCGGTCGCTTCGTCCTTCTGGCTGAGCAGCAATTCGTTCTCGTCGCCGCGCCGCACCGATACCAGCGGCGAACCGTCGAAATGCGCTGCGAGCGCGTCGAACGCCGCATCGGCGGTCGGCGCGTCGAAACTCAGCGGCACCTCGACCAGCATGCCGCGATAGACGGGGACGACGGCGGGCGCGAACAGCGGCGGATGCGTCAGGCCCGCGCCGCGCTGCATTTCGGGCACATGCTTGTGGTTCAATGACAGGCCATAGCTGCGAAAACCGATGTCGGGTTCGGCCACGAACCGTGCGATCAATTCCTTGCCGCCGCCCGAATAGCCCGACACCGCGTTGACGCTGAGGCGGGCATCGGTGGGCACGATACCCGCGGCGACCAACGGCGCGACGAGCGCAAGGAAGCCCGTCGGATAGCAGCCCGGATTGCTGACCCGCGTCGAGCCGGCGATCGCGTCGCGCTGCCCAGCGCTCAGTTCGGGGAAGCCATAGGCCCAGCCCGGCGCGACGCGGTGCGCGGTCGACGCGTCGATGATTTTCGTACTGTCATTGCGGATCATGGCGACTGCCTCGATCGCCGCGGCGTCGGGCAGGCAGAGGATGACGAAATCGGCGCCGTTCAGCGCTTCGGCGCGGCGCGCGGCGTCCTTGCGCTCGGTGTCGGGCAGGGTGAGGAGCACGAACTCGCTACGCCCCGCAAGCCGCTCGGCGATTTCCAGGCCCGTCGTTCCCGCCGCGCCGTCGATGAAAACTGTTTTTGTCATGGTTTACCGCAGTCGTTTATAGCCGGTAGCCGGCACATCATTCCCTTTCGCCGCCGACAGCGCGATCACGTCGGCCAGCGGTTCGCTGTTCACCGCCATCCATCGTCGGCTGGCGTGGATGATGGTCTGGCTGTCGGCCATGATGCCGACATGCCCGGGAAAGAAGACGACATCGCCGCGGGCGAGCTGCGCCGGGTCGACATCCTTATCGGAACCGAGCGCAGCGAGCTGCAGGTCGCTGTCGCGCGGCAGATGGATCCCCGCGGCCGCCCATACGAGCTGGACGAGACCCGAACAGTCGATGCCCTTCGCCGTGCGCCCGCCCCAGACATAGGGCGTACCGATCATCTGTTCGGCGAGTTCGGCGGGGTCGTTGTCCTCTGTGCCGACTTCGACGAGCGACGCCAGCGGCAGATAGCCGTGCGACGTCGCAAGCCATTCGCCCTCGGGCTCGCCCATCACCAGCGCGCCGCGCGGCAGGACGGCGGGGCCGCCGCTTGCGGCATCGGGCGCGCTGTGCAGCATCGCCTCGATCATTTCGACACGGTGGGTCGGCGCGATCGGCGCGGCGAGCGCTTCGGCGGCGAGATAGCCGACATAATGGTCGGCAAGGCAATAGCCCCACGCCCAGCCGCCAGTGAGATCGAGTAGGGCAAAGCCTTCGCCGAACAGCAACTCGCTCGTCTGGTCGGCATCGACCGACGGCGAGGCACGCAGTGATGCCGCGGGCAGTACGCCGCTGCGCATCATCGGCGCGGCATAATGCGGCGCGAAATGCGTCCCCGCGACCGCAATATCGGCAAGGTCGGGACGGATCGCGACGACGCGCGGATCGAAGCTCTGCGACGTACCGGTCAGACCAAAGCGATCGCGGCCTGCGCCCGCGGCGCCGGGGCGCCCCATACGCACGCGGTTTGCCGCTGAATTATCGCCACTTTCTGCTGTCACTTGCCGTCCTGTAAAAAGCTGGGTTCCGCGCGCGGCGGACAATCGCGCGCCATTAGACCAGCAGGCCCCGCTTTATCAAGAATGTTCAGGTTTTCTCGCGCCGGTCGTAGCGCGCCTGCAGCATCGCCCAAGCGGCGCGTAATCCCAGCGCGGCGCCGCCCTTCGGACGCCCGGGCTTCGCCGAGGGGCGCCATGCGAAGGTGTCGAGGTGCGCCCAGGCCACGCCATCGGGTACGAAGCGCTTCAGAAAAAGCGCCGCGGTGATCGTCCCGGCGAACGGCGAACTACCGGCATTGCCCAGGTCGGCGATGTCGGTTTCGAGCAGGTCGGCATAGCCATCCCATAACGGCATCCGCCACAGCGGATCGTCGCGTTCGATCCCGCCCGCGAGCATCGCCTCGGCGAGCGCATCGTCGTTCGAGAACAGCGGCGGCAGATCGGGGCCGAGCGCAACGCGCGCGGCGCCGGTCAATGTGGCGAAATCGACAATCAGTTCGGGCTTCGCTTCGCCTGCCTTGGCAAGCGCGTCGCCGAGCACGAGCCGCCCTTCGGCGTCGGTGTTGCCGATCTCGACCGTCAGGCCAAGGCGGCTTTTGAGTACGTCGCCCGGACGGAATGCATCGGCGGAGATGGCATTTTCGGCCGCGGCGACGAGGCAATGGAGCCGCACCGGCAGCCCGCTCGCCATCACCAGTTCGGCGAGCGCGAGCACATGCGCCGCGCCGCCCATGTCCTTCTTCATCAACCGCATGCCCGCCGCGGGCTTGATGTCGAGCCCGCCGCTGTCGAAGCTGATACCCTTGCCGACCAGCGCGACGCGCGGACGGTTCTCCTTGCCCCATTCGATTTCGATCAGGCGCGGCGCGTGATGTTTGGCGGCGGCGCGCCCGACCGCGTGGATCATCGGATAGCCCTGTTCGAGCGCCTCGCCCTTGGTGACAGTCAGTTTGCCGCCATGCGCCTTGGCGATGCGTTCGGCCGCCTTTTCGATCGCCGCGGGCCCCATATCGGCAGCGGGCGTGTTGACGAGATCGCGGACGAGCGCGGTCGCGCGCATTTCCGCAACCATCGGCGCGATTGCACCGACTTCGGTTGTCAGCAGGACGCGTGGCCCTTTGACGGACGGGTTCGATTTATAGGTGTCAAAGCGGTACTGCGCGCTCATCCATCCGAACAGCGCCTTGCCCGGCTGCTGGCCTTCCAGGCGGTAGCGGCCTTCGGGCAGGATTTGCCCCAGCTTGGCGAGGCACCATGCCGACAGGCTGTCGGCCTTGGCGACGGTCGTGACGACCGCCCATTTTTCGGGGTCGTCCCCCGGCAGGATCGCGTGGACGAAGGCATCGGGCTTGAAACCGACCGCGGCAAGATGCGCGCGTTCGCGGGCGCTGCGGCCCTTCAGCCACTCGTCGTAACCCTTCTTGTCGACGAGGTGGATCGGGCGCGCGTCCTGGCCTTTGTCGGGCTGGATCAGATCGGAATAGTCGGTCATGGACGCGGTGCTAGGCCGCTCGGGATATTTTGTCGATTCCCGGCGTTATCTCTGGATGACGACCAACGCACCCTGGCGAAATGCCACATCGATCCTTGCCGGCGCGCTGCTGCTGGCGGGCTGTTCGGACGACAAGCCGACGAAGGCGGAAAAAGTGGCCGCGGCTTCAGTGCCCGGCGCGCCGCCGCAAGCCGCCGCCGATGAAGCCGCAAAGGGCGCGCCCGCCTCGAACGTCACCGAGAGCAACGACCTGATCGAGTTTGTTTACGCCTATCCCAATGAAGCCGCCCAGATACCCGAACTCGCCAACGCGCTCGACAGCGACCGGGCGACGAAGCGCGAGGCGCTGATTGCGGCCGCGCAGCGCGACAAGGCGGCCGCCGAAAAGGGCGAATTTCCCTATCGCGCGCATAGCTATCGGCAGACTTGGCAACGCGTTACGAACACACCGCGATTCCTGAGCCTCTCGGCCGAGATCGAGACCTATACCGGCGGCGCGCACGGTATGCAGACCTTCGACACGCTGATCTGGGACCGCAACCGACGCAAGCAGCTGAAGCCGATCGACCTGTTCCAAAGCAGCGAGTCGTTCGACAGCGCCATCCGCGAGCCATTCTGCGCCGGAATCAAACGTGCGAAGGCCGCGAAGGGGATAACGGCCGACGAGGCGCCCGACAGCCCGTTCGGCAAATGCCCGCCCGCATCGGCGCAAACGGTGTGGCTTGGCTCTTCGGACGGGCGCTATCTGGACCGCATGACGATCGCGATCGCACCATATGAGGTCGGCCCCTATGCCGAGGGGAGCTACAAGATCAACGTGCCCGTGACGGGCGCGCTCGTCAAAACCGTGAAAGACGAATTCGCGCGCGATTTTCTCCCTATCAATTGAACCGAAGGACTCGGTCATGGCGAAGCAGCCCAAAGCCGGCAAGATTGGCGAAAGCGCAAAGGAAAAGAAGGGCAAGCGGAGCGCCGCGACAAAGCTGCGCCGCGCGGTCGGGTCGGGTAAGACGATCGCGAAACCGCCATCCGACAGCGAGGCCGATCTCGACCGCGCGCCCAAGTGGCAACCGCGCTATCCGGGATCGGGGCGCCTCGACGGCAAGGTCGCGATCGTCACCGGCGGCGACAGCGGGATCGGCCGCGCGGTGTGCGCGCTGTTCGCACGCGAGGGCGCTGACATCGCCATCGTTTATCTCGAGAACAGAGCCGATGCCGTCGAAACCGCCGCGATCGTCGAAGCCGAGGGGCGCCGCGCGATCGCGATCAAGGCCGACGTCGGCAAGGCGAAGGCGGACGAAAAGATTGTTGCGCAGGCGGTCGAAAAGCTCGGCCGTCTCGACATCCTCGTCAACAACGCCGGCGAACAGCATCCGGCGGAGGACATCCGCGACATCAGTCCCGAGCAGTTGCAGCAGACCTTCGCGACAAACATCTTCGGCATGTTCTATCTGGTCCAGGCCGCGCTGCCGCACCTCAAAAAAGGCGCGGCGATCGTCAATTGTACGAGTGTCACCATGTATCAGGGGTCAAAGGGGCTACTCGATTACAGCGCCACCAAAGGTGCTATCACGGCCTTTACCCGCTCGCTCAGCGAGAATCTGATGGGCAAGGGCATTCGCGTGAATGGCGTCGCGCCGGGGCCGATCTGGACGCCGCTGAACCCGCGTGGTGGGGCACCCGCCGAGAAGGTCGCGACCTTTGGCGAGGATACTCCGATGAAGCGCCCGGGCGAGCCCAATGAGGTTGCACCCTGCTTCCTGTTCCTCGCGTGCGATGACAGCAGCTATATGTCGGGTCAGGTGCTGCATCCCAATGGCGGTACGATCGTTAATGGCTAGCGGGGCGGGCAAGGAGAAGTTCCATGCCAGCCAAATCGAAAGCCCAGCAAAAAGCCGCCGGAGCCGCACTCAGCGCCAAGCGCGGCGATACCCCCAAGTCGAAACTGAAAGGCGCATCGAAGCAGATGGCCGAGAGTATGACCGAAAAGCAGCTCGAAGATTTCGCCAAGGGCTCGACCAAGGGCAAGCCCGAGCACGCCGATTAGGGTTTATTCCGCGGCTTCAAGCTCCGCCGGTGCCGATGCCACTGTCGCTTGCGCGTTGGAGAAGGTCAGTACCCCGTCGGCAATCGCGCCGGTGCGCATGTCGATCCGGTCCTGGACATAATTCTGGCTGAGCCGCCAGGGTAGCGCGGCCGTGCTCTTCGGCATGATGTGCAGCGACCGCTGGATATAGCCCGACGAGAAGTCGAAGACATTTTCCTCTTCGAGGCTCGACGGATCGGCGAGCGCCGGGGTTGCGACCGTGGTTCCCGTGTCGCGCATATGGTTGAGCACGCGGCAGACATATTCGGACACGATGTCGGCGCGCAGCGTCCAGCTGGCGTTGAGATAACCGAACACCGCCGAGAAGTTCGGCACGTTCGAGAACATGCACGCCTTATAATAGAAATGATCGTGCCAATCGACGGGTGCGCCGTCGACGCGCACCGGAATCTTGCCCGCAACCGCGAGTTTGAGGCCGGTGGCAGTGACGATGATGTCGGCGTCGAGATGCTGACCTGATTTGAGCTGGATGCCGGTGGCGTCGAATTTCTCGATATGATCGGTTACGATCGACGCCTTGTCGGCTTTCATCGCCTCGAAGAAATCGGCGTCGGGGACAAGGCACAGCCGCTGGTCCCAGGGGTTATAGGGCGGGGTAAAGGCTTTGGCGTCGTACCGATCGCCAAGGCTCGCCTGCAGCTTCCTGGTCAGGAACTCCTTGACCTTTTCGGGCTGCTCGCGCGCGCGGCGGAAGGCGATGTCTTGCAGCCGGACGTTCTTGAAGCGGGTGATCTTGTATGCGAGCTGCTCGGGCAGGAATTTGCGGAGGAAGTTGGCGAACCCGTCCTTGGCCGGCCGGATGAAATACCAGGTCGGCGTGCGCTGGAGCATCGTGACATGGGCGGCCTCCTTCAGCGACGGGACGATAGTGACCGCGGTCGCGCCCGATCCGATCACGACGACTTTCTTGCCCTTGTAGTCGAGGTCCTTGGGCCAGAATTGTGGGTGGATGATCTGGCCCTGGAAATCCTCGCGGCCCGCGAATTGCGCGTCGAAGGGTTCGTCATAGTCGTAATAACCCGAGCCGAGGTAAAGCCAGCGCGCAGTCGTGGTCGACCTGGCGCCCTTGCTGTCCTCCATCGTCACGGTCCAGCGCGCGGCGGTGCTGTCCCAGTCGGCGCCGACGACCTTGCTATCGAAGCGGATACGCTCTCGGATATGGCGTTCGTCGACGATATGATTGAGGTATTCGAGGATCGAAGGGCCATCGGCGATCGATTTTTCATGCCTCCACGGTTCGAAGACGAAGCCGAGCGTGTGCATGTCGCTGTCCGAACGGATGCCGGGGTAACGGAACAGATCCCAAGTGCCGCCAAGCTGTTCGCGGCGCTCGACGAGGGTGAAGCTGCGGTCGGGAGAGTTCATCTGCAAATGCACGGCCATTCCGATGCCCGAAATCCCCGCGCCGACGATCAGCACATCCTGATCGACCGGTGCAGCTTTCGCGTCCGCGGGGCGTTCCATCGTCGCCGTACCTGCCATTATCCTGTCTCCCGGCTATGTTTGCCAAATTTGTTTGAACGCAGCTTACGCACCACGTTTCATTTTGCAATCGAATTGACGTTTACGGAAAGTGCGGCTAGCGAGCGCAGCTTCGCTTGTGGCTGTCATAAATACGTCATAGAGGCGAAACTCATTTGTAGTCGGCCCTTGCCGCCCACCCCCATGAAAGGGACTGAACACGTTGCGCCAGATCGCTGTCCTTCCCTATCGATTCGGGGGTCCCGCGCAGGACGGCCCGACAGAAATCCTGCTGATCACGTCGCGCGAAACGAAGCGTTGGGTCGTCCCAAAGGGCAATCCGCTGACTGGCATGTCGCGCCACGCCGCCGCAGCGGTCGAGGCCGAGGAAGAGGCGGGGGTGATCGGTGCAGTCTGTCCGACGCCGATCGGTAGCTATGAATATAGGAAGCGCCGGGCCAATGGCGCTTCGATCATGTATCATGTCGAGGTCTTCCCGCTCGCCGTGACGAACGAGCTCGAAGACTGGAAGGAAATGGACGAACGCGACCGCAAATGGTTTTCGTTCCGCGACGCCGCGTCGGCGGTTGAGGAACCCGATTTGCAGGCGCTGATCCGCTCGTTCGGCGATGGCGGTTTCCGCGCCGTCGCCCAGCCGCGCGGGGTCGTCGAAAATGTAGCAGACAAGACAGGGGTGAGCTGGATGTTCGCATGGTTTCAGCGTTTGCTGCCGCGACAGGGAAATTTCTTCGAATTGTTCGAAAGCCACGCCGCGACGCTCGTCGCCGGGGCGAATGCCTTGTCGCGCATGTTGCAGGGCGGCGAGGGCATGGCCGACCATGTCCAGGAAATCATCGAGCGCGAGCATGACGCCGACGCGATCACCCGCGAAGTGCTCCAGACCGTCCGCCGTACCTTCCTGACGCCGTTCGATCGCAGCGCGATCACCGACCTGATCGCCTCGATGGACGATGCGATCGACGAGATGCAGAAGACCGCGGGTGCGGTCGACCTCTATGACGTCACCGAATTCGAACCCGAGATGCGCGACATCGCGGGCATCATCGTCGATGCCGCGCGCCTGACCGCAGAGGCGTTGCCGCTGCTTCGCAACATCGGCGCCAACGGGCCGCGGCTTCACGAGCTGACCGAGCGGCTGGTGCGGATGGAAGGTCATGCCGACGAGATTCATGCCGCCGGGCTCAAGCGCCTGTTCCGCGAGCATGGCGAGTCGAACCCGACCCGCTTCCTGATCACGCGCGAACTCTTCCGCCATCTCGAGCGCGTCACCGACAGCTTCGAGGATGTCGCGAACGAGATCGACGGCCTGGTCATCGACCACGCATAAGCGGGGGCGTCCACCATGCACGAACTCGCTTTCCCGCTCCTCGTCGGCCTCGTCATCCTGGCGCTGGCGTTCGACTTTCTGAACGGTCTGCACGACGCCGCGAACAGCATCGCGACCGTTGTTGCGACGCGGCTGCTGCGGCCGGTGCAGGCGGTGCTGTTTGCCGCCTTCTTTAACTTTGCCGCCTACTTCCTGTCGGTCATCTTTCCCGAACTGCACAAGGTTGCCGAAACGATCGGCAAGGGGATCATCGACAAGGACCTGGTGACTCCCGCGGTCGTGTTCGGCGCGCTGGTCGGCGCGATGTTCTGGAACGTCGTGACCTGGCTCAAGGGCATCCCCTCGTCGTCGAGCCACGCGCTTGTTGGCGGGATCGTCGGCGCGGGCGTCGCGCATGCGGGGTTCGAGGGGATCGAATGGACCGGGCTCAACAAGACGGTGATCGCGATTTTCCTGTCGCCGCTGCTCGGCATGATGCTGGCGATGCTGGTGATGCTGGTCAGCAGCTGGGCGCTCCGCCGGTCGACCGCCAGCTTCGCCGAGAAGACCTTCCGTCGCCTCCACCTCCTGTCCTCCGCCGCTTATTCGATCAGCCACGGTCTGAACGACGCGCAAAAGACGATGGGGATCATCACCGTCCTTCTCTATTCGACCGGCTATCTCGGCGGCGAATTCCATATCCCGCATTGGGTGGCGTTCAGCTGTTATGTTGCCATTGCGCTCGGCACGCTGTCGGGTGGGTGGAAGATCATCGAGACGATGGGCGGCCGCATCACCAAGCTGTCGCACCATCAGGGCTTCGCGGCCTCGACCGGCGGCTCGATCATGGTGTTCACCGCCAGCCTGCTCGGCATCCCGGTGTCGACGACGCACACGATCACCGGCAGCATCATCGGCGCCGGCGTCGCGCGCCGGGCCAGCGCGGTGCGCTGGGGCGTCGCGGGCAATGTCGTCGCGGCGTGGTTCATCACCATCCCGGCGAGCGCGGCGGTGGCGGCGGTCTTCTATGCGATCACCCGCCTGTTCTGAACCGGGCGGGGTTGCGTTCGAATGAGAACGTAATAAGAACGCTCTCTCGGTGAAGAGGGGCGCACACGATGGCCGGTGATTTCGATTTCCAGATTGGCAGCTGGCAGGTGAAGCATCGCCGCCTGAAAGAGCGGCTCGTCGGTTGCGACGATTGGGAAGAATTCGACGGGACCTCCGACATGCGGCCAATCCTGGGCGGCGAGGGCAATATCGAGGACAATGTCCTTCATATTCCCGGCGGAACCTATCGGGCGATCGCGCTGCGATCCTATGACCGGGCGCAAGGCAGCTGGGCTATCTGGTGGCTCGATGCGCGCAGCCCGCATGCGCTCGACGTCCCGGTTATCGGCCGGTTCGAGGATGGCATTGGCCACTTCTATGCCGACGACATGCTCGGCGAGCGGCCGATCCGGTTGCGCTTCATCTGGAGCCGCACCGACACCACGACGCCGCGCTGGGAGCAGGCGATGTCGGCGGACGGCGGTGAAAGCTGGGAAGTGAACTGGACGATGGATTTTACCCGCGGCTGACCGATCACCGCGCCGGGCGATAATCGACGCTGGCCCCGCCGACCATCCGCACCGGCAGGTAGAGGCCGTTGCCATAGGCTTTGATCTCGCCGGTTTCGAAGCGGTCGACACGGGTACGGATGACAAAGGCGCCCTCGCGCCGCTGGTCGACCGCGCGCTTGATCTTGCCTTGCAGCTTGCCGAGATCGTTCGTGAAATTCTGCGTCAACGCGTCGGCGATCAGCGGCGCGAAACCCTCGCTGCGACCGAGGAGGATGAGCAGGTCGCCGCCGACCCCGTCGGTGTCGCCGTTGATAACGAGGTCGGTGAAATGAACCTCGGCCGATCCCGGCTTGTTGACCGGGGTAGCGGTCATCCAGATGCGTCCGCGCGTCGGCTCGCCGCTTCGTATCTTTAGTTTGGCATCGACGTCGACTCCCACCGCGATGCGGCCGCCCTCCGCCCCATAGATGGTCGATTTGCCGAATTTGACCATCATCGCCCCGAGCTTGGGGAGGACGAAGGGGCGCGCCGACCGTTTGGCGAGTGCGCGGTCGACGACAGGCTGCAGCTGCGCATAATCGGCGATCACGGGCACGCGCACGTCGAGATGCGGTTTGGGGGCTTCGCGGACCAACCGTGGCAACGGGGTGGGCGCCGGGTCGGCGGGCCGCCGCGAGACGAAGGTTTCGGTGATCGCCTCGAGCCCCAGATTGAGGTTCAAGCGCTGCCCCTCGACCCGGTAGCCGCCGTAGAGGATGCGCTGCGGTGTCACGCGCATCCACACCGGCGGATTCTCGCGGTTGAGTTCGAGCGATGTGAAGCTCTGTCGCCACACGTCGGCCGCCTGCTTGCGGATGTCGATCTTGGCGATCTCGCGGTTCACCTCGCGCTCGACCCCGACCACGACGGGTTTCAGCTTCGCGTCGGCCTGATCGGTGAAGGTGATACGCCGCCCAAGGAAATCGATGCCCGGCGCCTTGGTCCAGCCATAGGTGATGCGTGCCTTGCCCTGCGTGCGCCAGTCGGGTGTGAGCTCGATCCGGACGCGCGCATGCGCCATCGCGGCGCCGGTCGCGGTCTCGCCCTTCAGCACCCCGCCGACGTCGCGCGCGGCGATCGTTGCCCGCAGCGGCACGTCGACGACGATCTCGCTCCCTTCGCCGCGTAGCCGCAGCGGCCCGCGCGTCACCTGGCCGACGATCGTGCAGGCGATCGGCGGCGTGACCTTGACCTTCTTGCCGAAGACTTTCACCCGCTGCGGCTGGACGCAGGCGGCCTCGCGCTGGTTGATCGTCCACAGCGTCTTGGGCACCGCGCGTTCGAGCGCCCGCTTGAGCGACGCGGTGTTGGCGTTGATCGGCACCGCGATCAGTGATTTCTGCGTCGGGGAGGGCGCCTTGTCGGTGGCGCGCGGCGGCGCTTCGACCTTGGCTTGGCGGTCGCAGCCGGTCGAGGTCGCGGCCAGCAAGGATGCGGCGATGATCAGTCGAACGAGACGCATGCGGTGCCCCTGATGCGGTGTCTGCTGATTATAACGGTGCTTGGGTTAAGGCGTTCCTTGCGTCGAAGGGTGCGGCGGGAAACGGCGGAAATCTGCCCAACTTCACACTGAAATCGCATTTCGTGCGGATGCCGCTTCGGTGTCCCTGCGAAGGCAGGGATCCATCTCCGGCCGGCTCTATATGGCACCCACCGGAGATGGACCCCTGCCTTCGCAGGGGTACAGGACAGTCCGAGATAGCGAAAACAGGGAAGGCTGGCGGTTTCGGAAAGGGCGGAAAACTGCGTAACTTCACTCTGAATCGTCTTTGCTCACACATGTTGGTCCAGGCGTCGGGGCCTAAAGCGACAAAAGCTACGCACTTGCAGGGCGAAAATGCCTCCTTTGTCGCGTTAAGCGGAATATCACGCAAACGCCGCGCGAGAGGCGTGTCATGATCTGAAAGAGTGGCAATGCCCAGCATGGGCAGAGGCTAATGCGGCGATATTTTGTAGGACAGCGTTTTTTGGGGCGCCCGAAGGCGGCGCATTATGCTTCGGTGTCGTCGCTTTTCTTGCATTGGCGCAGCGCCGTCTGGAGCGCTTTCATCTCCTCCAGACCTGGCCCCGAAATCATCAAGCTCCCGCCAGTGATCGGCTCATTGACGATGGGTTCAATCAGGGTCGTGCCGTTAAAGCGCAGGGGCAAGGGCTTGCCTACCAGGCTGGTCGTCAATTCTGCCAACGCAGTTCCCAACCGCGCATCAAGATCGATGGTCAGGACCGGAAGGCCGCTCCATTCATCTTGCGACAGTCGCGATTCGACCGAGGCTGGCCCGCAAATTGAGAGCGAACCGATCCAGATGCCCGGACCGCACTCGGGGGCCGGGTTGTCGGTGCTGCAACGGTCTGTGGTTTGCGGTTCGTCCCCCGTCGCCGGGGCCGAGAGCGACGGTTCGGCGCCCGGCGCCTGTGTGCCTGCCAACGACAGAGCAAGTATCAGGGCCGATCGGAAAAGGAACATCATCGCTTGTCCGTTTCTGTTGTGATGGAATCACATGTGCATTGTGGACTAACCAGCCGAGCAGCGCCAGTCTGCGGGATAGGTAGGGTCCCTTACGCAGCGACAACCCCGAACAGATCATGCTCGTCAGCGTCTTCGATCTCGACATCGACGATGTCGCCCGATTTCAAAGTCGCCGCGACGTCGCGCAGATAGACATGACCGTCGATCTCCGGCGCATCCGCCTGTGACCGGCCCGTCGCGCCGATGCTGCCGTCCCATTCCGGATCATTGGGGTCGGCTTCGCCGACTTCGTCGATGATGACGGGCATCGTGCGGCCGATCTTGGCTTCGAGTTTGGCGGCGCTGATCGCGGCGGTCTTGTCCATGATGCGCTGGTAGCGCTCTTCCTTGAGCTCTTCGGGGACCTGGTCGTCGAGCGCGTTCGCCTGCGCACCCGCGACGGGCTCGAAGCGGAAGGCGCCGACGCGGTCGAGCTGGGCTTCGTCGAGCCAGTCGAGGAGATACTGGAAATCGGCCTCGGTCTCGCCGGGGAAGCCGACGACGAAGCTCGATCGGATCGCGATGTCGGGGGCGATGGCGCGCCAGTTTTTCAGGCGTTCGAGCACCTTCGCCTCGTTCGCGGGGCGCTTCATGCGCTTGAGGACGCTGGGGCTCGCGTGCTGGAAGGGGATGTCGAGATAGGGCGTGAGCAGCCCCTCGGCCATCAGCGGGATGACCGCATCGACGTGCGGGTAGGGGTAGACATAGTGGAGGCGGACCCACGGGGCGCGGCCTTCGCTGGTCTGGAGCTGGCCGAGTTCGCGCGCGAGGTCGGTCATGTGGGCGCGGACTTCGCGGCCCTTCCACTGGCGCGGGTCGTGGCGGGTGTCGACGCCGTAAGCCGAGGTGTCCTGGCTGATGACCAGCAGTTCTTTGGTCCCCGCGGCGACGAGCTTTTCGGCCTCGCGCAGCACCGCGTCGATGCGGCGGCTGACGAGTTTGCCGCGCAGATCGGGGATGATGCAGAAGGAGCAGCTGTGGTTGCAGCCTTCCGAAATCTTCAGATAGCTGTAGTGGCGCGGGGTGAGTTTCAGCCCGCCCTCGGGCACCAGGTCGATGAACGGGCCTTGCGTCGGCGGCGCGGCGTCGTGGACGGCGTCGACGACCTGTTCGTACTGATGCGCACCGGTGACCGCGAGGACATTGGGGAAGCGGGCGCGGATGACGTCGGCTTCATTGCCCATGCAGCCGGTGACGATGACGCGGCCATTCTCGGCCATCGCTTCGCCGATCGCCTCGAGGCTTTCTTCCTTCGCCGAGTCGAGGAAGCCGCAGGTGTTGACGAGCACGACGTCGGCGCCAGCATAGTCGGGCGACAGGCCATAGCCGTCGGCGCGGAGCTTGGTGAGAATCCGTTCGCTGTCGACCAAAGCTTTGGGACAGCCGAGCGAGACCATGCCGACCTTCGGCTGGGAGGGGAGGGTTTTCGTTGCCATGATTGGCGGGGCGCATAGGGGATTTTTCGGCGTTTGTCACGTGGGGCCGCGTATAGTTCTTCTGTGCCTTATTATTTCCCGGTGAGTGTATCCGCCACCACCCGCCAGACCCTTGGATTGATGCCGAGTCCCAGGTGGGTGCTGTCGACTTTGATGTTCCGCGCCTGTCTGTTGTAGATGTCGACCGCGATGTCGGGGCCGACGATGCCGTCGCGGTCGGAGTAAATGACGGTCAATGGCTGGGTTAGCCCTTTCAGATTGCGCGCGTGGATCTCGCGCTCGATCGCGTCGAAGTCGCGGCCGGCGAAGCGCTGCGCGAGCGCGGTATATTTGGGGCCGCCAATGATGGGCGTGCCCATCGTGATGATTTCGCGGACGAGCCGCGGGTATGCGCGCGCGGTTTCGCGGGCGATGACGCCGCCGAGGCTCCAGCCGATCAGGGTGAGCGGGGCGCCGTCGGCCTTCACCCATTCGGCGGCTTGAGCGGCGAAGCGTTCGACGTCGGCGGCGACGCGGCCCTGGTTGCGGCCCATGCCCCAGTCGCGGACATGATAGCCGAGGTGGCGGAGATATGCCTCGAGCGGGCGCATCGACAGCTCGCTCGCGCCATATCCGGGGAGGAGGGCGACGGGGCGGCCGTCGCCGCGCGGGGCGCCGATGAGGTGATAACCGCCGAGGCCGTAGCGCAGCATGTCGAACGGCAGCGCGAACTCGCCGAGCGTCGCCCAGCGGCTCGGCGGTTTCAGTCCCTCGGGAAGCGGTGTGTCGCGGGGCATCGCCTTCTCCCTCCTGTCCTCCTATAGCTCGCCGCATCGGCACGGAATTGCAAGGGTGGTGAAGCATGATTGGCGTATTTGCGGCGATTTCGGCGGCGATTGCGGTAGCGGCGGGCGCGTTCGGGGCGCATGGCGCGGCGGGCCAGCAGGAGGCCGAGTGGCTGCGCACCGGCGGACTGTACCAGCTGATCCACGCGGTCGCGGCGCTTGCGATCTTGGGCGTCGCGCGCGGCCCCGCGATCATGCTGCTGGTCGGTGCCGCGATCTTTTCGCTCACCCTCTATGCGATGGCGTTTGGCGGGCCGCGGTGGCTGGGCGCGGTGACGCCGATCGGCGGCACGCCGCTGATTGTTGGCTGGCTTTGGGCCGGCTGGCTTTACTGGCGGGGCTAGCCGCCCGCAACGCTCGCCTCGCATTCTTCGCAGCGGACGACTTCGACAACCTGGTCGCCATGTTCGAGGCGCTGGGCTTCGGGCTCCCAGAAGCCATAGGGCTTGCCGGCGCGATAGATGCGCAGGCCGCGCCCGCCGCTCGCGAGCTGGTCGATGCTGCGACCGACCTCTTCGCCGCTGACGGCACGTTCGCGCAGCTGGACGCGGCCGCCGATGCTGGCGAGGTCGGCCATATAATCGGCGACATGCGCGCCTTGCGCCGACCCTGCGAGCAGCAGCCCGGTGAAGCTGACCGGGTTGATGACATTGTTCGCCCCCGCCTGCCGCGCGAGCAGTTCATTGTCCTGCGCGCGGATGACGACGCTGATCGGCACTTTTGGCGAAAGGTGGCGGACGGTGAGGACCATGAGAATCGATGTGTCGTCGCGCCCGGCCGACACCAGTACCGACTGCGCCCGCGCGATGTGGACGTCGATCAACGTGTCGTCGTTCGAGGCGTCACCCTGCAGCACGTTACAGCCCGCCGCCTCCGCCTCCGCGATCCGCGAGGCCGACTGGTCGATCACGACGATGCACGCCGGATCGGTGCCGCGCGCGATCAGTTCTTTGACCGCTTCGCTGCCGCTGATGCCATAGCCGAGGACGACGATATGGTCGGAGAGCTTTGCCTGGATGCGGGCCATGCGCCATTTTTCCCATGTGCGTTTGAGGACGAAATTATAGGCAGTGCCGACGAAAATGAAGAGCACTGCAATGCGGATCGGGGTGACGATCACCGCCTCGATCAGCCGCGAGCGATCGGAGACCGGGGCGATGTCGCCGAAGCCCGTCGTGGTGACCGAGATCATCGTGAAATAGACGACGTCGAGAAAGCTGATCTGGCCGTCGTGGCTGTCCTTCAATCCCGCGCGATCGATCCAGTGGACGAGCACGACGATGCCGATCAGGAAGAAGGCAACGCCGAGCCGCGTGATGACATCGGCCCAGATCGGCCATTTGCTCGCGCGTTTGAGCGGCTGAAAGCGGTGCTGCAGCTTCGGCTTCGAGCCGGGACGTTTGCTCATCGGGGCGGCAATTGCTTCATCGGATCGACGGGTATGCGATTTTTGCGCAACTGGAAATGGAGTTGCGACGTCTGGACCTGTCCAGTCGCCCCAGCGCGGCCGATGACGTCGCCCATTTTGACGGATTGGCCGCGCTTGACGTCGATGCGGCCGGCGTGGCCATAGGCACTGACCCAGCCGCCGCCATGGTTGATCAGGATCAGCCCGCCATAGACGCCGATCTGGTCGCCGGCATAGGCGACGATGCCGCCCGCGGTCGCGCGGATCGGGGTGCCCGCGGCGGCGGCGATGTTGATCCCGTCGCTGAGCTTGCCCGATGCGAGCGGACCGAAGCGCGCGAGGATCGGCCCGTTGAGTGGCCACTCGAAGCGGCCGGCGAAATAAGCGGGGTCTGCGATCGCGGTCGTAACCGGCTGGCGCGGTGTGGCGGTGCCCATGGTCGGGCGGGCCGCTTCGGCGAGCGCGGGCTGGCTGCCCGTCAGAATGTCATCGATGTCGAGGTGGAAAGCGGCGGCGCGCGCGCCGACATCGACGGGACCGCGCGGAATGGCGCGTGCGTTGGAGGGCAGGCGCAGCCGCTGGCCGACACGCAATATATTCCCGCGAACGCGGGAACCCAGTCCGACGTTGCTGCTGGGTCCCCGCTTTCGCGGGGATGACGAATGGTTTTGGCTTCGGCGGATCAGCCGCCGTAGGCTCCGCGCAGCGCTGCCAGCGAGGCATCATGCGTCAGGTCGAGCTGGAGCGGGGTGACCGAGATATAATTGTCATCGATCGCCTCCAGGTCGCTGTCGTGGCCGAGGCTATGTTCGATGCCGTGGAGCCCGAACCAGTAATAGCGATAACCGCGCGGGTCGGTGCCCTCGACGATCGAACCGCGGCCATAGTCGTGGAAGCCCTGGCGGGTGACGCGGATGCCTTGCACGTCTTCGGCGGGGATCGCGGGGAAATTGACGTTGATCAGCGTGCGCGGCGTCATCTCCATCGCGAGCAACGGACGCAGCACCTTCGCGCCCCACGTCGCAGCCGCTTCGAAGGGGACGCTGTCGCCCATGCCTTCCCTGGCGTAAACCTGGCTGAGCGCGATCGACGGAATGCCCGCGAGCGCGCCCTCGATCGCCGCCGAAACGGTGCCCGAGTAAGTGACATCGTCGCCGAGGTTTGCGCCGCGATTGACGCCCGACAGGATCAGGTCGGGCTTGTCGGGCATCAGCTTGCCGATCGCCATCATCACCGAATCGGTCGGGGTGCCGCTGCACGACCAGCGGCGCTCTTCATGCTGGCGGATGCGCACCGGGCGCGAGAGGGTGAGCGAGTGGCCGGCGCCCGATTGTTCCTCGGCGGGGGCACAGACCCAGATGTCGTCCGAAAGTTCGCGCGCGATCGCTTCGAGCACCGCCATGCCGGGGGCGTGGTAGCCGTCGTCGTTGGTGAGGAGGATGCGCACTTTCTGTCTTTCCGTTTCTGTTTCGTCATGCCGGGCTTGACACGGCACCCGCCTTTTTTCTTCAAGAAGGCAGGCCCCGGATCAAGTCCGGGGTGACGATGGTGTTAGGTGACGGGCGTCAGTTCCGTGATGCCACCCATGTACGGCAACAGCGCCGCCGGAATGGTGACGCTTCCATCCGCCTGCTGATAATTTTCGAGGATCGCGACCAACGTTCGCCCGACAGCCAAACCCGAGCCGTTGAGCGTATGGACGAACTCGTTGCTCTTTGCGCCGTCGCGGCGGAAGCGGGCGTTCATGCGGCGTGCCTGGAAGTCGCCGCAGTTCGAGCAGCTCGAAATCTCGCGGTAGCTGTCTTGCCCCGGCAGCCATACTTCGAGGTCATAGGTCTTGCGCGCTGAAAAGCCCATGTCGCCGCTGCACAGCAGCATCTTGCGGTACGGCAGTTCCAATGCCTTGAGGATCGCCTCGGCCGCGCGCGTCTTGCGTTCGAGTTCGGCGCCCGAGTCTTCGGGCCGGACGATCGAGACAAGCTCGACCTTCCAGAACTGGTGCTGGCGGATATAGCCCCGCGTATCGCGCCCGGCCGACCCGGCTTCGGACCGGAAGCAGGGAGTGAGCGCGGTCATGCGGATCGGCAGGTCGGCCTCGGGCAAAATCTCTTCGCGCACCGCGTTGGTCAGGCTCATCTCGGAGGTCGAGATCAGCCAGCGGCCGTCGGTGGTCTGGAACAGATCCTCGCGGAACTTGGGGAGCTGCGTCGTGCCATAGGCGGCCTCGTCGCGGACCATCAGCGGGGTCGCGCATTCGGTGTAGCCCGCTTCATTGGTTTGCTTGTCGATCATGAACTGGCCGATCGCCCGTTCGAGCCGTGCCATCTGACCTTTCAGGAAGGCGAAGCGCGCGCCCGACATTTTCGCCGCGGTCTCGAAATCGAGGCCGAGTGCGGGGGCGAAATCGGCATGTTCCTGCGGCGTGAAATCGAACGTCCGCGGCGCCCCCCAGCGTGCAATCTCGACATTGCCTGCCTCGTCCTCGCCCGCGGGGACGTCGGCGAGCGGAATGTTCGGGATTGCGGCGAGGATGTTCTGCAACGCGGCAAGCTGATCGCGCTCGGCGTCTTCCTTCGCGGGGAGCGCGGTCTTGAGGTCGGCGACCTCGGCCTTCAGCGCTTCGGCCTTGTCCTTGTCGCCATTGGCCATCGCCTGGCCGATCAGCTTCGATGCCTCGTTGCGGCGCGCGAGCGAACCCTGGATCTCCGTCTGCAACGCGCGCAGCGACGCGTCCGCCGCCACGATCTGGGCGGACAGGGGTTCGAGACCGCGGCGCGCGAGGCCGTCGTCGAATGCTTGCGGGTTTTCCCGGATCAGGCGGATATCGTGCATGCGCCGCGCTATGGCGTTGCGGCGCGGGCGGTGCAAGCCCGTCTTAGCGTTCGATTAGGTCCGCGAGCTGGCCGATCGCTGTGCCCCAGCCTTCGTGGAAACCCATTTCCTCATGCTTGGCGCTGTCCTCGGCCGTCTTGTGCAGGACGCGCGCCGAATAGAGGGTCCCGCCGTCCCTCGCTTCGAAGGTCAGGATCGCGGTCATTGCGAGCCACGGTTCGGCGGGCTGCCAGCCTTCGGTGAGGACGGTGGTGAAGACGAGCTTCTTTTCGGGGATGGCTTCCAGAAAACAGCCGTCGACATGCGGCTGGAAATCGGCGGCACCCGCTTCGCGCATCCGCGTCACGAAGCCGCCGCCCGGGCGCAGGTCGAGCGTGACGACCTGACATTCGATCGGCGCCGGGATCCACCATTTTGCGAGATTCTCCGGCACGCTCCACGCGTTCCAAACCGCCGAGGGAGGCGCGGAGATCAGGCGGGAGATGGTGAGGGTCGTGTCGTTGGTCATCATATTTTCTCCGGGGGATGTTGCGATTCGACGAAGTCGGCGAGCCGGTCGGTGCGGCCCTGCCAGATGGCGCGCTGTTCGCTGAGCCAGCCTTCCGCCGCCGCGAGGCGCTCGGCATCGACGCGGCAGGTGCGGACGCGGCCGTGCTTTTCGGTGTGGATCAGTCCCGATGCCTCGAGCACCGCTAGATGCTTCAGGAAGGCGGGGAGGCCCATTTCGAACGGTTCGGACAGCTGCTTTACCGGCGCGGCGCCTTTGAGCAGGCGGCTGACGACCGCGCGGCGCGTCGGGTCGGCGAGCGCGTGGAAGAGCGAATCGAGCGCGGCTTGTTGGTTCACCATATGGCGAACTATAATAACAGTTTCCCGATCGGCAAACTAATTCTCACCGGGCAGAAAAAAGGGCCGCCCCGAGGAGCAGCCCTTAGTTTCTGAGGTTCGGGTTAGCCCCCCAAACCGCCAGTGGATTTCTTAAGCCGCGTTGGCGTCATTGTCGTTGCGGTTGGCCGCACGGCGACGCGCGACGAGCGCAGCGGCTGCAGCGCCGAACAATAGCATCATTGGCGGCGCAGGAACAGGGGTCGGATCGCCCGACGAACTGCCATGGCTGCTGCTGCTGCCCGAACTCGACGAACTCGAAGACGAGCTGCTGCTCGACGAGGAAGACGAACTCGTGCTGCCGGTCGAACCGAAGCTGCTGGTGCTGCCGGTCGCACCCGACGAGGTCGCGCCGCTGGAGGTGCTGCTGCTCGACGAGGAAGACGAGCTGCTGGAACCGCCCGAGCTGCCCGAACTGCCGTGTGACGAACTGCCGTGTGACGACCCGCCCCAACCCGAGCTGCCCTTCGACGAGCTGCCGCCCGACGAGGATGAGCTCGACGACGACGAGGAGGAAGACGAACTCGACGACGAGCTGCTGCTCGAAGACGAGGTGCTGACGTTGCCCGAAGAGGTCGAAACATTGCCCGACGAGGTCGAGGTGCTGACGCTTCCAGTCGAGGTCGATACGCCGCCCGTCGACGTCGATACGCCGCCGGTGGACGTCGAGACACCGCCGGTCGAGGTCGACACCCCGCCCGTGGAGGTCGACACGCCACCCGTTGAGGTCGAGACGCCCGATGAGGTGCTGGAAGTCGTGCTGAGGCCGCCCGTGGTCGTCGAGGTGACGACGATGCTGCCGCTGCTGCCACCGCCGCCGCTGCTGCCGCCGAAGAAACCGCCAAAGAAGCCGCCGCCGAAACCGCCGCCAAAGCCGCCGCCGATGACGGTCACGCCGCCGCCGCTGCTGCCGCCTTCAAAGCCGCCGCGCGGGAAGGGCGCGTAAGGGATGGGGGGCAGCGGGATCGTCTGCGTCACGACCTGCGTCTGCGGGGTGATGGTGCGAATGATGCGCTTCGTCGTGACGACGCGGCGCACGCGCTTCACAGGCTTGCGCGCTGCGTGGCGCTTGCGCACGACCTTCTTGCCGACGCACGGCGAGCAGGACTGGACCGTCTGGGCGCGTGCCTTTGGAACGTCCGCGATCTGCATTGCGCCGCTACCGATGATCGCCCCGCCGCAGGTGCAGGCGCAAAGCTTGGCAAGGGCCATTCGGACAGACATAGGCTTTTCTTTCTTTCCCGTTGCAGGTGCGAAGCGCCATCGACCGGCACCCCCCGTCACCCTTCGCTATAACTCAAAAGGCCAAAGCTTTGTGAACGCGGCAATTGTGTTAACCGCGTTTGCCTGTCCGAGAGCGGGAATTGGCACGCGGAATCAACAAAAATCCCGGTATCTGTCCCAAAACAGAACGCATTATGCAGCAATTCTATGCAATTGGTTAACCTTCGGCCCTAAATCGCCGCTTCGGGAACCTCTCTCGCCCGTCACCATCAAGCCTATAGAATCGCTGCTGTCGCTTCGCCGGTTCATCGCCGCTTCACGGCGCGTCGCTATCGGCAGCTTAGGCGCTTGTATCGTCGCCAGCGGCTGGGTATAGGCGCGCCACTCCCCGAGCCGTTTGACGGTTCGTAAGGTGACAGGAAAGGACGCGAGAGCCCCTCATGCCGACCAAGATTGCCGACGTTGGCGCTGACGCGCTTCGCGAAGCCAAATCCAATCTCGATTCGGACTACGTCCCCGGCGACGACGAAGAGTTTATGAATGAGCGGCAGCGGGATTATTTCCGCGGCCTGCTCCTCGCCTGGAAAAAGTCGATCCTGTCCGAATCCGAATCGACGCTGGCGCATCTTCAGGACGGCCCGCTGCGCGAACCCGACCTGGCCGACCGCGCGTCGAGCGAAACCGACTGGGCGATCGAACTTCGCACCCGCGATCGCCAGCGCAAGCTGATCGCCAAGATCGATTCGGCGATCCGCCGCATCGACGAAGGCGAATATGGCTATTGCGCGGTCACCGGCGAGCCGATCTCGCTTGCGCGCCTGCAGGCGCGCCCGATCGCGACGATGACGCTGGAGGCGCAGGAGCGCCACGAGCGCAACGAACGGATTTCACGCGAAGATTAGTCGGTGAGGATCCCGGTCCCATTTACGATTCCGCAATGACCCGGCCCTAGATTCCGCTCCTCAATCTCAAGAGGAACGGGGCGCAATGGATTCACTAGGACCCAGATCGGTGGACGAGGAAGTCGCGGCGCTGTCGCGCGGCGCCGATCGCGACAGCCTGTTCATGCAGGCCGTCCTGATCCTGCCCGGCAGCCCGGACCCCGTCAGTGTGCGCGTGCGCAACCTGTCACCCGGCGGCATGCTGGCCGAGGCGAACGTCAAGGTCGCGCAGGGCGCGGCGGTCGAGGTCGACCTGCGCAATGTCGGCCCGGTCGCGGGCCGCGTGATCTGGGTAGGCGAGGGCAAGTTCGGCATTGCGTTCGACCGTCAGGTCGATCCGCAGGCTGTCCGTCGTCAGGTGGTTTCGCAGTCCGATTTGCCGCCGCATCTTCGGCGCACGGGCCTCGAGAAAGGGCCCCTCTACCGCCGGCGCTGATGCGTCCTTCACAGGGTGGCATCAGCGGGGCGATAGCGCCGGCGGTCAGCCGACCGCGAGCATCTCTTCCTTCAGTTTCAGTTTCTGCTTCTTGAGCTGCGCGACCACTCCGGTATCGGGGGCGGGGCGGCGCTCTTCATTCGCAAGTTTCGCATCGAGGTCCGCGTGGCGGGACTTCAAGGTGGAAAGGTGCGACGTGCTCATTGGCATTCTCCTTTTCGACTCGATGGGCGGGACGAATTAAATCACGAAACCACCCCGATGTCGTGACGATTCGGTGGGGCGGTCCCCGTTGCGGACCAGTGGTGAACGTGGCAGGGAGGCGATGTGAGCCCCGAGGAAATTACCCAGCGCCTGGAACTGCTTCGCATCGAGCATCGCGACCTCGATGCCGCGATCATCGCGCTTGGCATCGCGGCGGTTCCCGACCAGCTGCAGCTCGCACGCCTGAAAAAACGCAAGCTGCGCCTGCGCGACGAGATCTCCTGGTGCGCGGACCAGCTGCTTCCCGACATCATCGCCTAGGATCGGCCGACATTCGACCCATGCCGGCCTGCAAATGGCGATTTCCCGTGCTTCCGGTGCTCACGTACTGAAGTACGCTGCGCTCCGGGTCACGAAAAATCACCATTTTCGACTCGCCCTGAACCAAATGTCAGCCGATCCTGGTCGCTTGAATCAAAACGGGACGGCTTGCGTTCGTAATTTCATGGTTACCGACGTTGCGGACCCGATAGCGGGCATGGCATCCCCCGCGTCATGGTCGGTGGGCGAGCGAACGTGATGGCAATCGATGTGCCGGTGCAACGCGCACAGGTCGAAAATCTCTATGTCGAGGCGATGCTGCTCGCCGACGAGGCGCACGCCGCCTTTGCGGCGCAGCGCAACCTGGGGCGTGCCGGCGGCGATGCGGCGGCGCAGATCGGGCTCGCGTGCGAATCGCTGAAGACGACGACGCGGTTGATGCATGTCATCGCGTGGCTGCTCCACCGCCGCGCGATGTTCGCGGGCGACCCGGGGGCGGGGCCGAACGACAGCGCGGCGCGGATCGGCGAAGCGGTCGCGGCCGACTGGGCCATATGCGCGAGCTTCGATGTGTCGGTGCGCCGGATTGTTTCGGCGAGCGAGCGACTATTCGAGCGGATCGCGATGCTGGAGGCGGGCTGGGAAGCGCCGGCGGTGACGCCGGTGCAGCAATTGCTGGCACGGCTCGAAGCGCGGCTCTGACGAAGAAGAGCGTTAGCCGAGCCACTCGACCCACGCGCCGTGCGCGTGCGCGTGGGCGATTTTCCTCGGCGCTTCGCCGCCCGGCCAATAGCGCACGACCAGTTCATGATGATGCACCGTCCGGTTCGCCTCGAGCGCCACCCACGCGAGCGGCCGCTCGGCGGTCGCGCGCTTGCCGGCTTCCTCCATCGCGGCGGTCACGCGCGCCTGCTGGTCGGCGGGGACATATTGCCAGACGATCGAATGGATCAGCACGCGCGTCGTCCCCGCGGCCTGCGCGCGCGCGAGTTCGGCCTCGACGAAATCGGCGGCGTTCGCGCGGATCAGTTGCGGCGGCTCCTCGGTCGCGGCGGCGATCGCCGCCTCGATGCGCGCGAAGCGGATATGATGCTCGGGCCAGATATAGGCTTTCAGCCGCAGCGCTTGTACGGGATCGGTCAGGTCGACGGGGGCGACGTCGCAGCCTTTGAGGCCGACGAACTCGATCGGATGCTGTGGCGGATGGTTGCCGCGCCATTCGGGGGCGAACGCCATTGCGCCCGGCTTTGGCCCGACATGCACGCCGCCGAGGTCGTAATGATAGCGGTCGATCATCAAGTTGATCCCGCCGCTCGATCCGATTTCGAGGCAGTCGAAGCGCGGCAGGCCGTGGTCGGCGAGCCAGAGCATCGCCGCGATAAAATTGGACGAGCGCCCCGCCTCGTTGGTTTGCGGGGGGCCGTCGAGCCAGGGGAGCAGCGTCGCCTCGTGCCGCGCGACGACGCCGGCGATGATCGTGGCGTCGTTGATGTCCTCGGAATCGGCATAGATCGGCGCGAGTTCGTGCGCGGTTCCCGACAGGTGGAGCGCGTGGATGCCGCCGGCGGCGCGCAGCGGCAGTGCATCGGCGAGCGGGGGGCCCTGCCAGCCGGCGATGCGGCGCGCGAATTCGCTCGCCGGCTTGTCGAGCAATGCGCCCAGCGCGGCGACGACGCGGGCGGTGACGCGCGCATCGTTGGCGCGGCAATAGGCGACCTGGTTGGTAAAGGCGGTGCGGACGGTCTTCGGGCCCGTCTCGGCCATGTCGATGAAGTCGTAGCGCTCGCTCATTGCCCTTTTTCCTCTCGCCGCTTATGGGCGCGCAAGCTTATGCCCGAACCGATCATCTTTGCCATCCCGAAGGGGCGCATCCTCGACGAGGCGCTGCCCCTGCTTGCGCGGGTTGGCATAGAGCCTTCGGCTGAGTTTTTCGATAAGAAAAGCAGAGCGTTAGTATTCGGGACGAACCAGCCGCACATCTCGCTGATCCGCGTGCGCGCGTTCGACGTCGCGACCTTCGTCGCGCATGGCGCGGCGCAGCTCGGCATCGTTGGGTCGGATGTCGTCGACGAGTATGCTTACAGCGAACTTTACGCGCCGGTGGACCTCGGAATCGGCCACTGCCGCCTCTCGCTCGCCGGGCCGGAGGGCAGCGCGCCGCCGGGGCTCGGTGAAAGCCATATTCGCGTCGCGACCAAATATCCCGCGACGACGCGCCGCTGGTTCGAGGCGCAGGGCATCCAGGCCGAATGCATCAAGCTGAACGGTGCGATGGAAATCGCGCCGAAGCTGGGGCTCGCATCGCACATCGTCGATCTGGTTTCGACCGGCCGCACGCTGGTCGAGAACGCGCTCGCCGAACAGAAGATCATCAGCGAGGTTTCGGCGCGGCTGATCGTCAACCGCGCGGCGTTCAAGCTGCGCTCGGCCGAAGTGCCGGCGCTGGTCGAGCGCTTCCGTCAGGCTGTAGGGCAGGGCGATGCGGCGGCTTGATGCTTCCGAACCCGGCTTCGCCGCCGAGTTCGACGCGCTGGTCAACGATCGGCGCGAGAGCACATCCGATGTGTCGGCCGACGTCGCCGCGATCATCGCACGGGTGAAGGCCGAGGGCGACACCGCGCTCGCCGATTACACCGCGAAATTCGACCGCTTCGATCTCGACACGAGCGGCTGGAGCATCTCGAAGGAGGAATGCGCTGCGGCTTATGAAGCATTGGCGCCCGATCTCCGCGATGCGCTGAACCTCGCGGCCGACCGCATCCGCGCTTATCACGCCGCGCAGCGTCCCGAGGATCGCGACTATCGCGACAGCACGGGCGCACGGCTCGGCGCGCGGTGGAATGCGGTCGATGCGGCGGGGGTCTACGTCCCCGGCGGCCGCGCCGCCTATCCCTCGTCGGTCTTGATGAACATCCTTCCGGCGAAGGTTGCCGGAGTCGAGCGCATCGTGATGATGACCCCGACGCCGGGCGGCGAGACCAACCCCGTGGTGATGGCGGCCGCGCATATTGGCGGGGTCGACGAGATATGGCGCATCGGTGGTGCGCAGGCGGTCGCAGCGCTCGCCTATGGCACCGACAGGATCGCGCCGGTCGATGTCGTCACCGGCCCGGGCAACGCGTGGGTCGCCGAGGCGAAGCGGCAGGTCTATGGCGTCGTCGGCATCGACATGGTCGCGGGGCCGAGCGAGATCGTCGTTGTCGCCGACGCGAAGAATGAGCCGCATGTCATCGCCGCCGACCTGCTCAGCCAGGCCGAGCATGACCCGACGAGCCAGTCGATCCTCTTCACCGACGATGCTGATTTCGCCGACGCCGTGGCGGAAGCGGTCGATGCGATCATCCCGACGCTCGGCACCGCGGCAACGATGCGCGAAAGCTGGGACGCTAACGGCGCTGTCATTATCGTGCCGACCCTCGCCGACGCGATCCCGCTCTGCGACCGGCTCGCCCCCGAGCATCTCGAACTCGCGGTCGATTCTGCCGAGGCCGATGCGCTGTTTGCCAAGGTGCGCCATGCGGGCTCGGTCTTCCTCGGCCGCCAGACCCCCGAAGCGATCGGCGATTATGTCGCGGGTCCCAACCATGTGCTGCCGACCGGCCGCCGCGCGCGCTTTTCGAGCGGGCTGTCGGTGACCGACTTCATGAAGCGCACCAGCTTCCTCGCGCTCGACGACGCGAGCCTCGCCGCGATCGGCCCGGCGGCCGTCGCGCTTGCACGGGCCGAAGGTTTGCCCGCGCACGCGGCATCGGTCGCCAACCGTCTCAACTCATAGACAGGAACCCCCCATGACCATTTCGCTCCACGACGCCGTCATTCCCTCGCAAATCCAGATCTTGGGTTCGGTTCGTAACCTGCTGACCAGCGCCGAAAAATATTGCGCCGAAAAAGGTCTTGATGCGAAAGAGATCATCAAGGCCCGGCTGGCGGACGATATGCTGCCCTTTTCCTATCAGGTGAAATCGGCCGCCGAGCATTCGCTCGGCGCGATCGAGGGGGTTCGCAAGGGCAGCTATTCGCCCGACACCGGCCCCTTTCCCGATAATTTCGCCGACCTCTTCGCCAAGATCGATAATGCCAGCGAGGCGCTCCGCGCGATCGATCCGGCCGAGATCGACGGCTTCGTCGGGCAGGATATGAAGTTCGTCTTTGGCGAACATTCGCTCGATTTCACCGCCGAATGCTTCCTGCTGACCTTTTCGCAGCCGAATTTCTATTTCCACGCCACCACCGCGTACGACATCCTGCGCTGGAAGGGCGTTCCCTTGGGCAAGCGCGATTTCATGGGCGCGCTGCGCACAAAGGCCGTCGCATGAACAAGCGCACCCAGTCCCGCTCGGCCGCCCGTCTCGCTGCGGTCCAGGCGCTCTATCAGCATGAGATGGAGGCCACGCCCGTGGCCAAGCTGATCCACGAATTCCATCAGCACCGGATCGGCGCGACGATCGAGGACGAGGAATATGCCGCCGCCGACACCGCCTTTTTCGACGACATCGTGAAGGGCACGCTGGCGCGCCTCGAAGAGATCGACGCAGCGATCGTCGGGCGGCTCGCCAGCGGCTGGTCGATGGAGCGGCTCGACCGCACGATGAAGGCGATCCTGCGTGCGGGCTCTTACGAGCTGATGGCGCGCGGCGATGTGCCCGTCGGCGCGGTGGTCAGCGAATATGTCGATGTCGCGAAGGCATTTTTCGACGCGCGCGAGGCGGGCTTTGCCAACGGCCTGCTCGATGCGATCGGCAAGGATGTGCGGGCGAAGTAACTGATTTCTCCCTGGGCGAAGCCATGGGGAGGGGGACCGTCCGCGTAGCGGATGGTGGAGGGGCTGCACCGGCGCGCCATCGGCCCCTCCGTCAGCGCTGCGCCTTTGGCGCAGTTTATCCTGAGCGCCTGCAAGGCAGTCGAAGGGCGCTGCCACCTCCCCATCGCTGCGCGACAGGGAGGATCGACGGTATCTTTTATACCGCTCTGGTATGTCCTACGCTCTTCGTATGAGCGAAGCCGATTTCATCGCCCGTCTGCGTGCCATCGCGACCGATCCCGCCGCGCGCGGGCTGGCCGACGACGCCGCGGTGCTGGACGGGCTCGTCCTCACCCACGACATGATCGTCGAGGGCGTTCATTTCCTTCCCGACGAACGGCCGCAGGATGTCGCGTGGAAGCTCGTCGCGGTGAACCTCTCCGATCTGGCGGCGAAGGGCGCGGCGCCGCTCGGCGTGCTTGTCGGGTACAGCCTGACCGGCGACGAATTTTGGGACGCGGCCTTCGTGCGCGGTCTGGGCGATGTGCTGCGCCGGTATGAAGTGCCGTTGCTCGGGGGCGATACGGTCGGCATTCCCGCCGGTGCCCCGCGCACATTCGGGCTCACCGCGATCGGCAAGGCGCCTGCGACCGGCGCACCCGCGCGGAGCGGAGTAAAGCCCGGCGACCAGGTCTGGGTCACCGGCACGATCGGCAGTGCGGGGCTTGGCCTCGCGATGCGGTTGGGGCAGGTGGATCCGAACGAGACCTGCCTCGCCGCCTATTGCCGTCCCGAGCCTCAACTCGCCTTCGGGCAGGCGGTGGCGCCGCACGTCCATGCGATGATGGACGTGTCCGACGGCCTGCTGATCGACGCGCAGCGCATGGCCGAAGCGAGCGGATGCCAGCTTGGCATCATGCTGGAATCGGTGCCGCTGGCGGCTGCGCTGCTCGCGGTGCGCCCCGACGTGCTCGACACGCGGCTCGCGGCGGCGACCGCGGGCGACGATTATCAGTTGCTGTTCACTGCCGACCCTTCGGCCGCCGCGGCGATCCGCGAGATCGCGGCCGGGCTGAATGTCGCCGTCACGCCCCTCGGTCATGCGGGGGTCGGCGAGGGAATCACGCTGACGCACCGGGCGCAGCGGATTGCGCCGCCCGAGCGGCTTGGTTTCATGCACTGACGCGAAAACACGGAAAAGCGCGGAATAACCGGGCTTGCCCTTGGCTTTCTTTCTTCCCATAAATCGGCGTCCAAATTTGGGGCGGTCGCATCAGGGGAGAGAGCGAACCGGCATCAACAAGTCGGACGTGCTCGACTGCTATCTTCTGCGTCGCCCTTCTCAACGGGAAGGAATAGTCACGCATGAATCCGGTTTTGATCGCGATAGCGTGCGGCCTTGTGGCCGTGCTCTATGGGTTCATTACCTCGCGGCAGGTGCTCAGCGCCTCCGCCGGTAATGAAAAGATGCAGGAAATCGCCGCCGCCATTCAGGAAGGCGCCAAAGCCTATCTCGGCCGCCAATATCGTACCATCGCCATCGTCGGCGTCGTTGTCGCCATTCTCGTCTGGTGGTTTCTTGGCGAGGTTTCGGCCACAGGCTTCCTGATCGGCGCCATCCTGTCAGGCGTCGCCGGCTTCGTCGGCATGAATATCTCGGTGAAAGCCAACGTCCGCACCGCGGCCGCGGCGCAGACCGGGCTGCAGGCGGGCCTGACCATGGCATTCCGTGCCGGCGCGATCACCGGCATGCTCGTGGCGGGCCTTGCCTTGCTCGCGATCTCGGTCTTCTTCTGGTATCTGACCGGCCCCGGGGGCTTCACCGTTGGCGGTGAGGATCGCACCGTCGTCGACGCGCTCGTCGCGCTCGCTTTCGGAGCCTCGCTGATCTCGATCTTCGCGCGTCTTGGCGGCGGCATCTTCACCAAGGCCGCCGACGTCGGCGCCGACCTCGTCGGTAAGGTCGAGGCCGGAATTCCCGAGGATGATCCACGCAACCCCGCAGTGATTGCCGATAACGTCGGCGACAATGTCGGCGATTGCGCCGGCATGGCAGCCGATCTGTTCGAAACCTATGTCGTCACGGTTGGCGCAACGATGGTGCTGATGGCGCTGCTCTTGAAGGGCGCGGGCGACATGCTCGTTCCGTTGATGAGCCTGCCGCTGTTGATGGGCGGCGTCTGCATCATCACCTCGATCATCGGTACTTACTTTGTCCGTCTCGGCAGCGGCAAGAATGTCATGGGCGCGATGTACAAGGGCTTCCTCGTCACTGCGGTCCTCTCGATCCCGGCGATCTGGTTCTCGACCAGCTACATCTTCAAGGGTGACATGACGACCGACGTTACGGGCCAGACGTTCAACGGCAGCGACCTTTTCTATTGCTCGCTGCTCGGACTGATCATCACCGGCCTGATCATCTGGATCACCGAATATTACACGGGCACCAATTATCGCCCGGTGCGCTCGATCGCCAAGGCTTCGGAAACGGGCCACGGCACCAACGTCATCCAGGGTCTGGCGATCAGCCTTGAATCGACCGCGCTGCCCACGCTCGTTATCTGCGTCGGCATCATTGCCTCGCACCAGATCGCCGGTATCGTCGGCATCGCCTTTGCGGCCACTGCGATGCTGGCACTCGCCGGCATGGTCGTCGCGCTCGACGCTTATGGCCCCGTCACCGACAACGCCGGCGGCATCGCCGAAATGGCGGGCCTCGACGATTCGGTTCGCGAAAAGACCGACCTGCTCGACGCCGTGGGCAACACGACCAAGGCGGTGACCAAAGGCTATGCCATCGGGTCCGCGGGTTTGGCGGCGCTGGTGCTATTCGGTACTTATACGGCCGACATCACCGAATATTCGGCCAAGCTCGGCCTGACCGAACCGCTGACTTTCTCGCTGTCGTCGCCTTACGTCATCGTCGGGCTGTTGCTCGGCGCGTTGCTGCCGTACCTGTTCGGGGCGTTCGGCATGACTGCGGTCGGCCGCGCGGCGGGCGAGGTCGTCAAGGATGTTCGCGACCAGTTCAAGAACAACCCGGGCATCATGACTTATGAGAGCAAGCCCGACTATGCGCGCACGGTCGACCTCGTCACCAAGGCGGCGATCAAGGAAATGATCATCCCGTCGCTATTGCCGGTGCTGGCGCCGATCGTCGTGTTCTTCGTGATCCGTGCGGTTGCGGGTCCGGCCGCGGCGCTTGAGGCGCTCGGCGCGCTTCTGCTCGGCGTCATCGTCAGCGGGCTGTTCGTCGCCATCTCGATGACCTCGGGCGGCGGCGCATGGGACAATGCCAAGAAATATATCGAGGACGGCAACCACGGCGGCAAGGGCAGCGAGGCCCATAAGGCCGCGGTGACCGGCGACACCGTGGGCGATCCGTACAAGGATACCGCGGGTCCGGCGGTCAACCCGATGATCAAGATCACCAATATCGTGGCGATCCTGCTCCTCGCGGCGCTGGCGCACGGTTAAATCTGCCACTCTTGGGCAAAGAAAGCCCCGCCGGAGCGATCCGGCGGGGCTTTTTCATTCGGTCATCAGGTTCTACGACCCGGTCGCCAGCCTCACGACGGTGGCTTGCGAACAACTGTCGTCATTGCCCGCCTTGCACGATTTTTCATAGAGCTGGAGCGCGCGAGCCAGATCCTGCGGCAGCCCGTCGCCGCTTTCATACGCCGCCGCTGCGAAGTGACAGGCGTAGCTGCCATAGGGGTCGTCGCTTTTGCTGATGTCGCAGGCCGTCCGGTACATCGCGATGGCGCGTGCGGCGTCCTGCGGCGCGCCATTGCCGTCGCGGTACATATGGCCGAGCGTCAGGCAGTCGATCGCGGCGCCATCGTCGCAACCCTGCCGCATGGCTTCGAAGGTGACGGGAGCCGGGTCGGACGGATCGGGTTCGGGCTCCGCTGCCGCCTCGGCCGCCGCAACCGCTGCGGCCGCACTGTCGGCCTCCGCCGCTGCACCGTCGGCCTCCGTCGCTGAAGCCAGAAATGCCTCGACTTGTTCCACGGCATCGCACGCGGCGGCGTTGCCGAGGTCGCAGCCGCGCCGGAAATATTCGAGCGCCCGGTTCATATCGGGTTCCACGCCGCCCCCCTCGCGCGTGTATTTCGAACCGAGCAAGGCGCAGGCCGCGCCGTCATCCATGCCGCATGCCTGCCGGTAAAGCTTAGCGGCGCCGGCAGGGTCGCCCGCCTCTTCAGCCTCGGCTCCCGCCTGTCCGAGTTCCGAGCGCGGCGTGGCTTCCGCCTGCGCCCAGCCTGGTTGCGCCCAGCCTGTGAAAGCGAGCATCGATGCTGCTGACAAGACGATCCGCCCGTATGCCATATTGTCCCCTCCCTATTGCTGCCTGCGTTAGACACGCATCCCCCGACGCAAAAGTCTCACCGCCCGGCCTTCATCTGCTGCGCATAACCCGCCTGGACCATCGCGCTCATCCGATCGAACAGCGCATCGGGGTCGCTGCGACGGAGGCCCGCGATCATCGCTTCGGCGCCCTCGGCGACCACCAGTTCGCGCGTTCCGGCATCGACCGCTGCCAACATCTGCGCCGCCGCGTCGTCGGGGGACAGGCCATTTTCGATCGCGGCGTCGCTTTCCCCGCGCGCGCTGCCGTCGGCGTTGAGCGCGTTGCGGCTGACGTTCGTCCGCACCGAACCCGGCGCGACGACGAGTATCTTCAGCCCCAGATGCTCATTTTCGGCGCGCACGCTGTCATGATAGCCGATCAGGCCATGCTTGGCGGCCGAGTAAGCGCTGCGCAGCGGCACGCCGGCGATCCCCGCGACGCTGGAGATCGCAATAATCTGTCCGCCGCCCGCGCCGACCATGCGCGGCAGCAATTGCTGCGTGAGGGCAATCGGGGCGAGCAGATCGACGCCGATGATTTGCTGATAGACCGAAAAGTCGGTCTCGATCGCAAGGCTGCGCTGCGAGATACCGGCGTTGTTGACGAGACCGTCGATGCGGCCCTGCCAGCCCCAGGCCCGATCGGCGATCGCGGGGAGGGCGGCATAATCGGTCGCCTCGAACGGCAGGAGCAGCGTTTCGGTATCGCAATCGGCGGCGACGGCTTCCAATGCCGCAACGTTGCGCCCCGACAGGATCAGCTTTGCGCCGCGTGCCCCGAGCGCGCGGGCGAGCGCCGCGCCGATGCCCGAGGAGGCGCCCGTGATCCACCAAACTTGACCCTGCATACCGGCTCCCTATCTCTGATTTCGTTTCAACCTGAAACGGGCATGAGGAGCCGTCAAGGTGCCGACCGACGCATTTCCGCGGAGGGGTGGCAATTTTGTTGCGAATCTGTTATAATAAATATCAACACGCCGACACCCTGCCTCTTCCCGCCGCTCGGGCTGGGGCACATTCGGCGTTTCCGATGGAGCCATATCCCTTGTCACTCTGACTGGCTAGCGCGGCCCGAATGCTCATCCCCCTCAATACGGAGGGCCGGATGTCCCGGTGTTGTCGCAGTTTCCGGCCAGGGTCAAGGCACAGAAAGGAATTTGCATGTCCGTGAACACGCTCTTGTTTGAAGTCGGCGATTATGTTGTTTATCCCAAACATGGCGTGGGGCGCGTCATCGAACTGCAGCGGTCGGAAATCGCCGGCATGCAGCTCGAACTTTATGTCCTGCGCTTCGAAAAGGAAAAAATGACGCTTCGCGTGCCGACCAACAAGGCCGAAGGCGTGGGCATGCGCAAGCTGTCGTCGGACAAGACGCTGAAGGAAGCGCTGCAGGTCCTGACGACGAAGCCGAAGGTGAAGCGCACCATGTGGTCGCGCCGCGCCCAGGAATATGAAGCAAAGATCAATTCGGGCGACCTCGTGTCGATCGCCGAAGTGACCCGCGACCTGTTCCGCGCCGACGACCAGCCCGAGCAGAGCTATTCGGAACGGCAGATCTTCGAAGCGGCATCGAGCCGCCTCGCGCGCGAACTGGGCGCGATGGAAGAAAGCGACGAAAAGACCGCGCAGGCAAAGATCCTTCAGATCCTCAACGAACATGCGCCGCTCTACTACGTCGAAAAGGTGTAAGCTGCTGGCTTAGCGATAAAGGCAAGGGCGGTCCGAAAGGGCCGCCCTTTTTCGTTTATCCCTCTCCCCTTGGGGGAGAGGGCAGCGAGACTTGCGAGCTTGCTGGCTAGTCGCAGCGGGTGAGGGACGGGAGGCAGCATACCCTCACCCAGCTTCAGTTAGGCAGCAAGCTGCCAAGCTTGCGCAACCCTCTCCCCAAGGGGAGAGGGAAGTCAGGGATAGGCCGCGCTGACGAAATACAGCCCGTCGGGCGGCGCATTCAGCCCCAATGCGTTGCGATCTGCCGCCTCCAACGCCGCCTTCAAGTCGCGCGCCGACCATTTGCCGTAGCCGACAAGCGCGAGGCAGCCGACCATCGAGCGGACCTGATGGTGGAGGAAGCTGCGCGCCGCGGCCTCGATAATCAGCTCTTCGCCGTGACGGCTGACGGTCAGTTTATCCAGCGTCTTCACCGGGCTTTGCGACTGGCAATGCGCCGAACGAAACGTCGTGAAGTCGTGGAGGCCGATGAGGTGCTGCGCCGCCGCGTGCATCGCATCCGAATCGAGCGGCCGGGCAACCTGCCACGACAGGCCCTTGTCCCATGTCAGCGGCGCGCGGCGATTGACGATGCGATACTCGTACGACCGGCCAACGCAGGCAAAGCGCGCATGCCAGTCGTCGGGAACGATCTCGCACGCCACCACCGCGACCGGCGCCGGGCGAAGCTGGGCATTCAGCGCCTCGGTCAGCTTGAACGGGGTCAGCGGCTTTTCGATGTCGACGTGCGCGCGCATCGCGATCGCGTGGACGCCGGCGTCGGTGCGCCCGGCGCTGAACACCTGGACGGTCTCGGCGGTAAAGCGGTGGATCGCTTCCTCGATCGCCTGCTGGACGCTCGGGCCATGCGCCTGCCGCTGCCAGCCCATAAAGGGGCGGCCGTCATATTCGATGGTGAGGGCGAAGCGGGTCATGCGAGGCGGGTGCCCGCCGCGATTGCGCGGCCGCGCAGCAGTTCGCCGGCGTCCATTGCGGGCTTGCCGGCGCGCTGGACGCGCACCGCGCGGATCGCGCCAGGGTTGCAGGCGATGGTGAGGCGGTCGTCGAGCGTGACGCCGGGCGTCGCGCCCGCGACGGTGTCGGCGGGATGGACGACCTCGGCCGTCAAAAGCTTGTAGCGTTCGCCGTCGAGCTCGAAAAAGGCGCCGGGCATCGGGTTGAACGCGCGGATCTGGCGCTCGACCTGCACCGCGCTGGTCAGGAAATCGAGCCGCGCTTCGCTCTTGTCGATCTTGGCCGCGTAAGTGACGCCTTCGTCGGGCTGCGCCTCGGGCGCGAAGGCGTGGAGGTCGCCGAGCACCTTGACCATCAGCCCGGCGCCCATCGCCGCGAGTTCGTCGGTCAATTCGCCCGCGGTCTTGCCGTCGACCGGAGTCCGCCCGATCAACCGCATCGCGCCGGTATCGAGCCCGATGTCCATCTGCATGATCGTCACGCCCGTCCCGGCATCGCCCGCGAGAATCGCGCGCTGCACCGGCGCGGCGCCGCGCCAGCGCGGCAGGATCGAGCCATGGACGTTGAGGCAGCCTTCGCGCGGCGCGTCGAGCACCGCCTGCGGCAGGATCAGGCCATAAGCGGCGACCACCGCGACATCGAGGTCGAGCGCCGCGAATTCGGCCTGCGTTTCTTCTGTCTTGAGGCTCTTCGGCGTGCGGACAGGCAGGCCATGGTCCTCGGCCCAGCTATGCACCGCGCTTTGCTGTACTTTCTTGCCGCGCTGTGCGGGGCGCGGGGGTTGGGTATAGACGGCCACGATCTGATGCCCCGCAGCGTGGAGCGAGGCAAGTGTCGGCACCGCAAAGGGCGGCGTTCCCATGAAGGCGATACGCATGGCGTGGGGCTTTGGCGGAGGTTTGGGGATGGCGCAACCCTCCCTCTCCCCTTGTGGGAGAGGGCAGCGAGACTTGCGAACTTGTTCGCTAGTCGCAGCGGGAGAGGGGGCACGCGCCGCCGCAACCCCTCTCCAGCCTTCGCTAGGCGCGTTGCGCCAAGCTCCGGCATCCTCTCCCGCAAAGGGGAGAGGATTGTTGTGCGGCCCCGCGCGGCGCGATAGGTGCGGTGCATGGCGTCCACCGAAATCGAAGCGCTCGTCCAGCAACTCGCCCGCCTGCCGGGCCTCGGCCCGCGTTCGGCGCGGCGCGCTGTGCTGCACCTGATGAAGAAGCGCGAGAGTGCATTCATGCCGTTGCTCGCAGCGCTCCACACCGTGTCCGAACGGCTCGTCACCTGCGGGATTTGCGGCAATGTCGACACGCAGGATCCGTGCGCGATCTGCGTCGACCCGCGCCGCGATGCGCGGTCGCTGTGCGTCGTCGAGGAAGTCTCAGACCTGTGGGCGCTCGACAAATCGCGGCTCTTTCCGGGCAAATATCATGTGCTCGGCGGGCGGCTGTCGGCGCTCGAGGGCATTCGCCCGCAGGATCTGGCGATCGACGCGCTGGTCGCACGCGTCGCGGCGGGCGGGATCGACGAGGTCGTCCTCGCAATGAACGCGACGCTGGAGGGGCAGACGACGGCGCATTATCTCGCCGAGCGGCTCGAGGGCTATCCGGTGCGGCTCACGCAGTTGGCGCACGGTTTGCCGGTCGGTGGCGAGCTCGATTATCTCGATGAGGGGACGCTGGCGCAGGCACTCAGGGCACGGCGACCGGTGGGTTGACGTCCGGCGTTCGAGTTCATACCTGCACGCCATGGCCTTACTCCCTATCATAGAGACCCCGGATCCCCGGCTGCGCGTCATTTCGAAGCCCGTCGAAAAATTCGATGCCGAGCTCAAGACGCTGATCGCCGACATGTTCGAGACGATGTACGACGCCCCCGGTATCGGGCTGGCGGCGATCCAGGTCGGGGTGGCGAAGCGCATCCTGGTGATCGACCTGCAGGAACCCGATCCCGATGACGAAGAGGGCAAGGCGCTGATCCGTGAGCCGCGCGTGTTCATCAATCCCATCTTTTCGGACGAGTCCGAGGAACATGCGATCTATCAGGAAGGCTGCCTGTCGGTCCCCGAACAATATGCCGACGTGACGCGCCCCGCCGAGGTCACCGTCGATTGGCAGGACGAGGACGGCAAGCATCATCTGGAGCGCATGACCGGCCTGATGGCGACGTGCATCCAGCACGAGCATGACCATCTGGAGGGCATCCTCTTCATCGACCATCTGTCGCGGCTGAAGCGCGAAATGGTGCTGAAGAAGCTCGCGAAGCTGCGCAAGGCGGCGTGACGAATATCGCCTCTCCCCTTGCGGGAGAGGCAGCGAGACTTGCCAGCTTGCTGGCTAGTCGCAGCGGGAGAGGGGCCGCTCCCTTGCGATAAGGTCGAACCCCTCTCCCAGCTTCGCCTAAGCGGCAGAGCCGCCAAGGCTTCGCATCCCTCTCCCGCAAGGGGAGAGGGAATAAGCGGTTACCCCGCCTTCGCCACCGCCACCATCGCGGGGCGTAGCAAGCGATCCTTGAGCATATAGCCCGCCTGCATTTCCTGCACGATCGTGCCCGGCGTCTGCTCGCTCGGGATTTCGAGCATCGCCTGATGCTGGTTCGGGTCGAGCGGCAGGCCGATCGCCGCGATGCGCGTGATCCCGTTGCGCTCGAAGACGCTCAGCAATTCGCGCTCGGTGGCTTCGAGCCCGGTGATCAGCGGCTTGATCGCGTCGTCGGCACGCTGTTCCTCGCTGAGTGCCGCAAGCGCACGGCCGAGATTGTCGGCGATCGACAATATGTCGCGTGCGAATTTCGTCGCGGCATAGGCGTGCGCGTCGGCGATTTCCTTGTCCTTGCGACGCGTGACATTCTGCGTCTCGGCGCGCGCATAGAGCAGGTCCTGCTGAAGCGAGGCGACCTGTTCGGCGAGCTGTGCCAGCTCTTCATTCGTGCCTTCGGCGGGCGTTGCGGCTTCCGCGGTTTCAACTTCGGGGTTCGCGCCGTCGTCGACCGGCGTGTCGTTTTCAATGTTCGTCATAAACCTATCGTATCAGTCTGGAGAGCGATTGTGCGGTGAAATCCACCATGGGAACGATCCGGGCATAGTTCAAGCGCGTCGGGCCGATGACCCCGACCACGCCGACTACGCGCCCGTCCGATCCGCGATAGGGCGCCGCTATCACGGACGAGCCCGAAAGCGAGAATAATTTATTCTCCGAGCCGATGAAAATCCGGGTTGCGGCACCCTCGCGCGCGCTGTCGAGCAACTGCGCGATGTCCTGTTTGGTTTCGAGTTCGTCGAGCAACTGGCGCACGCGGTCGAGGTCGCCGACCGCGCTGTCGTCGAGCAGGTTCGCCTGCCCGCGCACGATCAGCACCGGGCGGTCGGCGCCGTCGGACGACCAGATCGCGAGCCCGCGGCTGACCAGATCCTGCGCGGCGCGGTCGATCGCGATGCGCTCGGCTTCGATCTCGCGCCGGACGCGTGCCATCGCTTCGGTCAGCGTCAGGCCGGCGAGCATCGCGCTGATATAATTGCCCGCCTCGACCAATGCCGAGGGATTGAGCCCGGGCGGGGTGTCGATGACGCGATTCTCGACCGCGCCGTCGCCCGCGACGAGCACGACGAGCGCCTGGCTCGCTGACAGGGGCACGAAGGCGACCTGTTTGAGCACGCGCTCATGCTTGGGAACGAGCACCAGCCCCGCGCACGCCGACAATCCCGACAGCGCCGACGTCGCCTGCGCGAGCGCGCTTTCGATCGGGCCCGCATCGGACAGGCTCGCCTCGATCTGCGCGCGGTCTTCGGCGCTTGGCTCGGCGACCTGCATCATCCCGTCGACGAAAAGGCGGAGGCCCTGTTCGGTTGGCAGGCGCCCGGCGCTGGTGTGCGGGCTCGCGAGCAGGCCGAATTCCTCAAGATCCTGCATGACGTTGCGGATCGACGCGGGCGAAAGGTTGAGCGTCGCGAGCTTCGACAGGGTGCGCGAGCCGACGGGCTGGCCGGTCTCCAGATAGGCATCGACGACCAGCCGGAACACGTCACGGGCGCGCGTGGTGAGTTCGGTGATCGGCGGGGTCGTCATACAGGGGATTTAGGGATGGCGAGGGGATGGGGCAAGCTATGCTCTGGCCAAGCAGCACCTGCGCCGCTAAGCGCGCGTGCATACAGCCACAGGAGATAATAGATATGCGCCCTTCCGGCCGCGCGCCCGACCAGATGCGCCCCATCGCGATCGAAACCGAATTCACTATCCACGCCGAGGGAAGCGTGCTCGTCAGCTTCGGCAATACCAAGGTGCTGGTGACCGCCAGCGTCGACGAGAAAGTGCCGTCGTGGATGCGCGGCAAGGGTGCGGGCTGGGTGACGGCCGAATATGGCATGCTGCCCCGCGCGACGCACACGCGCGGCAGTCGTGAGGCGGCGAAGGGCAAGCAGTCGGGCCGTACACAGGAAATTCAGCGGCTTATCGGGCGTAGTTTGCGCGCCGTCGTCGATATGAAGAAGCTCGGCGAGCGCCAGATCGTCATCGACTGCGACGTGATCCAGGCCGATGGCGGCACGCGCACCGCATCGATTTCGGGTGCGTGGGTCGCGCTGCGCATCGCGGTCGACAAGCTGCTCGCGGCGAAGACGATCGCCGAGGATCCGATCGTGGACAAGGTCGGCGCGATCTCGTGCGGCATCTATCAGGGCACGCCGGTGCTCGATCTCGACTATGACGAGGATTCGGTCGCCGAGGCCGATGGGAATTTCGTGCTGACCGCGAAGGGCCAGATCGTCGAAGTGCAGGCGAGCGCCGAAGGCGCGACCTATGACGAGGAGGGCCTGCTGCGCCTGCTGCGTCTCGCGCGCATCGGTTGCGGCGAGATTTTCGTGGCGCAGGACAAGGCAACGGGTCGCTGAGATGACGCGGAAGCTCGCCCCCGGCAGGCTGGTGATCGCCAGCCATAATGCGGGCAAGGTGCGCGAGATTCGCGCGCTGCTCGAACCCTTCGGGATCGAACCCGTGTCGGCGGGCGACCTTGGGCTTCCCGAGCCCGAGGAGACGGGGACGACCTTTCGTGAGAATGCGCTGCTGAAGGCGCATGCGAGCGCGTCGGCGTCGGGACTGCCGGCGCTCGCCGACGACAGCGGGCTGGAAGTGACGGCGCTCGGCGGGCGGCCGGGCGTCTACACCGCCGACTGGGCCGAGCGGCATGCGTTCGAGGGCGAACCGGGGCGCGACTGGTATATGGCGATGGGCAAGGTCGAGGGCCTGCTTGCCGAGCAGGGGCCGGACGTCGACCGCAGCGCCTGTTTCGTCTGCACCCTCGCGCTGGCCTGGCCCGACGGCCACGCCGAGGTGTTCGAGGGGCGGGCCGAGGGCAGCCTGACCTGGCCGCCGCGCGGGCTGCTTGGTTTCGGCTATGATCCGGTGTTTGTTCCGGTCGGTAACGGACTGACTTATGCGGAAATCGATCCGGCGGAAAAGCATGCGATCAGCCATCGTGCCGACGCGTTTGCGAAGCTGGTGGCGGAGGTGTTTTAATCCCCCTCCCGCTTGCGGGAGGGGCTAGGGGAGGGCTTGTGGCCACCACCAATCTACAAGACAGACCCTCCCCCGACCCCTCCCGCCAGCGGGAGGGGAGTGAAGGACCGCTCGCCCTCTATGTCCATTGGCCGTTTTGCGTGTCGAAATGTCCCTATTGCGACTTCAACAGCCATGTGCGCGAGAGCGTCGATCAGGCAGTGTGGGGTGACGCGCTGCTTGCCGACTTGCGGTATGAAGCGGCGTTGCTGCCGGATCGCACGGTCGGGTCGATCTTTTTCGGTGGCGGAACGCCGAGCCTGATGCCGCCCGCGACGGTCGCTGCGGTAATCGAAGAAGCCGCAGCGCTTTGGGGCCTGACCGGCGATGCCGAGATCACGCTGGAGGCGAACCCCAATTCGGTCGAAGTCGCCAATTTCGCCGACCTCGCCGCGGCCGGGGTCAATCGCGTTTCGATCGGCGTTCAGAGCTTCGATTCCGAAGTGCTTGAATTTCTTGGTCGTGCGCACAGTGAGGATGAGGCGCGCCGCGCCATAGCGACGGCACAGGAACATTTCGCGCGCGTCAGCTTCGACCTGATCTATGCGCGGCCCGGACAGTCGATGGCGGCGTGGAAAAGCGAGCTGGCCGACGCGCTCGCCTTCGGCACCGATCATCTTTCGCTCTACCAGCTCACGATCGAGCCCGGCACGCGCTTCGCGACATTGGCGGCCAAGGGCGACCTCACGATCCCCGACGGCGATACCGCCGCCGACCTGTTCGACGCGACGCAGGCGATGACGCGCGCTGCGGGTCTGCCGCGCTACGAGGTGTCGAACCATGCCCGCGTCGGGCAGGAGAGCCGCCACAATCTCGCTTACTGGCGCTACGCCGATTATGCGGGTGTTGGCCCCGGGGCGCACGGGCGGCGACTGGGACAGGCGACCGAACGGCACAAGAAGCCCGAGAATTTCATCGCAGCGGTGGAGCGCAACGATCATGGGTTGAAGGTCGAGACCGACCTGCCGGCGCACGAACGCGCGACCGAGGCGATGCTGATGGGGCTGCGGCTGACCGAGGGTATCGATCTGGCGCGGATCGAGGCGCGCAGCGGTCTGGCGCGCGAGGCGTTCATCGATGCGGGCGCGGTCGCGCGGCTCGCGAAGCAAGGGCTGATGCGGCAGGACGCCGACCGGATTGCCGTCACCGACGACGGCATATTGCTGCTCGACTCGATCCTTTCCGAGGTGGTGCGGACCGGCTAGGCTCGGGGCAAAGTGAGGCCGATTTTGAGCGATACCCTGATCCGCGACTGGGATGCCCATCTGGCGCACGAGAAGCGCCGGTCGGAGCATACGCGCCGCGCCTATATCGCGACCGCGGAGCGATTTTGCGGCTTCCTGTCGCATCATCGCGGCGGCGCGGTCGACGCGCATATGCTGAAGGCGCTGACCCCGAACGACCTCCGCGCGTATCTGGCCGACCGCCGCGCCGAAGGGCTGGGCAACGCGTCGGCGGCGCGCGAACTTTCGGCGCTGCGCGGGTTCCTGCGCTTTGTCGGGGGATCGGGCGCGAGCGTGCCGCAGATGCGCGGGCCGCGCGTCAGGAAGGGCCTGCCGCGGCCGGTTTCGCCCGCCGAGGCGTTGCAGCTTGCGCAGGATGTCGAGGATAATGCCTGTGAGGGCTGGGTCGGCGCGCGCGATTTTGCGCTGCTGTTGCTGCTCTATGGCGCGGGGCTGCGGATCGGCGAAGCGCTGTCGCTGACGGGCGCGGTGTTGCCGCTTGGCGAGACGCTGCGCGTGACGGGCAAACGGGGCAAGACGCGGATCGTCCCGATCCTTCCCGCGGTCGCGAGCGCAATGGCGCGCTATGTCGCGGTGTGCCCCTATCCGATCGCCAAGGATACGCCGCTGTTCCTCGGCGCGCGCGGAGGGCCGCTTCAGCCCGGCGTCGTCCGTGCAAGCGTGCGGTCGGCCAGGCGCGCGCTCGGCCTTCCCGAACGCACGACGCCGCACGCGCTGCGTCATAGTTTTGCGACGCATCTGCTCGCGGGGGGAGCGGATCTGCGTAGCCTTCAGGAATTGCTCGGCCACGCAAGCCTTGCCTCGACGCAGGTCTATACCGCAGTCGATGCCGCGCATTTGCTCGACATTTATCGCAGCGCGCACCCGCGCGCCTAGTCCGCCTGCTTCGGCTTCCAGGTGATGACGCGGTAGATATAGACGACGACGAGCGAACCGATCGCGACCAGCGCCACCGGGCCGACGAAGGCGTCGAGGTTCGCGAACTGCCCCCCGAACCAGTTGCCCGCGCCCGCGAGCGCGGCAATCCAGATCGTCGATCCGGCCGCGGTCCAGAGCAGGAACTTCGCCTGGTTCATCTTCACCATGCCCGCGGGCAGCGACACCATCGTCCGCGCGACGGGCATGAAGCGCGCGATAAAGACGATCGCGGGACCATATTTCAGGAAGAAGGCGTGCAGCCGCTCGACTTCGGCCCAGTCGAGCGTCAGCCAGCGGCCGTGGCGATCGATGAAGGGTTTGAGCCGCTCGTAGCCGATCCAGCGGCCGATGCCGTACCAGATCCAGTTGCCCGCGGTCGTCCCCGCGACCGCGACCGCGACGAGCGTCCAGAAATCGAAATGGCCCTTGGCGACCGCGATACCGCCGAGCCCCATGATCACTTCGGAGGGGATCGGCGGGAACACATTTTCGAGGAACATGAGGATAAAAATCCCCGCATAGCCCCAGCTCTGGATCAGGTTCAGGATGAAATCGGTCATGGGGAGGGAACGCGCGGGCGCGTCAGCCGATCCGCCGCACGATCGCGTCCCAGATCATGCCCGCCGTATCGCTGTTGTTGAAACGGTCGATCGCGACGATCCCGGTGGGCGAGGTGACGTTGATTTCGGTCAGCCATTCGCCGCCGATCACGTCGATGCCGACGAACACCAGCCCGCGTGTCCGAAGCTGCGGGCCGAGGACGTCGCAGATTTCCTTTTCGCGTGGGGTGAGGTCGGCTGCCTCGGCGAAACCACCGACCGCGAGGTTCGAGCGGAACTCGCCTTCGCCGGGCTTGCGGTTGATCGCACCCGCGACCTCGCCGTCGACGAGCACGATGCGCTTGTCGCCCTGGCTGACGCTCGGCAGGAATTGCTGGACCATAAAGGGTTCGGGCCAGACCTGTCCGAACAGCTCGACGAGCGCACCAAGGTTGCCGCCGTCGGCGTCGATCTTGAACACCGCCTTGCCGCCATTGCCGTGGAGCGGCTTGATGACAACGGCGCCGTAGCGTGCCTGAAAATCCTTCACCGCGTCGAGGCTGCGCGTCACCATCGTTGGCGGCATGAATTCGGGGAAGTCGAGCACGAAGACTTTTTCGGGGGCGTTGCGCACCGAGACGGGGTCGTTGACGACGAGCGTCTGACCCGCCAGCCGTTCGAGCAGCCAGGTGCCGGTGAGATAACCTAGATCGAACGGCGGATCCTGTCGCATCAGCACGACATCGACGTCCCGGCCAAGGTCGAGCAGCACCTCTTCGCCGAATTTATAGTGGGCGCCCGCCTCACGCTGCGCCTCGAGGATGCGATGCGCTTTCGTCGTCAGCCGCCCGGCCTCCCATGTCAGCCCGCGCACATCGTAATGATAGAGCTCATAGCCGCGCTCGAGCGCTTTCAGGATCAGGTGGAAACTGCTGTCGCCCCCGATGTTGATTCCGTCCATCGGGTCCATTTGTACCGCGGCGCGCAGGGTCATTCGATATTCCTCAGGGTTGCCAGACGTGGACCAGATGGCGTGGCAGGCGTCTTGGCGCAAGGAGCATCACGTCGATCCGGATGTCGTCGCGCGGACCCGCGAAGCGCGGGCTCAGCATTTCGGCCGCCGCCGCGACGCGGCGCAGGCGATAATGGTCGATGGCGAGGTCGAGGTCGGCGGCGCGGTCGCGCCATTTGACCTCGATGAAGGCCACCGTCCGCCCGCGCCGCGCGACGATGTCGACCTCGCCTGCGGGAACGCGCAATCGTTCGCCGAGGATGCGCCAGCCGTGGAGGCGCAGCCACCACGCCGCGCGGCGTTCGGCGCGGCGCCCGCGCGCCTCGGCGGCGGCGCGGTTCAAGCCCGTTCTTTCAGTGTCAGCGCGCGCGCATAGACGTCATGGCGGTCGAGGCCGAAACGTTTGGCGACCGCCTTCGCCGCCTGCGCCACGGGCTTGTCGGCCATCGCTTCGCGGAGCGCCGCGTCGAGCGTTGCGTCATCGGCTTCCTCGGTCACCGCTTCGCCGGGTGGGCCGACGATGACGACGATCTCGCCCTTCGGCGGCGCGTCGGCATAGCGGGCGGAAAGCTCGCTTAGCGTGCCCGTCACGCATTCCTCGAACATCTTGCTGATCTCGCGTGCGACCGCGGCCTCGCGGTCACCGAGCCCTTCGGCCATCGCCGCGAGCGACGTCGACAGCCGCGGTCCGCTTTCGTAAAATACCAAAGTCGCGCGCAACGCGGCAAACTCGGCGAGCGTGTCGGCGCGCGCCTTCGCCTTGTTGGGCAGGAAACCCGCGAACAGGAAACGGTCGCTCGGCAGGCCCGAAAGCGTGATCGCGGCGATCGCGGCGCAGGGGCCGGGCAGGGTAGTGACGTGCCGCCCCGCGGCGCGCGCGTCGCGGACGAGCTTGTATCCGGGGTCCGAAATCAGCGGGGTTCCGGCGTCCGACACCAAAACGACAACTTCCTCGCCCATCCGCGCAACCAGCGTCGCGCGCGTGCGTTCGTCGCTATGATCATGATAGGGGGTCATCGGCACACGCAAACCCAGATGCGACAGCAATTTCGCGGTCACACGCGTATCCTCTGCGGCGATCACGCCGGCGGAGGCGAGTGTCGTTGCCGCGCGCGCGCTGATGTCGCCAAGGTTGCCGATGGGCGTCGCAACGATATAGAGACCGGGCAAGGGAGAATTTGAGATGTTCGAATCTGGCATGACGCTGAAAATGGCAGAAACTGCCGCCCAGCGCCAAATTAATGCACCGGCCCGCCGCCGAATGTTGCGCGGGCTTGGTGTGGCGGCGATGGCGGGACTGCTTGCAGCGTGTCAGGTGGTGCCGAAGTCGAACGGCCCCGCGACCCCGCCGCCGCCAACCAACCCCGACGACAACGTCGGTCCAGGCTTGCCCACCGACACCGATCGCCACCGCGTCGCGCTGCTCGTGCCGCAGACGGGTCCGAACGCCGACGTCGGCACCGCGATCGCCAATGCGACGACGCTCGCGCTGCTCGATTCGCGCACCGAGCGCGTTCGCATCACCACCTATGACACCGCGCTCGGCGCCGCGGCCGCGGCACGGCAGGCGGTTGCCGACGGCAACAAGCTGATCCTCGGGCCTTTGCTCAGCGAAGATGTCACAGCGGCCGCGCCGATCGCGCGCGAGGCGAAGGTGCCGGTATTGAGCTTCTCGAACGACAGCGGCGTTGCGGGCAACGGCGTCTTCATCATGGGCTTCGTCCCCGGCCAGTCGGTCGAGCGCGTCGTCGCTTTCTCGCGCGCCAAGGGGCATCTGCGTTTCGGTGCGCTCGTGCCCAAGAATGTCTATGGCGATCGCTCGGCGGCGGCGTTCCGCGCCGCGGTGGCCCAAGCTGGCGGCACGCTGGTTGCCGTCGAAAGCTATGACCGCAGCGCGACCGCGCTGACCGGCGCGGCACGGCGCCTCGCCAACGCCGGCGCGATGGACGCGGTGCTGATCGCCGACAGTGGCGGCAATGCCATTCGTGCCGTCCCCGTCATCAAAACCACCGGGAACAAGCAGATCCTCGGCACCGAACTCTGGAACACCGACGCGGCGCTCGGCAGCAATGCCGTGATGCGCGGGGCGTGGTTCGCAAGCGTTTCCGACGGCCTCTATGGCCAGCTTGCGACGAAATATCGCACGCGTTTTGGCAAAGCGCCGTACCGGCTGGCGAGCCTGGGGTATGACTCGGTTCTGCTGACGGTGCGCATCGCGCGCGACTGGAAACCGGGGACGAACTTCCCCGCGAACCGCCTGCTCGCCGCCGACGGTTTCGGGGGCATCGACGGCATCTTCCGCTTCAGTAACAGAGGTATCGCCGAGCGGGCGCTGGAGGTTAGCGAGATCGGCGCGGGGGGCTTCCGCGTCGTCGATCCCGCGCCGACCAAATGGTAGTCGCCCGCTGACAGTGGCAGACCGGCCACAGTCGGCCCGAAAAGCGTTATAAGGTGAGCGCGGCGGCCTTTACGACGGCGCTTTGATCACTATATGACCACCACGCGTGTTTTTGCGTCGATGCTGCACGCCCATTTTAGACGAACGCCTTTGTATAAACGATTCAGGAGATACAGCTATACCACCGCCCATGACCCGTCGCCCAATGGCACCGATGCCGCCCAAAAACGGCCCGCGTTACAATGAATTTATCGCCTCCCCCAAAGTTCGCGTGATCGACGAGGAAGGCGAAAATCTGGGCGTGATGCTGACGGCCGAAGCGATTGAGCAGGCGGCTTCCGTCGGGCTGGACCTGGTTGAAGTATCCCCGAACGCCGATCCGCCGGTGTGCAAGTTCCTCGACGTCGGCAAGTTCAAGTACGAGGCGCAGAAGAAAGCGAACCTCGCGCGCAAGAGCCAGAAGACGCAGGAAATCAAAGAGATCAAGATGCGTCCGAATATCGACGATCATGATTTCGACGTGAAGATGCGCAAGGTGTTCGATTTCCTCGAGGAAGGCGACAAGGTCAAGATGACCATGCGTTTCCGCGGCCGCGAAATGAGCCACACGCAGCTCGGTCTGAACGTGCTCCAGCGCGTCGCCGAACTGACGTCCGAAATCGCGAAGGTCGAGGCGCACCCGCGCACCGAAGGCCGCCAGATGCTGATGGTGATCGCGCCTAAATAGGCGCGATCCGTCGCATCAGCTCATCACCATCCGGGCAAAGGCGCGCCAGGGTTCGCTGAACCCGATCGCGACGCGCAGCGGTTCCGAAACCAGCAGGAAACCACCGCCCCACAGTGTGGCCGGGTGAAGGCGCCCGCGCGTGCGGATGTCATGGACCGCGAGTGCCGCGATGAACAGGTTGATCAGGATGAGCGCACCGATGGCGCTGGGAATTATAGTCGTGGTGCGCCCCACGATTCGCGCGAGGGCGGGGCCGATCATGCTCGCTGTCGCCAATATCATCAGCCGCTTGTGATAATCGGGACGCCGCCGGTTCAGCAGGCCGAGGCCGACGAAAAGCGCGAAGATCGACGCGGCGGTCACCGGAAAGACAAAGAAAACATAGGGATCGGCCATGGTGCCATCGGTCACGGCCGTGTGGACGCGGCGGTGACTGTGGATCGCCACGAACAAGCCGGTCGCCACGACCGCCACGGCGATGGCGACGCCGGCGATTCCTGCCACCCGGTGCACATCGCGGCGGCCGGCGGCGATCAATCCCGTCTGGAGCATGAGGAAAAGGATCCAGCCGGTGCATAAGGCGCCGTGGAGGTGGACTGTGGGCGTTAAAGCGGGCGCGCGCGGCGCATAGGAACCGGCAAGATAGTAGGTCGGTGCAAATCCGACAAAGGTGACGATCGCCATCGCGGCCGCCATGCCCATAAAGAACAATCGTTCGTCGGTCAGTCTTGTGCGCAGCTTGGCCTCGGTCGCCATCGACTCGCTCCTCGGTAAAGGCGCCGAATTCCGCTGGGTCATAATATCAGAGTTTCGCCCGAATACTTGGACGGAAACGCCATACCGCCCCCAATCGGCGTGTCGGCTCAGCCGAGACGAAAATCGAGGTCGGTCGTTCCAGCGGGGCGGCCGCCGGCTTCGTATCGGCGTTCGATCATCCGCACGCTCCCATCGGCGGCGACCGCAACCAGCGTCGAGGCGCGCGTGCCGTAAACGTCGCCGCGTATGAACAGCGCCGGGTCGCCCTCGGCGGTCAGCGTGTCGAGCAGGCACTCGGGATCACTTCGCGCAACGGCCACCGCTTCCAGCGCCGCGCGCAGCCGCTCGGCGCGCGCGCAAGGTTGGTCAACGGGCTCGTTGGCGAGCGCGTGCACGCCCGGCGCGAGCGATGCGATCAGCGGCTCGGGCCGATTGGTGAGCAGCCGCGCGCCGTCTTCGCCAACGGCAAACAGGTTGAACGCGTTGAAGCGGTCGAGGTCGGCGGTGGCCGGATCGGCAAAAATGCCGTCGCCGCGTAGCATGTCGACGACGAGCGCGCCGCGCGATTCCTTCGCGGGATCAGGCGCCGCGCCGCGGACGTTGGTCACGACGACGACGCGCCCGCTGGGCGCATGGACCCCGAGCCATGTCCCGCCCGCCTGCAGGTCGCGACCCGCGACGACGCCGCCACCGTCGTCCCATTCTGCCAGCGCGGCGCTCGGGCGGCCGTGAAACTCGTCGCGATTGCCGATGAGGATGAGGGGCCAGTCGGCATGAACCTGCCAGGCGATAGCAACGACGCACATGCAGCGCATATCGGGTCTCGCCGCCCGCTTGCCAAGCCTCTTGACAAATTGCTTGGTTGAATGTTCAATCAACTCATCTTGACGAGGGAGGACGGTTGTGGCCGACGAATTCGAGAAGATGGGCGAAAGCCTCCGTGCCAAGACGGGCAAGGGGCTGGACGAATGGGTCGCCACCGCGCGCACCGCGGGCATTTCCGGCCATATGGCGCTGGTGAACCACCTGAAATCGCAGCACGGGCTCGGCCACGGCTATGCCAATATGATCGTCCATGCCGCCAACGCCTCCTCCTCGCTGTCGCAGGACGATGACGCGCTGGTCGAGGCGGCGTTCAACGAGGCGAGGGCGCATTGGCGCCCGCTCTATGACCGGCTGACCCAGCTGGTGCAGGGCTTCGGCGACGACGTCGAGCTGTCACCGAAGAAGGGCTATGTCAGCCTCCGCCGCAAGAAGCAGTTCGCGTTGCTCCAGCCGTCGACCAAGGACCGCTTCGACATCGGCCTTGCGCTGAAAGGCGAGGAACCCGCGGGCAAGCTGGAAGCCGCGGGCAGCTGGAACGCGATGGTCTCGCACCGTGTGCGGATCGCGGACGATGTCGAGGCGGGCGACGATGTGGCGGGCTGGCTCCGCGCCGCCTATGATCGCGCCGGATAGGGGAAGACCATTGAACGCCGCCGACACTCGCCAGCGCATATTGATGACCGCGATGGAGCTGTTCTGGGAGAAGGGCTATCTCTCGACCTCGGTCTCCGACATTCTTTCGCGCAGCCAGGTGCATTCGGGCAGCCTCTATCATTTCTTCCCGGGCAAGCAGGACGTGCTAGTCGGGGTGCTCGAACTCTATCGCGACGGGATCGACGAAATGCTGCTCGCGCCCAATTGGGAGGGGGTCGTCGATCCGATCGACAAGATCTTCGCGCTGCTCGCGGGCTATCGCACCCATCTGGTCGTCACCGACTGCACTTACGGTTGCCCGATCGGCAGCCTCGCGCTCGAAATTCACGAACCCGATCCGGTGGTGCGCGACCTGATGGCGGCGAATTTTACGGGCTGGTCCACCGCGATCGCAGGGTGCTTCGAAGCCGCCGCCGGTCGCCTCCCGCCCGATGCCGACCGCAAGGCGCTCGGCGAATTCGTGCTCACGGTGATGGAGGGCGCGGTGATGCAGGCGCGCACTTATCGCGACATCGGCTATTTCGACCGCAACATTGCTGTATTGCGGGACTATATCACCACGTTGATGGCGACGGCAAAGGATGATAGCTTCGCCTGACTTTCTGGAGGGGGAGACTTATGATGATCGAAGTGCGCAAAACGCCCTGGCACCTGTGGCTGGTCGGGATACTCGGCCTGCTGTGGAATCTGATGGCGGTGACCGACTACACCTTCGCAAAGATGAAGAGCGACTGGTATATGAGGGAGATGGGCGGCTTTACGCCCGAGCAGATCGCCTGGTTCGGCGATTTCCCGCTGTGGGCCAACATCGGCTGGGCGCTCGGCGTCTGGGGATCGTTCCTCGGCACGATATTGTTGCTGATGCGCAGCCGGCATGCGGTGACCGCATTCCTCGTCTCGGCGGCGGGGCTGCTGTTGATGACCATCTATCAGCTCGTGCTGAAGAAGGACGAGTTCATGGGTCTCTTCGGCCCCGGCCCGATGTATTTCACCCTCGTGATCTGGGTGATCCTGATCGCGCTCTTCGTCTACGCGCGGCGGCAGGTCGCGGCGGGCGTGCTGCGCTGAAACGAAAAGGGGCGCCGCGGCGGCGCCCCTGACCGTTCCTACCGCGCCCGGATGAAGGCGCGGACGTCGGCCGACAATTTATGGCGGTCCTCGTCGCGGATATACATCATGTGGCCCGCGCCATAATAAGTATAGCTGATGCGATCCTGCGGGATGCCGGTGCGCGACAGCGCATATTCGGCGGCAAAAAAGGGCGTCGCGAAATCATAATAGCCCTGCGCGACGAGCACTTTCAGCCCCGAATTTTCGCGCAGCGCCTGCCCGATATAGGGCGCGACGTTCATATAGGCGTTGGTGTCGCGGCCGCCGATGCGCCAGTCCCACTGCCCGCCGATGCCGCCGATCGACTGATATTCGCGGTCGGTCTTGAATCCCAGCCCGTCGCGGCTCCAGCTGTTGATCGCGGCGGTATAGCTCGCATCGATGCCATAGAAGCTCGGGTCATTGTCTGGGCCTTCGCCGGCGCTGTCATAATCCTTGCCGGTGTAGCGGCTATCGAGACGCCCGACGGTGAGCCCGCGATCGCGCAGCAACTCCTTGTAGAAGCGGTTGGGCGTGACGCGGAGGTCGGCGCTGTCGAGATAGGTTTCGGAGAGGCCGGTGAAACGCGATAGCTCGCGGCGGATCGCGGCACGCTCGTCGCCCTGCAACTTCTGGCCCTTGAGCAGCGCAGTGGCATAGGGGCCGATCGCCCATTGCCGCGCTTCCTCGACGAACGCCTCGACCGACGGCGCTGTGGCCTTGCCATGATAGAGTGCGGTCGCGGCCATCGAGGGCAGATTGGTGATCGGCGACAGCTCGTTGCCCGGCGTGTCGGCCCCCGCCGCGAAGTCGAGCACGGTCGAAATCAGGATGATGCCGTTGAGTGCCACATCATTGTAGGTCTCGTTCATCAGCTGGTTGGCGACCGCGGCCGAGCGCGTCGTGCCATAGCTTTCGCCGCCGAGGAACTTGGGGCTGTTCCAGCGGCCATTGTCATTCAGCCAGCGACGGATCACCTCGGCAACCAGCTTCGCATCCTGCGTGACGCCGTAATAATCCTTGGGCTCGGCCTTGCCGATCAGGTGCGAAAAGCCCGTGCCCGGCGGGTCGATGAAAACGACGTCGGTGACATCGAGCAGCGCATCGGGATTGTCGACGATCGGATAGGGCGGGGCGCCGTCGTCGACTCCAGTGCCGGGGATCGCGACGCGCTTCGGCCCGAACGCCCCCATCATCAGCCACACGGTGCCCGATCCGGGCCCGCCATTGAACAGGAAGGTGATCGGCCGGTTCGGGTCGCGCGGCTCCTTGATGTAGGAGGTGGTGACGACCGCGACTTCGGGCACGCCATCCTTGTTCTTGATGATCGTCTCGCCGATCGTTGCGGCATAGTTGATGCGCTGGCCGCCGAAGGTGCCTGAGAGTTTGGTGGTGCGGATTTGCGGTTCGATCTCGGTGGGCTTTTCGGCCTTCGCTTTCTCGTCAGGCTTGTCTTGTGCATGGAGCGCGGCGGGCGCGGCGAAGGCAAGCGCCAAGGCGATAAGCGACAGACCCGATTTCATTGATGTACTCCCCGGTTTGGCGCGGACCCTAAGCAGCGCGTGGGGAGGGGGCAAGGGTGCTGGTCGGTTGGAGACGGGTTTTGGTCGAAGGGGGCGTTCAGGCTGCCTTGCGCTGCACAGTCAGCTGCAATCCAAGTGCATCGAGAACAGCGGTCAGCGTTTCCAGCGTCGGGTTACCATTGTCCGACAGCGCATTGTACAGCGCCTGCCGTCCAAGCCCTGTCTTGCGCGCAATATCGCTCATACCCTTCGAGCGCGCGACGTCACCGATCGCCCGCGCAATCTCCTGCGGCGAGCCATCCTCCATCCAGATTTTGAGGTAATCGACGATATCGGCTTCGGACGACAGATAGTCCGCGGGGTCAAAGGGGGTTGTCTTCGCTCCCAATGCCTAGCTCCTTTGCCAACACCTTAGCGCGGGCAATGTCGCCCGCCTGACTGTCCTTGTCGCCGCCTGCCAGAAGGACGATAATCGTATCGCCCTGCTGGATGAAATAGACACGATAGCCGGGACCAAAGAACATGCGTAGTTCGTGCAAGCCATCGCCCACCGACTGGCAATCGCCGAACTGGCCGTCCGATAGTCGCCGCAGCCGTTTGATGATGCGCAGCCGCCCATCGCGGTCGCGCAGCTTCTTCATCCAGCGGGCGAAATCGTCGGACTGCTCCAGCGAAAAACCTTGTCCTATATATGGGACAAACAGAGGTTTGTCAACGACCTTCTTCACGACTTGAACTCGTCAAGTCTGCGCCATCCAGCGTCGTCCGGCATTTGAACAAACCAAAATCGCCACCCATTTACGTTGTTTCCAGTGATAGCGCTGGCCGCCTCTGAAGGACTGGTTCTCGGTATTCCATCTTGGCCAAGCCACTTACTGTCACGCACCTCGGCGAAATAGGTCTGGCCTTTGTAGTTAGCGCGGAACTGAGTTCCTTCCGGAAAATGCGCATTTCCTAACCAGATGCCGAATGTGTATCTCCCGGACAGCGCACCCAAAGCATTCTCGCTACTACGAATGGCATTTGAGCGAAGGCCAAATATGCCGCCGACGTTTTCAAGCGCGTTAGGATACTGCGCGGGCGATTGCTCTGTTCCAACAGCCGGAGCAAGCAGAGCGCTCGCAGCAGCGGCATACGTTTCTGCATTTGGACTCGATAGATTCAAAAGTCTCCGCAATACGGCATTATACGAGTCGGTTTCGCTCTGCCTGAGCGCTGTAAGTGCCTTAAAGACATCGAAATCTATATCAATCTGCATGAGGTGCCCCAATTGCTAGTTGGAGAGATAATAGCACCATTAGTGCAAATAGCAATATTAGATCATCTCCCCCACTTGGTCTTGCTTTGCTTCCCGAACCGTCCCTTGCGCGTGCCCGGTTTGCCCTCGTTGCTCCGCCCCACCCGCGGCGCCACCTGCTGGTCCGTCGGCAGCCCCAGCTCGTCCGCCTCCAGCCGCCGGATTTCGTCGCGCAGTTTGCCGGCTTGCTCGAATTCAAGGTCTGCCGCCGCATCGCGCATCTGTTTCTCCAGATCCTGGATGTACGCGCGGAGGTTGTGCCCGACCATATGCGCGGGCTTGTCGTCGCCGATGTCGATCGTTACCTGATCCTTCGACGCCACATGCGCGATGATGTCGCCGATGTTGCGCTTGATCGTCGTCGGGGTGATGCCGTGCTCGACGTTATATTCGGTCTGCTTCTCGCGCCGTCGGTCGGTTTCGCGCATCGCGCGTTCCATGCTGCCGGTGATGCGGTCGGCGTAGAGGATGACGCGGCCGTCGACGTTGCGTGCGGCGCGGCCGATCGTCTGGACGAGCGACGTTTCGCTACGCAAAAAGCCTTCCTTGTCGGCGTCGAGGATCGCGACGAGCCCGCATTCGGGAATGTCGAGCCCTTCGCGGAGCAGGTTGATGCCGATGAGCACGTCGAACACCCCGAGCCGGAGGTCGCGAATAATCTCGATGCGCTCCAATGTTTCGACGTCGGAGTGCATGTAGCGGACCTTCACCCCCGCTTCGTGGAGGAATTCGGTGAGATCCTCGGCCATGCGCTTGGTCAGCGTCGTGACGAGGGTGCGGTATCCCGCTGCGGCGGTCTTCTTCGCCTCGACGATCAGGTCGTCGACCTGTTCCTCGACCGGCTTGATCTCGACCGGCGGATCGATCAGCCCGGTGGGGCGGATCACCTGTTCGGCGAACACGCCTTGGGTGCGGTCCATCTCCCACGTCCCCGGGGTCGCCGACACGCTGACCGTCTGCGGGCGCATCATATCCCATTCGGCGAAGCGCAGCGGCCGGTTGTCGATGCAGCTCGGCAGGCGGAAGCCATATTCGGCGAGCGTGATCTTGCGGCGGTGATCGCCCTTCGACATCGCGCCGATCTGCGGGATCGTCTGATGGCTTTCGTCGACGAAGAGCAGGGCATTGTCGGGCAGATATTCGAACAAAGTCGGCGGCGGCTCGCCGGGCAGCCGGCCGGTGAGGAAGCGGCTGTAATTCTCGATACCAGCACAGCTTCCCGTCGCCGCGATCATCTCGAGGTCGAAATTGGTGCGCTGTTCGAGCCGCTGGGCTTCGAGCAGGCGGCCTTCGGTTTCGAGTTCCTTGAGGCGTTCGGTCAGCTCGTGCTTTATCGCTTCGCTTGCCTGCTTGAGCGTCGGGCCCGGGGTCACATAGTGCGAGTTGGCATAGATGCGGATGTGGTTGAGGTTCGCGATCTTCTTGCCGGTGAGCGGATCGAACTCGGTTATCTCCTCGATCTCGTCGCCGAAAAAGCTGATACGCCACGCCATATCGTCATAATGCGACGGGAAAACCTCAAGGCTGTCGCCGCGCACGCGGAAATTGCCGCGCGCGAACGCTTGGTCGTTGCGTTTATACTGTAGCGCGACGAGCTTGCGGATGATCTCGCGATTGTCGGCGACCTGACCTTTCTTGAGGTCGAAGATCATCGCCGAATAGGTTTCGACCGAGCCGATGCCGTAAAGGCACGACACCGAGGCGACGATGATGACGTCGTCGCGTTCGAGCAGTGCGCGCGTCGCCGAGTGGCGCATGCGATCGATCGCCTCGTTTACGCTCGACTCTTTCTCGATGTAGGTGTCCGACCGCGGCACATAGGCTTCGGGCTGGTAATAGTCGTAATAGCTGACGAAATATTCGACCGCATTGTTCGGGAAAAAGCTTTTGAACTCGCCATAGAGCTGCGCCGCGAGGATCTTGTTCGGCGCGAGGATGAGCGCGGGGCGCTGCAACTCGTCGATCACTTTCGCCATCGTGAAGGTCTTGCCCGATCCGGTGACCCCCAGCAGCACCTGGTCACGCTCGCCGTCGAGCGCGGTGGAGACGAGTTCCTTGATCGCCGTCGGCTGGTCGCCCGCCGGCTCATAGTCGCTAACCAGTTCAAATCGTTTGCCGCCTTCGACCTTGTCGGGGCGGGCCGGGCGATGCGGGACATAGCCCTCCGCCGTGTCGATTTCATCGAGCGATGTACGAATCTGAATTGCCATTGCTGCCAATATGGTATCGATGGGGCGGGTCCACAATCGCAATGAATCAAAACAAAGCCCCCAAACGGATAGTCACAGGAGACAGGGTATGAAGAAATTTCTGACGGTCGCCGCCATCGGCGCCCTCATCGCGGTGTCGGGTTGCGGCAAGAGCGAGAATGCGGCCGCCAGCGGCCCCATGAAGCGCGAAGCCGGTAACTGGAAGACCGACGTCAAGCTGGTGAAGTTCGAAGTCCCCGGCATGCCCGCGGAAGCGAAAGACCAGATGACGAAGATGATGGAAGGCGCCAGCGGCATGGACCAGTGCTTCACGCAGGAGCAGGTCGACAAGGAAGACATCGCGGCCGAACTCGCCAAGGGCCCGGGCAACGGCGGCGAATGCAAATGGTCGAAGAAGGACGTCGCTGGCGGCAAGATCGACGTCGCCGGCACCTGCACGGCTAACGGCCAGACGGTCGACATGGCGATGGTCGGCACGATGGAAGCCAAGAAGAACGACGTGACCATCACGACCAAGGGCAAGGTCCCGACCGGCGGTGACATGGAAATGGTCATGCAGATGACCAGCGTTCACACGGGTCCGTGCAAGGCACCGGCCACGACCTAAGTCCTGCATCTTTTAATGAAAAATGATGGGGCGTCGGTGGAAACCGGCGCCCCTTTCGTATATGCAGAGAAAAACGGGGGGTCGCAAATATGCCTGGTTATGTGACGTTGGGCACCGACGAGCTGACACGTGCGTGCGTGCGTGCCTTTCGCATCGAAGCCGCCTGAATTTGACCGGTTGGCTCGACCGCCGGGGGACCCCGTTGTGGCTCGGCCTCGCCGCCGGGCTGCTCGCGGTCGCGGCGGGATTGCTGGCGGGCGGCGATGCTGCCGAGCGTGCGGGGTTTGCAGCGCGATGGACCGCACGCGCCGGCTTGCCGCTCTTCCTCGTCGCGTTTCTTGCATCGGCGCTGGTGCGCCGCTGGCCGGGGACGACAACGCGTGCGCTGCTTCGCCGGCGGCGGCAATGGGGGCTGGGCTTTGCGCTCGCCCACACGATCCACCTCGTCGCGCTGGGCATCAACGTGATCGTCTATGCGCCGGGGCGAACCTGGCAGTCGCTGATCGGCGGCGGGCTCGCTTATGTCATACTCTATCTGATGATGCTGACCTCGACCGACGAATGGCAGCGGCGGCTGGGCAAATGGTGGGGGCGCCTGCACCGGTTCGGCATCTACTATATCTGGTTCATTTTTACGGCGAGTTACGCCGGGCGTGCCTTTGGCGCCGATCCGGGCAAGCAGGTCGTCGGTATCGTCTTCGGCAGCGTCATGGTCGCGGCGCTCGCGCTGCGCCTGTGGCCAGTGCAGCGTGCGGAGGAGAGAGTGAGGATTGTCGACTTGCCGGGCGACAGAACAGGTGGGGCTGTCGGGCCGCCCGGCGAAGTCTTGAAATGAGACCTGAGGGGGATCGAAGGGTGCCAGGGACCAGCTCGCACCCTTCGCCTTTTGGTCTCACACCGCGTCATCGTAGGAATGCCGCGATACTTAAAAGATGCCACAGTTTCGAAACTGTGGCAGTTACAAGGGGTCACATGCCGCGATGTTGCCATTTGATAACCAATCCTTAACCCGTTTTCGCGTTTTTCCTCGCAGATTGGCGACGGGCTTTTCTTCTGATATGGCGTGCGGCCGCCTTGTTACCGTTACGTGGAAGTAACAATGGGTGGCTGCGCTTGTTGATTGGCGTATCACCCGCACCGCCCGTCAGGGGTATTTGAGGGTAGCATGGACCAGGCGAAAACGAACGAGACACAGGACCCCGCCGAGGTCGAGCGGATCATCGCGGTTGAACTCGAGCGCCTGCTCGATTCCCCGATGTTCACCCGTTCGCCGGTGCTGTCGCGGCTGCTACAATTCCTTGTCGAACACCGTCTTCGCGGCGGGCGAAGCTCGCCCAAAGCCTATGCGATCGCCACCGAGGCGCTCGGCCGCAGCGAGGATTTCGACCCCGCCGTCGACAGCTATCCGCGCGTCATGGTGGGGCGTCTGCGCAGCCTGCTCGACCGCTATTATGCCGACATGCCGTGGGTGCATCGCCTGCGCGTACCGCAGGGCAGCTATGAAGTCGTCGTCCAGTATCGCTCGGCGCCGCCGTCGGCGCGCTCGGCCGACGATCCGGCAGGCGAAGATGACGTCAAGACCGCAGGCGCCGCAGCCGTCCCGGGGCGGCCGGCGGGGCCCGGCGGCGTCCGGCGCCCGCTCGATCGCGGCGCCCGCTTTGGCCGCTGGATCGTCGTCCTGATCCTCCTCGCGCTCGCGCTGTTCACCCTGTGGACGCTCCGCGGCGGGTCCGACCGGCTGTTCGTCGGCGACCCGGTGCCGGTCCCCTTGCTCGAAGTCAGCGCGCCGGTCGCGGGAAATTTGCCCGAATCGCGCGCGCTTGCGCGGGCTCTCGATGGAAAGCTGCGCGACGGGCTGCGGCGCTTCGATCTCGTCGATCTTTTGAGTTCGAAGGCACCGGGCAGTGCGGTCACCGGCAAAAGCGACTATCGGCTCGACACGTCGATCGTCCGCACGGTCGAGGGCAACACCGACGTCACGCTCGTTCTCAATCGTGTCGCCGACCAGCGCGCGATCTGGTCGCAACAATTGCGCCTGACGCAGGATGAAACGCCTGAATTTACTGCCATCGAGCCGCTGATCGCACAGCTTGCCGGGGATTATGGCGTGATCGTGCGCGACCAGGTCCAGCGCCAACCCGACAATTTCTCTCCCGGCTTTCCGTGCCTCGCGCAGTTCAACCGGACGCGCCAGATGCGCAATGTCGCGAACGCGAAACAGGTCGACGCCTGCCTGCGCGCGACGATCAAGGCCAACCCGCGCGATCCCGTAACGCTTACCGCGCTGTCGCTCGTGCGCTATGGTGACTGGCAACCGCAGCGCATGACGCCGGCGGGGCGCGAGGCATTTGCCGAAGCGCGGGCGCTGGCGCAGCGCTCCTATGAAAGCAGTCCCAATTCGTCGGCCGGCCTGTTCGCGATGGCGCGCGCCAATTTCTATACGGGCAATTGCGCTGGCGGTAATGCGATGGGCGACGCCGCGATCGCGCTCAATCCCTATGATCCCGACATGGCGGGCTTTCTCGGCCTGTTCAAACTGACATGCGGGATGGGGCCGGAGGGTGAACTGTTGCTTCGGCGGTCGCTCCAGCTCGATTCCTCCTACCCCGGCGTTCCGGCGGTCACGCTCGCCTTCACCCTGTCGCAGCGCGGCGAACAGGATGAGGCGCGGCGGATCCTCGATCAAATGCCGTCGCCGAGCAATATGGAGCCGCAATATATGATGGTGCGCGCGATCGTGCAGGCGCGTCAGGGGCAGGTCGCGGAGGCGCGCGCGCAATGGCAGCGCCTGCTTGCCTATACGCGCCAGCCCGCCGGTGCGCCGCCCGAACGGGTGCTCGGCCGGTTCATCATCACTCCGGTTGTGATCCAGCGCGCCTCGGACGCGCTTCGCGATTCGGGCGTCGTTCCCGCCACGGCGGCGCCTTGACGCTGCGCCTGGCGCTGCGCAGAGTGGCATCATGCTATCACTTCTAGTCCTGCTGACTTCGGTCGCACCGCCCACCCCCACCCCCACTCCCGCCGCAGTGGCGGTGCATTTCGAGCGCGAGGGACAGGTCGAGGTGCGCGTCGTCGAGGGCCTCGCCGACCGGGCGAGCGGCCGCGCGATCACGCCCGACGATCCGGTGCGCGTCGCGTCGGTTTCGAAGCTTGTTGTGGCGCTCGGCGTGTTGCGGCTGGTCGAGGCGGGCAAGCTCGATCTGGATCGCGACGTGTCGGACTATCTCGGCTGGCGTCTGCGCCATCCCGCCTGGCCCGACCGGCCGATCAGCCTCGCGCAGTTGTTGGGGCACCGATCGGGACTCAACGATGATACGGATTATGCGCTGCCGCTGGACGCCGATCTCGAAACCGCGCTTGCCAACCCGGCCGCCTGGGACAAGGCGCGTTCCCCCGGCGGCGACTTCGCCTATGCCAATTTCAATTACCCGGTCGTTGCGGCGGCAATCGAGGGGGCAACCGGCGAGCGTTTCGACACGGCGATGACGCGGCTCGTTTTTCGCCCGCTCGGCCTCGATGCCTGCTTCAACTGGCCGACCTGCAGCGACGCAGCGATCGCGCGCGCCGTCGTGCTTTACGGCGCCGACGGCAATGTGGTGCGCGATGACCTGAAAGGCGCGCGGCCCGCCTGTCCCGTCGTGCCGGCAGCGAACGGCAGCTGCGACCTCGGCACCTATCGTCTCGCCCGCCACGGCGCGGGGTTCAGCCCGCAGGGCGGGCTGCGTATCTCGGCGAACGGCCTCGCGCGCATCGGTATCATGCTGCTGCGCCGCGGCGAGGGGTTTCTGAAACCTGCAAGCCTCGCCCGGCTCGAAGCGATGGCGCCCGTTCACCCGACGAGCGGCGAGGGGACGGGCGGCTTTTTCTGCGAATATGGCATAGCTATGCACAGCACGGGCGGCCCGGCGCTGCGCGATCCTGCCTGCCGCGACGACCTGTTTGGCGACGGCCGCCTGCGCCTTGGCCATTCGGGCGATGCCTATGGATTACGCTCGGGGATATGGTTCGACCTTGAAGGCGGCGATGGCATTGCCTATTTCGTCACACAGGTGCCGGAGGGGCAGAAAGGGACACGGTCGGCTTATAGCGCTGCAGAGGAAGTCTTGGTCGACGCGGCGCTTCGCCGCACGGCCGATGCCAGCCCTCTTGCCAGCCCCGCCCACGGGCACTAGGGCAATTTTCAACATTCACGACATAGTCAGAAAAAAGGAACTGTGCATGAGCGATTCGGCCGAAAAGGTTAAAAAGATCGTCGTCGAACATCTGGGCGTCGAAGCCGACAAGGTCACCGAAGAAGCGAGCTTCATCGACGATCTGGGCGCCGACAGCCTCGACATCGTCGAGCTGGTGATGGCGTTCGAAGAAGAATTCGGCGTTGAAATCCCCGACGATGCGGCGGAAAAGATTGCCACCGTCAAGGACGCGATCGACTATATCGAAGCGAACAAGGGCTAAGCCCTGCGGTCCGGCCTGGCCGGACGCGGCGGCGACGCCGTCCACGCGTTTCCGGCTTCCCGGTCCCGAGCGTTCGCGCGCAGTGGCCGGGAAGCTTTTTTTATGGATATGCGTCTTCTCAAGTGACGCGGCGCCCTGCGGGGGCAGGGGCCGATGAAAGGAATGACTATGCGCCGGGTTGTGGTGACGGGTTTGGGTTTGGTGACGCCGCTGGGCGCCGATGTGGAAACCACATGGGCTAATCTGATCGCGGGCAAATCGGGCGCGGGCACGATCACCCATTTCGACGCGTCGGACCAGAAATGCACGATCGCGTGCGAAGTGAAGGGCCCAACCCATGAATATGGCTTCGACCCCGGCAAGCGCGTCGACCACAAGGTGCAGCGCCAGGTCGATCCCTTCATCATCTATGGCATCGACGCCGCGGGGCAGGCGATTGAGGACGCGGGCCTTGAGGATATGCCCGAGGAAATGAAGCTGCGCGCAGGTTGCTCGATCGGTTCGGGTATCGGCGGCCTGCCGGGCATCGAAAGCGAAAGCCTGCTGCTCGCCGAAAAGGGTCCCGGCCGCGTTTCGCCGCACTTCGTCCACGGCCGCCTGATCAACCTGATCTCGGGCCAGGTCAGCATCAAATACGGCCTGCAGGGTCCCAACCACGCGGTTGTTACCGCCTGCTCGACCGGCGCGCATTCGATCGGCGACGCCGCGCGGATGATCAAGGACGACGATGCCGACATCATGCTTGCCGGCGGCGCCGAGGCGACGATCTGCCCAATCGGCATTGCGGGCTTCGCACAGGCGCGCGCGCTCAACACCAGCTATAACGACCGGCCAGAGCAGGCGAGCCGTCCCTATGACAAGGACCGCGACGGCTTCGTCATGGGCGAAGGCGCGGGTGTCGTGGTGCTCGAGGAATATGAGCATGCCAAGGCGCGCGGCGCGAAGATTTACGCCGAGGTCGTCGGTTACGGTCTGTCGGGCGATGCCTATCATGTGACGGCGCCGCATCCCGATGGTTCGGGCGCGTATCGTTCGATGGAAATGGCGCTGAAAAAGGCGGGCATGACCGTCGCGGACATCGACTATATCAACGCGCACGGCACCTCGACGATGGCGGACACGATTGAGCTCGGCGCGGTCAAGCGGCTGTTCGGCAACGAAATCGCCAATGTGTCGATGAGCTCGACCAAGTCGGCGATCGGCCACCTGCTCGGCGGCGCTGGCGCGGTCGAGACGATCTTTTGCATCCTCGCGATCCGCGACCAGATCGTCCCCCCGACGCTCAACCTCGACAATCCCGACGAAGGCACCGACGGCGTCGACCTGGTCCCGCACAAGGCGAAGAAGCGCAAGGTGAAGGCGGCGCTCAACAACAGCTTCGGCTTCGGCGGCACCAACGCCAGCGTCATCGTCAAGGCGATCGATTAAACACGTCGTCATTGCGAGCGAAGCGAAGCAATCCAGAGCGGCTTGCCACGCCCTGGAT
>NZ_JBOHHT010000057.1:0-20932 GCF_050725655.1 Sphingopyxis sp. | reverse complement strand
CGAAGTGCAGGCGCACCTTGCCGGTCGAACCGTGGCGTGATTTCGCGATGATCACTTCGGCAAGGCCGAAGACGCGCTCCATCTCGGCGGCCCACTCTTCGTGCTGCGCGTGGATTTTGACATCGTCGCCTTCCATCGGGCGTTTGGGCTCGCGCGAGCCGACATAATAATCCTCGCGAAACACAAACAGGACCATGTCGGCGTCCTGCTCGATCGAGCCGGACTCGCGCAAATCCGACAACATGGGCCGCTTGTCCTCGCGGCTTTCGACAGCACGGCTTAGCTGCGACAGTGCCATCACAGGTACATGAAGTTCTTTCGCCAGCGTCTTCAGACCGCGCGAGATTTCCGAAATTTCCTGTACGCGATTGTCGCCGCTCTTTGATGTGCCCTGAAGCAGCTGCAAATAGTCGACGACGATGAAGCCGATGCCGTGCCGGCGCTGGAGGCGCCGCGCGCGGGTGCGCAGGCCCGCGATCGTCAACCCCGGCGTATCGTCGATGAACAAGGGCAAGGTCTGCAGCTGCTGCGCCGCGCGGCTCAATTGCTGAAACTGCTCCTTGCTGATCTTGCCCATGCGCAGCGCCTCGCCCGACACCCCCGATTGTTCGGCGAGCACGCGCGTCGCGAGCTGATCGGCGGACATTTCGAGGCTGAAAAAGGCGACCTTCGCGCCCATATTCTTCTCGGGAGGGATGCCGTCGTCCTCGTCGCGGCGGAAGCGCTCGGCGGCGTTATACGCGATATTGGTCGCGAGCGAGGTCTTGCCCATGCCGGGACGCCCGGCGAGGATCATCAAGTCCGAATTGTGCATGCCACCGATCTTGGCATTCATGCTCCCGATGCCGGTCGTGATCCCCGACAGGTGACCGCCCGAATTGAGCGCGCGCTCGGCGGCTTGCAGCGCGGTGAGGCTTGCCTGGTTGAAGCTTTTGACCGATCCCATTTCGGCCTCGCCGCCCGCGACGCGGTAAAGCGCGGTCTCGGCTTCCTCGATCTGCGCCTGCGGATCGACGCGTTCGCTGGTGTCGAGCGCATTCTCGACGAGTGTGCGCCCGACCCCCGCCAGCTCGCGGAGCAAGGCAAGGTCGAAAATCTGGCGCGCAAAGTCGCGCGCGCCGATCAGGCCGGCGCCGCTGCCGGTCAATTGTGCGAGATAACCGACACCGCCGACCGCCTTCATCGCCTCGTCCGCCTCGAAAAAGGGCTTGAGCGTTACCGGGGTCGCGATGCTGTTGCGCTCGATCAGCGCCATCGTCTGCTGGAAAATTCGGCCGTGGAGCGGTTCGAAGAAATGCTCGGGGGTCAGCGCCACCGGCAAATCCTCGACGACTCGGTTGTCGATCAGGATCGCGCCGAGAAACGCGGCCTCGGCCTCGATATTACGCGGCATCTGGCGCTCGTCGCCACTGGCGACGGCGGTCGGGATAAGGGCTAGTTCGGGCATCGCTGTCTTCATGGGCCGGTCCCCGAGGCGGCGCAACCGGCGATGTCGCCCAGCATATCATAACTGTGGAATGCTGTGAATAAGTCGACTTGCCCTTCGCCCCCGGCCAAGTAGAAGCACGGACAGCATGAGCGACGCAGACCCTTCGAAACAGCGGATCATTTCGGTCGAACTCGACGAGGGGTCGATCGTCTGGCGCAATCCCGACGTCGAGCAGGAGCGTCGCGTCGCGATCTTCGACCTGATCGAAGACAATAAATTCGTGCCGCAGCGCGGGCATGAGGACGGCTATGCCGGCCCCTATCGCTTGATGCTGCGTGTTGAGGATGGCCGCCTCATCTTTGAAATCTCGCGCGAAAATGGTTCGCCGCTCGAGGCGATCATCCTTGGCCTCGGGCGCTTCCGCCGCCCGATCCGCGACTATTTCGCGATCTGCGACAGCTATTATCAGGCGATCAAGACCTCGACCGCGCAGCAGATCGAAACCGTCGACATGGCGCGGCGCGGCCTGCATAACGAGGCGGCCGAGATGCTGATGGACCGGCTCGACGGCAAGATCGCGGTCGATTTCGACACGGCGCGAAGGCTGTTCACGCTCATCTGCGTGCTGCACATCAAGGGCTGACGATGGCGACGGGGGCAATCAGGGGCGGAAAGGTCGCGAAGGCCGCCGGCGCGTGGCGCGCCGCGATCGCGCGCCTGCTACGCCGGATCGGCGCCGCGATCGTGCTGCTGCTCCTCGCCGCCGGCCTCGCCTTGTGGTGGGCCGCCCGCTGGACCCCCGACCGCGCGCTCTATCCGACGCAGGGCGTGACGATCGACGAAGGCAACGGCGACGTCCATTGGGGTTCGATCAAGGCCGCGGGCGCCGATTTCGCCTATATCATGGGGACCGACGGATCGGCCGCGGTCGACCCGAAGTTCGCGCGCAACATGACCGCAGCGCGCGAAGCAGGGGTGCAGGCGGGCGCGATCCACCGCTACAGCCTCTGCCAGCTTGCGACCGACCAGGCCGCCAATTTCATCCGCCACGTACCGCGCCGCACCGACGCCCTCCCCGCAGTCGTGTGGCTCGATTATGACGATCGCTGCCCCGACCGCCCGACGCGCGCGCTCCTGCTGTCCGAACTCGCCACTTTTCTGGCGCAGATCGAGGCGCATATGGGCAAGCAGAGCGTGATCGCGCCCGGTCCGGCGTTCGAGAGCGATTACAAAGTGACGCAGGGCATCGCGCGCACGACGTGGCTGCGGCGCGATTTCTTCGAACCCGATTATGGCGCGCACCCCTGGGCGATGTGGCAGGCGAATGATTATGTCCGGCTGTCAGGGGCCAGCGGCACCGTCGGCTGGAACGTGCTGCGCCCGCGAGGAGAGATGCGATGACCGAGGACCGTGATGCCCTGATCGACGCCGCGCGCGACGCCGCGCGCCGCGCCTATGCCCCCTATTCGGGCTTCCACGTCGGCGCGGCGCTGCTGCTCAAGAACGGCGATGTCGTCACCGGCGCCAATATCGAAAATGCGAGCTACGGCCTCACTCTCTGCGCCGAAACGGCGGCGGTGGCGAAGATTGCCAACGAAGGCTGGATCGGCGAACTCGCCGAGGTCGCGATTGTCGGCGGCCGCCCCGATGGCGATGCCCTCACCGGCAGCGATCCGGTCACCCCCTGCGGCCGCTGTCGCCAGATCCTCAACGAAGCCGCCGAGCGGTCGCGGACCGACATCCTCGTCCATTGCGCCTCGGGCGACGGCAGCGCGGTCAAGACCTACAAGCTCAGCGAGCTGCTGCCTGCGGCTTTCGGGCCAAAGGATCTCGGCCTCATCGACTGACCGCTTGCGCAAGCCCCACAGGACCGACAAGAGACACCATGGCCATTCTTTCCGACCGCTGGATTCGCGAAGCCGCCCAAACGCAGGGCATGATCGAACCGTTTGTCGAGGCGCAGCGCCGCGACGGCTGCATCAGCTACGGCCTCTCCTCCTACGGCTATGACGCGCGCGTCGCGCCCGAATTCAAAATCTTCACCAACGTCGACAGCACGATCGTCGATCCCAAGGATTTCAACCCGAAGAATTTCGTCGACCGCGAAACCGACGTCTGCATCATTCCGCCGAACAGCTTCGCGCTCGCACGCACGGTCGAATATTTCCGCATCCCGCGCGATATACTCGTCATCTGCCTCGGCAAGTCGACCTATGCGCGCTGCGGCATCATCGTGAACGTCACGCCGCTCGAACCCGGCTGGGAAGGCCATGTGACGCTCGAATTTTCGAACACCACCCCCCTGCCCGCCAAGATTTACGCCAACGAAGGCGCGTGCCAGTTCCTCTTCCTGCAGGGCAACGAGCCGTGCGAGACGAGCTACGCCGACCGCGCCGGCAAATATATGGGGCAAAAGGGCGTCACGCTGCCCAAGCTTTAAGTGGGCTAAAAACTCGTCATTGCGAGCGAAGCGACGCAATCCAGGGCGGTTTACGCAAGCTCTGGATTGCCGCGTCGCCTTCGGCTCCTCGCAATGACGAAGATCGGTTGCGCGCGGCCTCAAAATTGATAACGTTCCCATAACTCAAAAAATGGGGATGAGGCCATGAACTTCCGCAACGTCGCACTCGCGCTCGCCGCTTTGCTTTCCTCCACCACCGCGCGCGCCGAAGGCTTTCTGAAGGTCGAGGGCACGCAGATCGTCGATGCCTCGGGCAAACCCGTCATCCTGCGCGGCATGGGACTTGGCGGCTGGATGTTGCAGGAAGGCTATATGCTGAAGCTCGGCGAAGTCGGACAGCAGCATAAAATCCGCGCCAGGCTCGTCGAACTCGTCGGTGAGGAGCGTACCGCTCGATTCTACCGCGCCTGGCTCGACAACCATACGACCGACGCCGACATCGCCGCGATGGCGAAATGGGGCTTCAACTCGGTGCGCCTGCCGATCCATTTCGACCAGCTCACCCTGCCCGCCGACAGGGAACCCAAAGCCGGTGAGGACACATGGCACGAGGAGGGTTTCCAGCGCATCGACCGCCTGCTCGCGTGGAGCAAGGCGAACGGCATCTATCTGATCCTCGACCTCCACGCCGCGCCCGGCGGCCAGGGCAACGACCTCGCCATCTCCGACCGCGATCCGGCTAAACCGTCGCTGTGGCAGAGCGAGGAGAACCAGCGCAAGACCGTCGCCCTGTGGACCAAGCTTGCAGCGCGCTACAAGGATGAGCCGTGGATCGGCGCTTACGATCTCATCAACGAGCCGAACTGGAGCTTCGCGACCCCCGGCAAGGGCAACGGTTGCGATGAGACCGAGAATAGGGCCGTCTGGAGCCTGCAACAGCGGATCACCGCGGCGATCCGCAAGGTCGACAAGCGGCATATCGTGATCATCGAGGGCAATTGCTGGGGCAATAACTATAAGGGTCTGCCCGCGGCGTGGGACGTCAATATGGTGCTGAGCTTCCACAAATATTGGAACCGCAACGACGAAGCGAGCATCGCCGAAATCAAGGCGCTGCGCACCAGCACTAACCGCCCGATCTGGCTCGGCGAATCGGGCGAAAACAGCAATGGCTGGTTTCGCGACGCGATCGCGCTCGTCGAGGGCGACAGCATCGGCTGGAATTTCTGGCCATTGAAGAAGATCGGCTTCAACCAGCCGCTCGAGGTGGTCGCCGGCGACGGCTGGATGCAGATCGTGGCGTGGATGACCGGCAAGGGACCCAAGCCCGCCGCCAATGACGCCTTTGCCGCAATGATGCAGCTCGCCGACAACACCCGCTTCGACAAGAACATCCCGAAACCCGACGTCATCGACGCGATGTTCCGCCAGCCCCGCGATGCGAGCTATCGTCCCTTTGCCGCCCGCACGCTGGACGCAAAACCACTGACCATCGCCGCCGCCGATTACGACCTCGGCCCTCCGGGCGTGGCCTATCGGGATACCGTCGACGCCAACTATCACGTCGCAACGGGGGGCGAGCGGACGCCGTGGAACAATGGCACGACGTACCGCAACGACGGCGTCGATATCGCACGGGGCGCCGACGGCGCGCCCTATGTCAGCGATTTCGTCACCGGTGAATATATGCGCTACAGCGCCGACGTCGCAAAGGCGGGGCGCTGGACCGTCACCGCGCGCGTGCGCTCGGCAAAGGGCGGGCGCATCGGCATCGACGAACGCGGCGCCGCCATCCCCGCGGGCACCGCATGGCAGGTCGTTAAGCTTGCCGATGTCGAGCTGCCCGCCGGGCCAGGGGCCGCGACGCTTCGCGCGATCGACTGCAGCGACTGCGAGGTCGCCGCGCTGGTCTTCACCCCGCGCTAGGCCGGAACCCATCGCCATCCCAAGCGTCCTGTCTGCACAAGCGGACGGGGCGCGCTAGGGAAGGAATGCCCATGTCCATGATCGCTGTCTTCATCGGCCGCCTGTTCATCGCCGTGATTTTCATCGTGTCGGGGATCAACAAGCTGATCCATGTGTCCGACACCAGCGCGATGATCGCTACCTCCGGGCTGCCCGGCGGCCTCGCCATCCCGGTCGGCCTCTTCGAACTGATCGCGGGAATCTGCATCGCGCTCGGCATCGGCGTGCGGCTGGTGTCGATCCTGCTCGCGGGCTTTGTTCTGGCCACCATCCTCTTCTTCCACCGCGAGTTCACCGACCCGGTGCAGGCGATGGCGGCGATGAAGAATCTCGCAATTGCGGGCGGTCTGCTCTGCCTCTTCGGCTATGGCCATACGCGCTGGAGTTACGACGCGCTGCGCGCACGTCGCCGCGACGAGCTTGCTACGCATCGCGCGCAGCAGCATGCGAGTGATGCCGAACTCCGCGCCGCACGCGCCGAGGGCCGCGCAGAAGCGATCGGGACGCCCGTAACGGTGGAAAAACGCCCCTTCTGGCGCCGCTAGACCTTCGTGCTTGGCAAGCTTCCCCGCCTGCGCTAGCCTCCACTTAACGTTTACGTAAAGGGAGGATGGCATGGCGGGGACCCGCGAGTTCGACATCATCGTCTATGGCGCGACCGGTTTCACCGGGCGCCTCGTCGCCGAATATCTCAGCGTCCATTATGCGGGCCGCAAGGGCGCGCCGAAATGGGCGATGGCGGGGCGCAGCGCCGACAAGCTTGCCGAGGTTCGCGATCTGATCGGTGCGCCAAAGGACACCCCGCTGGTCATCGCCGATGCGAGCGATCCCGCGAGCCTCGATGCGATGGCGGCGCGCGCCGAAGTCATCCTGACCACAGTCGGCCCGTACCAGCTTTACGGCAACGAACTCGTCACCGCCTGTGTCAAGGCGGGCACCGCTTATGCCGACCTTTGCGGTGAACCCGGCTGGATGCGCGACATGATCGACGAGCATCAGGACTCCGCGAAAGCATCGGGTGCGCGCATCACCTTCAGCTGCGGCTTCGATAGCATCCCGTTCGACCTCGGCGTCCATTTCCTGCAGGCCGAGGCGGTCAAACGCCACGGCAAACCCGCGCCGCGCGTCAAGGGCCGCGTTCGCAAGATGGCGGGCGGCGCCTCGGGCGGCACGATCGCCAGCCTCACCGAAACGCTGAAGGCGATCGCGAAAAAGCCGTCGCTCGCGCTGTTGCTCAAATCCTCCTTCGCGCTCACGCCGGGGTTCGAAGGCCCGTCGCAGCCGACCGGGCTGATCCCCGAATATGACAGCGCGACCGGCACCTGGACCGCCCCCTTCGTGATGGCGCCGATCAATACCAAGAATGTCCATCGCACCAATTTCCTGCTCGGCCACCCGTGGGGCGCGGACCTAATCTATGACGAGATGGTAATGACGACGATCGGCGACGCAGGGAAAGCGATGGCCGAAGCGATGGCGAAGGCGAATCCGTTCGGGGACTCCCAGCTCAAGCCCGGCGAAGGGCCGAGCAAGGAAGAACGCGAGAACGGCTTTTACGACATCCTCTTCATCGGCGAATATCCCGACGGCACAACCGTGCGCGCAAGCGTCAAGGGCGACCGCGACCCCGGCTATGGCTCGACGTCGAAAATGCTTGCCGAAACCGGCATCGCGCTACTTGCGAACAAGGGCGAAGGCGGTGTGTGGACCCCCGGCGCGCTGCTCGGCGACGCGCTGATCGAACGGCTGACAGCCAACGCCGGCCTGACCTTCCAGATCGAGGACTAAGACCAAGATGACGACCTCTCCCAGCGCGCTCGACGCGCTGCTCTCGACGCTGCGCACCGAAGAGGGGGTGGCGAAGGCGCATATCGACGAAGGATGGATGCAGGGCCGCACGGCCTATGGCGGGATCAGCTCTGCGGTCGCGCTCGCCGGCACGATGGCGCTCCACCCGACCGAAACCCCGCTGCGTTACGCGCAGATCAGCTTCGTCGGCCCGGTCGGCGGCGATTGCACCGTCGATACGCGCGTACTGCGCCAGTCGAAATCAAGCCTGTTCATCGACGCGGGCGTATCCAGCGACCAAGGCTTCGGCACCGCTGCGGTCTTCGCCTTTTCGGGCGACCGCAAGAGCCACCTCGACCATGATCGCCTGTCGATACCCGACGCACCCGCCCCCGAGACGCTGGCGCCGGTGCCCGAACATCACGCGCGGCCGCCCTTCACACGCCATTTCGACATGCGCCCGACCACCGGCCCGCGCTTCGGCTGGAAAAGCGAGGTCGGCGAATATCTGACCTGGGTGCGCTTTGTCGAAGAGCCCGCGTGCCATCCGGCGGTCGCGCTGCTCGCGATGGGCGACGCCCTGCCCCCCGCGGCGATGGCGCTGTTCAGCGAATTCGGGCCGATCAGTTCGATGAACTGGACGGTCAATATGCTCACCGGCACGCCGACGACCGACGACGGCTGGTGGCTGCTTTCGGCCAAGACGGGCTATGCGCGCCACGGCCTGTCGGTGCAGGACATGATGCTGTGGAACCGCGCGGGCGAGCCGATCCTCAACGGCAGTCAGGCGATCGCGATCTATGCCTGAACCGGCAGCGCGATCGCCGCATCGAGCCCGCCGCCGGCGCGGTTGGCCAGCGTCAGCGCCCCGCCCTCGCCCTCGGCTATATCGCGCGCGATCGACAGCCCCAGCCCGGCACCGCCGGTCGCGCGGTTGCGCGATTGCTCCCCGCGCGCAAAGGGTTCGATCAGCGTCCTGATCTGCTCGTCGGTCAGGCCGGGGCCATCGTCGGAGACGATAATCCGCGCCTGCGTTCCGTCGGTCACAACCGACAACCGCGCCCGCGAGCCATAGGCAATCGCATTGTCGGCAAGATTGCGCAGCGCACGCTTGAGCAACATCGGCCGCGCCAGCACGGCGGCGTCGGCAATATCGCCGATTTCGACATCCTTGCCGCGCTCCTGATAATCGGCCGCGAGTTCGCCGATCAATTCGCGCAGCGGGATGCGCTCCCGCGCCTCGGTTCCCGCCCCCGACCGCGCCAGCGCCAAAATGTCGCTCAGCATCGCGGTCATTTCCTCGATGCTCGCGATCATCTTGTCGCGCAGCACATTGTCCTCGACCTGCTCGACGCGGACGCGGAGGCTGGCGAGCGGGGTGCGCAAATCGTGGCCGACGGCGCCGAGCATCCGGTCCTTGTCCGACAGCATCCCCGAAATACGGCCGCGATAGGCGTTGAACGCGGCGATCAGGTCGCGCACGTCCGACGGCCCCTCTTCCTCCAGCGGCTCGGCATCGCGCAGCGCCGGATTGGCGCGCGCCGCGCGCGTCAGATCACGCAGCGGCCGCGCCGCGCGATAAGCGATCAGCATGATCGGCACGAGCAGCAACAGATAGAGCGAGAGCGTCTGCCAGACGAGGAAACCCTGCAACCGGTTGCCGCCCGCCGCGATCCGCGTTCGCACCGCGAAATAGCGCCCGCCGACCTTCGCGACGACGATGACGGCGCGGTCGGGAAAGGCGGGTCGGCGCAGCCGTTGCCGCTCGCGGGGCGGAAGCGCCCATGCATCGACCATGGCGGCTGGAATATTGGTCTCGCCGAGCAGACCTTCGACATAGGCGGCGAGGTCGGGCAATCGAACGGCGCCGACGGGCATCGGGGGCGGCTGATCGGAGATCACCAGTTTCTCCGCGCGCTCGCGCGCCTCGTGCCGCTCGCGTTCGTTGCGCGGCCGCCTGAAGTCGCCGCGCCGGTCGCGCTCGATCGCATCGATGAGCCGCGCGACGGCCATGCCGCCGCCGTGCGCAAGCACCTGCTGTTTCTGCCCGCGCGACAGCAGCACGAAATTGATCGCTTGCGCGACGAACAGCATCATCGCGACCGCAAAGACCAGCTGCCCGATCAGGCTTTTGGGCCACAGGCGCAGTTTCACGCCGCAGGACCCATCCGCCTGACTTCGCACGCGAGCGTATAGCCCCCGCCCCACACCGTCTTGACGATCTGCGGATGCGCCGCGTCGACCTCGATCTTCTTGCGCAGCCGGCTGACCAGATTGTCGATCGCGCGGTCGAAAATATCGGCCTCGCGCCCGCGCACCATGTCGAGCAGCCGGTCGCGGCTCATCACCTGCCGCGGATGGCGGACGAGCGCGTGGAGCAGGTGATATTCGCCCGACGACAGCGCGACCTCATTGCCTTCGCCATCGATCAGCACGCGTTCGACTTCGCGCAGCACCCAGTCGCCAAAGGCATAATAGGTGCCGCCCGGATCGAGCGCCCGCCCGCCCTGTTGCGTGCGGCGCAGTACGGTGCGGATGCGCGCGACCAGCTCGCGCGGGTTGAAGGGTTTGACGACATAGTCGTCGGCGCCGATCTCCAGCCCGATGATCCGTTCGGTATCCTCGGCGCGCGCGGTCAGCAGGATGACGGGGATGCTGCTCGTCTCGCGCAAATGGCGGGTCAGCGACAGCCCGTCCTCGCCCGGCATCATGATGTCGCTGACGACCAGGTCGACGCCCTGCGCGCGCAGCACCGATCGCGCCTCGGCGGCGCTCGCGACATCGGTCACCGCAAAGCCCTGCGCGGTCAGATATTCGCCCAGCGGCTCGCGGATCGAGGGTTCGTCGTCGATCAGCAGGATGCGGGGCGTGTCGCTATCGGTCATCGGGTTTCCGTTAAAAATAGGGTCAGAACCCAATAGTTCGCCCACCGGCCGCGGGGGCCGATGGGCGATAGCTGACAGGGACCGGCGCCAAAGGCAATGCCGGGAGGGGAGGAAGGCTCTACGCTTTGCCGCCGAGCCCCTGCCAAATGGCTTACTGGTTCGTGGGAGCGGCCGGAGCCGCACCGCGCTTGGCGCGCCATGCGCCGCGCTGGGCCTGACGTTCCTCAGCGGTCACCTGACCATCCTTGTTCGCGTCGGCAGCGTCGAAACGCGCGAGCGCCGCGGTCTGGAATTCGGCCTGGCTGATCGCCTTGTCGCCATCGGTGTCGGCCTTGCCCATCATCATGCCATGATGGCCGCCGCGCTTGCCATGACCGCCGCGCATGCCGTGGCGCTTGCCCTCGCCGGCTTCACCGGCTTCGGAGCGCTTTTCACCGCGCTCGGCGCGCTTGGCGGCACGATCGGCACCATGCTTGTCCCATTCGGGCCTGCTGATGCTGCCATTGCCGTCGGTATCGAGGCTGGCGAAGATTTTCGCCTGCCGCTCGGCACGCTGCGCGGCGCGGTCGGTGGCGTCGAGCTTGCCATCCTTGTTCGCGTCCATTTTGGCAAACAACTGCGTGGCCTTGGCCTGTGCCTCGGCACGGGTCTGTACGGCATTGCCGTCGGCGCCGGGCGCGGCGAGAACGGGCACGGCCACCAATGCGGCGGCGAGCGTAAAGAGCGAGATTTTCTTTTTCACGTAACGAACTCCTTCATGGGGTCTATCCGAAGTATGAGCCGGATCCCGATGAAGCCGTTCTAGGCGCCGTTTGTCCCAGCGACGTGCCGGATCGGCGGAAAATTGTCGCAAATTGTCGCAAAAACCGCCTGCCGTTCATTTCGCGGCAAAGCGGCGGACGCGTGGCGGCCACGCGCGCCCAAGGGAACGCGTGGCCGCCGCCGTCACATGCCTCTTTACGGGCTGACGGGCGAATCGTCGTCTTTGTCGGCGACCAGGATGATCGCGCCGATGCCGACCAGCAGGCCGACAAGGCCGATGATCCAGCTCGAATTGCCCTCAAGTTCGTTTTGGCCGTCCAAGCCCGACGCAGCGCGCGCTGCGGTCGCAGCCGATGCGGCAACGGGCGCGGCGATCAAAGACGCCGCAGCGAACGATATTGCGAGTTTCCTTAGCATGGCCATGTCATTCTCCGTCCAAGGGAAATCTACCCTGTCCGCAGCAACGTGCCGCGGCACCCATCGATCCGCCGCGATCGAGGCCGCGCCTTCGGTTCGCCCCCGAATTGACACGGGTTGGAGAAAATGGGAGCGCGCCGCGCCCTGCTACGGCGTCGTCACTCCTTGATCCGCACCGGCTTGCCGGCCGCATCGGCGGCAATTTCCGCCTTGCCGAAGGGCAAGCGATGCCATTTCTTTTCCGAATAGAGATGCGTCTGATCGGCGAAATGCGGTGAGGCCGGATCGGGCGACTGCGAATAGCTGAGCACCGCATCGGCCACGGGACCGGCGTTATCGAACCCGACGATCTGGATATAGCTCGACCCGTGATACGGCGTGATGCCGCCCGGAACGGGGTTCGATGCCTGGAAGTTGAGCACGCCAGCGGCGCCCTCGCCGCCATGCACCGCGATCCGTTCCTTGCCGCGCGGCGCAAACTGGACATCGCCCCAGCGCGCGTCGAGCGCGATTCCCTCCTTGTCGAGCTCTGCCGCCCCGGCACCCAGCGCGGCCAACAGCTTCGTCGCGGTGTCGCCGGTCGTCACCATGTCGCGCGGCGTATGAACGGGATCGGCGACGTCGAACTTTACGCCCCACAGATCGGGGATGCGGCTCGCCGCTTTCCAGAAGATGGTGAACAGATAAGCGCCGCGGCTGTCGACGTTGAACCGGCGGTCCCATCCTTCCAGCGCCTTGCAGCCGCGCGCAACGTCGGGCTTTCCGCGGCAGAGGTCGAGCAATCGGTCCATCGCCAGCTCGGCGGCCAGGCTCTTGTTGGCAAAGGTCAGTTCCTTCGCCGAGGCATGATCGACCTTGACCCCCGGCTTGCCGCCCTCGCCGTTCAGCATGCGATCGAGTTCGATGAAGTTCGACCGCGTGCGCAGCGACAAGACGCTCTCCGCGCGGCCGAGGATCGGCGACAGCGGCGCGTGCGGCACCCCGGCGTTGCTCATCCAGTAACTGTCGTTGCTGTTCGCGACATAGTCGCGCCGCGCATAGACCGCCTGCGACGCGGCGGGCATCATCCCCGGAACGGGCGTCCCCGACGCAACGTCCCAGTCGCACGACGATCGCGCGCCGTCGAGCAGGGTCGCGCGCTCCGCGGCCAGCGCCGACAGCGGCGTCGCGCACGCTTTCATCTTCTCCGCCGACAGGTTGGGAACCACCGTCACATCGGCGTGGAGCGCATCGCCGTTGCGGTCGGCAGCGATCGTGTTGACCCAGGGGATGCCCAGCGTTTCCTCGACCGCTGCCCGCACCTCGCCGACATTGCGTGCCTGCGCGATGCGCACCCATGTGCCCAGCGCGCGCTGGTTGCCCTTGTTGCCCTCGCGCACCGCAAAGGCGGTGGTGGCATTCCACCCGAGGCCCGACGCGGGCAAAACCACCAGCGGGCCATAGCGCGTCGAATAGAGCGTACGCGTCGCGGGGGCGGCGCCGCCGCCCATCGGCACGCTGATCGTCCGTGCGACCATTTTCTCCGACTTGCCGTCGACCAGATAGGCGGTGGGATCCGACGGGTCGATCTTCAGCTGGAACAGCGTCGAATGCCGCGCCGCGGTCACCGTATGCGTCCACGCGACGTCGCGATTGAAGCCGAGGATCGGAAGCGGCGAACCGGCGATCCCGACCCCCATGACGTCGAGCTTGCCGGGCACGGTGACATGCATCTGCCAGAATCTGTTCGGCCCGGTCCACGGGAAATGGGGGTTGCCGATCACCATGCCGCGGCCGCCGGCGGTCACATCGCCGCCGAACGCCCAGCCGTTGCTGCCCATGACCACGTCATCCCGGCCGGGCAAGGCGTCACCCGGACGCATGGCGAGCGTGCCGCCCGGCGGCGCGGCATTGGCGATGCCGCTTGCCAGCGCGAGCGTCCCGAGGATCATGTTCTTTTCGTTGAGCCGCAGCAGGTCGTCGGTCGTGATCGGCCGCACCCACGCCTTGCCGCGGCATGCCTCGGGCACGCCCTCGGGGCCGATTTCGCGCAGCCAGCGATTATAGCCGGCGACATAGCCGTCGGTCGTCAGCGCCACTTCGCGCCCCTGCGCCTTGGCACCCGCGCGCAGCCGCGGCAGGTCGATAACCGACCGGAAAAAGAAATCGGACGACAGATTGTCGACCGGGGCAAAACCCAGCACCGCCTTGGCTTCGGGGCCGAAATGCAGCGACCGCTCGCCCGCGACCGTCGCGAATTCCTCGGCGATCATGCACAGATTGTCCTGCGCATAGGCATAGCCGACGCCATAGCCCGCGCCGCGCCAATCCTTTGCCATGATATGCGGAATGCCGTAACTCGTCCGGACGATCGTCGCGTCGTAGCGGTCTTTCGCCGCCGCCGGCATCACCAGCATCGCGCCGGCGAGCGCCGCCGGTATCAGATATTTCGACATCGATCCCCCTGTCGGCCCGCGGCCGCCGTTCCTTGATTTGACGCGCGGTAAGTGACGGATTCGCGAGGCGAAATCCAGCGCCATTTGGGCGCCGAGCCATGAACCAACGGCATAGGATCGGGAACCGGGTAGCCCGCCGGCCCGCCAGAACCAGGCCAGAAACAGGTAAGCCCCGTCGCATTTCTGCGGCGGGGCTCCCTAGGTTCCGTCCGAAAACAGGAACCAGATTCTACCTTCTCTTTCGATCGAGTAGATCAGTGAAACGCCGCAGGTCCGACTTGGTTCCGCGGCGTTCGATTTTTTTACGTGATCTTTCGCGCCGCGGCCGACCCGAGGATCAGGAACAGGACAACGAGCGCAAGACCGACGAAGAACAGAATCTTGGCGATCCCCGCCGCCGCACCCGCAACACCGCCAAAGCCGAGCACCGCCGCGACCAGCGCGATCACCGCAAAGATCAAAGCCCATTTGAACATCTGACGTCTCCTTCGATTGTCCAGAGCAGGACGCACGGCACCGGCTTCGAAGGCCCGCGAACCGGGTCTTTCGAATGACGAAACGGCCAGTGGCCGCGCCTCAAGTCTCTGATTGATGTGTACGAAGGTGAAACGACGGATGCCGGCGAAGGTTCCTGCCCGCTCCTCCATGTCCCGGCCAATAGGCTATTGCCTATTCGGCCCGCGATGCGTTTATGCGTGCAACGATCGAGGGAGTTTTCATGTATCTATCGTCTTTGAACCGGCTGCTCGCGGCGGCCGCATTTGCCTGCTGCATTCCGGCGTCCGCCTACGCCCAGCAAGGCGACGCGCCGTCCACCCAGGGCACCGCCTATCTCAACAAGCAGATGGCGGCGCTCGCCGAACGCCACGGCGCCGACGGCTGGCGCGTGACGCCGAGCGGGCTGCGCTGGCGCCGGGTCGCGGGCGACGGCAGCGGCGCGCACCCCGCCCCCACCGACCAAGTCACCGTCCATTATGTCGGCACCTTTGCCGACGGCCGCGAATTCGACAGCTCGGTCCGGCGCGGCGAACCGACGAGCTTTCCGCTGGGCCGCGTGATCGAAGGCTGGCAGGAAGGCGTCGCGCTGATGGGCGTCGGCGACAAGGTCGAACTCGCGATCCCCTGGCAGCTCGCCTATGGCCCCGACGGCAAGGGCCCGATCCCCGGCGGCGCGACCTTGCTCTTCACGGTCGAGCTGCTCGGCGTCGAACCGGCCGGATAATCGATCGGGGCCTCGGCGCCTCGGAAAGCGGCGGCATCGGGGCGCGGCTGGACGTGCAGGCGCGGAAAGACCGCCTCGAGCGGCTTGGTGTCGGGCAACACATAGACATATCCGCCCTTTTTCTGGAAAAGCGGGCGAACGCTCTTGTTGTACAACGCCAACGGGACGTTGATGCATCCGAATGTGATGCGGTTGTCGTCGATGCCGGGCGACAGCATCCGCTGGCGGCGGCGTTCCTTCTGGCTCCCCTTCGGGATCGGGTGAAGCGCCACCGACGTGGCATAATCGACCCACAGCACCCTCTGCCGCCCCGCCGCCATCCCGAATTTCGCCAGAAAGCGCCCGGCGGGCGTGGTTCGCTCGGCGGGGCCGATCTCGGCGAGATCCTTCGATCCGATCCCTGGGGTGGCCTCGTCGCCAAGCGCAACACCGATCAAGACCGGAGCCCGGCCGAGCAATTTTCCTTTGGCATCGAACAGGAACAGCGACGCGGCGGGCTTGTCGATGATGATATACGGCAAGGCGCCATTATCGCCGGACGCGGCAACCCAATCGGCGACCCGCGTCGCGGCCTCGGAGCGAATTGCCGCATCCCCGGTTTCGGCTCCATTGCGCTGCGGCACTGCCGGTCCCGACGCTGGCGGCGGCTCCGCCGATCGCGCGGACACGGAAACGATCAGCGCAAATCCCGCAAGCGCCACGAAGACTTTGATCATAGGTCGATGCACTCGAATGAAGGGCGCCGCCGCCCGCAAGCGACGGCGCCGAAAATCACGGTCTCAGCAATTACAGCCGCGCCGCGTCAATTGCGCGGCCGCTTCTGCTGCGCCTGCTGCATGCGCTGCTCGATACCATCGACGCGGCCGTTGAGCTGATCGAGGCGCTGGCCATTATTCTGTGCCTGCCCCGATGCGGCCTGCGCTTCGGTCAATGCCTGCTTCGCGGTGGCGTCGGTCGCCTGCAACTGCGCTTCGAGCGCATCGACGCGCTGGCTCACGACGGCGACCTGCTCGCGCACGAAGCCTTTGGTCGCACAGCCGCCCAACCCCAGGGAACCGGCCAAAATCACAACCACGGGTGCTAGTTTTTTCAGAGACGGGGACATAGGAATTCTCCTGATCGTTAATGCCCCCCACCCGGCCGGTCCAAGCCGAGCGACGCCGCGCAAACAACGCGATTCTGTCCGGCTGTGCATCGGTTCAGGTAGATGGATAACGCCGACATGTTGCGGCGGGTTCCGGAGTCTTACCGGCGAAAAATGGCGGCCAGCCGAAGCCAGGAGTTGTCGCATCATCGATCGGTGATTTTGGTGGAGCGGGTAGCGGGAATCGAACCCGCCTAGCTAGCTTGGAAGGCTAGAGCATTACCACTATGCTATACCCGCATCGCCAAGGTCGGCGGCGATTGCCATTTTGCCACCTGTGCGTCAAGCGTCTCGTCAAACGCATCGTTGAGAACATCATGGCAACATGCTAGAGATACGACGTGCAAGACGGCGACGATCATGGATCTGATGGCGGCGCGGACACCCCGGTCCGCAAGATCATCCACGTCGATATGGATGCCTTTTACGCCTCGGTCGAACAGCGCGACGATCCGTCGCTGCGTGGGCTACCCGTCGCGGTCGGGGGTTCGTCGCGGCGCGGGGTCGTCGCCGCCGCCAGCTATGAGGCCCGCAAGTTCGGCGTTCGCTCGGCGATGCCCAGCATCACCGCGAAGCGCCAGTGCCCGGGCCTGATCTTCGTCCCGCCGCGCTTCGAGGTCTATCGCGACATCTCGCACCAGATTCGCGCGATCTTCCGCGACTATGCCGACGAGGTCGAACCGCTGTCGCTCGACGAAGCCTATCTCGACGTCAGCGCCGACAAGGCGGGTCTCGGTAGCGCCACCGCGACCGCGAAGCTGATCCGCCAGCGCATCCGCGAAGAAACCGGCCTCACCGCCTCCGCGGGCGTCTCATATAATAAATTCATTGCAAAGCTCGCATCGGACCAGAACAAACCCGACGGCATCACGATCATCCCGCCAGGCAAGGGCGCCGCCTTCGTCCAGACGCTCTCGATCCGCCGCTTCCATGGGATCGGCCCGGTGACCGCCGCCAAAATGGAAGGGCTCGGCATCTTTTCGGGCGCCGACCTTGCCGGAAAGGACCCGATGTGGCTCGCGACACATTTCGGCAACAGCGCCGAATGGCTCTTCAACCTCGCGCACGGGATCGACCATCGCCGCGTCAAGTCGAACCGCCCGCTGAAATCGCTGGGTGGCGAACGGACCTTCTTCAACGACCTGATCACCGACACCGAGATCCGCGAGGCGCTCGCGCATGTCTGCACCGTCGTCTGGGACCGCGCGGCGAAAAAGGGCGCGCGCGGGCGCACCGTGACCCTCAAGCTGCGCTACGCCGATTTCCGCACGATCACACGCGCCAGATCGGTCGCCGCGCCGATCCTCGACGGCAATTCGCTGCTCGCCGCGGGCGAAGCGATCCTCGCACCCCTGCTCCCCACCGAACAGGGCATCCGCCTGCTCGGTGTGACCTTGAGCAAGTTCGAGGGCGAAGAGGATGACGAGGAGGACGCCGCCGCGCCCGCCGACCTGCTCAGCCTTATCTAGCGACCAGCGCCGGGACGAAACGCCGCATCGCCGCCTGCATCTTGGGCGACAACGAAGCGAAGCTGCAGCGGATCAGTGTATCGTCCATCACCTGAATGCCCTCGGGCCCCGGCGCGCCGGTACGCAGCATCATGCGATCGGGCGACAGCGACTTCACATGGAAATAGCCCGCCCCCTCGGTCGGGCCGAGTTGCATGGTGGTGAAGCCATCGTTCAGCGCCGTGGTGCGCCCAATCGCCTCCAGTTCGGCGACCGGCCCCATGCTCGCGTTCGGCCCGTAATAATAGACCGCGCCCCAGCGCTTGCCGTCATAGGCATAGCCGTTGGTCACCGACGCGCATTTGTCGGTCGCATTGATCCAGAAGCCCTTGTCGATCGGCATGCTGATCGGCAGCGCGATCGTCTGTGCCGCCGCCGGCGCGCTGCCCGCCATCGCGGCGAGCGCCCATATCCATCCGCGCATCGATACCCCCACCTCTGCCGAAAAGTGACGTCATGGTGGCGGAATTAAGCGATGCGATCAACCCGCGTCGGCGAAAACGCGTTCCTTGGTCGCGGTGAAGCGGATCGCCGGGTGCCGCTGGGTCACATAGCCGACTTCCCACGCATCCTTCGCCATGAACACCGGCGCGCCGTCGCGGTCGGTGGCGCTGGCGCCGCGATGGTCGGCCTGGAACGCCTTCAGCGCCGCCGCATCGTCGCTCGCGATCCAGCGCGCGGTTTCCCACGGCGACTGCTCGAGCTTTGCCTCGACCTTATATTCGGCCTCTAACCGGCTGATCAGCACTTCGAGCTGGAGCTGGCCGACGACCCCGACGATCATGTTCGCCCCGATTTCGGGATAAAAGACCTGGATGATCCCCTCCTCGGCCATGTCGTCGAGCGCTTTGCGCAGTTTCTTGGTCTGGGTGGGATCGACGAGCGCGACGCGGCGCAGCAGTTCGGGGGCGAAATTCGGCAGCCCGGTGATCGTGATGTCGGTGCGCTCGGACAGCGTATCGCCGACACGCAGCGTGCCATGGTTCGGAATGCCGATGATGTCGCCGGGAAAAGCCTCTTCGGCCATTTCGCGGTCCTGCGCCAAGAACAGCATCGGGCGGCTGATCGCGATCGCCTTGCCCGTCCCGCCTTGCATCAGGCGCATGCCGCGCTCGAACTTGCCCGAACACAGCCGCATGAAGGCAATGCGGTCACGGTGCGCCGGGTTCATATTCGCCTGCACCTTGAACACAAAGCCGGTGACGGCCTCGTCATCGGGCTGCACCGGCGCGGGCTCGGCGGGTTGCGGCTGCGGTCCCGGCGCATGGTTCGCCAGCGCGGTCAGCAGGTCGACGACGCCGAATTCCTTGAGCGCCGATCCGAAATAGACCGGCGCCAGATCGCCGCCTCGGTATGACGCCACGTCGAACGGCGCATAACAGGCCGACGCCAGTTCGGTTTCTTCCTTAAGATGCGCCAGCCCGTCCGCCGACAACTCCGCCGCCAGCGCCGGATCGCCCAGACCCGCGACCTTGGCGCGGTGCCCTTCGTACATCCGCGATGCATCGCCGCGGGGCTTCATGATCGCCGGATCGACAAGGTCATAAATGCCCTCGAACTGCCCACCCATGCCCGCGGGCCAGTTCATCGGGCACACGTCGAGCGCCAGCCGCTCGGCGACTTCGTCGAGCAGCTCGAAGGGCGGCAGACCTTCGCGGTCGACCTTGTTGATAAACACGATGATCGGCACCGAGCGCAGGCGGCACACTTCGAACAGCTTGAGCGTCTGCGGCTCGATGCCCTTCGCGGCGTCGATCACCATCACCGCGCTGTCGACAGCGGTCAGCGTGCGATAGGTATCTTCGCTGAAATCCTCGTGTCCCGGCGTGTCGAGCAGGTTGAAGACCAGCCCCGCATGTTCGAAGGTCATCACCGACGAGGTCACCGAAATCCCGCGCTGCTGCTCGATCTTCATCCAGTCGGATCGCGCGCGCCGCGCCTGCCCACGCGCCTTGACCTCACCCGCGATGTGGATCGCGCCGCCCGCGACGAGCAATTTCTCGGTCAGCGTCGTTTTACCGGCGTCGGGATGCGAGATGATGGCGAAGGTGCGGCGGTCGGGATGCTTCTGGGACATGGCGCGGGCGCCTAGCAGGTGGGGCGGGATGTGGAAAGGGCTGGCGTCCGCGCGCCCATCGCCGCATGATCGCCGCCATGCGCACCCTGCTCCTCGCCGCCGCCCTGATCGCCGCACCCGCCGCCGCGCAGGATTCACCCTTCGTCGGCGAATATAGCCTCGCGGAAGGGCCCGACGTCGGCGGCGGGCTGCTGATCCGGGGTGACGGCCGTTTTCAATATATGCTCGCCGCGGGCGCGCTCGACGAGCAGGCCGAGGGCCGCTGGGAGGTCCGCGGCGACATGGTCTGCCTCACCACCGATCCCAAACCGGTGCCACCTGCGATGGTGAAGGGCGCGCCGATCGAAGTCGAGGGCGCCGTCCCCACCCTGCTCGTCACCTGGCCCAACGGCAAAGGCATCCCCGGCGTCGATTTCACGATCGGCTTCGACAGCGGCGACCCAGCCGAGGATTACACCCAGGTTTATGGCTGGACGATGCCCGAGGACGACAACCGCATCCCGCGCTGGGTCGAAGTGCGCGAACCGATCCACGGCGTCACCGCGCCGCGCTTCGAACTGACCGAAGCCGATGATGGCAAGCTGCGCGTAACCATCGTGCCGAACGACATCGGCGTCGTGAATTTCGAAGGCGCCTGCGCCGAAAAGACCGAACGCGGCCTTACGCTCCACCGCGCCGAGGGCGATATGCGGTTTGTGCGACTGGGCGGAGAATAGCGACGGCTTTGGGTGGGAAGCGGACGTTCCTTTCCGTCATCCCGGGCTTGACCCGGGGTGACGTCGTTTGGGTTGGCAACGTCCGCTTTCGGTCGTTTTCAGACCTTCGTCACCCCGGACTTGATCGGTGACTGTCCCTTTCGAACATGTAGCTGTTCCCCGGCGAAGGCCGGGGTCCAGAGC
>NZ_JBOHHT010000056.1:0-10912 GCF_050725655.1 Sphingopyxis sp. | reverse complement strand
GCTCAGGGTGAGTCGAAAATGGTGGTTTTCCGTGACCCGGAGCGCAGCGTACATCTGGTACGCGAGCACCGGAAGCACGGGAAATTGCCATTTGCAGACCGCCATGGGCTGAATGTCGATTGGTCCTAAACATTTCAAGTTTCGGCACTACCTGTTCAAGAGGGGCCAAAAACGATGCCCCTCCCGGTGGGTGTCGGGCGCGGCGGCGTCAGCGTGAACCCCCGACATACTATATGCACATTGATCGCTTTTGTTTGCCGTCGCCTTCTTAGCCCTTCCGCGCTTGTCTCAGTCGTAGACTTGAATCCTGCCTAGCCGTATCAATTGGCCATGATTATCGCGATGAAAACGAATGGCGGAAGACGCCTAGAGTTGACCGGACCCAGCGCAGAGCGCTGGGTCCGTCGTCATATAACCGCTGGCGTTGTGAGGGGCAGGGGGAGGCGCCGAGCAATGTCGGGGGCGCAGCGCCTCCCCCTGCCTCATCAAGCTGGAATAGCGATTCATAGCCAAGGCACGTTGACCGGAAAAGCCTTCAATGTTTTCGAAGCGGCGTTGCTGACGCGGATGGTCGCGGAGCAGGCGGGACTTCATGCTCATGAACTCGTCTGGACCGGCGGCGACGTGCATCTCTACCTGAACCACGCCGAGCTGGTCGAGCAGCGGCTGTCGCGTGTTCCGGGCGGGACGCCAAAGCTGCGCATCCTTCGCCGGCCTCCGAGCATTTTCGACTATCGGTTCGAGGATTTCGCAGTCGAGGAATATGCGCCGCAAGCGCATATTTCCGCGCCTGTCGCAGTTTGAGCGCCGCCGTTGCATTCGTATGGCGACCGTAATATTATGTCGTCACGTTGAAATATAACTAGGCGCGATTCGCGCCGTCAAAGGGAAGAAGATATGCCTGAGACGACCCCCCAAAAGGAGGTGGGGCGCCCGGCGAGCAATTTGCCGCCGCTGTCGCTTCATATCCCCGAACCGCGCTATCGCCCCGGCGATACGCCGGACTTTGGCGATATCGAAGTTCCCGCGGTCGAAGCGACCCCGCGCCCGAGCGAAGCGACCAAGCCCGATGCGATGCGCGAGCTGAGCTATGGCCTCGTCCGCGTGCTCGATTTTGACGGGGTGGCGAAGGGGCAGTGGGATCCGAAACTGACGCCCGAGCGGCTGCGCGTCATGCTCCGCTACATGATGCTTGTCCGCGCATTCGACGACCGCATGTTCCGTGCCCAGCGGCAGGGCAAGACCAGCTTTTACATGAAGTGCACCGGTGAAGAGGCGACCTCGGTCGCCTCGACGATGGCGCTCGACCGCGGCGACATGTGTTTCCCCAGCTATCGCCAGCAGGGCATTTTGATCGCGCGCGATTATCCGCTGATCCAGATGATGAACCAGATCTATTCGAACCGCGGGGATCACCTGATGGGCCGCCAGCTGCCGATCATGTATTCGGCGCCCGAGCATGGTTTCTTCAGCGTATCGGGCAACCTCGCGACGCAATATCCACAAGCGGTGGGCTGGGCGATGGCCTCGGCGTTGAAGGGCGACAGCCGCATCGCGACGGTATGGTGCGGCGAAGGCTCGTCGGCCGAGGGCGATTTCCACTCGGCGCTGACCTTTGCGACGGTGTATAACGCGCCGGTTATCTTCAACGTCGTCAACAACCAGTGGGCGATCTCCAGCTTCTCCGGCTTTGCCGGCAGCGAACGCACGACCTTTGCGGCGCGCGCCGTGGGTTATGGCATCGCCGGGCTGCGTATCGACGGGAACGACCCGCTGGCGGTCTATGCCGCGACGCAGTGGGCGGCGGACCGGGCACGGACGAACAACGGTCCGACGCTGATCGAACATTTCACCTATCGCAGCGAAGGGCACAGCACCTCGGACGACCCGAGCGCCTATCGTCCCGCCGACGAGGCGACTGCCTGGCCGCTCGGCGACCCGATCGCGCGGCTTCGTCAGCATCTCGAAACGATCGGCGAATGGGATGCCGAACGTCACGAGGCGCAGGCGAAGGAACTCGACGATCTGGTCAAGACGACCCAGAAACAATCCGAAAAGCTCGGCATCCTCGGCCACGGTATGCACCAGCCGTTCGAAACGATGTTCGACGATGTGTTCGAAGAACTGCCCTGGCACCTCAAGGAACAATGTGCACAGATGCTCGCCGAGCAAGAGGCCAAGTTCGGCCCGAATTGGAAGCCCGAATGATGCCAGAATCTTCCAGCTCTGAAACCAAAACCATGAACATGATCGAGGCGATCAACAGCGCTATGGACGTCATGCTCGAACGCGACCCGAACATGGTCGTGATGGGTGAGGATGTCGGCTTTTTCGGCGGCGTGTTCCGCGCCACGGCGGGCCTGCAGAAAAAGCATGGCAAGACGCGCGTGTTCGACACGCCGATCAACGAATGCGGCATTATCGGCGTGGCGGTCGGCATGGGCGCTTATGGCCTGCGTCCGGTCCCCGAGATCCAGTTCGCCGATTATATCTATCCGGGGCTCGATCAGCTCGTCAGCGAGGCGGCGCGCTTGCGTTATCGTTCGGCGGGCGACTTCATCTGCCCGATGACGGTGCGCACGCCCTTCGGCGGCGGCATCTTCGGCGGCCAGACGCACAGCCAGTCGCCCGAAAGCATCATGACGCATATCTGCGGTGTGAAGACGGTCATCCCGTCGAACCCCTATGACGCCAAGGGCCTGCTGATCGCAGCGATCGAAGATAACGATCCCGTCGTCTTCCTCGAACCCAAGCGCATCTACAACGGCCCGTTCAGCGGCTATTACGACCGCCCGGTCGAGCCCTGGTCGAAGCACGACGCGAGCACGGTGCCCGAAGGCCATTACCGCATCGAACTCGGCAAGGCCGCGACGGTGCGTTCCGGCGAAGCGCTCACCATCCTCGTTTATGGCACGATGGTCCATGTCACCAAGACGATCGTCGAGGAAATGGGCATCGACGCCGAAATCATCGATCTGCGCACCTTGCTGCCGCTCGATATCGGGGCGATCGAAACCTCGGTGAAGAAAACCGGCCGCTGCCTGATCATCCACGAAGCGACGCGCACCTCGGGCTTCGGCGCCGAACTCGCGGCGCTGGTGCAGGAACGCTGCTTCTATCATCTCGAGGCGCCGGTCGAACGCGTGACCGGGTTCGACACGCCGTATCCGCATAGCCTTGAATGGGCCTATTTCCCCGGCCCGGTGCGCATCGCGACCGCGCTGACCAAGATCATGCGAGATTGACGTGAGCATCACGGCAAGCACGCGTGCCCCGGACTGCGATCCGGGGTCCATAGAAAAAAAGGACTGACGCCATGGCTCGTTATTCATTCCGTCTGCCCGACATCGGCGAAGGCATTGCCGAAGCCGAAATCGTCGCCTGGCACGTCAAGATCGGCGAGCGCGTCGAGGAAGACGCGCAGCTTGCCGACATGATGACCGACAAGGCGACCGTCGAAATGGAATCGCCCGTTTCTGGCATCGTCGTCGAACTGGCGGGCGAGGTCGGCGACCTGATCCCGATTGGCTCGACGCTCGCGGTGATCGAGACCGACGAAGAGGCTACGGTCGATGCGCCGCCTGCCGACACGCCGGCCGAACAGCAGGTTGTGGCGGAAACGCCGGGTGCCGAGGAAATCGCTCCCCTCCCGCTTGCGGGAGGGGCTGGGGGAGGGCCTGTCGAATCTGCTCCGCCGCCGGTAGTCAAAGAAACAAGCCCTCCCCCGACCCCTCCCGCAAGCGGGAGGGGAAAAGAGGCGAAGGTCCTCGCATCGCCCGCCGTCCGCGCCCGCGCCAAGGATCTCGGCGTCGACCTCGGCCAGGTGCAGGCCGAGGGTGACCGCGTCCGTCACGCCGACCTCGACGCCTTCCTGCGCTACAGCGGCGGACAGGGCTATCACGCCCCCGGTGCAAGCCGCGCCCGCGCCGACGAGCCGATCAAGGTCATCGGCATGCGCCGCAAGATCGCCGAGAATATGGCGGCCTCGAAGCGCGCGATCCCGCATTTCACCTATGTCGAGGAAATGGACGTCACCGCGCTCGAAGAGATGCGCGCCGACCTCAACGCCAATCGCGGCGGGCGGCCGAAGCTGACGATGCTGCCCTTCCTGATCGTCGCGATCTGCCGCACGATCCCCGAGTTCCCCATGATCAACGCGCGTTACGACGACGAAGGCGGCGTGGTGACGCGCTATGGCGCGGTGCATCTCGGCATGGCGACGCAGACCGATGCCGGCCTGATGGTGCCGGTGATCCGCGACGCGCAGGACAAGAATGTCTGGCAGCTCGCCAGCGAAATCACCCGCCTCGCCGAAGCCGCTCGCACCGGCAAGGCGAAGGTCGAGGAACTCACCGGCGGCACGCTGACCGTCACGTCGCTCGGCCCACTCGGCGGCATCGCGACGACTCCCGTGATCAACCGTCCCGAAGTGGCGATCATCGGCCCGAACAAGATCGTCGAGCGCCCAGTGTTCGACGGCGACGAAATCCGCAGGGCAAAGCTCATGAACCTGTCGATCAGCTGCGACCACCGCGTCGTCGACGGCTGGGATGCGGCGAGCTATGTTCAGGCGCTCAAGAAACTGGTCGAAACGCCGGTCCTGCTGTTCGCGGACTGATTGCGAGACCATAGCGACGAAGCAATCCGGGGCAGTGGACGCTCGCCCCGGATTGCTTCGCTACATACGCGGATGGACTACAGTCCCAGCCCCGCGAAACTCGTCTGGTCGAACTTCAGCTTGAAGGTCACATAGGCGCCCGAGCGCGAGAAGCGCGCGTCCTCGAAATCGCGGTCGTGGAAGCCCGCGAAATTATAGCCGAAGGTGATGTTGGCGTTCTTCATCGGCGCCAGCGTCACCGTCGGGCCGCCCGCCCAGCTGACGGTATCGGCGTCGGTGCCGACGCGGACGGTGCCCGACGCGCCAACATCGATATGTTCGCCAAGGTTGAAGCGGAAGTCCGCGCCGATCAGGTTCGACCAGCCCTTCACATCGTCTGCGCCGAAGCGGTCAAAATTATAACGCGTGCCCCAGAAGAAGCCGATCTCGGCGCGTTCGTACCAGCCATCGCCTTTGCCGATCCCGCGGTCGCCGAGCGGCGTCCAGTTGACCGACAGGCTGTTGAGCAGACGGCGGCTCGTCGCATCGCCGTCGATCGTCAGTGCGCCGCCGCCGATCGGGCCAGGCTGGCCGGCGACAGCATCGCGGACCTTGTCCGAACGGAACTCGCTCTTGTTCAGCCACGACACGCGCGACGCGGCGGGGCGGTGCGCCCAGCTCATTTCGAAGTTGATGACCTCGGTCGTCGGCGTCGTGCCGCTGCCGCTCGCCTTCGCATAGGTAAAGAGCGCACCGAGCGCGCGGCCTTCACCGAGCTGACGGAGCCCGCCGAGGGTCAGGCTATAACGATTGGCAGTCTCGCCATCGCGATATTCGGCGCGGCCGGTGAGGGTCCAGCGATCAGCGCGATAGGTCGCACCGGTGCTGATAGCGAGGAAATCTTCGGTCAATGTTCCGTTGCCGCCGAGGAAGCCGCCCGACGCGACCGGATGCTCGGTGTTGAGCACATCGCCCGCGCGGATGCCGCCAATCGTGCGGTTGCCGTCGACCGACACATCGACCGACCAACGTTCGCCGAGTTTCAGCGACTGCGAGAGGCCATAGGCGGCAAAGCTGCGCGGGCCATATTCGCCAATCTCCTGCTGGTTCGCGGTCGCGAGCAGGCGTGCGCCCGACCAAGGCGTCAGGTCAAAGCCGAGCCGCGCCGTGCGTGCCTTGATCGTGTCACCGTCGGCGATTTCGTAGCTGCCGACCAGATTGACGTCGCGGTTGATCGCAAAGCGCGCGCCGAGACGGTGGCGGGTCGGGAAATCGACGCTGGCATCCTTGCCGCCGAGCGTGAATTCGGTCTGCGCGTCGAGTTCGAGCCGCTTGCCCATCAGGCGCTGCGTCGCACCCAGTTGCACGATGTTTGACCGGTTGCGTGCGCCATCGGTCAGGCGGTCGTCGGCGTGGGTCAGTCCGGCGCGCGCGACGGTCGTGCCATTGTCATATTCGACCAGTGCGCGCGCGGCACGGCGACGTGCATTGGTGTCGAGATAATCCTCCTGCCAGGCGCTGCCGGTCACCGACAGATTGCGGCTGGCTTTCATCCGCGCATCGAAGCCGAATTTGCGCGTCCCATTCTCGCCGCTGTTGAGCTGGCCAGTGCCGAAACCCGCCTCGCGCTCGCGGACATAGGCGAGGAAATCGGCGTTGCTGCTGTGATGCTCGGCCTCGATCAGCCACGCCTTAGCGGTGCCGTCGGCGGTTGCGCTGCCGTTCACTGCCTTTGCGTCGCTGACGGCGAGTTCGGCGCGGACTTCGGTTTCGATGGTGGGGCGATAGCGCGCATCGACACCGCCTAGGTTGGTCTTGGCGTTGCCGTCCTCGTCGTGGATGAAGGTCGCGCCGACGCGCAATTTTTCGTCATTCGATTGATAGCTGACGCGGCCGCCGGCGTTGAGCACGCGTTGGCCGACACCATCGACCTCATATTCGGCGACGATGAATTGCGGGTCGAGGTTGGACGAGCGGCTGAGCACAGGCACGCGGAAGCGGATCGTGCCCGACAGATAGTCGATGTCGTAATCGACATGGCGCGACAGGCTGACGCTCTCGACGATGCGCTCGCTGTGCAGCCGGTCGCGCGTCTCGATGACGATCCGCTCGCTGTTCGGCAATATGTCCTTTGCGCCTAGCTGGTAAGGGCCGGTCAGGCCGTTGCCCTGAATTTCGTCGCGGCGGAAACGGTAGGGGGTGTCGGCGACGAAGGCGGTCGCCGCGACGTTACGGCCGCGATACTCGGCCTTGCCGCCGTTGAGCGCGCGCTGGTAGCGCGCGAGTTCGGGTTCCGAAATCCCCGTCTCGATATCGCCGAACATCGCATAAAATTGCGGGCGTTCGAGGCGCAGATAGAGCTTGCGCACCGAGGCGGCGTCGTAGCGCGTCTCGTTGCGGTCGGCGTAGATGGTGTAATAGGCGCGCGGGTCGATGACACCGCCAAACCGCGCGTCGTCCTTGTCCTTGTCGCTGTCATACGCCAGCGTCATCAGCCATTTGCCAAGCACGCGGCCCTTTCCGTAGAGCGCAAGGCGCGCGTCGGCGTTGAGATCGTCGAGCGTTTCCGCCACCGGTTCCATCCGGTCGCCCAGCGTATTGTAGCCGAGCGTGCCCGCGGCAAAGCCGACGACGGTCCACGGACGATTGCCCGGATCGAGCCATGTTTCGATCGTCTGCTTGCGCGTCACCTTGTCGTCGCGGAAGGTGAAATCCATCGCGAGCGTGCCCGACGCTGTCGTCGGTTCGAGTTCGATATAGGTGATGCCGTCGTCGCCATCGATCTTCCACACCGGCGGCGCGCGCTCGAGGCCGGCGAGCTGGCGCGCCTGCTGCGCGTCGGCTTCGACGGCGGGATAATAAGGGGCGGGGACGCTGAAGTCGCCCGTCAGTCCGGCGCGGATCGGTTTGCTGTCGCGGTCGGTCAGGCGGACCGCGATCACCGGGCGGGTGACGCCATCGGCGACCAGCACCGACTTTTCGCGGATCAGCGCGGCGCGCATCGGGGTGATCGAATAATGGACGCTGCGTTCGAGCGTTTCGACGAGGTTGCCGCTCGCGTCCTTCACTTCGGCGACGAGACGGTTTTCGCCCTCGCGAATTTCGAGGCCGCGCCACAGGCTGACCACGACGCTGTCGTCGGCGGACTTGCTGACGCCTTCGAAGGTCAGCGCATCGGCGGGTTTGCCGTTGACGCGGAGCGACACCGTCTGGCCGGGAGCATGCTTGATCGCGGCGCGGATCGCCTTCGCGCGCGGATTATGGTCGATGTCGGGGAAGAGCCAGCCGATGCCAGGCGTCTGGCCCGCAAGCCAGTCGCGATTGGCGCCGGCGGCTTCGGGGTCGCTCAGCAGCTTGGGCGCTTCGACCGCGACATGGTCCGGCGCGGGGCGCGGCGCGCTGGCGACGGCGCGGAAGTCGGCGCGCTTCAGGGCGCCGCCGCGACCCTCGACGAAGCGCGAGATCGCGCTGTCGGCGCTCTGTGTTGAGCGTGCGCAGTCGATCGCCGCGCGGTCGAGCGGCAGCGTCGACGGATCGATCTGCACGACATGCAGGCCGGGACGCACAGCCTCGAAATGATAGCGGCCATCCTCGTCTGTAACGGTGTAGCTGCCGTCCTGAAGCATCACGCGGACGCCCATGATACCGTCGGCCTTGCCCGGATCGACGCTGCAGTCGCCGTCGGTGATCCGGCCGATGATCGTCATGCGGTCGCCGAGCTGGTCGCGTTTGATCGAAATTGTCGCTTCGGCGACGTTGCTGGTCGAACCGCGATTGTCGGTGGCGGTCGCGCGGTTGAGCGCGTTGCCCGGCTGCGCCGATACGATGACTTCGGCGAGATAGGTGAGGAGCGCCGAACGCGACGCGGCGATGCCGGGCAGGGTGACGGCAAACTCGCGGCCGTTGGCTGCGACCACGGCATCGACGCGAACGCCATCGACACGCACCGTATCCGCGCGCAGGCGCATGCCGGCAGGCAGCACGTCGCGGATGGTCACCGCGCCGGTGTTGCGGCGCGTGTCGCGGTTTGCGACCTCGATGCGATACTGGATCACGTCGCCGGGAACCGCGACCTGTGTCGACGTCGTCTTGCGCAGGATCAACGGCAGGCCGGGCTGATCGACCGGAATGTCGACGCGGACGGGCGCCGGGCTGCTGAGGGTGAACGCATTGCCATAGCTTGCGCCCGTGATCTCGAATGGCTGGCCGTCGTCGGGGCGGCGCAGGCCCGCAAGCGTGGCGGCGCTCGATGTCGACGGCGCGGTGTAGGGCGCCGGCGGCGCAACGATCAGCCGATAGGTCCCCGGCGCGACGAACGGGAAGCGATAATCGCCGGGCGGAAAGCTGTACGTCATGCCCCCCGCATCGGTAACGCTCTGGCCGGTAACGACGCTCGACGGATAGGCCGATACGCCGTCGTCGCCGAACACCTGCGCGGGCTGACCCGTCGCGGCGTCGACGATCGTCACGCGGCTTCCGGCGACGGGCGCGCCGTCGCCGCTGTCGAACACGATACCGAACGGGTCGACGAGAAAGTTGATCGTCGCGAGCGCGACGAGGCTGACGTTCGCCTGGTCGGTGACGCGGAGCGCCAGCGGGGTGCCCGGATCGACCGACAGGCGGCAGTCGCCCGCGACCACGGCGGGCGGGACGCCGATCGTGTTGATAATGCCGACGAATTCGCCGCTGCCCACCGCCGTCTCGGTCAGGATGATCGCCTCGCGATCACCGTTTTCGAGATCGAGGACGACAGGCAGGGTGTCGCGCGCCTGCGGATCGGCATTGGCCGATGCGAGCGTAACCCCGACGACCAGCACTTCGCCGGCGCGGAAATTGTCGGTGCTTTGCAGGGAGGCCGGGGCAGTGGAGATACCCTCATAGACACCGCCGAGATCGATGGTGCTCGTTTCGCTGCGTGCCGCGGGACGGCTGCACTGCGTCGGTGCGAGCGCCACCGATCTATTTCCGCCGCCGTTCGTAAGCCGATATGTGGTGATCATCGGCCGCTCGGGCGGCCGCGCGGTCACGGTCACATCGACACGGTTCGACAGCGCATGGCCGGGCTGCCCGTCCTGCGTCCACTGCGCCGAGGCGGTGTTCGTGATCACCTGCGCATGCGCCATGGGTGTCGCAGGCAGCATCGCTGCCGCGACCAGGGCGGTCACAAGGCCGGAAAATTTCGTGCGGAGTGCCATATCAGCCCCGAAAGGAGCAGCGGGAGACGGTTTTTGGGCCGCACCCGCTGCTCCATCGGTTACCCGATCAGTTGACGGTCGCGCGGAAGACGAGCGTGCTGGCTGTGCCCGCGGCGATCGAAGCAATCGTCCCCGACACGTTCGGTTCCGCGTAACTGCCACCCGCGCCGCCGTTGAAATCGCACGTTCCGCTGGTGACCGTGCCGCCCATCAGGATCGAGCCTGCATTGAACGTCAGCTGCCCCGGAACCGGGTCATTGATCACCACCGAGGTTGCTGCGGCAGCACCGGTGTTGGCGACCGCGATACAATATTCGATGACCGCGCCCGGGATCAGCTTCGGGTTCACCGCGAAGTTGACCGGATCCGAGATGATGCGGCTGGTCTTGGTGACTACAAGCGTTGCCGTCTGCACCGTATAGTCATCGTTATCGCTGTGTGCGCCATCGCGTACGGCATCGCCTGCGACGCCGGCCGTGATGTCGGCAAAGACGGTGTCCTTGCCTGCGGTGTTCGCGCCGGTGGTTTCGGTGATCGCCGCACCCTGCGTACCGGCAAGACCGCCCTCGCGCGCCGTGGCGCGCAGCGTCACGCCAGCGATGGCATTGTTCGTGAGACCCGCCGGTATGTCGGCAACGACGAACAAGCGGATTGCCGTGTCGACAACGAGTTCGTCGACATAGTTGGTGATCAGCGTATCGCCGGCATCCCAGCTACCGATCGTTCCTGACGCGGTATTGTCGCGATAGATGCGGACATTGTTGACATTGAACGTATCGGTTCCCGTATGGGCGGCCGTACCACCGACCTGCTGCGTGGCCGTCAGCGCGAAGTCGAGCGTCTCGTTCGACGTATTGGTCAGCTGGAAGGTTGTGACGGCATTGGCCTGCCCCGGTACGACCGGCGTCGTGAGATTCGCGACTTCTTCGACAAGCACGTTGATCTTGCGGTCGACGGTGAAATTGTTCGACGCCGACTGCTGTCCCTGTGCGACGCCGCCGACCTGATAGTCGACGGTGGCGGTATTCGTGATCGTGGTGCCTGCGGTCGTCCCGACGGCAAAAGCCGGCGTGGCGGCGACGCTCGAAAGCGCCGCCAGACCGATGGCACCCATATAAGT
>NZ_JBOHHT010000055.1:0-13846 GCF_050725655.1 Sphingopyxis sp. | reverse complement strand
CCCCTTCAGGGGAGGGCAGCGAGACTTGCGAACTTGTTCTTCAGTCGCAGCGGGTGGGGGCCGGCGGCCTTGCGCTACGCCGTCGGCCCCCACCCCAACCCCTCCCCTGAAGGGGAGGGGCTTTATGCGCGCCACCTAGCGCCACACACAAACCGCCGTTATGACCCCTCGCCATGAGCGAACAAAAATTGCGCATCAGCTTCATCGGCACCGGCGTCATGGGCGGACCGATGGCGGGGCACCTCGTCAAGGCGGGCCACCACCTCACCGTTTACAACCGCACGCGCGCCAAGGCCGATGCCTGGATCGCGCAGCACGGCGGCGCGGCGGCATCGACACCGGCCGAGGCCGCGAGAGACGCCGATGTCGTCCTGACCTGCGTCGGCAACGACGACGATCTCGCGCAGGTCACGCTCGGCCGCGACGGCGCATTCAAGGCGATGCGGGGGGGCGCGCTGTTCATCGATCACACCACGGTGTCGGCGCGCATCGCGCGCCAGCTGTCGGTCGAGGCCGATGGGCTCGGCCTGCTCTGTCTCGACGCCCCCGTTTCGGGCGGCGAAGCCGGCGCGCAGAACGGCACGCTCTCGATCATGTGCGGCGGCACCAAGGCGGCGTTCGACGCCGCCGCGCCGGTGATGGACGCCTATGCCGCGCGCATGGTCCATATCGGCGGCCCCGGCGCGGGGCAGACGACGAAAATGGTCAACCAGATCGCGATCGCCGGGGTGGTCCAGGGGCTCTCCGAAGCGCTGCGTTTCGCGCAGGCGTCGAAGCTCGACACCGACAAGGTGTTCGAGGCGGTTTCGGGCGGCGCGGCGGCGAGCTGGCAGATGCTCAACCGCTGGGGCACGATGGCGAAGGATGAATTCGACTTCGGCTTCGCGGTCGACTGGATGCGCAAGGACCTCGGCCTCGCGCTCGATGAGGCGCGCGTCAATGGCGCGACCCTGCCCGTCGCCAGCCTCGTCGACCAATTCTATGCCGATGTGCAAAAGGCGGGCGGCGGGCGAAGGGATACCAGCTCGCTCGTGACGAGGTTGCCGAAGTGAGCGGCCGCGGAATCTACGCCCTCCCCTTCAGGGGAGGGCAGCGAGACTTGGCAGCTCGCTGCCTAGTCGCAGCGGGTGGGGGCCAACGGCCTTACGCTACCTCGCGAGCCCCCACCCGAACCCCTCCCCTGAAGGGGAGGGGCTTAATCTTGGCTGCGCTCGCCGCCCTCACCCTCGCCGCCCCCGCGCACGCCGACACGCTCGTCGACAATGTCAACGGCATCACGCTCGACAAGGACGGCAAGCTCGTCCGCTTCACCGGCCTCGTCATCGACACGCAGGGCAAGGTCAAGCAGCTCCTCGACCGCAAGGACAAGCGCCCCGAACGCCCCGATTTCAAACAGGATGGTCAGGGCAAGACCCTCATCCCCGGCCTGATCGACGCGCACGGTCATGTCATGGGCCTCGGCTTCCAGCTGATGCTGCTCGACCTGTCGAACACCAGCAGCCTTGCCGAAGCGCAGGCGGCGATCCGCAAATATGCCGCCGACAATCCCGAAATGCCGTGGATCATCGGCTCGGGCTGGAATCAGGAAAAATGGGGTCTCGGCCGCTTCCCGACCGCCGCCGACCTCGACGCCGCGGTGCCGAACCGCCCCGTCTGGCTCGAACGCGTCGACGGCCACGCGGGCTGGGCCAACACGGCGGCGATGACCGCCGCAAAAATCACCCCCGCGAGCAAGTCGCCCGAAGGCGGCCGCATCGAAATGGAAGCCGGCAAGCCGAGCGGCGTCTTCGTCGACGCCGCGATGAGCCTCGTCGACAGCGCCAAGCCCAAGCCGCTCGCACGCGACCTCGACCGCGCGCTCTACCTCGCGCAGCAGAAACTGCTCGAACAGGGCATCACCGCGATCGCCGACATGGGCACGAGCATCGCCGACTGGCAGGCGTACCGCCGCGCCGGCGACAGGAAACAGCTCGCCGTGCGGATCCTCTCCTACGGCGGCGACATCGACAATATGGCGATCATCGCGGGCAGCGAACCGACCCCCTGGCTCTACGACGACCGCCTGCGCATGGTCGGGGTGAAGCTCTATCTCGACGGCGCACTGGGCTCGCGCGGCGCCTGGCTGAAGGCACCGTATAGCGACGCGCCGGGACAAAAGGGCCTCGCTCTGCTCACCCCCGCCCAGCTCCGTAACAAGATGGTGCGCGCGTCGATGGACAAGTTCCAGGTCGCGATCCATGCGATCGGCGACGCCGCCAATGCCGAGGCATTGGACGCGATCACCGACCTCACCGCCGACCTGCCCGGCGAGCGCCGCTGGCGCATCGAACATGCGCAGATCATCGACCCCGTCGACATCCCGCGCTTCGCAACGCTCAAGGTCATCGCCTCGATGCAGCCGGTCCACCAGACGAGCGACCGCGCGATGGCCGAAGCGCGCCTCGGCCCCGATCGCCTCAAGGGCGCTTATGCGTGGCGCAGCCTCGAAAACGCCGGCGTGCGCCTCGCCTTCGGCTCCGACGTGCCGGTCGAAAGCGCCAACCCCTTCCCCGGCATTGCCGCCGCAATCTCGCGCACCGATGCCAAGGGCGAACCCTTCGGCGGCTGGCGCCCCGAAGAGATCGTCACCCGCGAAACCGCGCTCGACGGCTTCACGCGCACCGCCGCCTTCGCCGGATTTGCCGAGGATCGCATCGGCACGCTGATGCCCGGAATGCGCGCCGACTTCCTGATCGTCGAGGCCGACCCGATGCTCGCGAGCCCCGACGAGATTCGCCGCATGACCCCGCTCGAAACCTGGATCGGCGGCTATCGCTATTACAAGAAGAAGGAGGGCGCGACCGTTGGCCGCTGACGTGCCGAGCCGTCGCGCGCTGCTCACCGGCCTCGCCGCGCTGCCGATTGCAGCAACTGCGGCGGCCGCCGAGCGCAGGGAACGCAAGCCGAAAAAACGCAAGCCCGCCAAGCCCAAGGTCCAGCACGTCGACGTCGCGATCATCGGCGCCGGGGTGTTCGGCGCGTGGACGGCATGGCACCTGCTCCGCGCGGGCAAGTCGGTGCGGCTGTTCGACGCCTATGGCGCGGGCAACGCACGCGCCTCGTCGGGCGGGACAAGCCGAGTCATCCGCATGGGTTACGGCGCCGACACCCTCTATTCGGAGATGGCGCGCGACTCGCTCAAATATTGGAAAGACCTCTCCGACACCGCGAGCGCGCCGATCTTCCATAACACCGGCGTCCTCTGGTTCGCGCCACAGGGCGATGCCTACACCGCGCAATCGCTCGCGTGGCTGCAGGCGAACCGCATCGGCCACGAGCATGGCGACGTCAGCTGGCTCCAGAACAAATATCGCCAGATCCAATTCTATCAGGGCGAGACCGGCATCCTCGAAACCGAGACCGGCGCGCTGATTGCGGGCCGCGGGGTGCAGGAACTGATCGCCGATGCCCAGATCGAGGTCGAGCGCGTCGTCATGCCCGCACCGCTCTTTTCGAAAAAGACGAAGCGCCACACGCTGCCCGACGGCGGCACCGCCGACCATCTCGTCTATGCCGCGGGCCCGTGGATCGCCGAACTCTTCCCGCAGCAACTCGGCGGCAAGATCGTCGCAACGCGGCAGGAAGTCTATCATTTCGGGGCGCCGCAGGGCGACAGCCGCTTCACGCCGCCCGAACTTCCGGTGTGGGCCGACTTCAACAACGGCCGCATCGTCTATGGCATCCCCGACCTCGAAGGTGCGGGATTCAAGATCGCGATCGACGTCCATGGTCCGGCGGTCGATCCCGACACGATGGAGCGCCAGCTCTCCCCCGCGGGCATCGCGGAGGCCCGCGCCTATATGCAGCGCCGCTTCCCCGGCCTCGCGTCGGCGCCACTGCTCGGCGGACGCGTCTGCCAGTATGAGAATAGCTCGAACGGCGATTACCTGATCGACCGCTTTCCGGGGCAGGAGCATGTCTGGCTCGTCGGCGGCGGGTCGGGGCATGGGTTCAAGAACGGCCCTGCGGTCGGGAAACGTATCGCGGCGCATATCCTCGACAAGGATCTCGCGGTCGAGCCGCGCTTCAGCTTCGGGGCCAAGGGCACGGTGGCGGCGCGGACGGTATTTTAGTTTCGTCATTGCGAGCGTAGCGAAGCAATCCAGAGTTGCATAAACCGCTCTGGATTGCTTCGCTACGCTCGCAATGACGGGGAACAGGGGGCGTATGAAACTCACCGACTGCCACAATATCGACGATTTCCGCGCGCTCGCAAAGCGCCGCCTGCCCTGGCCGGTGTTCGATTATATCGACGGCGCCGCCGACGACGAAGTCACCCGCCGCCGCAACCGCGCAGCCTTCGACAGCTGCGACCTCATCCCGCGCGTCCTCGCCGGGGTCGAGAGCGTCGACATGCGCACAACGCTCTTCGGGCGCGAGATGGCGATGCCGCTCTTTCTGTCGCCGACCGCGCTCCAGCGCCTCTTCCACTGGCAGGGCGAGCGCGCGGTGCTCCGCGCCGCCGCCAACGCCGGCACCGTCGCCGGCATCTCAAGCCTCGCGACGATCAGCCTCGCCGAAGCGGGCGCGCTCACCGACGGCCCCAAGCTGTTCCAGCTCTACGTCCACCACGACGAGGGGCTCAACCGCGCAATGCTCGACGCCGCGCGTGATGCAAAATTCGACGCCGTCGCGCTCACGGTCGACACGATCGTCGGCGGCAACCGCGAACGCTGCCTGCGCTCGGGCTTCACCTCGCCGCCGCGCTTCACCGCGCGCAATATGCTCAGCTACGCCGCAAAGCCCGACTGGGGCCTTAACTATATGCTCCGCGAAAAATTCAGCCTGCCCAACCTCCACGCGCACGTGTCCGAGGGGTCGAGCGTGCCCAAATCGGTCGCCGAATATTTCACCTCGATGCTCGACCAGAGCCTCGACTGGAAACGCGCCGAGGCGATCCGCAAGCAATGGGGCGGCCCCTTTTGCCTGAAAGGCATCGTCGCGGTCGAAGATGCGAAGCGCGCCGCCGACATCGGCGCCACCGCGATCATGGTCTCCAACCATGGCGGGCGCCAGCTCGACGGCAGCATCTCCCCCTTCGACGCGCTCGCCGACATCGTCGATGCGGTCGGCGACAAGCTCGAAGTGATCTGCGACGGCGGAATCACGCGCGGCACCCATGTGCTGAAAGCGCTGTCGGTCGGCGCGAAAGCCTGCTCGGGCGGCCGCCTCTATCTCTATGCGCTCGCCGCGGCGGGCGAGGACGGCGTCGCGCGCGCGATCGCGCTGCTGCGCGCCGAAATGGAGCGCGGCATGAAATTGATGGGGGCCAGGACCCTCGCAGATCTCGGCCCGCACAATCTGCGCTGGCGCTGACACCGGCTTTCGCACACGAAAAAGGGGACGGCCTCCCCCGAAGCCGTCCCCTTAGCGCGTGGTCGCTGACCCGCTAGGCGATCAGAAAGATGCGCCCAGCGTAAAGACCACGGTTGGATCGTAAAGCGTATCGACCGCCTTGACCCCCGACTTTTTGACGTCGGTGTCGATATATTGGACCGAGAAGGTCAGCGGGCCTGCAGGCACCGAAGCGCCGATCGACCAGTCGATATATTTGCCGTCGGGCGACACGAGACCCAGCGAACCGTCATTATAGCCGATGCCCGCGGTCAGCGTGACGGGCGTGTTGGGGATGCCCAGGCCGGCGCCGAGGTTCAGATAGATATTGTCCGCGTCGCCAAGCGAATTCTGCTTCGGCGCATAGGCGACCATGCCGGTGACCGAGACGGGGCCGATGTCGTGCGACAGCTTGCCGATGCCTTCGAAATAGTCGGTCGGCGCGCCGCCATCGTGGCTGCCGGGATAGGTGTAATAGGTGACGCCGAGGTCGACCGTGGTGCCCGACGCGACTTCGGTGTTGAAGCCGGCGTAGAGGTCGAGTTCGAACTTGCCATAGGCATCGCTGTCGGGCAGCGACGAGCCCCAGACGCCGGCGTAAAGGCCGCTTTCATGGCTGACGGTCAGCGTCGGCTGCACGGCGACCTTTTCATTCGACAGCGAAATGCCGCGAAAGCGATAGTCCGAGGTGACCGCGATGCCGCCCGAAAGCGTGAACGGGCCGCTGGCCGCTTCTTCTTCCTGGGCGAAGGCGGGCGTCGACAGGGCCGACGCGGCGAGCAGCATGCCGAAACACGCTTTGGTAAGAAACTTCATGGGTGATCCCCCTAGATAAAAAACGGATCGTCCCAGCCTGCGTTGCGTGTTCACGCCTCTTCGTACGGGCCTGTAACGACGAACACCCTCGAAATTGCCGATTTTGCTGCGATGCACAAACGAAAATTGCGCAAAGTGACGAATCGGCGTCAGACTGTGTCTTTCGCGCAACAGCCGCCAGGATATACGCCGGGCTTTGCCAAGCAGCCCTCGGGCCGCTAAAGAGCGGCACATATCTCCCTTTCTTATCGAGCCCGCACCATGAGCGATCATAATCCCGGCCTGCGCCCCTGGCGCGACATTGCGCGGCGCGAGTGCCGCCAGATCATGGTCGGCAATGTGCCCGTCGGCGGCGGCGCGCCGATCAGCGTGCAGACGATGACCAACACGCTGACCAGCGATCCCGTCGCGACGATCGACCAGATCCGCCGCTGCGAGGAAGCCGGCGCCGACCTGATCCGCGTGTCGTGCCCCGACACCGAATCGACCGCGGCGCTCGGCCAGATCGTCCGCGCATCGCGCATCCCGATCATCGCCGACATCCATTTCCACTATAAGCGCGCATTGGAAGCCGCCGACGCCGGCGCCGCGTGCCTGCGCATCAACCCCGGCAACATCGGCTCATCCGAGCGCGTCGGCGAGGTCGTCCGCGCCGCAAAAGCAAACGGCTGCGCGATCCGCATCGGGGTCAACGCCGGCAGCCTCGAGAAAGACCTGCTCGAAAAATATGGCGAGCCCTGCCCCGAGGCGCTCGTCGAAAGCGCGCTCGACCATATCAAGCTGCTCCAGGACCATGATTTCCATGATTACAAGGTCGCGGTGAAGGCGAGCGACGTCTTCCTCGCGGTTGCTGCCTATGCGCAGCTTGCGGACGCGGTCGACTGCCCGCTCCACCTCGGGATCACCGAGGCGGGCGGACTGATCGGCGGCACGGTCAAGAGCGCGCTCGGCATCGGCAACCTCCTCTGGGCCGGGATCGGCGACACGATCCGCGTGTCGCTCTCGGCCGAACCCGAAGAGGAAGTCCGCGTCGGCTATGAAATCCTGAAGTCGCTCGGCCTGCGCACCCGCGGCGTCCGCGTCGTGTCGTGCCCGAGCTGCGCGCGGCAAGGTTTCGACGTCATCCGCACCGTCCAGGCGCTCGAAGAGGCGCTCGGCCACATCAAGACCCCGATGTCGCTCTCGGTCCTCGGCTGCGTCGTCAACGGTCCCGGCGAAGCACGCGAAACCGACATCGGCATCACCGGCGGCGGCAACGGCAAGCATATGGTCTTCCTGTCGGGCGTCACCGACCATCATGTCGAGGACGCCGACATGATCAGCCATATCGTCAAGCTCGTCGAAGCCAAGGCGGCCGAAATCGACGCGGGCAGTTCGGTGAGCATGGACACGCTGCACGGCAAAGCGGCGTAAGGATGCCCCCTAGGGTCCGTACTCAATTACAGCGCCGTCGAGGCGCCCAAATGGCGAACAGATCGGGCCGAAAGGCGCGCCGCGAGGGCTGGTTGCCCTTGCAAGCGGCTTTCGGATCGAGATGGAAGCCATTTGGACGTCCCAAAGGGATTTGATCAAAATGGCCCAGTGCTTCGTCGAGAAGTCTCGAAATATCGACATATTCCTGCGCCTTCTCTCCTCGCACCGAGCCATTTTGCTTCAAACCTCGACGGCGCTGTAATTGAGTACGGACCCTAGCCCGGAACTCGCGTTAGCTGCGTATAAGCGATCCGCCAGCTCCCGCCCTGCTTGATCCACATATGCACGATGCGCAGGCGGCGGCTCTGTTGGCGTCCGGCCTGCGTCCAGCGCAGCGTCATCAGCCCGCCGGTCATCGCCGTGTCGCCATCGACGCGGTGGATCGGCTGCTCGATCGTGAACGGCTCGATCCGGAAGTCGGGCATTTCGAAATCGGCGAGATACGACTGCTTGTCCTGCGTGGTCGCATCCGAGTTCGCGAGCAGATAATCGTCGGTCACCAACGCACCGAGCGCCGCGATGTCCTTGTGCACCGTCGCCCGGTTGTGTGCCTCAAGCGCTTGCACAAGATCGGCGGGCAACGCGGCGGCGTCCAGTCGCCGATCAACGGCGATCCAGTTCACTTCCCATGTCGCACCATTGTCGGCCGAAAACGCCTGCTCGAACCGCGCCTCGTCGGTCGACACCGGTGTGATGACGAACCGCACGCGGATGGGTCGCTCACCAAGCTTGTCATAGCCATAAAAGACGCCGCGCCCGTCGGCATCGAAGCCGCCGACCACTGGCGGGGTCAGCGCCCCATCGCGCAGGCTGGCGAAGTTGAGACTCCACTGGCGCGCGCCGGGATCATAGAGCCGCAGCGATATGCCCTCGATCTTCCCCGCTGGCCCCGCAACCGACAGCTCGACGCTGTTCGCCCGGCCATCCATCAGGCCGCGAACCAGGCTGGTGCCGCGATATTCGGCCCAGACCGGCGGCTTGCCCGACAGCGGATTGCGCAGGACGCGCACGTCGGTCACCCAGGTCCCGATCTCGAAATCGAAATCGCGCTGGCCATCGCGCGCGGCCTTCTCGGGCGATGCGGCGGGCGCAGATTGCGCAACTGCCGGAGCGCCCGTCGCTGCGATCAGCAAGGCCAATACCAGCCATCGCGCGCTCACCACGCGATCCCGCCGTCAGGATCGACCACGTCACTGGGTTCGAGCATCGGTATCTCCCGTCGTCTGCTTCATCCGGTTCGCCGTCCTGATTACAGGACGCTGACGCGGCGACAAGGGCGCAGCTTCTGGTCGTCCGGCATTGCCCCCCGTACCATCCTCGTTAAAAGCGCCGCGACGTCGCTCTTTGCAGGATAATCCGCGTGACCCTTTCGATCCGCCCCGCCACCCCCGCCGACCTGCCGCTGATCGCGCAGTTCATCCGCGACCTCGCCGACTATGAAAAGCTCGCGCACGAGGTCCGCTTCGACGAAGCGAAGCTCGGCGAGAAGCTCTTCGGCCCGCGTCCCTATGCCGAGGTGGTGATCGGCGAGATCGATGGCACGGCGCAGGGTTTCGCGCTCTTCTTCCACAATTTCTCGACCTTCGAGGGGCGCCCGGGTATTTATCTCGAAGATCTGTTCGTGCGCCCCGAAGCGCGCGGATCGGGACTCGGCAAGGCACTGCTCGCGCATCTTGCGAAACTGTGCGTCGAACGCGACTGCGCGCGTCTCGAATGGTGGGTGCTCGACTGGAACACGCCCTCGATCGGCTTCTACCAGAGCCTCGGCGCCAAGCTGATGGACGAGTGGACGGTGATGCGCGTCGATGGCGACGCGCTGACGGAGCTGGCGTCCAGCTAGTCCCTTCCCCCTCGATGGGGGAAGGATAGGAAGCTTTATCGCGCAGCGATTAGGCGGAGTTGGATGGGGGTGAGGGCGCATCCTCGCGCCATCGCTTCGGGCCGAAACGCACCCCTACCGCTGCGACTAGCGAACAAGTTCGCAAGTCTCGCTGCCTCCCCCATCAAGGGGGAGGATAGAGATTATTTCACCCCGCGTGGCCTCCGCCGTTCCATCGGCCAGCTCGGCATATGCGCATCAGACAAGCGCTTGGCTTCGGCGGGCGCCACGCCAAGGTCGGTGAGCACGCGCGCCAGCGCGTCTGCGGGCGGGACCGCGATGTCGGGCAAGACGCCCTCGCCTTCCCAATCCTTTCCGGTCCCCGGATCATAAGTCCGCCCGACCGGAATGAAGGCGCCATAGCCGCCGCCCAGATCCTCGCCGCTGCCGAAATGATTGGCGCCCGCGGTCGGCGCGCCGACCAATGTGCCGCGCCCACTATGCTTCATCGCGAGCGAAAAATGCTCGGCCGCCGACGCGCTCGCGCCCGATGTCAGCACATAGACTTTCGCATCGCGCAGCCTTTTGTCGGCATTCGGCGTCGCCCAATGTTCGCGCGCCACCATGCCCGCGTCGCCCTTTACGACGCGCATCGAGGCCAGCCCGTCGATCGGCGAGCCGCCGCGCGCATCGACCGAAGCGCGCGTCGCCATCGTCACCAGCCGCGTCGGTTCCGAGAACAACCACGGAAAGATCACGTCCATCTGGTCGAGCCCGCCACCATTATGCGTGCGGATGTCGAAGATGATCGCCTTGGCATCGGCATGGTCGGCCATGAACTTCGCCGCTGCCGCCGTCACGGCTTCGTCCTGCGGGAAGACGTTGAAGCGCACAAAGGCGATCCCCGGCGCGATCCAGCCCGCCTGTTCGACCGGCGCCTTCGGCTGGCGGCGCACGGGCGCGGCAGCGCCCGGCGCCGCGGCTGCCGGCGCGACCGCGGCTTCGAGTGCACGCAGGCGCAAATGGCCGTCGGGCGCGACGGCATTCACATCGGCATCGATCGCCTCGCCCAGCGCCGGGCCGGAGAGTGTCCTGTAGCGCCCCGCCGCAATGCCCGCGCGGATCGCCGCGGCATAACGCTTGCCCGTCTCGGGATAGACATAGTCGCGCTCGAGCAAGGCCGCATATTTTTCGGCGACCGCATCGGCGCTCGCCTCGTCCGCCGCATAGGCGGGGGGCGGCGCCAATATCGGCACGACCGCCATCCCGGCGGCGAGCAGCAACGCAGGCAAAATGCGCGAAGAACGAATCATCCTCATCTCCAATCCAGCCCCGGCCGGAGAAAAGTGTATCATATCGACAATACAGATCAACTACATTTGTAGTCGACTTCGATTATTTCTTTCGCGCGAACCAGACCAGCACGAGGCCAACGACCGCGAGGATGACGCCGTTGCGGGTCCAGACCGTGTCGCCGAGCATGAAGCTGCTTGCGGGCCAGCGCACCATATCGAGCCCTTGCAGCACCCACAGCCCGCCGACGAGGATCGCCGCAATGCCGACGATCGCCAAGACGCCTTTCAATGCCCCCATGTCGTCCTCCCTATTTGCGCTGCAGTCCGATCAGCGGCCGCAGCCAGCCGATGTTGCGCCCGATCACATAGAATAGCCAGCATCCGAGTGTCGTCGTCGCAACGAGGACGAGGAACGACGGCAGCGCCGCGACGCGCGCTTGCAACAGATACCAGCCGACCACGACGATGATCGTCTGGTGGATGATGTAGAAGGGGAATACCGCCTCGGCGAGCGTTGTGCGCGACGGATGATCGCGGTTCCAGTAACGGTCGGCAATCCCGACCAATGCGACGATCGTCGCCCAACCCTGCACCAGATGCGCGATATTGAACGGCAGCCGCCCCCAATCGGCGGGCTGCGCCCCGGTTAGCCAGAGGCACATGATCCATGCGACAATCCCGAACGCGACGACCGCGATGGTCAGCGCGACGCGCCACCAGCGCGCCACCGCGTCGAACAGCTGCGGCCGCACCCGGAGCAGCCAGCCGACAAGGAAGGGGATCAGATAGTGAAGATGCGACGGTCCGTCGTCGAACAGCGCATGCGTCTCGTCATGATCGGGGAAGGCGGCATAGATGAGCAGCCACGCCGCGAGCGGCCAGACGATCACCCCGGAGCCGCCGAGCCACCGCGCCGCGCCATCGGCGATCCGGGTCCGGATCGCGCGGGGCACCGCCGCCAGCAGGACCGCGGCGAGTATCGTATAGACCCACAGATAGACGACGAACCACAGATGCTGCCACGTCGGCAGAATGATCCCGCCCAGCGATCCGAAACGGAAATAGTCATGCGCCCAGAAATGCAGGAAGCCATGCCGATAGCCATGCTGGCCGACGAGTTCGATCCACGGCTGCGGCGGGATGATGACGATGATGCCGAAGGCGAGCGGGATCAACAGCCGCGCGCTTCGCGACCGTGCAAAGGCGCCGCTGCCACCCAGCTTTGCGAACAGCGCCGCGCTCGCATAACCCGACACGAGGAACAGCAGCGCGAGCCGCCAGCTGTTCGTCGCGAGCATCGGCAACTGCACCCAATCGAGCGGCGCAGCGATCTTCACATGCCAGCCCCACGGCACGAAAACCATGCCGATATGATAGAGGATCAGCAGCCCGAACGCCCCGATCCGCAGCCAGTCCATGCCGTGATGGCGTACGCCGGTCATAGGCTTCCTCTCCCCACGATAAGGGATATATCTATTTCAGCACCCGCCAGGCGAGCTCCGCAAATTCGCACAGCAACGGCCGCGTATCGCGCGGGTCGATGATGTCCTCGACCCCGAATTTCTCCGCGGTGCGGAACGGCGAGCGTACGCGGTTGAGCCGCTCGCGGATCGCCTCCAGATGCGCCGCCGGATCCTCGGCGGCCTCGAGCTCGCTCTTGTACGCGACCTCGACCCCGCCCTCGATCGGCAGGCTCCCCCAGTCGCCCGACGGCCAGGCGAAGCGGTACTGGAAACGCTCGGCGTTCGACATCGCGCTGCCCGCGATGCCATAGGCGCGCCGCACCACGACCGACGCGAGCGGCACCGTCGCACGGTAGATCGCGTTCATCGCCTGCACGCCATAGCGGATCGTCCCCGCCCGCTCGGCCTCGCCGCCGATCATGAAACCCGGATTGTCGACCAGATGGACGATCGGCAGGCGGAACTGGTCGGCCAGCTTGACGAACCGTTCGGCCTTCTCGCTCGTCTTCGCATCCCATGATCCGCCCAGATAGCTGGGGTCGCTCGCCAGCACCGCCACCGGATAACCGTCCAATCGCGCAAAGGCGGTGATCACCGCGCGCCCCCAACGCGCGCCCATTTCGAACAAGCTGCCCTGATCGAACACCGCGCCGGTAATCCGCCGCATCGAATAGACCTGTTTCGCCTCGCGCGGCACGATCGACAGCAGCGACTCCTCGCGCCGGTCGACCGGATCACTGCACGGCGTCCGCAAGGCGCGGTCATGGATCGACGACGGCAGATACGACAGGAACCGCCGCGCCGCCGCAAAGGCTTCGGCCTCGCTCGCGACCTCGTCGTCGACCACGCCGTTGCGCGTATGCACATCGGTCCCGCCCAGTTCCTCGCGATCGAGCGTATCACCGATCGCCGCCGCGACCGCCGGCCCCGCCGCAAACAGCTGCGACAGCCCGCGCACCATGATGCTGTAATGGCTCGCGACGACGCGCGCCGCGCCCAGCCCTGCGGTCGGCCCCAAAGCCAGCGCCACCACCGGCACGGTGTCGAGGTTCGCGATAATCTCGTCCCAGCCGGGCACGTGCGGGATGTAGGTATAGCCCATATCCTCGAGCGTCTTGACCGACCCGCCGCCGCCGGTGCCATCGATCATGCGGATCAGCGGCAGGCGATATTCATGCGCCATCGCCTCGCACTGGACGAACTTGCGGTGCAGCGCCGCATCGGCCGCGCCGCCGCGCACGGTGAAATCGTCGGCCGACGCAACGACCGGCCGCCCGTCGATATTCGCGCGCCCGAAGATGAAATTGCTCGCGGCAAGGTCTTCCAGCTCACCATCGGCGCCATAGCGCCCGCGGCCCGCAATCTTGCCGATCTCGCGAAAGCTTCCCGCGTCGACGATCCCCGCAAGCCGCGCCCGCGCGTCCATCTTGCCGCGCCCATGCTGGCGCGCGACCTTTTCCTCGCCGCCCATCTTCTCGGCCATCGCGCGGCGCTGCCCGAGTTCGTCGATCTCTTTTTCCCAGCTCATGCGATGAAGGCTAACTGACGTTGACGGAAACGTCATGCCTTAAGTGAGAAGCCCCTCCCCTTCAGGGGAGGGGTTGGGG
>NZ_JBOHHT010000054.1:0-16572 GCF_050725655.1 Sphingopyxis sp. | reverse complement strand
GAGGGGAATCGAACCCCTGACCTCTGCAGTGCGATTGCAGCGCTCTCCCATCTGAGCTACGGCCCCGCGACGGGCAGGGTCTTAACGACGCTGATTGGCGGTGGCAACGGCTTTTCTGACGATTGTCACCGTCGCCGGCGAAATGGGAATGGGGGGATTCCGATGGCCAAAGCGTGGCATTTGACCAGTCGTCCGCAGGGGTTGCCGACGATCGACAATTTCGCGTTGCGCGAGGTGCCTGACGCGCCGCTCCAAAAGGACCAGCTTCGTATCCGCAATCTTTGGCTGTCGGTCGATCCGTACATGCGCGGGCGGATGAACGACGCTAAAAGCTATGTCGCCAGCTTCCAGATCGACCAGCCGATGACCGGCGGGGCGATCGGCGAGGTCATCGAAAGCACCATGGAGGGCTTTTCTCCGGGCGACTTGATCCTCCACATAGGCGGTTGGCGCGACGGCGGCGTCATCGGCCTCGACATGATGCCGAACAAGCTGCCCGGCGACATGCTGGCCGCGGGCCTGACCCCGCAAACCTTTCTGCACAATATGGGCCTGACCGGCGGAACCGCATGGATCGGCCTGCTCCGCGTCGCGGCGGCCAAGCCCGGCGATACGATATTCGTCTCGGCCGCCGCGGGTGCGGTCGGTTCGGCGGTTGTGCAAATCGCCAAGGCGCGCGAAATGACGGTGATCGGCTCTGCCGGCGGCGCGGAGAAATGCGCCTGGATCGACGATCTCGGCGCGGACGCGACGATCGATTACAAGGCGGGGCCGGTGCTCCCCCAACTCGCCGCCGCGCTCGAACGCCTCGGCAAGCCGGGCATCGACGTCTATTTCGACAATGTGGGCGGCGAGCATCTCGATGCGGCCTTTGCGACGGCGAACGATTTCGCGCGCTTCGCGATCTGCGGCATGATCGATGTCTACAACGACGCGAGGCCGCAGGAGATGAAATATATCGTCCGGGCCATTCCGGCGCGGATTCGCATGGAAGGCTTCATCTACACCGACCAGTTCATCGACTGCATGGAGGAATTCTATGCCGACATGGGCGGGTTGATCGCCAGCGGGGCGGTAACGATGCGCGAAACCGTACACGACGGGTTGGCGTCGGCGCCCGACGCCTTCCTCGGCCTGTTCTCTGGCAGCAATATGGGAAAAATGCTGGTCAGGGTCTGACCAGCACGCCCTCCGGTTCTGGCGTCAGCTGTCGAAACCGACAGACAGGAACCCCGGCATCGGACCGTTCCAGCCATCGTCGGGGCCGTCCTGATCGTCGTGTCGGGGCACCGGCTTGCGATCGTTCCGCGGCTTCCGCTCTTCGCGCGGCTTCGAAGGCTGCGCTTCGGCGACTGGCGCCTGCCGCGCTGGCGCCTGCTCGGGCTTCGCAGCAGCTTTGCCGCGTCCACCGCGCGCCGAACGGGCGCGCCGCGGCTCGCCTTCTTCCGCATCGCGGGCAGGCTTGGCGACATCAGCCGCCGGCGCGCCGCCGCCATGGACCGGAATCTTGTACCCGGTCAGTTTCTGGATGCTGTCGATCGCCTCATCATCGGACGGTGTTACCAGCGTGAAAGCGCGACCCTGAGCGCCCGCTCGACCGGTACGGCCGATGCGATGGACATAGTCGTCGGGATGCCATGGTGCATCGAAATTGAAAACGTGGCTGACGCCCTTGACGTCAAGCCCGCGCGCCGCGACGTCGGATGCCACCAATATGTTGATTGTGCCGGCCTTGAACCGGTCGAGTTCTGCGGTGCGGCTCGACTGGTCCATGTCACCCTGGATCTCGCCCGCCTTGTAGCCATAGCGTTGCAGCGATTTCGCCAGTTCGCGTACGGTGGTCTTGCGGTTGCAGAAGATGATCGCGGTGCCAACCTTCTCGGCCTCGATCAGGCTGCGGAGCGTGTCGCGCTTGCTGCGTTCCGAGGTCTTGACCAGGAACTGCTCGATATTCTCGTTCCGGCTCGCCGGACGCGCGACCTCGATCGTCTTCGGATTCGACAGGAACTTGTCGGCGAGCCGCTTGATCGGCGCGGGCATCGTCGCCGAGAAGAGCAAGGTCTGCCGAGTCGCGGGCAGCTTGGTGCAGATATTCTCGATGTCGGGAATGAAGCCCATGTCGAGCATCCGGTCGGCCTCATCGATGACGAGCAGGTTGCAACCGGTCAGCAGGATCTTGCCGCGCTCGAACAGGTCCATCAGGCGGCCCGGCGTCGCGATCAGCACGTCGACACCCTTTTCGAGCGCCTTGACCTGGTCGCCCATCTGAACGCCGCCGATCAGCAGCGCCATCGAAAGCTTGTGATATTTGCCGTATTTTTCAAAATTTTCAGCGACCTGCGCCGCGAGTTCGCGCGTCGGCGCGAGGATCAGCGAGCGCGGCATCAGCGCACGGGCGCGGCCGTGGGCCAGGATGTCGATCATCGGCAGCACAAAGGACGCGGTCTTGCCCGTACCCGTCTGGGCGATGCCGATGATGTCGCGCATCATCAAGACCGACGGAATGACTCCCGCCTGGATCGGGGTCGCTTCGTTATACCCCGACTCGTCGATGGCGCGCAAAAGTTCGTCGGAAAGGCCGATGTCGGCAAATTTCATAAGATCATCATGTCCGGAAAAGAGTTGGCGCCCAGCCTCCCACGCAGGCGGACGTTGCCGCGGCCATTGGGCAAATGGCGAGGAAAAGTCAAGGAAAGGCCGCGATAAACGCGATTAATCGTCTTCGCGGACCGGAACCATCAGCTTGAACTTGTCGATCTCGCATTTTGCGCCGGTCCGGGCATGGATCTGATCACGATCCTCGCACAGTTTTCCGTCCTTGCTGCCCTGCATGTAGAAACCGGCGTAAAAATCGAGCGCGCGGCACCCCCGGTTCAACTGCGCGCGCAGCCGCTGCTTTTGCCGCGTAATGATATCGATGCTGTCGCGCTGGACCGCCTGCATCCCCAATATATTGCGCATCGATACGCATTTGGGGGCTTTTTTCTCTTTCCAGACGACCGGCAACTCGGTCGCGCGTCTCGAAGCTGAGGGACCCGCGGCAAAATTGTTGAGCTGCGAACGCTGGGCCGGCACACGAATGATCAGCTGCTGTTCGATCACCACCTGCCAAAAGGAAGAAACCTGTTCGGGGGTCGGTGCGGAAATCGCCACCAGCGGCTCCGGCGCGGCAATGGGCGGCGCTGCGTCTGCCGCTGGAGCAGCGGCCACAAACCACAGGAATGCCGCCGTCAGCACAGCCGCGCTGCCGCTCCTTTGGCGTCCTGACAGAAGATGCTGCTCACCTGTGGCTCCCGCGTCCATGCCCGCTGGACGAAAAGATACTATTCGTCCATCGCCCCTTTTAACAAGGATGATTGAACATCAAATGAACTGCTGTCACCCCCTGCCCGCTTGCGGAACAGGAAATTTACGGAGTGGACCGGCATGACGCGCCCGCCATCTGCATCGCTGCTCGACGCATTCGCAAACTTGCTTGGCCCGAAGGGCTATAGTGCCGACCCGGATGCGATGGCGCCCTGGCTGACCGACTGGCGCGGCAAATATCAAGGTCGTGCGGCCGCAATGCTGTCGCCAGCGACCACCGACGAAGTCGCCTCCGTCGTGCGCCTGTGCGCCGAGGCGGAGGTCGCGCTGGTCCCCCAAGGCGGCAACAGCGGCATGGTGGGCGGCGCCACGCCCGATTCGAGCGGCGATCAGCTTCTGCTCAGCCTGCGGCGGATGAACCGCATACGCCATATCGACGAGGCGCGGCAGCTTGCCGTTGCCGAGGCCGGCGTGATCCTGGAGAATTTCCACAACGCCGTGCTCGCACACGGGCTCCGCTTTCCGCTTACCTTGGGCGGCAAGGGATCGGCGACAATCGGCGGGCTGGTGTCGACCAACGCCGGCGGCACCCAGGTGCTGCGCCACGGATCGATGCGCGCGCTGACCCTGGGCATCGAAGCGGTGCTGCCCGACGGCAGCATTTTCGACGGGCTTTCCGCGCTCAAGAAGGATAATCGCGGCTATGACCTGCGGCACCTGTTTTGCGGTGCCGAAGGAACGCTGGGCATCGTTACTGCCGCGTCGCTGCATCTGGTTCCCACTGCTGCGGCACGGCGGACCGCGTGGATCGGGATCGATTCCCCCGAAAGCGCGCTGTTGCTGCTGCGCCGTGTCGACGCCGCGATCGGGCGCGAGCTCGAGGGGTTCGAACTGATCCCGCACAGCTGCCTCGACGCGGTGCTGCGCCATATCCCCCAGACGCGCGCACCGCTTGCGACCGCACAGCCTTGGTACGTGCTGCTCGAACTAGCCGGCGAAAACGATCAGGCTTTGGGCGAAGCCTTGGAACGGCAACTCGCGGCGGCGCTCGACGCGGGACTGATCCGCGATGTCGTGATCGCCAAAAACGATCGCGAAAGCGATGATTTCTGGCGCTTGCGCGATTCCATTTCGGAAGCGGAACGGGCCGAAGGTCCGGCGTTGCAGCATGACGTCAGCGTGCCCGTCGATTTGATGCCCGCCTTCATCGCCGAGAATCCGGCGCGATTGGATTTGGCATTTCCCGGCGTCCGCGCACTGTCTTTTGGCCATTTGGGCGACGGCAATGTCCATCACCATGTCCAGCCGCCCGCCGATGTCGATGGCGCCGCGTGGCTCGCCGAGCATGGCGCGGCGGTCAGCCGGCTGGTCTATTCGCACGTCCTCGAACTCGGGGGATCGATTTCGGCCGAGCATGGCATCGGCCAGATGAAGCGCGACATATTGGCCGAACTGGACAGCCCGGCGCGTTTGTCGGCGCTGCGCCGGGTCAAGGCCGGGTTCGACCCGGCGGGCATCTTCAATCCGGGCAAACTGGTCGCCTGATCGTCGCCCGACCCCGCCGAGCCGCATCGCGTCGCCCTCTTGCAGCATCGCCCTCTTGCGCGGCGCGGCGCGGGTCAATAAGGCGCTTTATCCTTTTCGTCCCGAGCTGCGGGACCTTTACCGGAGTTCAAACATGGCCACCGCGCCCGCACCTGCCAATCTGCCGCTGTTCTACAAGGACCTTGCCCCGCTTTCGAGCGTCGAGCACGGCGATTTCCATGCACGTCCTCTCGACAGCGCCGAATTTCTGGTCGGCCAGCATGCAATCCCGCTGACGTCGGACGAGTTCGTGTCCGCCTGCCGCTTTTTCCCGATCGTCTTTTCGGCCGGCGAAAATCCGGTTCCGCTCGCGCTGATGGGTCTGAACGAAGGCATCAACACCTTCGTCGACGATGCAGGCAAGCTCATCAATCCGGTTTATGTCCCGGCCTACATTCGCCGCTACCCCTTCCTCCTCGCGCGGCTCCAGCCCGATTCGGAAGATTTGTCGCTGTGCTTCGACCCGACCTCGGGCGCGATCGGCAAGTTCGACGAGGGCGATGCGCTCTTCGTCGACGGCCAGCCGTCCGATCAGGTTCAAGCGGTCCTCGAATTCTGCAAGAATTTCGAGGAAGCGGGCCAGCGCACCGGCATGTTCATGGACGAATTGAAGAAAGCAGACCTGTTGATGGACGGCGAAGTCTCCATCCAGCAGGAAGGCAATGACAAGCCGTACGTCTATCGAGGTTTCCAGATGGTCGACGAAAACAAGCTGCGCGAGCTGCGCGGCGATGTGCTGCGCAAGCTGATGCAGAACGGCATCCTCGGCCTTATTTTCGCGCACCTCTTCTCGCTGCAACTGATGCGCGAAGTGTTCGCCGAACAGGTTAAGAGCGGCAAGATGCCCCTCAACACCGAACTGCCCGTCGTCTGAAGCATATGAATATCGCCGCCTCTGCATCGCGCAGGGGCGGCCGTTCGGGCATATATCGAATATCGTCGCGGCGGGGCCCGATGCCCTCAGAAATCGACCGCCACGCCCTTCAGCTCCCAATCACCATAGCGCACCGGGTTGCGCCCACCTGGCTGGTCCTCCGCCTTGTCCTCATGGATCGGTTCCGGCACCGGCACCGGGCTATTCGTCCAGCCCGCCGGAGCTTTCACATGCGCGGGGCGCTTTACAGCGCGCGGCGTTCCGCCGATGGTTCCCTTCTGGCTGCTGTCGATCGTCATGCCCATGCCTATAGGATTTTTCATGCGTCACGCCAACCACGCCGTTGCCGATCATGGCTGATCGCCGCCCGCGTCGCCGACCGCCGGGCGAAGCCGATCCACCCGGCACGGCAACCCGCCGCGCGGCATTGCGGCTGGTCGATGCGATCCTGCGGCGCGGCGACCCGCTCGACGTTGCCATGCATGCTGCCGCTCAGGGGCTGACCGGCGCCGACCGTGCCTTCGCCGTCGCGATCGCGTCGGAAACACTGCGCTGGATGGTCGACATCGACGCGCTGATCGACAGCGCAACGGCACAAATCCTCCCCGATGACGTCAAATCGCGCGCGGTATTGCGGATTGCGCTCGCCCAGTTGCTCGTACTCAAAAGTCCCGCGCATGCGGTCGTGGCGACGGCCCTGCCGCTCGTCGCAGGCGGACCGCGGCGGCTGGTTCACGCCGTTCTGTCGCGTGCGCAGCAGGATGAATGGCGACTTCTCGATCGCGCTACGCTTCCCCTGCCCACCGCCGAACGCTGGGCCGAGCAATGGAGCCTGGCGATGGTCGAAGCCGCCGAAGCGGCGTGGAGCGCACCGCCGCCCATCGATCTCAGCTTCGCCGCCGAACCGGGTGCGGAGGAATGGCCCGACGCCGTTTCGCTCGCTCCGCGTCATCGCCGCCTTCCCCGCGGTCAGGCGGTCGAGGCGATGCCGGGCTATAGCGAAGGCGGCTGGTGGGTGCAGGATCTGGCGGCGAGCCTGCCCGCCCGCCTGCTCGGCGCCGGCGAAGGCCGGACCGTGCTCGACCTCTGCGCCGCGCCGGGCGGCAAGACGATGCAACTTGCGGCGGCCGGATGGCATGTCGTTGCGGTCGATTCCAGCGCGAAACGCCTCGAACGGCTGCGCGCCAACATGGAACGCACCGGCCTGTCGGCCGACATCGTCCAGGGCGATATCCGGTCGTGGGCACCCGAGGGTCAGGCCGACGCGGTGCTGCTCGACGCGCCCTGCTCGGCGACCGGTATCTTCCGCCGTCATCCCGACGTGCTCCACCGCATCGAACCTCGGCAGATTGCCGAAATGGCGGTGCTGCAGACCGAGTTGCTGGCGCGCGCGGCGCGCTGGGTCAAGCCGGGCGGCACGCTGATCTATGCGACCTGCTCGCTCGAGCAAGCCGAGGGTGAGGGTCAGGTATCGACCTTCCTCGACCGCCACGCCGGATGGACCATCGACCCCGCGCGCACCGAAGAATTGCCCGAGGCGATTGCCACCGACGGCAAGGGCCTGATCCGCACGCTCCCCGACATGCTCGCCGACGCGGGTGGGCTCGATGGGTTTTTCGTCGCGCGGCTGCGCGCGCCGTCAAGCTGAGGTGCGCGACAATCGATAGAGCGCGAGTTCGCCATAATCCTTGGCGAGCTGTACCTTTCCGACATAGTCGCAATCGAAATCGCGGGCGTTGCGGAGCGCCAGCATCGCGGCGAGCGGCTGGGTGCAATAGACTTGGCCGACCAATGTGACCGGCTCGATCCGCGCGGTGCGCGTCACTTCGGTGCCGTACCATAGTTCGTTTCCGACCACCGGATCGATGCCGCGATAGATCGGACCGAAATGGATACCCGTCCGCATTCCGGCCTCTTGCCCGTCGAGCCCGAGCCCCGGCGGCAGAATATCGAGCCGCTCCTGCATCGCCAGCGCGATCCGCGCCGCCGTCGCCGGGTCGTCGATGATGGCATAGACGGCGTCGCCCCAAGTGTTGCGGAACAATACCGCCTTTCCGAACTCGTCGAGGATTTGGCCAATGCCGCCCATCACTTCGCTGGCAAAGATCGGCAGCTCCGCTTCGCCAAGCTTCGAAAAGCCTGCGAAATCCGCGAACAATATAGCATAAAGCCCGCGGCGCGTCCCCTCGGGCGGCCTGGGCGCCGCGGGAAAGTCCAAGTTGCGGTCGAGAGCACCAACAGAAATCGTCAGGGTTTCGCCGCCATGCTGCTGCCACAGCGCAATATCGGTATTGGTCCCGGCGATCGCGGCCAAGGAACGCGCCGCGACTTCGGGATCGACCACCGCAAGCTGGATCGCTGTTGTCTCCAGTTCGCGCGCGCGCAGCTTGGCCAGACCCATCATCGTATGCGACCCGAGGACGAACTGGCAATCGTCGCTGACAAAACGCGAACCGCTGGCGAAATGGACCATCGCCGCCCGGTCGCGGCATGCGACATAGCGCGCCAGCCAGTCCTCGCCGCCCGAAAGCACCGATTGGGCGATGAAATCATCTTCGGCGAAGGGCAGCACGATGGTCAGGTCGATTCCCCGCGCAAGTGCCTCTTCGGCGAACAGGATGTCCGCGCCGCAAGCGAGCGGGCCGATCAGCGCCGAAAGCGGCTGTGCATCGAGCGCGGCGGCGATGGCGGCGCGGGCATTGGCCTCGCCGGCCCCGCCCGCCCGGAACATACGCCCGCAATAGACCCCGACCGGGGGCGGACGGAGCAGGCCAAGGATCGCTCCCGCATGACCTGCGTCGATCGCACCGCTTCCGGCAAGACGCGACAGCTGGCGGCAAGTCGAGGCGCGGTCTCCGGCGCGAGTCCCCGCCTGATTCTGGGCCGCTTGTGCGTGGCGCAGAGCTTCCGCGCCGCGGTTCAACAGCAGCAGCGCCTCGACCAGCGTCACCAGGTCCCAATAATTATCGGCAGCGCCATTTGCGGCAATCGGCCCTGCCAAAGCCGCGGCGCGCTCGCGCTCGCCGAGCAGCGCATAGAGGCTCGCGGCATTGATTGCCGGAAAGGAGGCGCCCGAAAGCTTCCATGCGTGATGATAGGCGGCAGCGGCCTGCCCCAGCAACACCGCGTGGCGGTCGCCGCTATTGTCGAAGGCGGCATCCTTCCATATCCGCCCCGCCAGCGCGAGGCTGTCGACGTCGCCTGTCGCAGCAAGGTCAAGCTGCTCATAGAGATGCATCGCGCCCAGACTGTCACCCGAAGCGGCAAGCGCCCGCACCATGAGATAGCGCAAGCGCGGGCTGTCAACACCATCGCGCCGGGTCGCAGCGGCGCAGTCGAACGCGCTCAGCGCATCGCCCTCCGCCAGCCGGTGCGCGACCTCGGCTTCGGCGGCCGTGATCCGGTCCGCCGATCCCGTCATCGCGCCGTAGCTTCGGCCGATTTCAGCAAGGCGACATTCGCTTTCTCGGTGGTGGACAGCTCGACCGTGTCGCTCGTTGCGCTATACCAGCTGAACTGGCTGAAATGCGCGCGAAGCGACGGATCGCTGAAGCGAAACCCGTTGCGTGCGAATATCTCGTTGCGCGCGATCCGGAGTTCGAGCGCGCTGTAATTGCTTAACTCGTCGGCCGAAAGCAGGCGGTCCGACGAGTCGGGAATGACAACACCGCTGCCGCCGACGCCCGTCGGCGCGGAGCCGGCGGGGATCGCCGGCGCGCCGCCTTCGACGAGCCGGATATATTTGCGGAACATGAAGCCCGTCGTGCCGTCGGCCTTGCGCACGCGCCACCATGCGCCGGACTGTTTGTAGGTCAGGAATTTCTCGCCATCGAGCACCTTGCCGAGGATCGTGCTTTGAGCGCTTCGTTGCGAACGGATGTTGGTGAAGCCCTCCGGATCGTCGATGACGGCTGCGAGCGTGAAGGCTTCGATCGGGCCATTAACTGCTGTTCCGGGTGTTTCCGCCACTCTCTTTTCATCTGGCAAGGCGACGGCTTCGGTCGCTGAAGGAGCGGGCTCAGCCGGGGGTTGAAGAAGCTTCCACGCAAGCAAGGCTATCGCTATCGCAGCGAGCGCTACAAGCGCCCAAGCGAGTGTCAAAGCCAAAGAGGACTTCCGTTCCCTCGAGCCGGCTTGCGAATCTCCCGGCGGCGGGGGCGTTGCAACGGGCGCAGGCGTCGGTCTCGGCGAGGGCGCCGCGGCGGCTTCGCGTCCACAAAGCTCTTCGAGGCTCATCAGGACCTTGCGCCAGGCGCCATGTTCCGGATCGCCGTTCCAGTCGCGGAGGTCGGCGAACTGGATCTGGTTGAACGGCAGCGGCGGCATCACATCGTCGATCGCCGTCTGCACCAGCTTCTTCTGGTTGCGCGCAACGTCAGCCTCGGCGCGCACCCATTCGGACTGCGCCGATGTGTGCGACCAGACGACGATCGCCGCCTTTGCACTACCGATCTTTTCGGTGATGACATCGCCGTACGAGCGATGCGGCGGCAGCTCGGCATCCCACCACACGTCGTAGCCCGCCGCGGTGACGGCAGCGGCGATGTCGGCGACGCGCGCCTTGTTGTCGCGCGAATAGGAAATGAACACGTCAACCATCGGCTAGCCCCCTGTTTTGACGAGGCTAGCCGCCGGTCGTTCGATTCGCCAGCCTCAGAAAACCGCCTTCGGCGTCTCTTCCTTCATCATTGCCGCGCGAACCATCGGGATCGGCGGGCCGCCGTACGACAGGAACTCGTCGTGGAACGCTTTCCACTTCGTCTTGTCACCCGCCCCCCCGTTTTTGGCTGTCCAATCCTCGCGCAGCTTGCGGATCATCAGCTTGCCCATCGTGTAATTGAGATAGGCGGGATCATAGGTGCCGCGCGCCGCCTGTTGCCGCGAATTACCCTCATCCTGATAGCATTGCTCCTTGAACAGCTTTTCGCTGTCGGCGACCGTCATGCCCTGCGTGTGCAGGCCGATTGCTGAAAGATAGCGGCAATCGCGCAGCAACGCGTTCGACAGCTGGCCGATATGCGTTTCGGGATCGCCCTCACCCAACCCCGCGTCCCACATCATCTCCTCGGTATAATGCGCCCAGCCCTCGGCGAAGGCATAGCCGACGAAGAGCTTGCCGAAGATGCTTTCGGCGCGGTTCGAATGGAGGAAGTTGAGGAAGTGGCCCGGCCATACTTCGTGGACCGAGGTGAACATCAAGTCCTTGCGGCCGGGCACGAAATCGGCCTGCGTCTGCTTGTCCCACGCCGGATCGGGCGGCGAGATATAATAGACCGACGGCAAGCCTTTCTCATACGGTCCGGGGATGTCGATATAGGCGCTGTTCTGCCGGTTGTATGGCGGCGATTCCTCGACCTGCGCCTGTTCGGTGCCGGGGATCGTCACGATGTCCTTTTCGATCAGGAAGGCGCGCAGCGTCGGCAGCTGGCGCCGCGCCTCGGCGACCGGACCGTCGGCGGGCTTGTCCGAATTCATCTTCTTCATGCAATCGGCGATTGTCATGCCCGCGGCATAAGTCGCACAAGCCGCCTTCAGTGCGTCCTGGTTACGCTTGAGGTCGGCCTGCCCGATGCGCTCAAGTTCGTCGAGCGGCGTATCGACGCCTTCGTTGGTCAGGATCATCTTCGCGAACTTGCCGCCGCCGAGCGCGAAACCGTCGGCGGTGCCCGGCTGCGATCCGATATATTTCGCAAGATCGGTCATCGCCGCGCCGGCCTTCGCGGCGGCTTCGTCGAACTGTTTCTGCAGCGTCTCGTCCTTGACCGAGGCAAAGGCCGCCTTGGCATCGCCCTTATAATAATCGGCAAAGCCGCCGAAGCCCGCCGTGCCATATTTCACAAAGGTCGCGGGCAGCGGAAGCTTGAGGTTCGCCTTGATCTGCGCGGCAGCGGCGGGGACCTTTTCGGCATAGGCGATGAACGCCTTCATCCGCGTCGTCGCATCGGCATAGGGGCGCGCGATATAGACGTTGGGGTCGAGCGCGCCGGTATAAAAGGACGGGTTCTTCTGCGCAAAATCGGTATCGCGGAGGAAGAAGAGCTGCCCCTGAGCGACATGAATCAAATAATCGCGTTCGAACTTTTCGGCATCGGTCATCTCGCCGTCGAAAGCCTTGGCATCCGCAATCGCCTTTTCGAGATAGGCGGCCTGCTTCTCAAGTCCCTCGGGCGACCAGTCGGGCAGTTGCCCGTCGAACTCATGCTTGCCCTGATAGACCGCGAAATTCGGATTGAGGGGGAAATATCCCTTGAGGAAATTATCGCGGAATTCGGTCCAGTCCTTCGCGCTCGGCGCGGTCGCCGACTTGTTGTCCGACGCGTTGCATCCGGCCAGAACCAGCAGCGTCGCAGCCATCGCCGCGCCGCTGAAGCGGGCAAATTTGCTTGTCATTCGATAGTCTCCCTCAATCGATCGCGGGTTTCTGCCACTGCGTCTGGCCGATGGCATCCCCTAATCGACGAACGGCATATGTTAGGGCGACTGGACAGCGACGAAAAGCACGATAGGGCGGACGGCGATGGCAACGATCCCTCCACCCGAAGGCGAAGAACCGGTGATGCCGGACGCGACGCCCAAAGCCCCTTCCCCCCTCAGCTTTCCCGACTTCCGCTATTTCTGGCTCGCGCGCTTCACCGCGGTGATGGCGACGATCGCGATGGTCGTGGTGATCGGCTACCAGCTCTACGACACCGCGCGCACCGACTATGGCATGTCGATCAAGGAGGCATCGTTCCAACTCGGGCTGCTCGGCCTCTTCCAGTTCGTTCCGCTTGCCATCCTGACCCCCGTCGCGGGCTGGGCCGCCGACCGGTTCGAGCGGCGTAGCGTCGCGATCTTTTCGAACCTCATCGATCTCCTCATTGCCGCCGCGCTCGGTTGGTTCACCTGGCATGACCAGTTGACGCTGCCGTTGCTCTTCGGTCTCGCGGCGCTGCACGGCGTCGCGCGCGTCTTCTCGGGGCCAGCGATGAGCGCCATCGCGCCCAATATCGTCCCCCCCGCCGTGTTGCCACGCGCGATTGCGATGAGCAGCATCGCCTGGCAGTCGGCGTCGGTGATCGGCCCGGCGGCGGGCGGCCTCATCTATGCGGCGCATCCGGGGGCGGTGTACGTCTTCTCGGCCATACTCCTTGCCATATCGGCCTTCACCCTCAGCCGGGTGCGGCCGGTACAGCCGCCGCCCGCCGAAGTCCGCCGCCACCCGCTGCGCGAGATGGTCGATGGTTTGCGCTTCGTATGGGTCGAGCGCTTCCTGCTCGGGACGATCACGCTCGACCTGTTCGCCGTCTTGCTGGCGGGCGCGACCGCGATGTTCCCCGTGTTCGCACGCGATATATTGCACGCCGGCCCCGAAGGCGCAGGATTGATGCGCGCCGCCGTCGCCTTGGGATCGGTCGGTGTTGCGGTGGGCCTCGCCATCCGTCCGATCGAGCGCAACGTCGGCGTAAAAATGCTGTGGGCGGTCGCCGTCTTCGGCGTCGGAACCGTGGTGTTCGGCCTCTCGACCAATCTGTTCCTGTCGCTCGCGGTGCTCGTCCTCATGGGCGCAGCCGACATGTTCTCGGTCTTTGTGCGCGGCACGCTGATCCAGCTCAACACCCCCGACCATATGCGCGGACGCGTCAGCGCGGCGTCGGGGCTTGCCATTTCGGCCTCGAACGAACTCGGCGAAATGCGCGCCGGCGCGATGGCGGCCGCGCTCGGCCCGGTGAGCGCGGTGGTCGCGGGCGGCGCTGCGGCAGTCGGTGTGACCGCGCTCTGGGCATGGATATTTCCTGAACTGCGACGAGCGCGCACATTCGAGCCGCAGTTCAGGCAGACCGAAGGATAGGATCAAAACCATTCGCCGTACCTCGCGCCCATTTCGTCAAAAGGCTATTGTCAATTTAATCAGTTGAGTTATCTATCCATCACCCGTCACCGCGGTTCCCCCTCACTCCCCCGATGGAGCGACCGCCATGCACAATTCGAATATCCGCCACAAAATCCTGACCATTCCCGGGCTCTACAACAGCGGCCCGACCCATTGGCAAAGCCTGTGGGAGCGAAGCTTCGCCCGCTGCGAGCGAATCGAACTCGGCGGCTGGGACGAGCCGGTGAAGGACGAATGGGTCGAACGGATCGCCGCCGCGATCGACGCCGAACACGAACCCGTCCTCGTTGCCGCACACAGCCTTGGCTGCCATGCCTTTGCCCATTGGTTCGCCGCCGCCAGCAGCGTCGCGCGTGACCGTATCGCCGGCGCGCTGCTCGTCGCGCCGCCTGACCTGACGCAACTCCGGCGCGACACGCGGGTCGAAAGCTTCACCGACTCGCCGCCGCTTTCGTCGCGGACGCCGATGATCGTCGTGGCCAGCGATGACGATCCCTATGCCAAAACCTCCTATGTCTGGCGCCTGTCGCGGCACTGGGACGCGCGTTTCGTCAACGCCGGACCGTTCGGCCATATCAACGCGGACTCGGGCGTCGCGGACTGGCCTTATGGACAGTATCTGCTCGCCTCGTTACAACCCGCGACCACGCCGGCGCTGGCGGACGAGGCACTCTGGCTGCGCGCCGGAGACTGGCCAAATCGTGTCCGCCGCGACCCGCGATTCGAATTCAAGGAAAGAGCGCACCGATCATGAAAGCCAATTCGATCCTCGAGACCATCGGCAACACGCCGCATATCCGTGTCGCCAAGCTGTTCCCCGACGCCGAAGTCTGGGTCAAGTCGGAACGCAGCAACCCCGGTGGATCGATCAAGGATCGGATCGGCCTCGCGATGATCGAAGCCGCCGAGAAAGACGGCAGCCTGAAGCCCGGCGGCACCATCGTCGAGCCGACGTCGGGCAACACCGGCATCGGCCTCGCGATGGCCGCCGCGGTCAAGGGGTACAAGCTTGTCCTCGTCATGCCCGAAAGCATGTCGGTCGAACGCCGCCGGTTGATGCTCGCTTATGGCGCGACCTTCGACCTGACGCCGCGCGAAAAGGGTATGAAGGGCGCGATCGAACGCGCGATCGAACTGGTCGAGACGACGCCGGGCGCGTGGATGCCGCAGCAGTTCGAAAATGAGGCGAACATCGATGTGCACGCCCGCAGGACGGGTCCCGAAATCCTCGCCGATTTCAAGGACAGTCCCATCGACGTGCTGATCACCGGTGTCGGCACCGGCGGCCATATCACCGGCGTTGCGCAGTTCCTCAAAGCGCATTGGCCGAACCTGAAGGTCTATGCGGTCGAACCCGAAGCCTCGCCGGTCATTTCGGGCGGCCAGCCCGCGCCGCACCCGATCCAGGGCATCGGCGCCGGCTTCATCCCGCGCAACCTGCACACCGACCTGCTCGACGGGGTGATCAAGGTCGATGCGGGTGCCGCGAAGGATTTCGCGCGCCGCTCCGCGACCGAGGAAGGCATGCTCGTCGGCATCTCGTCGGGCGCCACTCTCGCGGCCATCGCGCAGAAGCTTGCCGAACTTCCCGCAGGCAGCCGCGTTCTCGGCTTCAACTACGACACGGGCGAGCGTTATCTGTCGGTTCCCGATTTCCTCCCGGAGATCTGAGGACCGCTCGTGCCCCCCCACGACGATCAAACGGCGTTGCCCTTGCGGCGCGACTGGACGGGCTGGCTGTTCGTCCTGATCGTGATCGCGGCGGTGGTGGCGGTGCTTTATGCGAGCCATTCGAGCGGCCCGGGAAAGCACGTCGCACATCGGCAACCGGTCGCGCCGCCCGCCAACATTGTCCCCGAAGTCGCACCCATGGTGCTGGCGCCGGTGACCGAAGACGACGCGCGCGCGCAGAACGCCGACGTCGCGCTGATCACCAATGGCTTCGTTGCGGCGCGTCCCTTCGTTTATGCGGGCGGCGGCGACGCGAAAGCCCGCGCCCGCGACTGCCTTGCCGCCGCGATGCTTTACGAGGCGGGCGACGACGCCAAGGGACAACAGCCGGTCGGCCAGGTCGTGATCAACCGCGCCCGGCATCCGGCCTTCCCCAAGTCGATCTGCGGTGTTGTATTCCAGGGGTCGGAACGCACGACGGGGTGCCAGTTCACCTTCACATGCGACGGGGCACTGAACCGCCGTTATTCGGACGCGGCGTGGCAGCGCGCACGCAACAACGCCGATATGATGCTGTCGGGCGGAACCTATCCGCCGGTCGGCCTTGCCACCCATTATCACACCGACTGGGTGCGACCCTATTGGAGCGACAGCCTCGAGAAGATCGCGATCGTCGATACGCACCTGTTTTTCCGCTGGCCGGGGTTCTGGGGCACGCAGGGCGCGTTCCGCGGCGCGGTGTCGGGAAGCGACGGCCCGGTGGCGAAGCTCGCTGCCATATCGCCGCTGCACGCGATCGCGCTGGGGTTGCCGACCGATCTGGCAACGGGCGTCGACGCCAATGCCGCCGTCGGCGAAGCGCGCGTCGTCACCGGCGCGGGCGAAAGCATGGGGCGCGACACCATCTACACCCAGCTCGACCGCAAGGCTGCGCCCGAAAGCTTTGTCACCACCGCGCTGCGGCTGTGCGGCGACAAGCCCTATTGCAAGTTCATGGGCTGGACCAACCCGATGCTGAAACCCGACAGCGATGCGATGAGCGACACGCAGCGTGCGGCGATGACCTTCTCCTACCTCCGCGACGACAAGGCAGGGTTCGAAAAGGCGCTCTGGAATTGCAGCGAATACAAGCGCGACGATGTGCGCCAGTGCATGAAACGGTAAGGAAGCCTCCGAGTCACGAACGACTGATTTGGGGTGGAGAGCGGACGTACCGATCCTCCCCACTTGTGGGGAGGTGGCAGCGCGAAGCGCTGACGGAGGG
>NZ_JBOHHT010000053.1:0-184351 GCF_050725655.1 Sphingopyxis sp. | reverse complement strand
CAGTTGCAACGTCCGCTCGCTGGGTTCCCGCTTTCGCGGGACTGACGAAAAAAGCTGGTCAAATATGCAGCGGCCGTCCGAATGCCGCGAGCACGCCTTCGTGCATCGTTTCGCTCAGCGTCGGATGCGGGAAGACGGTGCCGATGAAATCATCCTCGACCAGTTCGGCGGTCTTGCCGATCGTATAGCCCTGGATCAGTTCGGTGACCTCGGCGCCGATCATGTGCGCGCCGAGCAGTTCGCCGGTCTTTGCATCGAATATGGTCTTGGTGAACCCCTCGGCTTCGCCCAGCGCGATCGCCTTGCCGTTGCCGATGAAGGGGAAGGTGCCGGCCTTGACCTCGTAGCCGAGCTCCTTGGCCTTCGCCTCGGTCAGGCCGACGCTGGCGATCTGCGGGCGGCAGTAGGTGCAGCCGGGGATGTTGCGCGGGTCCATCGCGTGCGGATGATTGCCCGCGATCGCTTCGACCGAAATCACCGATTCGTGCATCGCCTTGTGCGCGAGCCACGGCGGCGCGGTGACGTCGCCGATCGCCCAGATGCCGGGGACGTTGGTGCGGCACATCGCGTCGGTGTCGATATGGCCCTTGGTGGTTTTCACGCCGAGCGTTTCGAGGCCGATATTCTCGGTGTTCGGGACGATGCCGATCGCGACAATCGCGTGGCTGAAATCGGCGGTTTGGGTCTTGCCGTCCTTCGCCTTGATCTTCGCGGTGACGCCGGTGGCGGTCGCCTTGAGTTCCTCGACGCCCGCGCCGGTGTGGATCGTCATGCCCTGCTTCTTCAGCGCCTTTTCGAGGAAGGCCGAGACGTCGGCATCTTCGACGGGAACAACTCGGTCGAGCATTTCGACCACCGTAACTTCGGCGCCCATATCGCTGTAGAAGCTCGCGAACTCGATCCCGATCGCGCCCGATCCGATGACGAGCAATTTCTTCGGCATTTCGGGCGGGACGAGCGCGTGGCGATAGGTCCAGATGCGCTTGCCGTCGGCGGGCGCGAACGGCAGGTCGCGGGCGCGGGCGCCGGTCGCGACGATGATATTTTTCGCGGTCAGGGTCTCGATCCCCTTCTCACCCTTCACCTCCAGCTTGCCCGGCGCGGTCAGCTTGCCCTCGCCCATATGGACGGTGATCTTGTGCTTCTTCATCAGGAAGGCGACGCCCTGGCTCAGCTGTTTTGCGACCCCGCGGCTGCGCTTCACCACCGCGTCGATGTCGGCGCTGATCTGCTGCGCGATCAGGCCGTAATCGCCCGCATGCTGCATATAATGATAGATTTCGGCCGAACGCAGCAGCGCCTTGGTCGGAATGCAGCCCCAGTTGAGGCAGATGCCGCCAAGATTCTCGCGCTCGACGATCGCGGTTTTCAGGCCAAGCTGCGCCGCGCGGATCGCCGCGACATAGCCGCCGGGGCCCGAGCCGAGGACGATGAGGTCGTAGTTTTCAGGCATCAGTCAATGCTCTCCCAAGGAGCCAAGTCAAAATTAAAATTTTCTTTCAAACGCATAGAAAGGCTACGCCAAGCTTCGGTTGTTTTGCGTGTGTCAGAAAACTCGGCGTAATCATCAAGCGGAACGGTTACATTGATCGTGTATTTCGTTCCTGGGGACAGCCAAGGGCGCCCACCTTGAAAGGAATCTAAATGAGGTTTACCCAGAACGACATCCAGCATGAGATTTAACTCCATCGATTGCACCTTGCTCGCTGCAATAACTTTGTCCAAATCATGATGGCCACCTCCATCTCGAGCTAAAGCACCGCCCCACATGCTCACAGATCCTAGCTTACCTTCTCCAACATAAGAGGCGATCGTGCCGCGGCGTGGAAGAGCACGAAGAGATAAAGGAAGGTAAACTGTAAAGAACGGGCCTCTTCCATTTCCATCGGACGGGCCAATTGAGACCCAAGAACCTGTAAGCGACCAACGAGCGCGATGGGATCGGTAGATTATTGAATCGTTGGTATCTTTTACTTCAACGCCGATCACGCCACCAGCCCCAGCGGGTTCTCCACCAGTTCCTTGAAGGTCTTCATCAACAGCGCGCCGTCGGCGCCGTCAATCGCGCGGTGGTCGAAGCTGCCGGTCGCCGACATAACCGTCGCGATCGCCAGCGCGTCGTCGACGATGTACGGCCGCTTCTCGCCCGCGCCGATCGCCATGATCATGCCCTGCGGCGGGTTGATCACTGCGGTGAACTGCTTGATCCCCATCATGCCCATGTTCGAGATGCTGGCGGTGCCGCCCTGATATTCATTGGGCTGGAGCTTGCCTTCCTTCGCCTTCGCCGCGAGCTCGGACATTTCGGTCGAGATTTTCGACATCGACTTGCCGCCAGCGTCGACGATGATCGGGGTGATCAGGCCGCCGGGGATGCTGACCGCGACCGAGATGTCGGCGCGGCTGTACTTGCGCATCACATCGCCGCCGAACGAGACGTTGCACGCGGGCACGCGTTCGAGCGCAACCGCCAGCGCCTTGATCAGCATGTCGTTGACGCTGAGCTTGACGCCGCGGCTTTCGAGGCTGGCGTTGAGCTCGCCGCGCAGCTTGAGCAGCGCGTCGAGGCGGATGTCGACGGTCAGGTAGATGTGCGGCGATTGCTGCATCGACTCGGTCAGGCGGCGCGCGATCGTCTTGCGCATGCCGCTGAGCTTTTCGTCTTCGTGCGGGATACCGAAATCGGGGATCGCGCCGCCGGTGGCCGGTGCGGGGGCTGCTGCTGTTGGAGCGGCGGCGGCGGGAGCCGGCGCGGCGGTTGCTGCCACGCCAGCGGGCACGCCTTCCAGGTCAGCCTTCACAATACGGCCGCCGGGTCCCGTGCCGGTCAGGCTCTTGAGGTCAATGCCCTGTTCGGCGGCGAGGCGCTTGGCGAGCGGGCTCGCCTTGATGCGATCGCCCGATGCGGCGGGAGCTGCCGCAGGAGCCGGAGCCGCCGCGGGAGCAGGCGCCGGTGCGGCGGCGGGCGCGGGTGCCTCTGCTTTGGGTTCGGCGGCGGGAGCCGGCGTCGGAGCCGCCTTTGCGCTTCCGGCATCTTCGCCCTCGCCCGCGATCACCGCGATCACGGTTCCGACCTTCACATTGTCGGTGCCTTCGGCGACGAGAATCTGGCTGACGACGCCTTCGTCGATCGCCTCGAACTCCATCGTCGCCTTGTCGGTTTCGATTTCGGCGAGCAGGTCGCCCGATTTGACCGTGTCGCCTTCCTTGACCAGCCATTTGGCAAGGGTGCCTTCCTCCATCGTCGGCGAGAGGGCGGGCATTTTCAGTTCGATTGGCATGGTTAGGCGTGTCCCTTTGAACTTTGGGCGTCAGTCTCGCAGGCGTCGCCTGCCGCTACGGTTTGTTCCTCGCCTTAAGCCCTGCGTCGGTCAAGGTCTAGCGGGCCAACTTGCGTTTCATACGAATGTGACGCACTCTTTGCCCCAAGCAAAAACACGAGGGGTCGGGGCGATGCGGACATATCTGGTGGTGATCGACAACAGCCCGGAAGCGACGCTGGCGCTGCGCTTTGCCGCGCGCCGCGCGGCGCGGACGGGCGGCGGCGTGATGGTGCTGGCGATCATCCCGCCGCAGGATTTCGTCGCGTTCGGCGGCGTCCAGGCGACGATCGAGGCCGAGGCGCGCGAGCATGCCGAGGAACTGGTGGCCGCTGCCGCTGATGCGGTGGTGCAGGAAGCGGGCGTGACGCCGCAGGTGATGGTCAAGTCGGGCAAGCCCGCCGAGGTGGTGTGCGAGGTGATCCGCGCGAATGACGAGATCGCGGCGCTGGTGCTCGCGACGGCAGCGAGCGGCGCACCGGGGCCGCTCGTTACCTTCTTCACCGGACAGGATGCGGGATCGCTGCCCTGCCCGGTGATGCTGGTGCCGGGTGGGATCGATCTCGCCCGGCTCGATGCGCTGAGTTAGCGCACCGCGTCAGACGACGAGCGAGCGCGGTGCGCCCGCGTCCTTCCATTCGAGGATGGCAAAGCCGAGCACGCCGAAGGCTTGTGCTACGACGACCGCGATGCCGAGGCCGGTCATCTGCGCGGCAACGGTTGCGACCACCGCGAAGCTCGCCGCGACCCAGCCAAGGTTGCCGAGTGCGATGAGTTTGACCAGCGCCGGATTTGGCACTGCCTGCCGCGCGGCAACGATCATCAGGAGCGCGGCGGCGAGGCATATCCAGCCACCGATCGCGACGACATTTTCGGGCAGCCCGAGCAGCGCGCCGACCGGCGCGGCGGCGAAGAGGCCGATGGCAAAAACGCCTCCGCAGGTGATGGCGTCGGCGACGAGGATGTTCTTCAGGTTGAGGATCGACATGTGGGTTCTCCTTTCGACCCCCTCAAACTGGACTCGAAAGTGAATGGCGTCGATTACGCCGGAGGTAATGGAAAACAGGAAGGCGGAGGTATAGCTCTCCGGACGAAGGAGACGATCATGCAAGTCGCGACGCTGGGCGAACAATTGCGCGAATGGCGCACCCGCCGCCGGATGAGTCAGATGGACCTCGCGCTCGATACCGAGATTTCGACGCGCCACCTGAGCTTCATCGAGACGGGGCGGTCGAAGCCGAGCGCGGCGATGCTCGGACGCATTGCCGACTGCCTCGAGGTGCCGCATCGCGCGCGCAATGCGATGCTGCTCGCGGCGGGCTATGCGCCCGACTATCGGGAGCGGCCGCTCGACAGCCCCGAAATGGCCGGAATGCGCGCCATCGTCGAACATGTGCTGAAGGGCCACGAGCCCTATCCCGCGCTCGCGGTCGACCGGCACTGGAACAAGATCGCGGCGAACGGGGCGATCGCGGTCCTGATCGAACAGGTCTCCCCCGCCCTGCTGGCGCCGCCGGTCAACGTGCTGCGCATCGCGCTGCACCCAGAGGGGTTGGCGCCGCAGATCGTCAACCATGGCGAATGGCGCGCGCATATCCTCCACCGGATCGACCTGCAGATCGAGGCGAGCGGCGACGCCGGGCTGATCGCGCTGCGCGAGGAACTCGCCGGCTATGCGGTCGAGGCGAATGACAATGGCGGGGCGCCTGTGAGCGGAATTGCCGTGCCGTTAGTGCTCGACACGATCGCGGGGCGGATTTCCTTCGTGTCGACCGTGACGATCTTCGGAACCCCGGTCGATATTACGCTGTCGGAGCTCGCGATCGAAGCGTTCTTCCCGGCCGATGCGGAAAGTGCGGCCTTGTTGCAGAAACTGGCAAATCAATAGCCCGTCATTCCTGCGAACGCGGGGACACCTATGATGACGATTTTGGCCGTTTGCTGTCGGTCTGCTTAGCGGCCTGCTTCAAGGCAAGCGGACGAAGCAGGCTATACATTTGTCCCCTCCATTTCCTAGGCATGCCCAAAATCCGGTCACTGCGAAATGACTATGCAGACGGTTGACAGGCATCAGCACGAAGCGGTGCGTACAAGCTGATGCCTGTCTTTATGCTTCAATACTGTAACCGCAACTGCACCGCGATGGTGCGAGGCGGCTGGACATATTTGGACACGATGCCTGCTGCGAGAGGCGTATTGAACGCGTGCCCCGCCGTCAGCTCATCCGTAAGATTCTTTCCAACAACGGCTATCTCCCATCGCTTGTCAGCGCGGCGTACCCCGAGCCGCAAATCGAACTTTGCGTAACTCTCCTGCGCTGCGGCGGGATTGTACGACTCTTCAAGAAATGCCTGGCTCCTGAAAGTCGCGCCTCCATTGGCAAGAAACTCAAGGTTGCCCCCGATCGGAAGAACTATATCGGCGAAGAGAGTTCCGCTCCACTTGGGCGACCGTGGAAGAGGCTCGCCGGCCGCATTGTTATTCGCCGGGATGCAGCCCGGGTTGGTGAACGGACAAGGCGCTCCAGGAAAATCGAGATATTTTGCGTCGAGATAGGCAAGCGAGCCGTTGAGTGAGAAACCGTTGACGATCTGAAAGGTGAAATCGGTTTCCACACCCTGGCTGCGGGCTTTACCCGCGTTGCTCGTGATGAAACTGTTGCTGAAAGCGTCGAACGACGAGACTTGCAGGTTGGTGAAATCGGTGCGGTAGGCGGCAATGTTGAAGCGCAGACGGCGATCGAAAAGTGCGAGCTTCGCACCGATTTCATATGTTTCCGCCTGCTCCGGTTCTATCTGGAATTGTGCCGGAGTCGTCGTCGACTGAGCACCGATGAAGCCGCCAGCTTTCGAACCTTGGCCATATGACGCGTAAAGCATCGCATCGCGCGCAATGTCCCATTGGATGGTGACCGACGGATCCCATTCCTTTTCGATACGGCGGCCCGACAGCGGGGTGACAATCCACGTGGGTTGCACGACGCCCGTGTTGGTCCGCTGCTGTGTCGCTTCCTTCCGGTCATAGGTGTACCGAAGACTTCCGAGAAGCCGCAGGTGGTCGTTCATGTGGAAAGTCGCGCTGCCGAATCCCGACCAGGCGAAATTCTCCTGGCGGAATGCGCGGTCTGAGCGCCCGTTGAAAGGGCCGAATGCGATTAGCGTCGAACCGAAAAGATCATAGTCATTAATGTGGACATAGCCGCCGACGATATATTCGAAACGGCCCGTTGTCGGGGAGGCAATCCGGATCTCCTGCGACATCTGGCTGAACTTTTCCGCGAAGCGTGACGCGAGGGCGGGTGTAGGGCCGAAGTCGGAATCGATCTTCTTCTCGAAGTCATAAGCCGAGTAGCCGGTAACCGACGTCAGGACATGATCTCCGATGTCGATGTTGGCCGTCGCGCTCGCATTGACGTTGTTCGTATTGTCGAAGTCCTTGTCCATGAACCCAGGAAAGCCGCTGGTCGCGCGGCGAAGGTCGGGGTCGTCGGGCGTCGTGTAGCGCTCGACCGCGTTACCGGTCAGGTCGACCTTGCCGCCCTCGACTCGAATCAGCAGATCGGCGCCATTGCCGGGATCGATGAGGACCGACGCCCGGCCGAACAGGCTCTTGCGCTTGGGCTCCATCCCTCCGAGCTGCGTATTCTCGACATAGCCGTCGCTGTCTTCATATTGGCCGGCTATGCGGACGCTTACCGCGTCGCTGACAGGTCCCGACGCGACGCCGAAAAGGCGGGTCCCTCTCTGCTCGAACTCATAGCTTCCTTCGGCTGTAGCGTGGAAATCGCGCGTCGGCCGGGCGCTCACGATACTGATCGCACCCGCGCTAGTGTTCTTTCCGACGAGAGCGCCTTGCGGGCCGCGCAATACCTCGATCCGTTCGACATCAAGGAACGGTGCCTGGAACTGCCGCGCGTGGCCGCCGTAGATGCCGTCGACAAACAGGCCGACCGTCTGCTCGAAAGCAAGATTGCCCGGCGCGGAACCGATGCCGCGAATGTAGAATGCGTTATTGCCGGGCGTTGATTGCACGTAAAAATTAGGGACGTAGCGGTCGAGCTCGTTGAAGTCCTGGATACCCAGGTCGCGGAGTTTTTCGCCGCCAACCACGGTCATCGAAATCGGCACATCCTGTATGTCCTGCTCCCGCTTCTGAGCGGTGACGACGATGATGCCGCCGTCCGCGTCCGGTTGGCTGGTCGTTTCCTGTGCAAATGCGCCGACGGGCGTCAGGGCGACAACCGCGGACGCCATGAGGCCGGCGCGGAGCAGGTGGATACGCGTTGCAACACAGTTCATGTCTCTCTCCCTCCATGGCACCGGCCGCATAGCGTGCGCCCGACGTTGCAGCGGCCCCGGTTGACCCGGGTGCGCGAAGCTGCCGAGATTCATTTAGACTTCTAAGTATTATTTGTAAAGTAGGTTGACATATTTTCCACATTGCGCGACGCTCTCGACACCGCGAATGCAACGGAAATGCTTGGAAGATCACGGGTTGGGAGAAGAATCGATGTTGGCTCGGCGAAGCATGATGAAGGCGGGTCTCACCACGGCCGTCGCCGGATTATTGGGAGGAGCTTCTCGCCCGCCGGGCAAGGATCAGCCCAATATTCTCTTCATTCTTGCAGATGATCTGGGCTTTGCCGATCTCGGCTGCTTTGGCCGCGACGATTTCGCAACCCCGGCGCTTGATGCGCTTGCTGCCGGGGGCTTAGCGATGCACCGCTCCTATGCGAACAGCAGCGTCTGCTCGCCAACCCGCCTTGCTCTGATGACCGGCCAATATCAGTATCGCTTGCCAGCCGGGCTTGACGAACCGCTTGGCGTCAATCCCGCCCTAGGCTTGTCTGATGCCGTGATGACGCTGCCGGATATGCTAAAACGTGCGGGCTATGCGACCTCGCTGGTCGGCAAGTGGCACCTGGGCGGCCTCCCGCAATATGGACCGCGGAAGAGCGGCTATGATCGCTTCTTCGGAATTTATGAGGGCGGTGCAGACTATTTCGCGCACGGGATGACGATCCGGGGCAAATTCAAGCATGATCTGTGGGAGAATGAGACCGAGATCCACCGAACGGGATATCTGACCGATCTCATTACTGAGCGCTGCGTCGAAGAACTTGGGCTCTTCTCGCAAACCTCGTCGCCCTTTTTCCTGAGCGCCCATTACACGGCGCCGCACTGGCCGTGGGAAGGGCCCGAGGATGAGGACGTCGCGAACAGGATCCGGGATTCCTTCCATTATGACGGCGGCTCCGACGCGGTCTATGCGGCGATGGTCCGGAGCCTCGACAGGGGCGTTGGCCAGCTGCTAGCCGCGCTCAAGGCCAATGGCCAGGCCGACAATACCATCGTCATCTTCACTAGCGACAACGGCGGCGAACGTTTCTCGAAAGTCTGGCCGCTGCGCGGGATGAAAGGGGAACTGCTCGAAGGCGGCATCCGTGTGCCGACGCTGCTGCGTTGGCCGGGCCGCATCGCAGCGGGGACGCGGAGCGACCTCGTCCAGATCACGATGGACTGGGTGCCGACCCTGCTCGCGGCGGCGGGCATTGTCGAGGACGATTGCCCCGCACTGGACGGGCACAACCTCCTCCCAGCGCTGCTCAATGCCTCGATCGGCCCTGACCGCATGCTCTTCTGGCGGCACAAGGCTCAGGATCAGTGCGCCGCGCTTGCGGGCAAGATCAAATATCTCTCGCTGGGCGGCCACGAATTTCTATTTGATGTCGAGGCCGATCCGCGCGAAGTCGCCAACCTCAAGACCGCTGACCCCGCGTCCTTCGCGCGGCTGAAGGCGGCGTTCGAAGGGTGGAACAGCAAGATGCTTCCCTATCAGCCATCGAATTTCAGCTACGAGCTTCGCGGCAAGGGCAACCTTGCCGGTTATTGAGCAGAAGCGTCGGCAGTGATTTCTGGTGGCGGCCCCCAATCCCGCGCGAGCGTTGCACGAAGGGTTTCGAAGGTCCTGCGGCCGATGCGCGTGGCAAGGTCCTTGTCGATCTTCGCGAGGATCTCGAGTGCGTCGTTCCGCAACTGCTGCGATTTCTCGCTGAAAACGACGATGGAGGCCCGCTTGTCGGTGGGGTCGGGTTCGATAGCGATCCACTCGCGCTCGACCATTTCCTGAAGCATCTTGCTGACGCCTTGGCGCGTGATGCCGAGGTTGCGCGCAAGGTCGATCGGGCGGCGGACGCCGAGGGCGATATTGGCGAATGCCATGGACTGTGAACGCGAGACCTCCTCCCATCCACGTGCCCGCAACGCCGATTGGAGGCCCTCGTCGAACCAGTAGAAAGCCCGCATGACATCGAGCATCAGGAAACCGTCGCGCATCTCGCCCGCATCGCCCACATGCGCCGAATTCGCAACCAAATTGAGCGCAGCCCTGGCCAGCGGAAGCACATAGCCGCCACCGTGAAAGGCGAGCGGGAGGAGGTGGCACCGTACTTCTGTCGAAGTAACCTCGCCAATCACCACCGAATGGGTCGCATGTTCGACAATCCGGACCGGCCTCAGCATGATGCTCGCGCAGGCATCGGCAAGCCGCGGCGGGCAACCCTCGTCATGCCGCCAGTCGCCCACGAGGAAGCGTTCGTCCGCGGGCACGCCGCCGCCGCACCGACGCGAGACCTCGCCCTGATCCTCGGCGAGCAGATTGAGACAGATATGCGAGCCCTCTGCCACCGCAGCATGGGTCGCGTTCGAACGGTTGATGCAAAGAAGCATCGTCGGTGGGTCCATACTGACCTCACAAAAGGCGGTGGCTGCCATAGCGAACTTCTTCTCGCCGCGGGTTGAGGTCACGACGGCGACCGGCCTCGCGAGAATACGCAACGCCGCGCGCAGCCCTGCGCCCTGATCGAGAAAAGGAGCATCGGTCGTCATCGCCCCCCTTCATGGCACGCGCAATATTTTTGTCAACCTAGTTGACATTTAGAAGCGGGGCGTCTTATCGTGTGACTGTATAAGGGAGAGATTGATGTCCGAAAGCCTGGCCGACCGCCGCATCCCAGCGGGCGACGATTTCCTGTCGCCGGAAGAGCTCGCGGCGATCACGCCGGAGGTATTGATCGAACGCGTCCGTGCGCTCAAACCGCTTATCGAGGCGCGTGCAGCAGATGCCGAGACAGCCCGGCGACCGGACGACGAGGTATGGAGCGCGCTTCGCAAGAGCGGATATTTCTACATGTACGTACCGCGCCGGTTCGGCGGGCTGGAATTCGACCCCGACACCTATATCAGCGCGACGCTGCCGATTGCAGAAGGCTGTCCCTCGACAGGTTGGACGGCCTGTTTTGCGGCCGAGCATAATTGGCTGATCGCGCAATATCCCGAGGCAACGCAGGCGGAGGTCTGGAAGCAGACGCCCTATGTGATCGCCCCGAGCGCCGCATCCCCGCCCGGGACGGCAACCCCCGTCAACGGTGGCTTCCGGCTGTCGGGACGCTGGAAGTGGGGGACCTGCGTCATGCATGCCGATTGGGTGATGCTGAACGCACTTCAGCCGGTCGACGGCGGGCCGCCGATCGTGCGCATGATGCTGATGCCTGCAGACCAGGTCGAGGTCATCGATAGCTGGCAGATGGCCGGGATGGCCGCGACGGGCAGCAACGATATGCGGGTCGAGGACCTGTTCGTTCCGGAAGGCTATCAATTCGAGGTGCAGCCGGTGCGATCAGGCCGGGGCAATGGCCGGTCGATTTACGGCGCGGGACTTTACGGCTCACCGATGCTCCCCAATCTTTGCGTGACCGCTTCGATACCGGCGCTAGGCGCGGCGCGGCAAGCGATCGCGCTTTGCAGGCAGCGGCTGCAGGCGCATACGAAGCTCGGCAGCACGACGACCAGCGTCGAAAAGCCGGCTGCGCAGATGCGCCTCGCGCGCGCCGACCTTCTGGCGCGCTCCGCCGAGCGGACCATTCGCGCCTCGGCGCGCGAGAACATCGCCATCGGCGCGATCGACGAACCGGCACAGACGACCGAACGCATCCGCCTTCGCGCCGAGATCGCGATCGCAGTCCAGCAGTGCGTCGAGGCTATCCGCACTTGCTGCGAGGCGGTCGGCTCGTCCGTTCATGCGCTCGATAACCCGATGCAGCGACTTCTGCGCGATGTGCAGGTGATGCAGAGCCATATCGTCTACGATCTTGATGTCGCGACCGAGCTCCATGGACGGGCGCTCGTCGGGCTCGCGCCAAATTCGCAGCTTCTCTGATGTCATCTTCCGATCGTTCCCGCCTGCACCGCTTCTCCGGGCTCGAGGACAGCATCGGCTATATGGCACGGATCATCTTCCGGCGATTTTCAGCGTCGGTGGAAAGGCGCACCTCGCCGTTCGGAATAACGACGGGGCAGCTGGCGGTTCTGCGCGCGCTCTGGATCGCCGACGGTGTCGCTCAGCACCAGCTCAGCGAAAGCCTCGAACTTTGCGAGGCAACTGTGGCCATCTCGCTGCGACGGCTTGAAGCTATCGGCGTCGTGCGTCGCCAGACCAATAGCCTGAACAGGCGCGAGACCCTCGTCTTCCTGACAGACCTCGGCCAAACACTGGAGGCGGCGATTGGGTGGGTGCCACGGGCGGTCAACACACTGGCATTGGGCAACTTCACGCCCGCCGAGGCCGACACGCTGCATGACCTGCTACTGGTCGTCCATCGCAATCTTGCTGAGAATGAGCAGCCAATCTCTAGGCCCATAGCAAAAAGGGTCCGCAGGAAGCGGAAACCTGCCCCGCTGTTTGCGTCCGGCGAGCTGCACGACATCCGCGATCCGTCGCACGGCGTAGCCGCTCCGTGACGGATGGTTCAAAGCGGCCGCGCGCGAGGACACTGCCAAAAGATGATTGAGAGGGAGAGTGACATGGCCGATTCAACCACGCCGGATGCAGCAGCCGGCAGATGCGATCCTGCGAGATTCGAGACCTTCGCAGCCGGCCACCCCTTCACGTTATACGCAGCGGCCCGCGAAAAGGAGCCGGTCGCGCTTTTCGAGCATGAGGGCTGGCGATACCGTTACCATGTTCTCACCCGCTATGCCGATATCGACTCTGTCTCGCGCGACACCGACAATTTCACCTCGACGCATGGATTTCGCCTGCCGCATCTTGAGGAAGGTTGCCAGCCGCCATCCGAGATTGCCGAGACGATCAGCTCGACATTCATGGGCAGCGACCCGCCGAAGCACGGGATCACCCGAAAGGTGCTTCAGCCGCATTTCATGCCGAGCATGCTGCGACAGATCGATGAGGAGGTGCAAGGTGCGGTCGACGGCCTGATCGACCGCCTCCGCGACCGGGAATCCATCGAGTTCGTCTCCGAGTTCGCAGCGATCGTGCCGATCTTCACGCTCATGCGACTGCTCGGCGCACCCGAAGGAGACGCCGAAAAAATCTATGACTGGACCAACCGTCTCGTCGGCGCCAACGATCCCGAATATAATTCTGAACCCGCGCAATCTGCGGCGGCGTTCATGGAGGTTTTCAACTATGGTACGGCCCTGCTCGAAGAGCGCGAGACCTCCCCAAGCGGGGACCTGTTAAGCGCGGTCGCGATGCTGCCAAAGTCTGATTCGCGCGAAGAGATGGCCCGGCGTGGGCTGTTCACGACGCTGCTTGCGGCGGGAAACGAGACAACGCGAAACTCGCTTACCGGCGCCATCATCGGGCTCACGAAGTTTCCGGACCAGAAGCAGGCGCTCATCGATGACCCTTCCCTGATCCCGAACGCGGTGCGCGAGATTGTGCGCTATGTCAGTCCCGTCTTCCAGATGATGCGCTTCGCGAAGCGCGACGTCGAGGTGGGTGGTCGGAAGATCGCCGAAGGCGAAGCGGTTGTAATGCTCTACGGCGCAGCCAACCGCGATCCGGCCATGTTCGAAGATCCCGACAGGCTAGATGTGCGCCGAGCGAACGCCAATCGCCACCTCGGCTTCGGCGTCGGTGTCCATCGCTGTATCGGTGCACCCGTCGCGACCCTGCAGCTCGAAAAGATGATCGCTGCGCTTCTCACCAATTTTCCCATGATCAAGGCGGCATCGGAGCCCGATTATCTACGCAGCAATTTCGTGTCCGGCATCAAAAGGCTCGACGTGCGACTTCGTTGAGCAGTCGGCTGCCCAAACATATCGCCCCTATGCGCAACCAAGAATGGCCGATAGCGGATCATCCGCTTTGGGGGATTCATCGCGACAAAGACCACGTCCTATGTTGGGCGCATTCACGACCAAGGGCCCGTGGCAAGAATGCACATGACGCTACAAACCTCGACGCGTCATGATCGCTTACCCGCGAATAGGGCACGTGGTCTACTGGAAGAGCCGCAATGAGTGGCCAGCGCCGTCGCGCCGCTAGCCCTATGACTCTCTAAGCCGATCAATTGTCCAGTCATATCCTAAGGCTGGTGCCCATCGATGGCCCGCGCCGCGCGAGAGCGCTGGATAGCACATTCATCGGCAAGGAAGTCCAGCAACGCCCGCACCGACGGAAGCAACCCTCGTCGTGATGAAAATACCGCGTGAACAATGCCGCTGCGGGGTCGCCATTCGGGCAGGACATGGACGAGCCGACCGGCATCGATATCCTCCCAGATCATCATGGTCGGAAGCTGGACAATGCCTACCCCGGCAAGCGCCGCTTCGCGTAGCGCCGCCATGTCGTCGGTGACGAGTCGGGGGCGATGCGGGATCAGCGCCTCTTGACCACCGGAATGTTCGAGGCACCACTGATGCTCGCGATGCGCGGGACCAAGATCGAGGCTGGGGTATCGATTGAGGTCGGCAGGTGACGCAAGCGGTTCCTTCAAAATATCGGGACTGGCGACGAGGCATTGCGTGCTCTCGTCGAGCCGGCGCATGACGAGGTCGGTCGGTTCGAGTGGCGGGAAGCGCACGCGGACGGCAATGTCGAACCCTTCGGCGATCAGGTCGACGCGGCGGTTGGTGCTTTCCAGATGGATTTCGACGCCGGGATTATCGATCATGAACCGCGCAACAAGGGCACCGAACTGGAAATTGATGAGCGCGACGGGACAAGCGATCCGGACGACACCGCGCGGCTCGGCACGCACCTCCGCAATAATCTGTTCGGCCGCCTCCGCTTCCACCAGCATGGCCGCGCAGCGATCATAGAATTCGTGGCCGATCTCGCTCACGGAGAAGTGCCGCGAGGACCGGTTGAGCAGGCGTACGCCCAGCCGCTCCTCGAGCAGCAGCACACGCCGGCTGAGCTTCGATTTCTGAATACCGAGCGCCCGTCCGGCGGCAGCGAAACCGCCATGGTCCACAACCTGAACAAAATAATAGAGATCGTTGAGATCCTGCATTGTCTCACTGATAGGACGCTGCGTCGAGTATCGCAATCTTCTGGCCCCATCGTCTCGATGCTATCTGCATAGCAACCGCGATCGACGACCAATATGATCGCTTCGGAGACGAACGATGCAGAAAAATATTCTCGGCCGCTACGGCAATAACCATGGCCATTGGGTGGGTGACGGTTTTCCGGTCCGCTCGCTCTTTTCGTACAACAGTCTGGGCGCGCATGTCAGCCCGTTCCTGCTGCTCGACTATGCGGGCCCGCATTATTTCGCGCCGACCACCGACCGGCGCGGAGTCGGCCAGCATCCGCATCGCGGCTTCGAGACCGTGACCATCGTCTATGACGGCGAAGTCGAACATCGCGATTCCACGGGCAATGGAGGCGTTATTGGCCCCGGCGACGTGCAGTGGATGACCGCCGCGGGCGGCATCATCCATGAGGAATATCACTCACCGGCCTTTGCCAAGACCGGCGGACCGTTTCGTATGGTGCAGCTGTGGGTCAACTTGCCCGCCAAGGACAAGATGGCGCCCGGCGGTTATCAAGGCATCGTGTCGGCCGACATTCCCGTCATCGACCTGCCCGGCGACGCCGGAACGGCCCGGATCATCGCGGGCGAATATGGCGGTGCGAAAGGGCCGGCGCGGACTTTTACGCCGATCAACGTCTGGGATGTCCGGCTGAACCGCGATGCCGATATCACGCTCGACCTGCCCGAGGGTCATACGGCGATGCTGATCGTCCTGACCGGGCACGTCACGGTTGGCGGTACACAGGAAGCCGGTGAGGCGGAAATGGTTCTGCTCGACCGCAAAGGCAGCGATGTCGCGATCCACGCCGATGGCGAAGCGACACTTCTGGTTCTCACGGGGGAACCGATCGACGAGCCCATCTTTGGCCACGGCCCGTTCGTGATGAACAGCGAGGCGGAAATTCGCCAGGCTGTCGACGACTATAACAGCGGCCGCTTCGCGCGGATCGCAGCATAAGGAAAAGGCCCCGGTCGGTCAGCGACCGGGGCCTTTTCCTATCGAGATCGGGACGGCGACAGCTCGCACCGTCCTCGCACCGCCGGAATATATTCCGCGCGGAACCCTGACGAGCGCCAACCGACCGACAGAAGGGAATAGCATCATGTCCAGCGAACCAATCCGCGATCCCGCGACCGATCATCTGCTCACGCCGCAGAATTCGGCTTTCATCGTCATCGATTATCAACCGATCCAGGTCAGTTCGATCCGGTCGATGGATCGCGACGAACTGGTGTTCAACATCGTCAGCACCGCCAAGGCGGCGGTCAATTACGGGCTGCCGATCGTCCACTCCACAGTGAACGTCGCGACGGGACGCAACAAGCCGCCGATCCAGCCGCTGATGGACATCCTCGGCGACTATCCGACCTATGACCGGACCTCGATCAACAGCTGGGAAGATGTCGAATTCAAGAAGGCAGTGGAAGCTACCGGGCGAAAGAAGCTGATCATGACTGCCTTGTGGACCGAGGCCTGCCTGACCTTCCCCGCGCTCGACGCCATCGCTGAAGGCTATGAAGTCTATGCCGTCGCCGATGCGGTGGGAGGCACTTCGGCCGCGGCGCACGAAACCGCGCTGCGCCGGCTCGAGCAGGCTGGCGTCAAGCTGATCAGCCGCGTCCAGCTTTATTGCGAACTCCAGCGTGACTGGAACCGCGAGGACACCGTTCCCGGTTTCATGGGCGTGTTCGACAATTTCGACGGCTTCAATGTCGAAAAAGCGATGGAAGAAGCCAGCTAGGCAACTTCGGACGCAACCCTTCGACCAGGAGATAGAGAAATGACCATCCCGAATACCATCGCCAATTTCAACGGCGCCCGTCCCGTCATCGATCCCGATGACGCTGCGATGTTGCTGATCGACCATCAGAGCGGTTTGTTCCAGACCGTTGGCGACATGCCGATGACCGAATTGCGCGCCCGCGCCGGGGTGCTTGCGTCGATCGCGACGCTCGCCAACATCCCGGTGATCACCACCGCTTCGGTTCCGCAAGGTCCGAACGGACCGCTGATCCCCGAAATCCATGCCAACGCCCCGCATGCCAAATATGTCGCACGCAAGGGCGAGATCAACGCATGGGACAACCCGGATTTCGTCGCGGCGGTAAAGGCGACCGGCCGCGGGACCCTGATCATCGCGGGAACGATCACCAGCGTCTGCATGGCTTTTCCTTCCATCAGCGCTGTATATGACGGCTATAAGGTGTTCGCCGTGGTCGATGCGTCGGGAACCTATTCGAAAATGGCTCAGGAGATCACGCTTGCGCGTGTCGTGCAGGCCGGTGTCGTGCCGATGGATACCGCTGCCGTCGCGTCGGAAATCCAGAAAACATGGCACCGCGACGACGCCGACAAATGGGCCGAAATCTATACGAAGATTTTCCCGCCCTATCAGCTCCTGATCGAAAGTTACGCCAGGGCACAGCAAGTTGCCACTGAGCATGAACAGCTCGATTCGAGCCGAATTTGATCGCCATCCCGGCGCGCATCGCGCGCCGGGATCAACCTGAGACGATCGAATTGGCGATCGTCCCCGACCACCGACTGAAAGGCCGGGCGCATAAAACTACCCGAAGCTGACGATGGCGATTTTCCCCTGCCGACCCCACCCACCGTCCGCGTCCGCCAGGTCATGACGGCAAGCGATCATCAAAACCCAGATAGGCTTGCCATGCCTGCCGTCCGATATGGTCATAGGCGTCCATCTCGGCGATCAGTTGTGCCAGCGGCGCGGGCGAGCAGAGCACATCCGGCAGGAGCGGGTCGTGAACAATCGCGCGGATCGCGGCACGGCCATAGGACAAAGTCGCCGCAGCGGTCTGCGCCGGCGTTTCAGCAGCGATCTGCTTTCCGTGCTGCGCAAGATCTTGCGCAGCACGGACGAGGGGCAGCGTCGTCGCTTTGGCGTCCCACAACCCGCGATATTGTTCATCGCGCGCGCGATCGAGTCCGGTTGCGCTGGCCACGAACAGACGGTCGCCATAGCCGAAATCAGACAGGCGCTCGCGCGCCGCTTGGGCGCCGCCGACAAGATTGTCGGGTCTGACCCACAAACCGGGCTCGGCCTCGGCAAATCCATTGAAGTCAAAGGCCCGCAATGTCCGGCGCCACAGATTGCGGTCGGCGCGGTCCGCCGCCCCCACGACCGCCAAGAGCCATGCTCCATTCCATTCAACCCGCCGGGAAAGGACGTTACGCCAATCGCGCAGCCGGCGTTGCAGCGGCTCGCTGGCATGACCCCCGGCATAGATCCCCCGTTCGATCTGGCGGATGTGTCCTTCGGCATTCAGGCGCGTGATTGCGGTTCGCATCCCGGCGGCGCCAATTGCAAAGGCGGCACCAGCCCGGACGAGTTGCGCGGTCGAATAGCTCGCCTTCTCGCCGGTTGCGAACAGGTCGAGCACCACGATGCGCGCAGATATCGGCGTGTCCATCACTTATTGTTGCACAAAATAGCGAATTGAGCCAATATGAGAAACAAATAGGAAAGGTTGAGGATGATGGGACCCCTGGATGGCTTGGTGGTTATCGATCTGACCAGCGTGGTCGCCGGACCGCTGGCGACACAATTGCTCGCGCAGCAGGGCGCCCGCGTCATCAAGGTGGAACCGAAGGAAGGAGACCGGGCGCGCATGTTGGGTGCGATAGTGGCACCGGGTTTCAGTTCCGTCCACGTCACACTGAACGCCGGCAAGCAATCGGTCTCGCTCGATCTTGGCAAGGCGGCAGGTGTCGCGGCACTCCTGCGGCTTGTTGAGCGCGCTGACATACTCGTCCACAATTTCCGTCCCGGCGTGATGGAACGGCTTGGCTTGCCGGTCGAAACGCTGCGATCGATCCGCCCCGATCTGATCATCGCGCGGATCACCGGCTTTGGGCAGACAGGCCCTTTGTCGGGCGAACGCGCCTATGATCCGATCGTCCAGGCCGAAGCGGCGATGACGGTCCGTAACGAGGCGGGCGAGCCACGCCTCGCGCCGCAATATATATGCGACAAGACGACCGGCCTGTACGCGGCGCAGGCGATCACCGCGGCGGTCGCGGCTTATGCGCGGACGGGCAAGGCGACGGTCGTCGACATTTCGATGCTCGAGGCGGCCGTGGCCTTCGGATGGATCGACATCCATTCAAACGAGACTTTTGCCGAGGCGGTGCGCCCGCAGCCGGACATCGCCGCCGTCTATCGCCCGTGGCCGACCCGCGACGGATGGGTGGTGATCGTGATGCTGTCTGACGCCGAGTTCGCAGGTTGGGCCGCGGTGGTCGGCGCAGGCGACCGGCTTGATGATCCTTGCTTCAAGGACATGACCGCGCGTTTCCTCAACTGGGACAGGGTTCGCGCACTGGGCGAAGCAGCTCTTTCTGCCATGTCGACCAAGGAAGCGGTCCAACAGCTGCGCGCCGCTGGCGTGCCTTGCGGCATCGCCAATACATCGGCGATGCTGCGCGACATCGACCAGCTGACCGAAGACGGATTTCTTGTCGAAGCCGACGACGACCGCCTCGGCCGTGTGACAACGCCGCTTCCTGCGGCGCGCTTCGACGGTTTCCGCCGCATGGCCGTGCCCGCTTCGGCCGTCGGTGCCGAGACCCGCGCCGTTCTCGCCGAGCATGGATTTGATTCCGCCGAGATCGACGCCCTGTTCGAATCCCGCATCGCCCACACTGCCCCGGAGTGACAAAGATGACCTTCCAGACGCTACGTTATGAAACCGCAAACCGCACCGCGACGATAACCCTGTCGCGTCCCGACCGTTTCAATGCCATCGCCGACGGGATGCCGCGCGAAATCCGTGCCGCAGTCGAGCAAGCAGAGGCCGATCAGGACGTCCATGTGATCGTGCTGCGCGGCGATGGCCCCGGATTTTGCGGCGGCTACGACCTGAAACATTATGCCGAGCGCAAGGGCGCGATCAGCGGTTCGCAGGACATGCCCTGGGATCCGACGCTCGATTTTCAGATGATGTGGCGCAACACGCAGGATTTCATGTCGTTGTGGCGTGCAAGCAAGCCCACGATCGCGCAGGTGCATGGTGCGGCCGTGGCGGGCGGATCGGATATCGCGCTGTGCTGCGACTTCCTGATCATGGCCGAGGATGCGCGCATTGGTTATCCGCCAGCGCGTGTATGGGGGGTGCCGACCCCGGCGATGTGGGTGTACCGGCTTGGCCCCCAGATGGCCAAGCGGATGATGATGACCGGCGACCTGATCGATGGCCGCGAGGCGGTGCAGATCGGGCTGGCGCTGGAAGCCGTGCCCGAGGATGATCTGGATGCGGCGGTAGAGCGGCTGGCTGGCAGGCTGCGGGGCGTTCCCCGCAACCAGCTGATGATGACCAAGACGGTCGTCAACCAAGCCTATGACAATATGGGCCTCAACAACACGCAGATGTTCGCGACCTTTTTCGACGGCGTATCGCGGCATACGCCCGAGGGCATCTGGTTTCGCGAGCGCGCGCAGGAAGTCGGTTTCAAACAGGCGGTGGCCGAACGCGACAGCGGCGACCCGATCGCATCGCAGGTGTCGCGACGGATGCCGACCGAGGACCGGGCCGGATGACCGTTCGCATCACCGACGAGGGCGCGATCCGGACGATCGCCATCGTGCGGCCCGAGCGGCGCGGCGCGGTCGATCCCGAAACCGCGATTGCGCTGCGCGACGCCTTTGCATCGTTCGACGTCGACGCCGATTTGCGGGTCGCCATCCTGACGGGTTCGGACGGGCATTTCTGTGCCGGATTCGATCTGACCCGCGTGGGCGACGGCACATCGCGTTATGAAGCTGAAGGTCCCGGCCCGATGGGCCCCACGCGGATGCTGCTGACCAAACCTGTCCTGGCAGCGATCGAGGGACATGCCGTGGCCGGCGGGCTGGAACTGGCCCTTTGGTGCGATCTGCGGATCATATCCGAAACGGCCGTCTTCGGAGTATTCTGCCGCCGCTGGGGCGTGCCGTTGATCGATGGCGGAACGGTGCGCCTGCCGCGCATCGTCGGCCAGGGCCGGGCGCTCGACATGATCCTCACCGGCCGTCCGGTTGCCGCACAGGAAGCCATGACGATCGGGCTGGCCGACCGGCTGGTTCCCGCGGGGGAGGCGCTGGAGGCTGCAAAAGCGCTCGCCCGGGACATCGCAGCATTTCCGCAGACCTGCCTGCGCGCCGACCGTGCCTCGGCCTATGAACAATGGGATTTGCCGCTTGGCGAAGCGTTGATGGCTGAAGGGCGCGGCGGATTGGCACCGCTGCGCGAAGAGGCATCCCGCGGCGCAAAACGCTTTGCGGACGGCGCCGGCCGCAGCGGTACATTCGAAAACGGGAAAGGATGACAATGACCAGAACCCGGCCCCCCGCCGAGATGCCGCGGATCAACCTCCACCGTCACCTCACGCGCGAACAAATCCACGCGGTGCGTCAGCGCTCGACGCTGCACGGTATCGGCATGATCCTGCACTGCTGGGGCGTGATCGCCGCAGCAATGACACTGGTTGCCTTCTTGCCTAATCCGGTCACCATCCTGTTCGCGATGATGGTGATCGGTTCGCGTCAGTTGGGCCTGTCCATTCTGATGCACGAAGGCGCGCATGGCGGGCTCGCGGTGAACCAGAAACTCAACCTCTGGCTCAGCCAATGGTTCTGCGCCTTTCCCGTTTTTGCCGAAACGATCGCCTATCGACACTATCACATGGAGCATCACGCGCATGCCCAGACCGCAAAGGATCCCGACATCATCCTGTCGGCCCCCTTTCCGACGACGCGCGCCAGCATGCGCCGCAAAATCGTCCGCGACCTGACCGGGCAGACCGGTTTCAAACAAAGACGTGCGCAAATCGTCGCGGCACTGGGCCACGCCGACGCACCCGTCGCGGCGCGGGCTCGCTCGTTTCTCGAAAAACTTGGGAGGCCGCTGTTCGTCAACCTGCTGCTGTTCGGCCTGCTGTCCGCCATGGGCTATTGGTGGCTCTATATAGCCCTTTGGCTCGTCCCGCTTCTGACCTGGTATCAAGCGGTCACGCGCATCCGCAATATCGCCGAGCACGCGGTGCTGCCCCACGCCGATCCCTGGCAGGTTGCGCGAACGACGCGGGCCGGCTGGATCGCCCGCACCCTTCTCGCGCCCTACTATGTTAACTATCACGCCGAGCATCATTTCATGCTGTATGTACCATGCTATCGTTTGAAGACGCTCCATCGCCTGCTTATGAATAGCGGTATATTTGACCGGATGGAGGTACGGTCAGGCTATTTCGAGACGATGCGGATGGCGGCTCCGGGTTAAGCTAGAGGATTCAAGCTCGCGCCATCGCCGGACGGCACCGCGCGACGGCTGCTTTCGAGATGGATCCCGGCACGGCGCAATGTCTGAAATGGTGAAGGGTTTCGGGCGCGTGAGCGTACGAAAGCCTCTCATGCAGGAACCCGCGTGGGCTCCGGGACCGAGCTATGGGGATTTGTGCTTTGGTGTGGTCGGGAGGCTGCCGTGCGCGGTTGCGAGACGACCGCGGCGAAGGAGCTGGGGACGAGCTCGGCCAGCATAATCGAGGTCAGGAATCTCGATCTGTCCTTTCCGGGCACGCATTGCGCCTGCCACTAAGGTGGCGGGCGCAGGACGGCCCGGCCAGTGTCGCGCGGCCATTATTACGGATGATCCATGCCGGGTCATGACGCGATCTCCCGGATCGGCGCGGCGGCACTGGGCGGGGCGCGAGGTTGGCGCCATCGAACAAACACCTCGATGACGATCATCCTGGATCACGCGGATATCGACGTCCTGCTCGAGCAGGTGCGTGGCAAAGCTGTGGCGCAATGTGTGCGGACTAACTCGCTTGCGGATGCCGGCGACCTCCGCGGCTTCCTGAACCGCGCGGTGTAGCTGCCGGGCCGAGATCGGATCGGTGTAGCTGCGCCCCGGAAACAGCCAGCCATGGGGAAGCATGACGTTGCGCCGCTTGCCCTCGCGCCACCACATCCGAAGCAGCTACGGCGAGAGCATGGCATTGCGGTCCTTGCCTCCCTTGCCCTATTCGACGCAGATCAGCATGCGGGTGCTGTCGATATCGTCGACCTTGAGGTGCGCGACCTCCGACACGCGCAGGCCCGCGCCATAGGTAACGCCGAGTGCGGCCTTGTACTTGATCCCCGGCGCCGCTTCGAGCAGCCGCGCCGCTTCCTCGACGCTGAGCACCTCGGGCAGCTTGCGCGGATTACGGGTCACGACAAGCGAACGCGTCAGATCGCGCCGCCCGAGCGTCGCGGTGAACAGGAAGCGTAATGCCGAGACGGCTCCGTTGATGGTCGAGGCGCTCACGCCGCGCTCGTGCTGGCACAACTGAAAACGCCGAATATCCTCTGCCGTTGCCGTATCGGGCGGGCGTTCAAGGAATGCAGCGAAGCGTCGGACGTGGCGGATATAATCATGCTGGGTGTGCCGCCTCAGCCCGCGCATCATCATATCGTGCTGCATGCGCTGGCGCAGCGGGGTGACGGGGGCGTCGGTCGTAACGATAGTCATGGCAGGCTCCTCTTCGTTGAAGGAGCTCGATCATCTGCTTACTGTCCGTCTTGCTCAACGTCCCTGCCCGTCTTGCTCAACGTCCCTGCGTCACCCGCCGCCTCAGTCCATGCACCCGTCCCGCGAAGCTGGTTAGTGCATGAGGCGCAAAGCTGCCATTGTTCCGCTCGGCAAAAGGTTCAAATAGCCACCTCCAGCGAGTTATAATAAAGGTGCCCCTGCGAAAGCGGGAATGACGAAGGGATGCGTTAGCGCCGCTTGCCCTTGTGCTTGATATTCGCTGGTCGCCCGCGCTTCCCGACCATATGCTTGCTGGCGCCGTCTTTCCCAGTGCCCTTCCCTTTCACCCCGTCGCGGCGCGGGGGGCGGTTGCGAAAGCCGCCTTCGGGTGCATCGGGAAGCTCGAAGCGCAGCGCGCCGCTGATCGGATTGGCGTCCATCAGCCGGAGGTCGAGTCGCTGGCCGGTCGTAAAACTGACGCGGCCATGTTCGCTGTCGAGGCTGCGCGCGGCTTCGTCGTAGAAGAAGCGTTCGCTGCCGAGCGTCGATACCGGCACCAGCCCGTCGCCACCGAGACCGTCGACGGTGGCGAAGAAGCCGAAGGGCTGTACCCCGGTGATGCGCGCCTGCACGATCTCGCCCTTTTTGGTCGACAGATACGCGGCGACATAGCGGTCGACGGTCTCGCGTTCGGCCTCCATCGCGCGGCGTTCGAGCGCGCTGATCGTCTCGCCGATGCGGGACAGACCTTTGGCGTCGGCTTCGCCCAGCCCGGTGCGCGCGGGCAGATCCTTGGGCTTGCCGGGCATTTCGAGTTTGTAGCTGTCGACGAGCGCGCGGTGGACGACCAGGTCGGCGTAGCGGCGGATCGGCGAAGTGAAATGCGCGTAGCTGCCGAGCGCGAGGCCGAAATGTCCGGCGTTGGCGGGGCCGTAATAAGCCTGCGTCTGGCTGCGCAGGATCGCCTGCATGATCTCGGGCAACCGGTCGTCTTCGGAAAAGCCGTCGATCAGGCGGTTGAAGACCGCGGGGGTGATCACCTGCCCGAGCGCGAAGCTCCGTTCGAAGGTTTCGAGATAGTCCTTGAGGCTCACGAGCTTTTCGCGACTCGGCGGCTCGTGGATACGGTACATCACCGGCGACTTCTTCGCCTCGAGCGCCTTCGCCGCCGCGACGTTCGCCGCGATCATATAATCCTCGATCAGCCGCATCGAATCGAGCCGGTCGCGGACGCGGATTTCGGCAATGCCGCCCTGCTCGTCGAGAATGACCTGACGCTCGGGCAGATCGAGATCGAGCGGCGCGCGGGCCGCGCGCGCCTTGGCGAGCAGCGCCCAGCAGGCCCAGAGATACCTGAGCGTCGGGAGCACATCGGCGTCCCATTCTTCGCGCGGTGCGTCGGCGTCATAGGCGGCCTGCGCATGTTCATAGGCGATGTTGGCGCGCAGCCGGACGAGCGCGCGCGTGAAACGCCATGACGTCACTTTTCCGTGCTTGTCGATGACGAGGTGGCATGCCATCGCGGCGCGATCCTGCCCCGCTTTCAGCGAGCAAACACCCGCCGAAAGTGTTTCGGGGAGCATCGGCACGACCTGGTCGGGGAAATAGACGCTGTTGCCGCGCCGCCGCGCCTCGCGGTCGAGATCGCCGTCGGGACGGACATAATAGCTGACGTCGGCGATCGCGACGATCGCGCGGAAGCCGCCCTTGTTCGGACCCTCGGTGTCGGGGATCGCCCAGACGGCATCGTCATGGTCGCGCGCGTCGATCGGGTCGATCGCGACGATCGGCAGGTCGCGCAAGTCCTCGCGGCCCTCGGGGGTGAGCGGCAGCTTCGCCGCCTTCTCGGCCTCGGCGAGCGTTTCGGCGCCGAAGACATGCGGGATTTCGTGGCGTGCGATCGCGATCATGCTCAAGGCGCGCGGTGCGAAGGGATCGCCGAGGCGCTCGACGACCTTCGCCTTGATCGCGGGGCCGCGTCCGGTCAGTTCGGCGCGGACGAGATCGCCGACATTGGCATCGCCCTTGTCGGCGATCGCGAAGTCGTAGCGCGCGCGCTTGTCGGCGGGGCGCAGCCACAGGATCGGCTTGCCGCCCGGTCCCATATCCTCGACGAGCACGCCGATTACCGTCTCGCCGCCGGCTTCGAGCCGTTTCATCGGGTGCGCGACATGGCCGCTGCCGCGTTCCTCGGTGCGCGCGAGGATGCGGTCACCGACGCCGAGCGCGCCCTTGCGTCCCTGTTCGATCACGCGGAGCCTCGGTGCCGGCGTTGCAGCTTCCCAGCGTTCGGGCACCGCCCAGACGTTACTGCCATCAATCGCCGCGACGCGCAGCACAGTCACGCGCGGCAGCCCGCCATGCTTGTGGAACGCGCGTCCGGGCGCCAGATCGACGAGCCCCTCGTCGGTCATGTCCTTGAGCAGCGCCTTCAGCGCGATCTTGTCATTGCCGTGGAGCGCGAAATGCTTCGCGATCTCGCGCTTGCCGACGGCGTCCTTGCTCTCTTCGATGAAGCGAAGGATCTGCTCGGGCGTCGGCAGTCCATGATATTGTTTGCGGGCCATTGTCTGCGGATAGGGGGTAACGGGCGGTCCGTCACCCCCCTCACCTCCATGTGCGGATCAATAGGGCGAAATGTCGATTACCTGACCGTTCGACGAAGCCGTGCAGGTCGAGCGATAATGGCCGGTCGCCATCGTGAAGGTATAATTGCCGCCGCGTCCGCCGCGCTGGCTGACCGCGACGCGGCTGCCGCCGGGCGCGTTCTGATATTGATCCGCGCGGCGCTCGCATGCGGCGCGGGCCGCGTCGGGCCCGCCGCGGGCATAGCTGCGGTTTGCTGCGCGGCGATTGGACGCTTCCGCTTCGCCCGCCATAAAGACCGTCATTATAGCCGCGCGAATATTCGCTGTCGTGGTTCGCGTCGCCATCGCCATGCTTCTTCTTGTGACTGGCGAGCGCCGCGATCAGGCCGACGGCGGCAATCGCGCCAACGGCTGCGGCTGCATTGCCGCCTCAACCGCCGTGGCCGCATTCACCTGCCCCTACCTTGTCGACGCTGGCGTAGCGGCCATTGGCGATTACGACGCGCACGCACGTGTCGGTGTCGTCGTTCCACCAATATTGTCCGCCGTCCTTGAACTTTTCCATCCGGTAGCCGCGGCTTTGCATCAGCCATAGGCGATCCAGCGGCCCGACGCACCCGCTGCGAGCCACAGGAGCAGCGATGCCCCCGCCATCACCCGTGCGGCGCGAGGCGCCCCATCCGTCCAGTGCGTCATGTGCGTGTTCCAGACCCGTCGAAAGGCGGCCGCGTTCGCCAGCGCCGCGGTGATAATGATCAATTTTCGTTCGAAAATGGCCGACCGTGCCAGCGCCGCGCCGTCGGCGGCGAACAGGATTAAGCCGCTGGCCACCATGAGGATCAGTCCGGCGACGGCAACCGGCGTCAGGGCTCGCGACAGTTCCGCCACCGGCAGTCTCTGCCATAAACCCATGATCCGCAGGTCGACGACGCCGATTCCGCCGACCAGCATAACAAGGCCCAGGAGATGCAGCGTATTGGCAACGGGATAGACCAGCGCCGATCCGCGCGACCACGGCCCGATGCCGACCATGTCGAGCCACGCCGCGGCGGCGGTCAGGACGGGCTCCATGCGGCCTCCCTCAGCGCAGCTCGACTGTCTTCTTGCCGACCATCACGCGCTCGACCCGCATTTCGGCGGTGCCGTCGCGCCGAAGATAGCCGGTCAGGCGGAAGCGTTTGCCGGGCTCGATCTCCGCGCGCGTCAGCCCGCGCGCTTCCATGCGGCCGACCGGCGCCAAGATGACGTCCCAGACCTTGCCCTTCCAAGGCATCTTCGCGCTGCCATGCGGGTTTCCCCATGACAATTCGGTGAAAGACGCGGTCAGGGTGACCGGTTTGGTCTCGTCATAGGACGACCAGCCATGGTGGGCCGCGGCGGGAGGCGCGGCGAAGGCAAGCGTCGCAGCCGCGATCAATAAGGAAAAGCGCATCGACAGTCTCCTTCGAGCCCCTCGGCGCGAAGGTTAAAGGCGCGGCGCCCTTGGTGCAAGGGCGACCGGGCTCAATAGGTCCGCCCGACCAGCACACGCTCCACCGCCGGTTCGCCAGTGAAGAAGCAGACGCCGTCCGCCGGTGCGGCATCGAGCGGGGTGTTGCGCATCGTCAGCTTGAGCGCCTTGAGCTGGGCAACGATGCCGTCGAGCGCCGCACCGCTCGGCCGTGACCACTGCACCTCGGCCCAGCCGACGAATTTGTCGTCGCCGGCGAAGTGCGCCTTCAGGTCGGTGACGTCGCGGCGAATATTCGCATGCAGACGGTCCTTCGCCTCGGCATGAAGGTTCGACTGGATATTCTCCAGCGTCGCCACCGCTTCGGCCACGAAGTCGCCCTTGGCGACGAACGCCGAATTGAGCTTGCCGTCGTCCTTGTACAGCCGGTCGCGGCGGATCACCGCGACATTGCCGCCGGCGACGTCGCGCGGCCCGATTTCGACGATGATCGGCGCGCCCTTCTTGACCCAGCCCCAGCGCTTGGTCTGCGCCTTGTTGGCGGTCGCGTCGAGCAACACGCGCACGGGCTCGCGAAACGCATTGAGCGCCTTCAGCCGGCTTTCGAGATCGCGGCAATAGTCGAGGATCGCCTGATCCTCTTCATTGTCGCGGAGCATCGGCACAATGACGATCTGGTGCGGCGCGATGCGCGGCGGACAGCGGAGGCCGTCGTCGTCGCCATGCGTCATGATGACGCCGCCGATCATGCGCGTCGACGTGCCCCAGCTCGTCGTGTGGCAAAGGCTGTGGCCGCCGTCCTTGTCCTGGTAACGGATATTCGCCGCTTCGGCGAAACCGGTGCCGAGATAATGCGAGGTGCCAGCCTGCAGCGCCTTGCCGTCCTGCATCATCGCCTCGATCGAATAGGTCGCGACGGCGCCCGGGAAGCGCTCATTCTCGGGCTTTTCACCCGCAATCACCGGCATCGCGAGCACATCCTCGGCAAAGCTGCGATACATTTCGAGCGCGCGCAGCGTCTCGGCCATCGCGTCGGCCTTGTCGGCGTGTGCGGTATGGCCTTCCTGCCACAGGAATTCGCTGGTGCGCAGGAACATGCGCGTGCGCATCTCCCAGCGCACGACATTCGCCCACTGGTTGACCTTGAGCGGCAGGTCGCGCCAGCTCTGCACCCAGCGGCTCATCGCGGCACCGATGACGGTTTCCGACGTCGGACGGACGATCAGCGGCTCTTCAAGCTTCGCTTCGGGGTCGGGGATTAGCTTGCCCTTGCCGTCCTGAATCAGTCGGTGGTGCGTGACGACCGCCATTTCTTTCGCAAAACCATCGACATGGTCGGCTTCCTTCTCAAAGAAGCTCAAGGGAATGAAGAGTGGAAAATAGCAGTTCTGGACCCCGGCATCCTTGATCGCGGCGTCCATCACGGTCTGGATGCGTTCCCAGATGCCATAGCCCCACGGCTTGATGACCATGCAGCCGCGTACGCCCGATTCCTCGGCAAGATCGGCTTCGGCAATGACATCCTGATACCAGGCCGCGAAGTCGGCCTGCCGGGTGACGCTGAGCGCATGTTTGACCATGATATTCCGTATTTTCCGTAGCTGGGGCGCCGTGGCGGCCCGATTAATTCTTCTTGGCGAGCGCGGCCTTGAGTTCGGCGACTTCGGCCTTGAGCGCGGCGATTTCGGCATCCTTGGCCTTGCTGCCGACCGCGCCTGGAATGAACGCCCCTGCCGCCTGCTGGAACATCTCCATATTGCGACGCGTCAGTTCGGCGAGCGGGTTCGATCCCAAAGCGCCTTCGAGCGCCGAGCGGACGTCCTGCTGGTTCTTGCGGAACGCGGTCATCGAGGCTTCGAGATATTGCGGCACCATCGACTGCATCTTGTCGCCGTACATGCCGATCAGGTGGCGCAGGAAATTGACCGGCAGCAGCGTTTCGCCGCGCGTTTCCTCGTCCATGATGATTTGCGTCAGGACATTGTGCGTGATGTCATCGCCGCTCTTGGCGTCGACGACCCGGAAATCGCGGCCGTCGCGGACCATGGTGCCCAGATCCTCGAGCGTGATGTAGCAGCTGCGCTCGGTATCATAGAGCCGCCGGTTGGCGTATTTCTTGATCGTGACGACGCCATCTTCCGTCGCCCCCGTCCTGGACTTCGCCATCTTGACCTGCGCTCCTTGTATTCAGGGACAATGTATTCAGGGACAATGGCGATCGCGCCGCCCGGACATTCGAAGCGCTCGCATTAGCATCAAATAATGATGCATCGCAACATGCGCGGATTCGCGGCCGCTCGCGTGATGGAAACGATTCGCGATGGGCCGAATGGCACGAGCCTCTTTCGACGAGGCTCGTGCAGGTGGGTTCGGCGAACGACGGGGTTCTGCAAGCCGCCACGCTTGCCTTACGCAATTTCGTTTCAAAAGAAATCACTTCCATGGCATTTTTTGTGCCATGAGGGGGGCGGGATGGTTGTTCGTTTCAAGGAAGGGCACTTTGATTTCAAACGGCCCACCGTCATCCGGCACCGACCTGTTGCGAAAATGCCACAGCGACGCATCGGAGTCTGCTGACTGTCAGAAAAACTTCATCAAAAGCTTGTGCCCCCGAAAATTTCGGTCTTTCTAGAGCGCAATCCGTTCACTCCCACTTTTTGAACGGTAACCGGGGAAAATCACTATGAAGAAGACTAGCCTGCTAGTTCAGGGCTCCGCTCTGACTCTTGCTTTGTTCAGCGCAATGCCCGCGATGGCTCAGGAGGTCGCTCCTGCAGACGATACGGCGGAAGCGGCGGACGAAGGCACGATCGTCGTCACCGGCTCGCGCATTCGCAGCCCCAACCTTGAATCGGCCGTTCCCATTACGGCCATTTCGGGTGAAGAGTTCTTCCAGACCGGCCAGACCTCCGTTGGCGACGTGCTCAACGAACTTCCCGCTCTGCGCAGCACGTTCAGCCAGTCGAACGCCGGACGCTTTCTTGGCACCGTCGGCCTGAATCTGCTCGACCTTCGCGGCCTCGGCACCGAACGCACGCTCGTTCTGGTGAACGGCCGCCGTCACGTCGCAGCCGATCCGCTCGCCAGCGGCGTGTCGGTCGACGTCAACACCATTCCTGCGGATCTGATCGAGCGCGTCGAAATCGTGACGGGCGGCAGCTCGGCCGTTTACGGTTCGGACGCCATCGCCGGTGTCGTCAATTTCCAGCTCAAGAAGGACTTCGACGGCGCCCGCCTGCGCGCGCAGGGCGGCCTCAGCAAATATGGCGATGCAGGTTCGTACGTCGTCGCCGGCATGATCGGCAAGAACTTCGCCGACGGCCGCGGCAATGTCGTGCTCCACGGCGAATATGCGCATCAGGACATCGTGTATGGCGCGCAGCGCCCGCACATCCGGCGCAACGACGCCTTCGTCCAGGTCGACTCGGATCCGGGCGGCACGCCGAACGGCAGCGATGGCAATCCCGACCGCATCTTTTTCCGCGACATCCGCGGGTCGACCATTGCGAGCGCGGGCATGTTCTCGTTCGTCAATCCCGTCGCCAACGCGCGTTGCGGTCTCGGCACCAATCCGGGATCGTCGCAGCAAGCCTACAACTGTAACTTCCTCGTGACCGACGATGGGCGCACGCTGACGCCGCAGACCGGTACGCGTGCAGGTTTCGGCCCGAACGGCGTGTTCATCGGCGGCAACGGCCCGAGCAACCGTGAAGAGAACCTGATGGTTCTCTATCCGAACTACAACCGCTACAGCGCCAACCTGCTCGCGCACTACACGATCACGGACGCTCTCGAGCCCTTCGTCGAAGTGAAATATACGAAGACTCGCGCGCAGGGTCGCTCGAGCGGCCCGGCATTCGTGCAGGGCAGCTCGATCGACGCCGACCGTGAGCGTATTCGTCTCGACAACCCGTTCCTGACGCCGCAGATGCGCACGTTGATTACGCAGCAGATTCTTGCTTCGGGCGTCAATCCGAACCTGACCACGCCGACCCCGCTCACCGCTGCGCAGATCGCCTCGATCAACGCGGGCACCTTCCGGGTGGCGTATCGCAAGAACTTCACCGATCTGGGCGTTCGTAACGAAGATTCGGATCGCCGCACCTTCCGTGCCGTTGCCGGCCTTCGTGGCACGTTCAACGAAGATTGGCAGTATGAAGTTTCGGCGAACTACGGCGAATTCAAGGAAGATACCAAGGTTCTTGGCAACGTTAATCTCCAGCGCTTCCTGCTGTCGATCGACGCCGGCCTTGACCCGGTAACGAACACGATTCGCTGCCGTGCGCAGTTCGCTCCCCGTCCGGGTGGCGGCGATGGCATCGGCGGTGATTTCGCCGATGCCCAGCTTGCTGCGGACATCACGGCTTGCGTTCCGCTCAATCCGTTCGGACGCGGCGACGTAAGCGCGGCGCGCGACTATATCGTTCAAGACACGATTTCGCGTGCGACGCAGACGCAGTTCATCCTGAGCGCGTTCGTGAGCGGCGATTCGAGCCAGTGGTTCGAACTGCCCGGCGGCCCGGTCGGCTTCGCATTCGGTGGTGAATATCGCCGTGAAAAGCTGAAGTTCCAGGCCGATCCGCTCGTCGAAAATGGCATGACCTTCTATAACGCCCTGCCGACCTTCTCGGCTCCGGCGTTCGAAGTGAAGGAACTGTTCGGCGAACTTCGCCTTCCGCTGCTCTCCGACGTCCCGCTGGTTCGTGAACTGACGGTTAGCGCGGCTGGCCGCGTGGCCGACTATAAGGGCACGACGGGTACGGTGTTCGCTTACAATCTGAACACCGAATGGAAGCCGATCGAAGATTTGCGCCTCCGCGTGAACTATGCTCGCTCGGTTCGCGCCCCGAACCTGACCGAGACCGGATCGTCGATTGGCCAGAATTTTGCGCCGGGCTTCCAGGATCCGTGCCGTCCGGCCAACATCGGCGCCGGTTCGGCGACGCGTCAGGCCAATTGCCAGGCCGCGCTGGGCGCCAATTTCGCAGGCTTCGACCTTCCGGCCTATTCGCTCGAAACCCGGAGCGGTGGCAACGAGCTTCTGAAGCAGGAAAAGTCGGATTCGTGGACGATCGGCGGCGTGTACCAGCCGAGCTTCGCGCCCGGCCTGTCGCTCACGGTGGACTATTACAGCATCAAGGTCGATGATGTGATCACCTCGCCGAGTGCGCAGCAGATCGTCAATGCCTGTTATGACGCGGTGGATCTGAACAACCAGTTCTGCGATCTGTTCGATCGTCATGCCGGACCGGGTCAGGGTCCGGAAGACGAAGATCCGGGTCAGATTCTGGATGGTGACCTGTTGGTTATTCCGCTGAACTATGCGGCGCTGAAGGTTCGCGGTATCGACACCGAGATCGCCTATCGACACAATTTTGAAGGCTTCGGTACGATCAGCGCCAAGCTGAACTACACCCATGTGCTGCAGAACGACACGTTCCTCAATCCGTCCGACGCTGGCCGTGCCGACCGGTTGCTGTACGAGCTGGGCGATCCGCGTGATGAGTTCAAATTCGATTTCAACGTGAAGTCGGGCCAGGTCACCGTGGGTTACCAGCTGCGCTACATCGGCAAGATGGTTCTGAACCAGTATGAAGATATCTTCTCGGTTCAGGGACGCGCACCGCAGGATGCCGACTATGCAGATACCCAGTGGTATCCGTCGGTCGTCTATCATGACGCGCGCATCGGTTTCGATTTCAAGGAAAACTCGCAGTTCTACCTTGGCGTCGACAACTTCATGAACAAGAAGCCGCCGTTCGGCCTGACGGGTATCGGCGCAGGCAGCGGCATCTACGACGTTCGTGGGCGCTTCTTCTATGCCGGCGTGACCGCTAAGTTCTAATCGGCGATTACGAAAATTACGGGGGGGGGCCGGAGCGATCTGGCCCCCTTTTTTTTGTGGTCGAGGCCGTTACAGTTCAGCGATGGCGGACGGATCGATCATCGAACAATCAAACCGGCTCTTCGCGCAAGGCCGAAGTGAAGAAGGGGTCGTGCTGTTGACGCAAGCCGGCGAAGGCGGCGACGTCGATGCGCTGATGCAGCTCGCCGTTCTCGATCTGACAGGAAGCCACGGCACTCCCCGAAATCTGCGCCGCGGCCGCGAGTGGTTACGGCGCGCGGTCGAAATCGGTCATGTCGACGGCGCGTTGATGGAAGTCGCACTGGTCGCGAATGGATCGGGCCAAGCGCATCCCGACTGGGCCGGCGCGCTGGCTTTGTTGCGAATAGCGGCGCGCGGCGATCCGGTCGCCGCGGAGCAGCTTGCGCTGGTCGAACGCATGTCCCTCGATAGACAAGGCCGACCTGCGGTGCTCCCGCGCGCCGAACCGCTTTCCGACACCCCCCATGTCATCCGCTATCCTTCGTTGCTCTCGCCCGGGGAATGCGCACGCGTCGCGGCGGTGGCGGGACCGATGCTCGAACCGTCCGCGATCGTCGATGCCGGCGGTCAACTCCGCCCGCATCCGATCCGCACGGCGATGGCCGCCGTCATCGGGCCTGCAAACGAAGATCTTGTCATTCGTGCGATCAACCACCGCCTTGCCGCGGTCACCGGCACGGCGACCGAACAGGGCGAACCGCTGTCGGTCATGCGTTATGACATCTCGCAGCAATACCGGATGCATATCGACGCGCTGTCGGGCACGAACAACCAGCGGATCAAGACCGCCATCATCTATTTGAACCACGGCTATGAAGGCGGCGAAACGCTGTTCGAGTACGGCCCGAGAATCGCCGGGCGACAGGGCGACGCCATCGTCTTCGACAATGTCAAAAGCGATGGATCGCCCGATCCCGTATCGCGCCACGCCGGCCTGCCCGTCATTCGGGGCGTCAAGTGGATCGCGACGCGGTGGATCCGTGAGGCCAGCTATGATCCGTGGACTTATCGCCCGGGAATCTAGCTCCACATCCGTTCGAACCGGGCGCTAAGACCGGTCAGCAACTCATATTGCGACAGTCCGCTGCGCGCAGCGGTCGCTGGCAGGTCATAATCGAGCGCAAGCCAGTCGCCCTCGTCGATCGCGCCCGCGTCGCTGGCATCGAATGCGGTGAGGTCCATCGACACGCGGCCGATCAGCGGCAGCGCGTGTCCCTGCCATGCCGCACCGCCGCCCATTCCCGCATGGCATCGCAGATAGCCGTCGGCGTAGCCCAAATTGGCGACGGCGATCCGGCTATCGCGGCCTGCGGTCCAGGTCGCGCCATAACCCACCGTCTCACCCTCGCGCACCGTGCGTAGTTGCAGCACGCGCGTCTCGGGGTAAACGACCTGGCGAATATGACCCTGCGCCTCATGTCGCGGAGTTCCACCGTAAAGCGCAATGCCGGTGCGCGTCAGGTCGAACGCGTAGTCGGGGCCAAGGCAGATGCCGGCGCTGTTGGCGAGGCTGTATCGCCGCGCGGGAACAGCCTGCCGGATTGCCTGGAATGCCGCCAATTGCCGCGCATTCTGGTCGCTATCCTCATCGGCCGACGCCAGATGGCTGAGCAGGGTTTCGATGGAAAGCCCGTCGAGCGCGCCGCCCATAGCTTCGTCGATGCGCAGGCCAAGGCGGTTCATTCCGGTATCGACCATCACGTCGCACGGCTGCCCTTCCCCGGCTTCGCGCCAGCGCGCGACCTGTTCGAGACTGTTCAGCACCGGCCGCGCTGGAAGCATGCGCGCGGCGACCATGTCGCTAGCCCCGACGCCGTGCAGCACCGACAGCGACACGCCTTCGGGCAGGGGCATCAGCGCCGCCGCCTCGGCCCAGGTCGCGACGAAAAAGTCGCGGCAGCCGGCGGCGGCGAGGTGCCGCATGACGCTGCGCGCGCCAAGGCTGTAGCCGTCGGCCTTGATCGCGGCGCCGCACGCCGCGCCGCCGCTCTGGCTGGCCAGCCAGCGCCAGTTGGCGATGAGGGCATGGCTGTCGAGACGGAGGCGGAGCGGCGACGGAACTTCGATCATGCCCTGCCCCTATACAGCTTCGCAGGCTGCGCCAATGGGGTGATCAGCGGGCGGCGGGCTTGTCCCACTGCCCTTCGACCGGGTCCTTGAGCATGAAGGCGGTCACGAGAAAAGCGACGAACACCACGCCCCAAGTGTACCATAGCCCGGCATAGGCGTTGCCGGTCTTCGCTATGATGAAGCTTGCGATCAGTGGCAGAAAGCCGCCGAAATAGCCGGTGCCGAGGTGATAGGGGATCGACAGCGACGAATAGCGGACGTGCGGTGGGAACATTTCGGACAGCAGCGCCGCGACGGGGCCATAAGTGAAGCCCGACAGCGCGCTGAGGCCGAGCAGCGCGAGGAAGATGATGACGATGCTGCCGACGCTCGGAATCTGCTTGGCGAAATCATAACCCATCGTTTCGAGCGCGGGCTGCAGCAGCGCGGGATCTTCGCTCGCGACCTCGCGATTGCCGATACGGATCTTGACGCTGTCAAAACCGCTATCGGTTTGAGCGACTGTATAGGGGACGCCGAGTTTCGTCAGCTCGCCCAGCGAGCGGCCGCATACGGTTTCCTGTTTCTGCGCAAAGGGATCGAAGCTGCACTGCGATCCGGTGACGGTCACCGGTGCGCGCCCGGCGGCGGCGGACAGCGTGGGGTTGGCGACGCTGCCCATCCACCAGAAGAGCGGGAACAGCAGCACGAGCGTCGCGGCATAGCCCCACACGATCGGTTTCTTGCGCCCGATGCGATCCGAGAGACGCCCCGCCCAGATGAAGAAGATCATGCCGACCGCAGCGGCACATCCGACGATGATTTCGGCGGCGGTGTCCTCAACCTTCATTGGCCCCTTGAGGAACGACAGGCCCGAGAACATCGCGGTGTACCAGATGACGGTGAGACCCGCTGCGATGCCGAACAGCGCGATGAAGATGCGGCGCGGGTTGCCGGGGTAAGTGAAGCTTTCCTTCAGCGGATTCTTCGCGAGTTCACCCTGCTGCTTCATCGCCTGGAACACGGGGCTTTCGGACAGCTTGAGGCGCATCCACAGCGAAATGGCGAGCAGAATGATCGAGAGCAGGAAGGGCACGCGCCAGCCCCAGCTTTCCCAGATCGCGTCGGGCATCAGCGCCTTGCAGCCGAGCACGACGATCAGGCTGAGCACGAAACCGCCGACGACGCTCGCCTGGATGAAGCTGGTGTAGAAACCGCGCTTTCCGGGGGGCGAATGTTCGGCGACATAGACCGCCGCGCCGCCATATTCGCCGCCGAGCGCGAGCCCCTGCAGGATGCGGAGCAGGATGACGATGATCGGTGCGGCGATGCCGATGGTCGCCGCCGACGGGATCATGCCGACGCCTGCGGTGGCAATGCCCATCAGCGTAACGGTGACGAGGAAGGTGTATTTGCGCCCGAGCCGGTCGCCGAGGAAACCGAAGAGGACGGCGCCCAAGGGACGGAAACCGAAGCCGACCGCGAACCCGGCCCAGACGAGCAGAGTTTCGAGCGTCGCATTGTCGCTGGGGAAAAATGCCTTGCCGATGATCGCCGCGAGCGTGCCGTAGATGAAGAAATCATACCATTCGAACACGGTGCCCGCCGACGAGGCGGCGATGACCATGCGGATGTCTTTCTTGCTCGGCTGATAGGCCGCGCCATGGTCGGCGACGGCGGCACTGTCGGTCATACACTCTCCCCGCCCCATTGCATGGGGCTTTGGCCCTTCTCTACCGGGCAAGCGCCATCGCGCAAGCCTTCTTGGCGCGGCGTCATTCCGGTGGCAGGATGCCCCCATGCAGTTCATCGACCTTTCGATCCCGATCACCAACGACGTCATATCCGACCCGCCGGTGATGCGCCCCAACATCACCTATATGACCCATGAGAATACGTGGGAGCAGATCGCGATGTTCTTTCCCGGGCTGACGCGCGAGGATTTGCCCGACGGCGAAGGCTGGGCGGTCGAGATGCTGTCGCTCAGCACCCACAATGGCACGCATATGGACGCGCCGTGGCATTATCATTCGACGACCGACAGCGGCGCGAGCCCTGCCCCGTCGATCGACGAAGCGCCGCTCGACCTCTTCTTTCGTCCGGGGGTGAAGCTCGACTTTTCGGATCGTGCGCATGGCCATGTCGTGAGCGGCGCCGAAGTCGAGGCCGAATTCGCGCGGATCGGGCACGCACTCCAGCCGTTCGACATCGTGCTTGTCCAGTCGGGCGCACTCTATGGCACTGACAATTTCACCGATCAGGGCTGCGGCATGGGGGCCGAAGCGACGCTCTATCTGACGAAGCGCGGCGTGCAGGTTGTCGGCACCGACGCGTGGAGTTGGGACGCGCCGTTCAGCCACACCGCCAAGCGCTGGGCCGAGACGCGCGACCCGTCGATCATCTGGGAAGGCCATAAGGCGGGGCGCATCCGCCCCTATTACCAGATCGAAAAACTGACCAATCTGGCGGCGATACCCGCAACGGGCTTCACCTTCAGCTGCTTCCCGGTGAAGATCGAGCGCGCAAGCGCGGGGTGGATACGTGCGGTGGCGCTGGTCGACTAAAGGTTCATCGTCGCCAGAATCCACAGCGTCCAGCCGGCCAGCGCCAGCAACGCGCCGAAGGTTACAAGGACACCAACCTGGCGTCCGAGCGGTGCCTTCCCCGGTTCGGAAGGCGTATAGAGCCCGATGACATGCGCGACGCGGCCGAGCAGGAAGGTCGCGCCGATGATCATCAACCCCATATGATCGGCGCGCGCGGTTTCGAGCAAGCCGAGCAGGATGATCGTGATCGGCGCATATTCGGCCAGATTGCCATGCGCGCGGCTGGCGCTGATCAGCTTGGCATCGCCATGGTCGCCGAACGCCGCCTTTACTCGCAGTCGCTGGCGTACCGTGTCGATCGCGGTGACAAGCAGCAGCAGCGCGCAAATAGCCGCGACGAACGCGGTTACCGGTAAAGTCATTGTCCCTCTCCCCTGTTTCCCATGCCCAGCCTAGCCGGTCGTTCGCCGATTGGCTATTCGCGAGGCTTGTTGCCGAGCTTGGCCTCGAGAAACGCGAGGATGCGCATCTCGACCGGCGTGCGGCTGACATCGCCGCCCAGGCTGACCGCGCCCATCGGGTAGAAATGGCCAAAGCCCGGCACCCACGCGGTCTCGGCCGCGATACCTTTGCCCGCCAGCGCCTTGGCCGCGTAGCGCGTTCCGGACTGGATGCCCTCCAGGTCGTTCTGGGCGACGAAGAAGAGCGCCGGCGGCATGCCCGGCTGGACGGTTTCGAAGAGGTTGTAGCCGCTCACCCCGCCGGATAGCGCGAAGACCGCCTTGACCGGCGTGCCGATGCCATAAGCGGTGTTGAGCGCGGTGATCGCGCCCGCCGAAAAGCCGCCGAGCGCGATCCGATCGGTATCGACCCCAAACTTGCCCGCATGGCGACGGATGAATTCGGTCGCCATTGCCATATCTTCCGCCGCGCCAAGGATGCTGCGCCAATATTGGTCGCGCGTCGCATCGTCGAGCGGCGGCAGCCCCATGCGTTGGCGCACGATCTCGATACGCGCGAGCGCCGCGGGCGACAGGTTGGCCGACTTTGGAATCAGCTTCTTTTCGTCGACGGGTTTCGCGAGGCCGGGGTCCTCCTGCGTCAGGCGATAATCGATCGAGAAGCAGACATAACCATCGCGCGCGAAGCGGCGGCAATAGTCGGCCATCGAGCTGTCCTGTGCGCCATCCTCTATAAAGCGCTCCTCGCCCTTGCTGCCGCGATGGAAGGCACCGCCGAACGCCATGATGACCGCGGGGCGGTTCGCGAGTGGCTTGCCGTCGGCGACCGGGCGATAGACGTCGAGGAGCAGGTCGCGTGTCCGCGGCCGATTTTGCGAGGCACTGATCTCGGCGCGGCCATAGACGAGATTGCGGGTCAGCTGGACATCATAGTCGCGCTTGACGTCCACCTCGGCCGCGGCCGATATGGGCAGCAGCATAGCGCAGGCAGCCGCGGCGAAGGCAGCTTTCAGCAAGGTCATCATCCCCTCTCCCTCTGTTCTTTGCGCCAGCCTAGCGGCGAAAGGCGCGGGAGCAACAGCAGAGAGGAATCAGAAGAGGCGCGAGCCGTTCGGTACGGGATGGTCAGGCGCAAAGAGGATCACTGCGCCGTCCTCGTCGGCAAAGCCGAGCGTCAGCACCTCCGACATGAACTTGCCGATCTGGCGCGGCGGGAAGTTGACGACCGCGGCGACCTGACGCCCCGCCAGATCTTCGAGCGCATAGCGGTCGACAATCTGCGCGCTGCTTTTCTTCACCCCGATCGCGGGGCCGAAGTCGATCTTCAGCTTGAATGCCGGTTTGTTGGCCTCGGGAAAGGGCTCGGCTTCGATAATCGTGCCGATGCGGATGTCGACGCGGAGAAAATCGTCGAAGGCGATGGGATCGGCTGCCGGAGCGTCATTGTCGTGATTGAGGTGCATTTCTTGAATCCGTCATTGCGAGCGAAGCGAAGCAATCCAGAGCGGGGCTACGCCGCACTGGATTGCTTCGTCGCTTCGCTCCTCGCAATGACGAAGTGCAGAAAAGCTATTCCATTTCCAAAATCACCGCATCGACCGCGAGGCTGTCACCCTGCGAGGCGTTGACACTCTTCACCGTGCCCGATTTTTCGGCGCGGAGGATGTTTTCCATCTTCATCGCCTCGACCGTCGCGAGCGGTTGGCCCGCCTCGACCTTGTCGCCCTCGCCGACGTGCAGCGTGACGAGCAGGCCCGGCATCGGGCAGATGAGGAATTTCGACAGATCGGGGGGGATCTTTTCGATCATATGCTGGGTCAGCGCCGCGATATGCCACGGCAGCACGCGGACGTCATGGATGTGCCCGCGCGTCGTCATGCGCCAGCCCGTGCGCGTCTTCGCGACCTTTACCGCGAGTTCGGTTTCGTCGATCTCGGCGACGACCAGCCGGTCGCCGGGCGTATATTCGAGCGCGATGTCGATCCGGTCGCCCTCGACCTTGATATGCTTCTCGCCGATCTTGACCTTGTACGGCGCGCCATCGATCGACACCTGCCATTTCGCAGGTGGCTCCAGCCGGTCGCCGAGCTGGCCGTCGGTGCGGCGCGCACGGTCGGCCTCGGCGCTCGCCATGAAACCCGCGATCGCCGCGAGCGCGCGCGCGATCGTCGCATCGGTCGGCGCGCCGTGGAAGCCCTCGGGATATTCCTCGGCGATGAAGCCCGTCGTCAATTCGCCCGAGCGGAAACGCGGATGCTGCATGATCGCCGAGACGAAATCGATATTATGGCCGAGCCCTTCGATTTCGAAGCGGTCGAGCGCTGCGATCTGGAGGTCGGCCGCCTCGTCGCGCGTTTCGCCCCAGGTGACCAGCTTGGCGATCATGGGGTCGTAGAAGATCGACACTTCGCCGCCCTCTTCGACCCCGGCATCGACGCGCACGCCGTCGACGCCGCGCTCATCGCCTTCCCACGCCGGAACGGGGGTACGATAGCGCACGAGCCGCCCGGTCGAAGGCAGGAAGCCGCGATAGGGATCCTCGGCATAGACGCGGTTCTCGATCGCCCAGCCGTCGATCCTGACGTCATCCTGCGTCATCTCGAGCTTCTCGCCCGCCGCAACGCGGATCATCTGCTCGACGAGGTCGATGCCGGTGATCGCCTCGGTCACCGGATGTTCGACCTGCAGCCGCGTGTTCATTTCGAGGAAATAGAAGCTCTCGCCCGTCGGGTCGGCGCCCGACACGATCAGCTCGACCGTGCCCGCGCTGTAATAGCCGACGGCACGCGCCAGTGCGACGCACTGCTCGCCCATCGCTTTGCGCATCTTCTCGGTCACGAAGGGCGACGGCGCTTCCTCGACCACCTTCTGGTGGCGGCGCTGGATGCTGCATTCGCGTTCGTTGAGGTACAGGATGTTGCCATGCTGGTCGCCGAGGATCTGGATCTCGATATGGCGCGGATTGAGAATGAATTTCTCGATAAAGACGCGGTCGTCGCCGAAACTGTTGAGCCCCTCGCGCTTGGTCGCCTCGAAACCCTCGCGGACGTCCTTTTCGTCATAGGCGAGGCGCATGCCCTTTCCGCCGCCACCCGCCGACGCCTTCATCATCACCGGATAGCCGATCTCGTTCGAAATCCGCACCGCATGTTCGGTATCGTCGATCTCGCCGACGAAGCCGGGAACGACATTGACCCCCGCCTTCATCGCGAGCTTCTTGGACTCGATCTTGTCGCCCATCGCGGCGATCGCGTTCGCCGGCGGGCCGACAAAGGCGACGCCTTCCTTGGCGAGCGCCTCGGCAAAGCTGGTGCGTTCGGACAGGAAGCCATAGCCCGGATGCACCGCCTCGGCGCCCGTCGCCTTGCATGCGGCGATGATCTTGTCGGCGATCAGATAGGATTCGGACGCCGGCGAAGCACCGATGTGCACCGCCTCGTCGGCCATCTGGACGAATGGCGCGCGCGCGTCGGCGTCCGAATAGACGGCGACGGTCGCGATGCCCATGCGCCGCGCGGTCTTGATGACGCGGCAAGCGATTTCGCCGCGGTTGGCGATCAGGATTTTCTTGAACATCGGTCTCAATATTCCTCAATCAGGTCTTTGAGTTGCTTGGTGCGGGCGTCGGTAAGTTGCGTCTGACATCCGCTGATCACCATCGGTTCGGCCGAGCCGCCACGCATCGTGTAGCCCTCACTCGCGCATTGCTTGTCGCGGTAGGTCAGCCACGCACGCTGCGCGGCGAGAAGCGTGTCGAAATAGCCGGGACGGTTGTCCTGCGTGCGGTCGAAGCTGGCGTCGATTGCCTTCATGCGCGCCGCCGTCACCTTCCACTGGGCGTTCATCGCGGCGTCGGCGCGCTCGAACTCCTTGTAGGCGCAGGCGTTGAGCTCGAACTGCGCCATCGCATTGTCGCAATCGATCTCGGGATCCTGGGCGGCGGCGGCCAGAGCCAAGAGCGCGGAAAGGATCATTCAGCGGCTTCCATCTGCGCGCGCATCGGCTCTTCGCTCTCCATCGGGCGCAGCCCCAGCTTCGCGAACAGCGCCGCGTCGGCATTGTCGCCGCGGTTGCCGGTGGTGAGCAGCTTGTCGCCGGTGAAGATGCTGTTCGCGCCCGCCATGAAGCAGAGCGCCTGTGTCGCCTCGGACATGCTCTCGCGCCCCGCCGACAGGCGGACCATCGATTTCGGCATGGTGATGCGCGCGACCGCGATGGTGCGGACGAATTCGATGTCGTCGATCTTTGCGAGCGGGGTATCGGCAAGCATGTCGCCGAGCACGGTGCCCTTCACCGGCACCAGCGCGTTCACCGGCACGCTGCCCGGATGTTCGGGCAGGGTCGCGAGCGCGTGGACGAAGCCGACCCGGTCGGCCCGCGTCTCGCCCAGCCCGACGATGCCGCCCGAGCAGACGTTGATCCCGGCATTGCGGACTTCCTCAAGCGTATCGAGCCGATCCTGAAAGGTGCGGGTCGAGATGATATTCTCGTAATTCTCGGGGCTCGTGTCGATATTATGGTTGTAATAGTCGAGCCCCGCGACTGCGAGCGTCTGCGCCTGTTCCTTCGTCAGCATGCCCAGCGTCATGCAGGTTTCCATGCCCATCTGGCGCACGCCCTCGACCATCTCGACGATCGCGGGCATGTCGCGCTCCTTGGGGTTGCGCCAGGCGGCGCCCATGCAAAAGCGCTTCGAGCCCGAATCCTTCGCCTGCGCCGCCGCCTGCAACACCGCGCGCACGTCCATCAGCTTGGTGGCCTTGAGCCCGCTGTCGGCGCTCTTCGACTGCGAGCAATAGCCGCAATCCTCGGCGCAGCCGCCGGTCTTGATGCTGAGCAGCGTGCAAAGCTGGACCTCGCCGCGCGCGTGATGGCGGCGGTGGACGCCCTGCGCCTCCCACATCAGCTCGTCGAACGGCAGGTCGAACAGTTCGGCGATTTCCTCACGCGTCCAGTCGGTGCGCGGCAGATCGTCTTGCGGGGCAGTTTGGGAGAGGTTCATGATCGTCGACCCTTCGTGGTTATTTGCAGAAGCGCTCGAGCGCGGCGCCATAGAATTCGATCGTCGGCGTTTCGCCGAACATGTCCTGATAATTGCCGTCCGCCCATGGCCGGCGATCGCCATAGCTGATCGTCACCTGCCGTCCGGTTTCGGCGCTGCGATATTCCCCGACCCCATAAAGCGCGAAGTCGATATCGGCTTCGGGATCGTCGCAGTTGAGGCGGATCAGCCCCTTGTTCACATATTTGTCGTTCGTCTCGAAATAGACGTCGCGCCACGCGCCGTCGCTCTTTTCGAGACGGCCGTACCAGTTGGTGAAATAGACATCGTCGATCTGCTGCTTGTAGATCCACTCGACGGCGACATCCTTGCGAAACTCGCTCGGACGGCTCGCGGGTTCGGCGTGCGCCGAAACCGCCGCGATGGCGCCAAATCCGGCGATCATCAGGCGAAGCGAACGGTTCAAGCGGCATCCTCCAGCGGCGGCATATTATGGCCGAGCAGGCGCAGCACATCGGCGGCGCATTCGACCACATTGCTGCCGGGGCCATAGATGCCCTGCACGCCTGCGTCGCGGAGATATTGATAGTCCTGCGGCGGAATGACCCCGCCGGCGATCACCTTGATGTCGCCGCGCCCCGCCTCTTTCAGCTTGTGGATAAGTTCGGGGATAAGTGTCTTGTGCCCCGCCGCAAGGCTCGACGCGCCGACGACGTCGACTTGCGCTTCGAGCGCGAGCACGACGGTTTCCTCGGGGGTCTGGAACAAGGGGCCCGATACGACGTCGAACCCCATATCCCCGAACGCCGAGGCAATGACATTCGCGCCGCGGTCGTGTCCGTCCTGCCCCATCTTGGCGACGAGCAATTTGGGTTTGCGCCCCATGCGGCGCTCGACCGCCTTCACCCCGTCGAGCACCTGCTGCCAGCGGCTGTCGCCTTCATAAGGCGCGGCATAGACGCCCTTGACCGGCGTCGGCTGCGTGCCGTAGCGCTCGAAACTTTCTTCCATCGCCGACGAAATCTCGCCGAGCGTTGCGCGAGCGCGCGCTGCTTCGACCGCGAGCGCGAGCAGGTTATTCTCGATGCTCGACTGGCCGGCGGCGCCGTCGCGCAGCGCTTTCAGCGCCGCCTGACATACGGCCTCATCGCGGTTCGCCTTGGTCTTGTTGATCCGTGCGATCTGGCCCTCGCGCACCTTGGCGTTATCGACCTCGAGCGTTTCGAGCAGATCCTCGTCCTTCAGGCGATATTTGTTCACGCCGACGATCACATCGTCGCCGCGGTCGACGCGTGCCTGACGCGCCGCGGCGGCGGTCTCGATCATCGCCTTGGGCCAGCCCGCCGCGACGGCCTTCGCCATCCCGCCTTCCTTCTCGACGCGCTCGATAATCTCCCACGCCTTGTCGACCAGCTCCTGCGTCAGCGCCTCGACATAATAGGAGCCGCCGAGCGGATCGACGACGTTGGTCATCCCAGTCTCTTCCTGGATGACGATCTGCGTGTTGCGCGCGATGCGCGCCGAGAAGTCGGTCGGCAGCGCGATCGCCTCGTCGAGCGCGTTGGTGTGGAGCGACTGGGTGCCGCCGAGCATCGCCGCCATCGCCTCGATCGTCGTGCGCATGACATTGTTATAGGGGTCCTGTTCGGTCAGCGAGACGCCGCTGGTCTGACAGTGCGTGCGCAGCATCTTCGACCGCTCGTCCTGGGCGCCGAGGTTGGTCATGACGCGGTGCCACAGCACGCGTGCGGCGCGCAGCTTCGCGATTTCCATGAAGAAGTTCATGCCGATCGCGAAGAAGAAGGACAGGCGCCCGGCGAACTTGTCGATGTCGAGGCCCGAGGCGACGCCGTAGCGGACATATTCGGCGCCGTCGGCGATCGTGAAGGCGAGTTCCTGCACCTGCGTCGCGCCGGCTTCCTGCATATGGTAGCCCGAAATCGAGATGCTGTTGAACTTGGGCATCTCGCGGCTGGTGTAGCCGAAGATGTCGCTGATGATCCGCATGCTCGGTTCGGGCGGGTAGATATAGGTGTTGCGGACCATGAACTCCTTCAGGATGTCGTTCTGGATGGTCCCGTCGAGCAGCTTGCGGTCGACCCCCTGCTCTTCGCCCGCGACGATGAAGAAGGCGAGGATGGGAATGACCGCGCCGTTCATCGTCATGCTGACCGACATCTTGTCGAGCGGGATGCCGTCGAACAGGATTTTCATATCCTCGACGCTGTCGATCGCGACCCCCGCCTTGCCGACATCGCCGACGACGCGCGGATGGTCGCTGTCATAACCGCGATGCGTGGCAAGGTCGAAGGCGACCGACAGGCCCTTCTGCCCCGCGGCGAGGTTGCGGCGATAGAAGGCGTTCGATTCCTCGGCGGTCGAAAAGCCCGCATATTGCCGGATCGTCCACGGCCGCCCCGCATACATCGACGCGCGCACGCCGCGCGTGAAAGGTGCGAAGCCGGGGATGCCGGGATCGACTGTCACATCTTCGGCGGTGTAGAGCGGCTTGACGTCGATCCCCTCGGCGGTGTGCCAGGTGAGGTCCTTGCCCTTCACTTCCTTGTCGGCGGCGACGGCCCATTGGTCGATGGTCGGTTTGTCGGTCATTCTGCAATCCCTATTCCCCTCTCCCCTTGCTGGAGAGGGATGTGAAGACTCGGCCGCTTTGCCGCCTAGTCGTAGCTGGGAGAGGGGCCGCGAACCACAGGCTCGCTAACCACCCCTCTCCAAGTTCCGGTAGGGGACAAGTCCCCAACCTCCACTTTCCTCTCCCGCAAGGGGAGAGGAGAAAATCAATGCGCCGCTTTCGGCGTCTCCATAATCTCGGTCAGCACCCCGCCCATATCCTTGGGGTGGAGGAAGAATATCAGCGTCCCATGCGCCCCGATCCGCGGTTCGCCCAGCACGCGCTTGCCCATCGCCTCGAACGCGGCCTTGGCGGCGTGGATGTCGGGGACTTCGTAGCACATATGATGCTGGCCTCCCGCCGGGTTCTTCTCAAGGAAGCTCGCGATCGAGGTGTTGCCGGGCAGCGGCTCGACCAGCTCGATCTGGGTGCCGTTGAGCCCGGTGTCGGTCGGCGTATCGACGAAACACACCTTCACCCCCTGCTCGGGCAGGTCGAACGGCTCATGAATCTGTGTCGCGCCCATGACGTCGCGGTAAAAGACAATGCTGTCGGCGATCGACGGCGTCGCAACGCCGATATGGTTGAGGCGGCCTAATTTCATCTCAATCAAACTCAATTTTGAGCAGTCCAAACTCGTCGCGAGTCAAATCTGCAAATATCTTATCCGTCTCTTCCAGATCACCAACCAGAGCTGGATCGAGGAGAGATTTTTCAAGCAGCGCCTTTGCTTCGCCAAGCCGCTTGTCATCCCAAAGCGAGTTGACCTTCGCCATGGTCCGATAAAAATGAACGTAAACAGGATCAACACCATAAGGGCCGGGCGGAGGAAGCTGAAGGTGAGTAGCCACTCCCACCTCGTCAAATTTTTTCCCCGATCGGATATTAGAAATCGCTCGTTGATTTACGCCGAAGTAGGAAGCGATCGCTTCGTTTTTGTCGCCCCGTTTAATCATTCCTTTGACGATGCTCGCGTCAGCGGAAGTTAGTTCAACGTCGTCACCATAGACCCTGCTCATAATGACCCTCCTTACAGCGGAATATTGTCATGCTTCTTCCACGGGTTCTCCAACTGCTTGTTTCGCAGTTTCCGCAGTCCCAGCGCGATCCGCTTGCGCGTATTATGCGGATGGATGACCTCGTCGATATACCCCCGCGATGCCGCCACAAACGGGTTCGCAAAGCGGTCCTCATATTCCTTCGTGCGTTGCGCGATCTTTTCGGGGTCGCCGATGTCGCTGCGGAAGATGATTTCGACCGCGCCCTTCGCGCCCATCACGGCGATTTCGGCGGTCGGCCAGGCATAGTTCAAATCGCCGCGCAGATGTTTCGACGCCATCACGTCGTAGGCGCCGCCATAGGCTTTGCGCGTGATCACCGTGATCTTGGGCACCGTCGCCTCGGCATAAGCGAACAGCAGTTTCGCGCCATGTTTGATGATGCCGCCATATTCCTGCGCGGTGCCGGGCAGGAAGCCGGGGACGTCGACGAAGGTGACGATCGGGATTTCGAACGCATCGCAGAAACGCACGAAACGCGCCGCCTTCTTCGACGAATTGATGTCGAGCACGCCGGCGAGCACGAGTGGCTGGTTCGCGACGATGCCGATCGTGCGGCCCTCGATGCGGCCGAAACCGCAGAGGATATTGCCCGCATGCGCCGGCTGCACCTCGAAAAAATCGCCCTCGTCGACCGTTTTGCGGATCAGTTCGTGCATGTCGTACGGCTGGTTCGCATTGGGCGGGATCAGCGTGTCGAGGCTCGCCTCGGCACGGTCATAGGGATCGCTCGTCGGGCGAACCGGAACGCCGCTGCGGTTGTTTTCGGGCAGGTAATCGAAGAAATCGCGCGCCGCGAGCAGCGCCTCGATGTCATTCTCGAACGCGAGGTCGGCGACCGAGCTTTTGGTGGTGTGCGTGATCGCGCCGCCAAGTTCTTCCTGCGTCACCACCTCGTTGGTCACGGTCTTCACGACGTCGGGGCCGGTGACGAACATATAGCTGCTGTCCTTCACCATGAAGATGAAGTCGGTCATCGCGGGGCTGTACACCGCGCCGCCCGCACACGGCCCCATGATCAGGCTGATCTGCGGCACCACGCCCGATGCGAGCGCGTTGCGCTGGAACACTTCGGCATAGCCGCCGAGCGAAGCAACGCCTTCCTGGATGCGCGCGCCGCCGCTGTCGTTGAGGCCGATGATCGGCGCTCCGACCTTCATCGCATTGTCCATGACCTTCATGATCTTTTCGGCATGGCGTTCCGATAGCGAGCCGCCGAAGACAGTGAAATCCTGACTAAAGACATAGACGAGGCGGCCGTTGATCGTGCCGCTACCCGTGACGACGCCGTCGCCGGGAACGATCTGATCCTCCATCCCGAAATCGGTGCAATTATGCTCGACATAAGTATCGAGCTCTTCGAACGAGCCCTCGTCGAGCAGCACGTCGAGCCGTTCGCGCGCGGTCAGCTTGCCCTTGGCGTGCTGGGCGTCGATGCGCTTCTGCCCGCCGCCCAAGACAGCGGCGGCGCGGCGACGTTCCATTTCGGCGATATTGGCGGACACATGGCTCTCCATCAGATTTGGAAGAGCGTCGTCTGCTCCGATTGCGCCGTCCACGCAAATGTGAATTTGCAAAGTTGTAAATTGTTACTTTGCAAATCGCCGTATATTGTCCGCTGAATCGTTTTAAGGTTGTCGAGGCGCCGCAATACCCCTCCCTAAACCCCGCGGCGGCTCGACACCATCGCAATGGAGCCCGTTTTCGATGGTACGGCAGCGCATTTTTGCGGGAGCAAAGCTCAGGGAACTCCGTATCGCGCGGGGAGCCAAGCAGGTCGATTTTGCTGGCGGGCTTGGCATCTCCATTTCCTACCTCAGCCAGATCGAGCATGACGACCGCCCGCTCACGCCTGCTCTGCTCGACAGGCTGCAAAAACTGTTTCCGCTGGAATGGGAAGAAGTCGCAGCGGACGCCGGCGACCGCCGTGCGGGAGCCCTTCGTGAAGCTGCGGCAGACCCGCTCTTCGCAGCTTCGCCGCTCGCACCCGAACAGCTTGAACGCGCCGCGCTGCAGCAGCCGCACCTCGCCGACCAGTTCGTCACGCTCCACGCCGCTTACCGCCGCGCGGGACAGCGGCTGCAGATCATCGACGAGGCGCTGACCGGCGGGACCGCCGAGGGCAGCCGACTGCCGTGGGAAGAAGTGCGCGACTGGTTCCACGACGCGGGCAATTATGTCGACAGTATCGACCGCGCGGCGGAGGCGCTGGCGGGCCAGCTGCGCGGGCGAGATCCCTCGCCGCCCATCGAAACGATCGAGCGGCGGCTGCGCGATGCGCTCGGCATTTCGATCGTCTACGGCCAGACCCAGGCGCTGCGCGATTTCGATGCGACGATGCGGCATCTGGTGATTGACCCGTCGCTGCCTGCCGAAAGCCGGCGCTTTCAGCTCGCGCACCAACTCGCCGCGCTGGCGCTGACGAACGAGATTGCCACGGTCGTCGAAGCATCGCCGCTGCGCACGGCGGCGGCGCGGCAACTGCTCCACGTCGGCCTCGCCAACTATGCCGCCGGGGCCGTTCTGATGCCCTATGGTCCCTTTCGCGCCAGCGCGCGCGGGGTGCGGCACGATATCGACCGGTTGCGGATGCAATATGGGGTGAGCTTCGAACAGGCGTGCCACCGCCTTTCGACGCTTCAGCGCCCCGGGGCGCGCGGCATCCCGATGTTCTTCTGCCGCGTCGACATGGCAGGCAATATCACCAAGCGCCATTCGGCTACACGCCTGCAATTCGCGCGTTTCGGCGGCGCCTGCCCGCTGTGGATCGTCCACGAAGCCGCCGCGATCCCCGACCGCATATTGTTCCAACTCGCCGAGACGCCTGATGGCCTGCGCTATGTGTCGATGGCGAAGGGGCTGGTGAAGCCGTCGGGCAGCTATGCGCGCAGCCCGCGCCGCTACGCCGTCGCGCTGGGGTGCGAGGCGCAATATGCCGGTGATTTCGTCTATGCCGACGGCGTCGATGTCGCCGCGCCGCAAGCCGCGACACGGATCGGCCTGTCTTGCCGCATCTGCCCGCGCGACGATTGCGACCAGCGCGCCTTTCCGCCGAGCGACCGCCCGATCCTGGTCGATCCCGACCGGCGCGACATCGTGCCGTACCGGATCGGTTAGCCCCCGATCACCAGTTCCCCGTCGAGAAAGTCGAGAAAGGCGCGGATGCGGGCGGCCGCCCGGTCTTCGGGAGCGTAAAGCGCGTGAATGTCCTCGCCGTCACCGGGGTTGAAATCGGGCAGCACCTCGACGAGCCGCCCCGCCGCCATATCCTGCGCGACGTGAAAGCGCCCATGCCGCGCGATACCGCCGCCCGCGACCGCCATCTGGCGCACCACCTCGCCCGAATTGCCGAAAAAGCTACCGTGAACGGGGCGCTGCACGGTCTTGCCGCCAATACGGAAGGGCCAGCTGTCGACCGAGCGGCGGAAGCTGAAGCGCAGGCAGTCGTGCGCGTCGAGATCGTCGGGGGTCTGCGGCGTCCCGCGACGGACGAGATAGTCGGGGCTCGCGATCAGCACCATCCGGCTGTGCCCCAGCTTCTTCGCGCGCAGGCGTGTGTCGCGCAGCGGGCCGATGCGGATCGCGACGTCGGCGCGTTCCTCGACAAGGTCGACGATCGTATCGGACAGCGCGAGATCGACGGTGATGTCGGGGTAGCGCGCGGTGAAGCGCGGCAGGATCGGCAGGATGCCCATCGCCCCGATCGATGGCGATGCGTTGATGCGGAGCAAGCCCCGCGGCCCCTGTTGTTCCTGCCCCAGCCCCGCTTCGACCGACTGAATATCGGCAAGCAGTACGCTCATCCGGTCGCGATAGGCGGTGCCTTCGGAGGTCAGCGCGAGCGAGCGGGTCGTCCGGCGCATCAGCGTGACACCGAGCCGCTGCTCAAGTCGTGCTATGCTGCGGCTGACGGCGGAGGGCGTCAGCCGCAGCGCCTTCGCCGCGGACGCGAGGCTGCCGCCATTCGCCACTGCCAGAAAGGTTTCGATATCGCCGAACCGGTTGTCCATCACCATTCCTGATTTTGAGTCACCACTGAAGTGATGAGGCGCATTCTAATCAACAATCGTTCGGCGCGCTATCTTCGGATCATCGAATTGCACCAAGGAAGGAGACCGTTCATGGACCTCAAACTCAAAGGCAAGACCGCCCTCATAACCGGATCGACCGCCGGCATCGGTTTCGCGATCGCCAAGCGCCTCGCCGACGAAGGCGTCGACGTCGCCATCACCGGCCGCAACCAGCAGAAGCTGGACGAGGCAGCCGCCGAACTGGCGCAGTCGGGCCCGATCCGCGCGGTGCTCGCCGACCCCGCGACTGCCGAGGGTGCCGAGGCGCTGATCGCCGCGGTTCCTGCGGTCGACATCCTCGTCAACAATCTCGGCATCTATGAAGCCAAGCCCTTTGCCGAGATCAGCGACGCCGACTGGCACAATATCTTCGAGGTCAATGTCGTCAGCGGCGCGCGCCTGTCGCGGCACTATTTCCCGAAGATGCTCGAAAAAAACTGGGGCCGCGTGATCTTTATCGCGAGCGAAAGCGGTCTGCTGCCGCCCGCCGAGATGATCCACTACGGCATGACCAAGACCGCACAGCTCACGATCGCGCGCGGGCTCGCCGAGCAGACCAGGGGCACCGGCGTCACCGTCAACAGCGTGCTGCCGGGGCCGACGCGCTCGGAAGGCATCACCGACTTCATCCGCTCGGTGGTGTCGAACCCCGATGCGCCCGAGGCCGAACGCGAAAAGGCGTTTTTCGAGGAACTGCGCCCGCTGTCGTTGATCCGCCGCCTGATCGAAGCCGACGAGATCGGCGCGATGGTGACCTATCTCGCGAGCCCGCTCGCCGCGGCGACCAATGGGGCCGCGATTCGTGCCGAGGGTGGGATTGTGCCGACGATTGCGTGACAATGGCTCCCCTCCCGCTTGCGGGAGGGGTTGGGGGGTGGGCAGCCACGCCGCATGGCCCACCCCGCTGCGACTAGCGAGCAAGCTCGCAAGTCTCGCTGCCCCTCCCGCTTGCGGGAGGGGTTTCTCTCACACCTTCACGATCCCCCGCTCGATCAGACTATGCGCCGTCGCGAGGATCGCTTCCTCGGGCGTGCGCATCGTCCAAGCGAGCGTCTTCATCGCATGGCCGCTGTCGCCGCCGCGGACGTTGCCGAGTTCGGCGACGAGCTGCTTGAGTTCGGGCCGCGCCAGCGCGAAGAGTTTGAGCAGCCAGTCGGGCATCTTCCGCTTCGGCACTTTCCGTGCTTGCTCGCCAAGGTTCGCGCGCAGCAGGTGCGCGACATCGATCATCTTCAGGAACGGTCCCGAACAGACAAAGCGCTCGTCGCGGATGCCGGGCGCGGTCAATGCGCGATAATGAAGATCGGCCACGTCGCGGACGTCGATGATGCCAAAGCCGATGTCGGGGCACATCGGGACCTTGCCCTCGAGCAATTGCTTGACCAGCTCGATCGAGGTCGACAGATCGTCCGAGAGCAACGGTCCGAACACCGCGGCGGGGTTGACCGAGGCGAATTCCATATCGCCGCCCTCGGCCGCCACCCAGTCGCGCGCGGCGCGTTCGGCGACGGTTTTGGAGCGCGGATAGGGCATGACCTCGGGGTTATCGAGATTGGTCCAGTCGGCTTCGCTATAGATGTCGCGGCCCTTGCCATGACCGTAGGCGATTGCCGCCATCGACGAGGTGAGGACGAAGCGCTTCACGCCCGCCGCCCGCGCGAACCGTAAGGCGCGAAGTGCGCCTTCGCGCGCGGGGACGACCAGTTCGTCGGCATGTTTGGGAACGCCGAGCGGAAAGGGCGAAGCGACGTGCGCGACATGGCTGCATCCGACGACCGCTTCGGCCCAGCCCGCGTCATGTTCGAGGTCTGCCGAAAAGAAACTCAAGCGGTCGTTGTCGACACCCAGCCAGCCGCGCACCTCGGGTTCACGCTTTAGGCTGCGGACGGTCGTATGAACCGTCCAGCCACTATCGATGAGCTGCCGGATCAGGAAGCCCGCGATATAGCCGCTGCCCCCGGTGACCAATGCCGTTCCCGTCATGCGCCCCTCCTGCTTTGCAGGCTAGTTTAGCACTCCGTGTTCCCCGGCGAAAGCCGGGGTCCATGGCGGTCGCATGAGCCCCGGCTTTCGCCGGGGATCAAGCCTTATTTCAGCAGCACCAGTTCCTCGGCCATGCTCGGGTGCAGCGCGACGGTGGCGTCGAAATCGGCCTTGGTCAGCCCTGCCTTTACCGCGACCGCCGCGGCTTGCAGGATTTCGGGGGAATCGGGACCGATCATATGCAGCCCGACCACCTGATCGGTCGCCGCGTTGACGATCATCTTGTAAAGCGCGCGCTCGTTGCGACCCGCGAGGACATTCTTCATCGCGCGGAAATCGCTGGTGTAGACACGGATCGAACCGAGCTTGTTGCGCGCCTCGGCCTCGGTCATCCCGACCGCGCCGATCGGCGGATGGCTGAACACCGCGCTCGGCACATTGGCATAGTCGACGACCGTCGGCTTGCCGCCGAACACGCTGTCGGCAAATGCCTGGCCTTCGCGGATCGCGACGGGAGTGAGCTGGATGCGGTTGGTGACGTCGCCGACGGCATAGATGCTCGGCACCGACGACTGGTTGGTCTCGTCGACCTTGATTGCGCCGTCCTTGTCGAGTTCGACCCCGACGTCTTCGAGACCCAACCCCTTGGTGTTGGGAACACGCCCGGCAGCAACCAGCACCGCATCGGCCTGAATCGGGTCGCTATTCTCCAGATGGACCGTCAGCGAGCCGTCATCATTCTTGTCGATCGACCGGAACGGCGCGTTGAACTTGAACTCGATGCCCTTGGTCATCGAAATCTGGAGCAAGCGGTCGCGGATCTGTTCGTCATAGCCGCGCAGGATCGTGTCGCCGCGGTTGACGATCGTCACCTTGCTGCCGAATTCGTTGAAGATACCGGCGAACTCGTTGGCGATATAGCCGCCGCCCGCGATCACGACGCGCTTCGGCAGCGTTTCGAGATGGAAAACCTCGTTCGAGGTGATCGCATGTTCGCTGCCCGGAAATTCCGGGACGTGCGGCCAACCACCGGTCGCGATCAAAATATGCGCGGCGCTGATTTCCTGCCCGTCGGCGAGCCGGACCTTCTGCGGGCCAATGACGGTCGCGCGGGTCTTGAACAGCGTGACCTTGTGATTGTCGAGCGTCTGGCCATAGAGGCCCTCGAGCCGGTCGACTTCGGCGAGGACATTGTCGCGGAGGCGATTCCAGTCGAACTTGCAGTCGGGGACGTCCCAGCCGAATTTGCGCGCGTCCTTCAGATCCTCGGCGAAATGCGCTCCGTAGACGAGCAGCTTCTTGGGCACACAGCCGCGGATGACACACGTGCCGCCGACCCGATATTCCTCGGCGACGGCAACGCGCGCGCCGTGCGACGCGGCGATGCGCGAGGCGCGAACCCCGCCCGACCCGGCGCCGATGACAAACAGGTCGAAATCAAACTCGCTCATTCAAAACCCCTGATCTTTTGTGGTCGCGTGATATTCGCGTCGGCGGCCTATGTGGTTACGCCGGTCCTTGATGCCAATCGAATTTTGCGGTCACAGTGATGGAGCAGAGGTTCTCTCGCCGAGTGCGGCCTGCATGAGCGCCTGCGTTGCAGGATCGAACTCGACCGTCCCTTCGGCAAGACCTTTGGCCATTTCCTTGCCGAGTTCGACCCCGAACTGGTCGAACGGATTGATGCCGAGCAGCACGGCATTGGCGAAGACGCGATGCTCGTAGAAAGCGATCAGCGCGCCGAGGGTGCACGGCGTCACCTGGTCGAGCAGGATCGTCGTCGAGGGCCGATCGCCCGGATAGTTGCGCGCACCATCCGCGCTCGCACGTCCCGTCATCAACGCCGCGCCCTGCGCGATGCAGTTCGCAACGAGCGTTTCGTGGTGCGCCTCGTCGAGCAGATGATCGGGTTCGCGTGCAACGACAAACTCGACCGGCGTCAGGCGCGTGCCCTGATGCAGCAGCTGGAACACCGCATGCTGCGCGTCGGTGCCGACGCCGCCCCAGGTGATCGGCGCGCTCTCGCGGCCGACGGGCTGGCCGCCCAGCGTGACCGATTTGCCGTTCGATTCCATCTCAAGCTGCTGCAGATAATCGGGGAGCAGGCGCAGCCGCTCGTCATAAGCGAAGACCGCGCGCGTCTGACAGCCGAGGCGGTTCGCATAAATCTGGTCGGCGAAGGCGGCGAGCAGGCAGACATTGTCGGCGCCATCGCTCAGCCGGAAATGGCGATCCATCTCGGCAGCCCCTTCGAGCAGATCGGCAAAGGCGTCCCAGCCGAGTGCGAGCGCGGCGGGAAAGCCGATCGACGACCAGAGCGAATAGCGGCCACCGACACTTTCGTTGAACGGCAGGATGCGCGTTTCGTCGATGCCCCACTCGATCGCGCGCTCGGGCTTCGCGGTCAGCGCGATAAAGCGGCCAAGCGGATCGGAGACGCCGGCCTCTTCGAGCCACTGCAGCGCCGAATTGGCGTTGAGCAAGGTTTCGGTGGTGGTGAAGGTTTTCGACGCGACCGCGACCAGCGTATGTTCGGGACTGAATTTGACGAATACCTCGTCGAGCGCCGCGCCATCGACGTTCGATACGATGGCGACGTCATAACGGTCGCTATGACGGCCGAGCGCATCGATCAGCAGGTCGGGACCGAGCGCCGATCCGCCGATGCCGATGTGGAGCAGGTGGCGGATCTCACCGAACGCACCCGCCTCGATCGCGTCGATCATCATCCGCATCCGCTGGTGCAGCGCCTGCGCGGCGTGGACCGACTCGGGTGCGCCATCGCCGCGTTCGGCGCTATGCTCGGCGGCGCGGTCTTCGGTCGGATTGGCGATGCCGCCGGAGAAGAGCGTCTTGCGCCGGCCCGCGAAATCCTGTGCGTCGGCGAGACCCGAGAGAATGCCGACAGCCGCCGCATCGAGGTGCGTCTTGGCAAAGTCGAAGCGGATGTCGGCGACGCTGCGCACCAGCGCCTGCAGGCGCGTTTCGGGGTCGGCGGCGACCAGATCGGTCAGCTTCTGCGGCTGCCAGTTCGAAAGGGCCTGCCAGGCGTCGGATGCGGTTGTCATCGTCTATTGTCCTCGAAGGGGAGTGAATCGCGGACTTTCTCTAAGCCTGCCGCCACCCGCGCGCCAGTGTCGTCCACCGATATTTGCTTGACGTGGCAACCTATTCATCGCCAATGCGCGGCATGACCAATGCCAGCTTTACCGCCGATGTGACGCCCCCGACCGGGCCCGCGCCGTCGTCCCCCACCCCGGCGCCGGTGTCCGCCAAGGAAGAGGCGGTCGACACGGTCCGTTTCCTCGCGCTGCTCGCGATCGCGGTATTGATTTTCCGCAGCTTTTTCCTGTCGCCTTTCAACATCCCGTCGGAATCGATGCAGCCGCGGCTGCTGATCGGCGACTATCTGCTCGTCAATAAAATGGCCTATGGCTATTCTAAATACAGCCTGCCGTTCAGCGTGCCGTTGATCCCCGGCCGCATTTTTGCGCGCACCCCCGAGCGCGGCGACGTCGTCGTGTTCAAGGCCCCGCCGGTCGCCGACAATGATTATATCAAGCGCGTCGTCGGCCTGCCTGGCGACAGCGTTCAGGTGAAGGACGGCATCGTCTGGCTGAACGGCAAGCCGCTGAAGCGCGAAGCCATCGCCGATTTCGTCATCCCGGTGACCCCGAACATGGTCGAAGCGTCGCGTATGACGGGCACCCTGCCCTGCTATTCGCCCGAGTTCGAGGAAGTCACCGCCGACGGCCAGCGCCAGTGTCGCTACAAGCAGTTCCGCGAAACGCTGCCGAGCGGTAAAAGCTATGCGATCCTCGACATCACCACGATCCCCGAGGATAACACGCCGCTGGTCGTCGTACCCGCAGGCCATTTGTTCCTGATGGGCGACAACCGCGACCGCAGCGCCGACAGCCGCTTCCGCGCGATGGAAAATCAGGGCATCGGCCTCGTCCCCGAGGAAAATCTGGTCGGCCACGCGCTCGTCGGCATGTTCTCGACCGATGGATCGGCAAGCTGGATCAACCCGATCAGCTGGTTCACCGCGGCGCGCTGGAGCCGCATCGGGGACGGTTTTTGAACGATCCGCTGAATACCGGGGCGCTCGCCGAGATCATCGGCGGCACCCCGGGCGATCTGGCGCTGTACGATCTGGCGTTGACGCATGGCAGCACCGGCCGCGCCGATTACCAGCGACTGGAGTTTCTCGGCGACCGCGTGCTCGGTCTCGTCATCGCGTCGGAACTGTACAACCGCTTTCCAACCGCCAGCGAGGGCGAGATGTCGTCGCGGCTGCATGTGCTTGCGTCGGGTGCCACCTGTGCCGCGATCGCGCAGCGGCTGAAGCTTACCGACCTTGTCCGCTTCGGCGCTCAGGCACGCAATGACGGTGGGCGCTATAGCGACAATATCGCCGCCGACGCGATCGAGGCGCTGATCGGCGCGCTCTATCTCGATCAGGGTATCGACGCTGCGCGTGCCTTCATTCTTGCTCATTGGGGCGAGATGATCGACGGGCAAAAGGCCGCGCCCAAGCACCCCAAGGCAGCGCTGCAGGAATGGGCGCTCGCGCGCAAACGCCGTCCGCCCGAATATGAAATCGTCGCGCGCGAAGGCCCCGACCACTCGCCGCGTTTCCGTGTTGCCGTCAGCATCGGCAAGCTCGCGCGTGCCGAGGCCGAGGGCACCAGCAAACAGGCGGCCGAAAAGGCCGCGGCGGCGGCATTGCTCGTCGAACTCGAAGGACAAAAAGAATGACCCACCGCTGCGGATTTGTCGCCGTCGTCGGCGCACCCAACGCGGGCAAATCGACGATCGTGAATGCCCTCGTCGGTCAGAAGGTCGCGATCGTCAGCCCGAAGGCGCAGACGACGCGCACGCGGCTGATGGGCGTCGCGATGGACGGCGAAACGCAGATCGTGCTGATCGACACGCCGGGCATCTTTGCCCCTACCCGCCGGCTCGACCGCGCTATGGTCGCGGCGGCGTGGAACAGCCTCGACCAGGCCGAGGCGATCCTGGTGATGATCGACGCCGCCGCCAAACTCGGCGAGCGTGCCGAACGCGTCCTGCAGGGGATCGAGGGACGTCCCGAGAAGAAATTCCTTATCCTCAACAAGGTCGACCTGACCAAGAAGGACAAGCTGTTGACGATCGCAACGACGCTCAATGAGCGGGTCGCTTTCGACGAAACCTTCTTCATTTCGGCGAGCACCGGCGACGGTGTCCCCGAACTCAAAGCGACGCTGTCGGCGCTGATGCCTGAGGGACCATGGCATTTTCCCGAGGATGAAGTGAGCAACGCCCCCGAACGCATACTCGCCGCCGAAATCACGCGCGAGCAGCTCTACCGCCAGCTCCACGAAGAACTGCCCTACCAGTCGACCGTCGAGACCGAGAAATTTACCACGCGCCCCGACGGCAGCGCCGAAATCCACCAGCAGATCCTCGTCGCCCGCGACAACCAGCGCGCGATCATCCTCGGCCACAAGGGCGAGCGGATCAAGGAAATCGGCAGCAAATCGCGCGCCGAGCTCGCCGAACTATTGGGGCGCAAAGTGCACCTGTTCCTCCACGTCAAGGTGAAGGCGAACTGGGACGAGGATCGCAGCGTCTATCGCGACATGGGGCTCGACTGGGTCGATTGAGAAAGACGTGAGGGGGCTAGAAAATGACCAAACCCGATTCCATCATATTTTTTGATCGCCTTTTCCTGGGGGCGCTGGTGCTCGGTGTGCTGAACTTCATGTTCGCGTGGAGCGATACGTCGGTCAAGCTCACAAGCTCACCAGAATTCGCAGCTACCGGCTTTGGAACGGGCTTTCTCATTGCATCATTCGCCGTCGGCATGATCATCAACCTGATCATCTGGTATTTCATTTCGGCGCGGGCGAGCAAAATTGCCAAATGGATCCTGACCGCCTTTTTCGCGATCGGCCTGCTTTCGATGTTGAGCAACCTCAACAACCCGCTGGGGCCGCAGGGTGTCTCGCTGGGCGTGGCGCTTGTCATCACCCTCATTCAAGGCGCAGCGATCTACATGCTGTTCCGCCCCGATTCCATCGCGTGGTTCAACCGCAAGCCTCCCGTCGATCCGGACACTTTCCGCTAGTCGCTATATCCGCCGGCAATCGTTCGGCGGCGGGTTGCCGTCGAAGCGCGAAGTAATCCAGCCGATCGTTTCCTGCGCACTGTCGCGCGCGCTCGCCCCATGATCACCCGTCATGTCGATCCAGCGCAGTGGCGTCCCGCGCTTGCACACCGCCTTGGCGAACTTGCGCGTGATCGCGGGTGCGACGATCGTGTCCTTGCTGCTCTGCGCTATCAGCAACGGGCCGGGCACGCGCGCCGGATCGACGCTGTTGGCGCGCTCGAAGGAGCCGAAGGGCTCGATCTTTTCGATATCCTTGCCCTTTGTCGCACGGGCGATCGTCAGAATGCCGAGGATCGTACCGAGCTTCGGCTTCTTGTTGAATGCGACGCAGTTGTTTTCGGCCAGTCGGCGGATGATGCCCTGATTCGTCCGGTTCGCGACGCCATCGAGTGGGAAGCCGTAGAGCTTCGACCAGCTGTCGAGCGCGAACGACAGCAATAACGCGCGCGCATTCTTGTCGCTGCCCTCGCGCAAATTGGCGCCGAGATCGGTCGGCGGCGCGGCGACGGCGGTGGCGACGAGCGTCAGGTCGGGCGCGTAGGAGCGCGCGGCGGTCGCGGTCCACAGCGCGGCGTGGCCGCCCTGCGATTCACCCCAGACCGCAAAGCTGCTGCCGGCGGCCGCGCCGGGGATTTCGCGCGCCGCGCGGACGGCATCGAGCACCGCGTTCGCCGTGTCCTGCCCGACGAGGAACGGGTGCATGGTCGGACTGCCCAGGCCGATATAATCGGGCGCGGCGACGACATAGCCGCTACGGACCGCGTCCATCCCTGCTGTGTAGGCAAAGAAGTCGGGACTGAGCGACGGCGCGCATTTTTCGGCGACACCCCACGCGCCATGGGTCCATGCGATGACGCGGCGCGGACGCTGCGGGATCGCCTCCATTGGCGCGGCAACGATGCCGGTGACGGCGAAGCGCGTGCCGCTGCCGTTGGTCGTCCAATATTGCACGCGCCATGCTTGCACGCCGGGCGGCGTGTCGGTCATCGGCTGGGCGGAGATCAGATAGCGCGGCTGTTGTGCCGCGGCGGGCAGCGAGAGCCCAGACAGGATGGCGAGCAGGACGGCGGCAAACAGATGGCGCATGAGCAAGTCTCCCTGATGCGCCGCCTTACCATGTCAAAACAGGAACGTCATCCCGGCGGAGGCCGGGATGACGTGATTCCTTATTCCTTGGCTGCCTTCTTCTTCGCTGGCGCCTTCTTGGCTGCGGGCTTCTTTGCCGGAGCCTTTTTCTTTGGCGCCGCCTTCTTCTTGCCCTTCGCGGGACCCTTCGCTGCGCGCGCGTCGATCAGCGCGATCGCCTCTTCGAGGGTCAGCGTTGCCGGGTCGGCGCTTTTCGGCAAGGTCGCGTTGGTCGTGCCGTCGGTGACGTACGGACCGAAACGTCCCTCCATCAGCTTCATCTCGCCGGCGCTCGTCGGGTGCGGGCCGAAGGTGTTGAGCGGCTCCGCCTTGGTACGCCCGCGTCCACCGCCAGCGGCGGCTTCGGCGATGCGGACGACCGCGGCGTTCATGCCGATGTCGAAGATTTCGGCGGTACCGGTCAGCTTCGCATATTTGCCGTCGTGCAGCAGATACGGACCGTAACGCCCGAGTCCCGCCAAAATGACGTTCCCGCTTTCGGGATGCGTCCCGACTTCGCGCGGCAGGCTGAGCAGCCGCAGAGCGTAATCGAGATCGAAATCTTCGCCCGGGATATCCTTCGGGATCGACGAGCGTTTCGCCTCCTTGCCATCGCCGAGCTGGATGTATGGACCGAAGCGCCCGCTGCGCTTGGTCACTTCTAGCCCGCTGTCGGGATCGTTGCCCATCGTCTCGGGGCCAGTATCAGCCCCGTCGCTGCCACCCGGCTGCGCAAATTTCCGTGTAAACTTGCAGTCGGGATAGTTGCTGCACGCGATGAACGGTCCGAACTTGCCGCCGCGCAGCGCCAGCTTGCCGGTGCCGCAATTGGGACAGATGCGCGGGTCGCTGCCGTCGCCCTTGTCGGGGAAGAGATAGGGGCCGAGGAATATGTCGAGTTCCGCGGTGATCTCTGACGGCTTCTGCTCCATCACTTCGCCGGTCCGCGGCTTGAAGTCGCGCCAGAAACGTTCGAGAACCGCCTGCCATTGCGCGCGGCCACCCGACACGTCGTCGAGCTCTTCCTCGAGGCCGGCGGTGAAGTCATATTGGACATAACGCTCGAAGAAGCGTTCGAGAAACGCCGTCAGCAAACGCCCGCTTTCCTCGGGTCTGAAGCGGTTCTTTTCGACCGTCACATAGGCACGATCCTTGAGCACTTGCAGGATCGCCGCCCAGGTCGATGGACGCCCAATCCCAAGCTCTTCCATCTTCTTGACCATGCTGGCTTCGGAATAGCGCGGCGGAGGCTGGGTTTCGTGGCTTTCAAGATCGACCCCGGTCTTGGCGGGGGCATCGCCCTTCGCCATCGCGGGCAACAGGCGTGCATCATCGTCATCCGCCGCATCGTCGCGGCTCTCGTCATAGAGCGCAAGGAAACCCGGGAATTTTACCACCTGTCCCGTCGCGCGCAGCATCGTCTTGCCGGTGCCGTCGGTCAGGTCGAGGCTTGTGCGTTCGAGCCGCGCCGAGGCCATCTGGCTCGCCATCGCGCGCTTCCAGATCAGTTCGTACAGCCGCGCATGATCGCCGCCACCGGTCTTGTCTTTGCTGAAATCGGTCGGGCGGATCGCCTCGTGCGCTTCCTGCGCATTCTTCGCCTTGGTCTGATATTGCCGCGGCTGGTCGGGAACATAGCCGCCATCGTAGCGCGTCGCGATCGCCTTGCGCGCCGCGCTGATCGCGCTGCCGTCCATCTGGACGCCGTCGGTACGCATATAGGTGATCGCGCCATCCTCATAGAGGCCCTGCGCGATCCGCATCGTGTGGCTGGCCGAGAAGCCGAGCTTGCGCGCGGCTTCCTGTTGCAGCGTCGAGGTCGTGAACGGCGGCGGCGGATTCCGCGTCAGCGGCTTGGTCTCGACCAGATCGACCGAGAAATGACCCGCCTTCACATCAGCCTCGGCAGCGCGTGCATCGGCTTCGCTGGTGATCGTCAGCCGCTCGATCTTGTCGCCGCGCCAGCGCGCGAGGCGCGCCTTGAACGGCGTGCCCGACATTTCGAACAGCCCGGTCACCGACCAATATTGCTGCGCAACAAAAGCCTCGATCTCACGCTCGCGTTCGACGATCATCCGCAGCGTGACCGACTGGACGCGACCCGCCGATTTGGCGCCGGGCAGCTTGCGCCACAGCACCGGCGACAGCGTGAAACCAACGAGATAGTCGAGCGCACGGCGGGCGCGATACGCGTCGATCAGATCTTCGTCGAGCGCACGCGGATGCGCCATCGCGGTCAGGACCGCGTCCTTGGTGATCGCGTTAAACGTGACGCGATCGACCTCGGCTGGCAGTGCCTTCTTGCTGCGCAGCAATTCCTGCACGTGCCAGCTGATTGCCTCGCCCTCGCGATCCGGGTCGGTCGCGAGAATCAATCGGTCGGCGGTCTTTGCCGCGTCCTGGATTTCCTTCATCCGCTTCGCTTTGTCGGGATATAACAGCCACTGCATGGCGAAGCCGTCGTCGGGATCGACCGACCCGTCCTTGGGCGGCAGGTCACGAACATGGCCATAGCTGGCCAGAACCTTGAAGTCGCGACCGAGATATTTCTCGATCGTTTTCGCCTTTGCGGGCGATTCCACGATTACCAATTGCATTAAAAAACTATCCCCGTCACCGGCTCTCACATGTACGCGCGAGGGTGGCGGGGATAGCTTGATTCCGTCAAGCCGGATTTTTTCTTATCCATTCTGCCATTTGAAGTCGGCGGGCAGGATGCATTTGCCCGCGTCATATTTGCCGACGCTGCGAATGATTTCCTGATCCTCGGGCTCGATCCGGCGGCCGCTGATCTGGCTGTCGACGACGCGGCGGACGAGGGCGTCGAGTTTCGTCACCAGATAGCAGTCGATCGCCGGCGGCGCGTGCGGATTGCCGACGCCGCTGTCGTCGGTCAGGAACAGGTAGCGCGACTGGGTCGCCGCCGCCATCGCGCGCATAGCATATTCGGCCTTGTCGGCGACGCCCGATGCAGCGACCGGCGTGACATGGATGCGCTTGGCGCGCGCGGCCTCGGCAGCCGCCCACGTGCGCCCAAACTTGTCGTCGTGCGGCGGCGCGTCGGCGACGAGCAGCAGCGACTTGACCGCATCGGGGCGCCAGTCCTGCCCCACCGCGCGGACCATCGCCTGATCCATCGCCTCGGGATAGTCGCCGCCGCCGTTCGCGTCCTGCCGCGCCAGCGCGCCCTGCACGCGCCCGATGTCGCGGTCGAAGGCGACAGTGCGCGTGACATAATCGTCGCCGAGATCGCGGTAGAAGACAAAGCCGATGCGGATGTCGAGGTCGCGGTGCTTCGCGGCGATCGCGCTGATGATCGAGCGGAGTTCGGCCTGCAAATAGTTGATCTCGTCGCCCATGCTGCCCGTCGTGTCGACGACGAGCATCAGGTCGAGCTTGGTGGCTTTCGTTGTCGCCTGGTTCGCGGTCAGGCCAATGAGCTGCCCGCCCGAGGCGTTGGCGACCAGTACCGGCCGCGCGTCGGCGATCGTGCGACCTGCCTTTCGCGCCGAAACCGTGATCCGCTCGCTCAGCCGGTCGAGCCCGGGAAAGAAGACCGCGCTGCCGTCGGCCTGTGTTGCCATGGTGATGCTGTTGCCGTCGCTGCACGTCACGATCACGTCGGCGAACGGCACCGGCTGGCCGCTGCGGTCGTTGATCTTCACCGTCACGACGCGCGTCGTGTCGACGCGCGGCAGGTTCCGCACCTCCTGCCCCAGATCGCTGCTGCGGTTGACATAGGAGGCGTAAAGTTCGGGGTTGAGCAGATCGTCATGCTCGCCCGCGGTCAATATCCCCGATTGCGGTTGCGGTTGCGGGCGCGGATAGGGCCGCGGAGGCACGATGCCCGGGCCGACGCGCGAGAAGTCAGACGATGAGCCTGTGGTCGGCGCGCCCGAAGCGGGCGGCGGCGGAAGCGCCTCGGCCGAGGCGTCGCTGGAGCCGGCGCCCGCTCGCGATCCGGTCACGAGCACTTCGGCAGCATCGCCGGCATAGGACGGCGGTGGCGGAGCCATTGGCGGAGGGGGCGGAGGCGGAGGAGGCGGCGGAGGCGGCGGGGCGGCCTCGACGGCCATCGCCTCTTCGCGATCGCGTTTCTCGCTCCCCCGTGTCTTGATGCTGCCATTCACTTGCTGCGGCTGCAGCCGTACCTCGGGATCGAGCTGTGGCAAAGGCGCGGCGTTGCGGCAGAAGCCCTGGTCGGGCGCGCGTCTGGAATGCGCCATGGCAAGCGGGATCGGGGCGGGCGCCGAAGCCAGCACTGCAATCATCGTGACACCCGTCAGAAACCGGCTTCGCATCAACAAATTCCCCCGCCATGTGATGTAATATCATCATCCTGCGGTCGGACCGCTGAACCGTGGCTGAACCGCGACGAGGCGTTGGATTGTCGAAAGTAGGCCGGCTGTGCGGGCGGTCACACGAGCGAAATTTTTGCCCCGGCATGGCGCTCGACGCGCCCCGCAAGCTCGAGTTCGAGCAGGACGAGTTGCACCGTCGAGGCGTCGTGCCCGGACTGCCGCACCAATTCATCGACCGCGACGGGCGTCGGGCCGAGCAGGTCGATCAGCGACCGGCGTTCGCCGTCGCCCGCGTCCACCGGCGCGGGAGCGGCGGCATAGCGTTGCACCGGTTCGCGCACCATTCGCGCGTCGATCGGTCCGACCGCTTCGAGCACGTCGTCGACCGTCTGGATCAGTGTCGCGCCTTCACGGATCAGCAGGTTGCAGCCTTGCGCGCGCGGGTCGAGCGGCGAGCCCGGCACCGCCATTACTTCGCGGCCATAGTCGCCGGCACGCCGCGCGGTGATCAGCGACCCCGATTTCGGCGCCGCCTCGATCACCACCGTCCCGTGCGCGATCCCGGCGATGATGCGGTTGCGCGACGGGAAGTGACGCGCAAGCGGTTCGGTCCCCGGCGGCTGTTCGGCGATCAGCAGCTGGTCGCTCGCAATCTTTTCCTGCAGCGCTGCGTTTTCCGGCGGAAAGGCGATGTCGATCCCGCTGGCGATCACGCCCACCGTCGCGCCGCCGAGCGCGCCGATATGCGCCGCGGTGTCGACCCCGCGCGCCAGCCCGCTGACCACCGTCACGTCGCGCGCCGCCAGATCGGCTGCGAGTTGGCGCGCGAAGCGGCATGCGATCGCCGAGGCATTGCGCGCGCCGACGATCGCGACGCATGGGCGCCGCAGCATCGCGGTATCGCCGCGCACCACGACGACGGGCGGCGCGCCCTCGACCTCGCTCAGCATCGGCGAATAGTCGTCCTGGTCGCTGAAAATATGGCGTGCGCCCAATTGAGCCACGCGCTCGATCTCACGCTCGGCGATCTCGACCGGTGCGATGCGCGCCTTCCCCGCCCCGCCGCGCAGAACGAGGTCGGGCAACGCATCGAGCGCGGCTTCGCCCGATCCGAAGCGCTGCATGAGCTGGTGCCAGCTCACCGGGCCGACGTGCGGCGTGCGGATCAGCCGCAGCCGCGCCAGCCGCTCGGCATGGGTCACGCTCCGCCGGCTCCTTCAGGGGTGTCTTTCTTTCCGCCGACGCGCGGCTCGGTCCCGGCACGCAGTCGCGCGATATTTTCGCGGTGGCGCCACAGCACGATCACCGCGAGGCCCGCGAGGCCGATGGCATAGATCTGATGACCCAGCGCGAGAGCGACGAGCGGCGCCGACACCGCGCCGAGCATCCCGCCAAGCGACGAGATGCGGAGCAGCAAGACGGTGCCGAGCCACACAATGGCGAACACCAGCCCGATCGGCCAGGCGAGCGCGAGTGCGAGGCCGAGCAAGGTCGCAACGCCCTTGCCGCCGCGAAATTTCAGCCAAACCGGATAGCAATGACCAATCATCGCCGCGGCGCCCGCAATCATCGCGGCGTGGTCGCCGAGTTCGGGAACGAAATGCCGCGCGAGCAGCACCGCTACCGCGCCCTTTGCCGCGTCGAGGATCAGCGTTGCCGCCGCCAGCCCCCTGCGCCCGGTACGCAGCACATTGGTCGCGCCGATGTTGCCCGACCCGATCTGGCGCAGGTCGCCCGCGCCGAACATGCGCGTGAGGATCACGCCGAACGGGATCGATCCCAACAGATACCCCGCGGCAATCAGCAAATATAAAGTCATGACGCTCCCCGCTCGCTTTGGATCAATGTGGCGCCGTTACCGAAATCAATCAATGGATTCGGCAAGAGTGGCAACCGAATTGGACGAACTCGGCGACCATTGAGTGCCCATGCCGTCGCTGCTAGGCGAAAGCCCATGAACGCTCCCGCGCCCGATGCCCCCATTCTCTTCTTCGACAGCGGCCTCGGCGGGCTGACCGTGCTCGGGCCGACGCGCGCGCTGCTGCCGACCGCGCCGATCGTCTACGCCGCCGACTATGCCGGGCTGCCCTATGGCAAGAAGAGCAACGAGGAACTCGCCGCGCGGGTCCCCGCGCTACTCGGCCGCCTTGTCGAACGCTACCAGCCGCGGCTCGCGGTCATCGCGTGCAACACCGCCTCGACGATCGCATTGGCCCACGTCCGCGCCGCGCTCGACCTGCCGATTGTCGGGACGGTGCCGGCAATCAAGCCCGCCGCCGAGCTGACCAAAAGCGGCGTGATCGGCGTGCTCGGCACCGAGGCGACGGTCCGCCAGCCCTATGTTGACGACCTCGGCGCAAAGTTCGCGGGCGGCAAGATTGTGCTGCGCCACGGCAGCCCGGGTCTGGTTACCGGGGCCGAGGCGAAGCTGCGCGGCGAGGCGATCGATCCCGACACCATCACACGTGCGATCGCGGGCCTGCGCGACCAGCGCAGCGGCGACCGGATCGACGTGATCGTCCTCGCCTGCACGCATTTTCCGTTATTGCAGGACGAATTGCAGGCTGCGGCGGGCCCGGGAGTGATGCTGATCGACGGCGCCGCGGGTATCGCCCGGCGCATCGCCCATCTGACCCAAGGCCAGCCTTGGCCCGCCGTGGCCGCCCCCGGCATTGCGGTCTTCACGCGCAGCGAAGACCGTCCGCCGCCGCCGCTGGCCGCGCTGGCGCCCTATGGCATCGGGTCGATCGAGACGATCTGATAGGACAATTTGTCCCGTGAATTGCGAATCGTTCGCACTGGATTTCAGCCGGATTCGGCGTTATTGGCCCGCCTGTTAATGCCGCCGGAGGGAGCGGCTCCAGAGCTGCACTAGCACCTGACTGCGGGGCTGAAACGTGAACTATAACGATATTTTCGCTCGGGCAATCGACCGGCTGCATGAAGAAGGGCGCTACCGCGTCTTCATCGACATCCTGCGCAATCGGGGTTCGTTCCCCAATGCGCGGTGCTTTGCGGGCCACAACGGGCCGAAGCCGATTACCGTCTGGTGCTCGAACGACTATCTCGCGATGGGCCAGCATCCCAAGGTGATCGAGGCGATGGAAAGCGCGCTGCACGACGTCGGCGCGGGTTCGGGCGGTACGCGCAACATCGGCGGCAACACCCACTATCACATCGATCTCGAGCATGAGCTCGCCGACCTGCACGGCAAGGATGGCGCGCTGCTCTTCACCTCGGGCTATATTTCGAACGAGGCGACGCTCGGCACGCTCGGCAAGCTGCTGCCGAACTGCATCATCTATTCGGACGAACTCAACCACGCCTCGATGATCGCGGGCATCCGCAATTCTGGCTGCGAAAAGCGCGTGTGGCGCCACAATGATCTTGCGCATCTCGAGGAACTGCTCGCCGCCGACGACCCCGACGCGGCGAAGCTGATCGCGTTCGAAAGCGTCTATTCGATGGACGGCGACGTCGCCCCGATCCATGCGATCTGCGATCTTGCGGACAAATATAACGCGCTGACCTATTGCGACGAAGTCCATGCCGTCGGCATGTACGGCCCGCGCGGCGGCGGCATTTCGGACCGCGACGAGGCGGCCGATCGCCTCACCATCATCGAGGGTACGCTGGGCAAGGCGTTCGGCGTGATGGGCGGCTATATCGCCGCCGACAAGAATATCATCGACGTGATCCGCAGCTATGCGCCGGGCTTCATCTTTACGACCAGCCTGTCGCCGGTGCTCGTCGCGGGTGTGCTCGCCAGCGTGCGTCACCTGAAAGCATCGAGCGTCGAGCGCGAGGCGCAACAGGAAGCCGCCGCTTATCTCAAGCAATGTTTCCGCGATGCGGGCCTGCCGGTGATGGATTCGACGACGCATATCGTCCCGCTGATGGTCGGCGACCCGGTTCGTGCGAAGAAGATCAGCGACATCCTGCTCGCCGAATATGGCGTCTATGTGCAGCCGATCAATTTCCCGACCGTGCCGCGCGGCACCGAACGCCTGCGCTTCACCCCGGGTCCGGCGCATGACGAGGCGATGATGCGCGAGTTGACAGAGGCGCTCGTCGAAATCTGGGACCGGCTCGAACTGCAGCTTCAGAAGGCGGCGTGACGGGCGCACCCGGTTTCGATGACGTCGTCGTCGGACGCCGCTCGATCCGCGGCTTCCTCGACAAGCCCGTACCGAATCGCTGATCGCCGAGATACTCGAGGTCGCGATGCGTGCGCCTTCGTCGTTCAACAATCAGTGCTGGAACTTCTCGGTCATCAGCGGTGAGCCGCTTGCCGCGATCCGCCGGGGCAACACCGACGGCATCCTCGCGGGCAAGCCTGACAGTCGCGAATTCCGCCGCTTCGATGGCATCGCCGACGATCATCGCGGCCGCCAGATCGAGATTGCCAAGCAGCTTTTCGGCGCGATGGGCATCGCGCGCGACGACAAGGATGGACGGCAGGACTGGGTGCTTCGCGGTTTCCGTCAATTCGATGCGCCGGTCAGCGTCGTTGTCACCTATGACCGTGTGCTGCTCGGCAGCGACATCGCGCCGTTCGATTGCGGCGCGGTGACCAACGCGCTGGTCAACGCCGCATGGTCGCGCGGGCTCGGCTGTGTCATCAACAGCCAAGGGATCATGCAAAGCCCCGTCGTGCGCGAACATGCGTGCATCCCCGACGATCAGGTCATCATGATCTGCGTCGCGATGGGCTGGCCCGACGTCGATTTTCCGGCCAATTCGGTGGTATCGAACCGCAAGAGCGTCGATGACGCGGTGCGCTTCGTCGGTTTCGAGGATTGAAGCCGCGCAAATGTGGTTGGAACGGCCGTTTAGTCTTTGACAAGTTCCAATTGGGCAAGCGCAAAAGCATGGCCCTTCATTTCACCCTTAACCATCCACTCGCAGTATGCTTCGATTCCTTCTACCCACTTCGCCGTCATAAACTCGCTGCCTGACTTCAGCTGCACAACATCTCCCGCCTTTATTCCCATACTTGGTTCCTTTCGGTTGAACTGCCGAAGTTACAAAAAGAACAAATAGAGATCAAGCACTATATTGGGGATATGGCAGAAAACGTTGACGCCTTCGACAAGGTCGGCACGATCCGATAGGATCGTTGGCGAATCCCCTCCCCGGTCACGAAAGATTGTCATGCCAACACAGCGTTATAGCTATACCGCGATCACGCTTCACTGGCTCATCGCGCTGCTGCTCGCTTTCCAGATCGCGCTCGGCTGGGCGCTCGAAGGAAACAACAGCCCCGAATTGTTCGCGCGGTATCAGCTGCACAAGTCGATCGGCATCACGATCCTGCTGCTCAGTCTCGCCCGCCTTGCCGCTCGCCTGTTCACACCGCGTCCGCCCGTGTCCGACGGCCCGGCATGGACGCGCGCGCTCGCTAGCACGGTGCACTGGCTTTTTTATCTCGTGATGATCCTGGGGCCAATCACCGGCTGGCTCCTCGTTTCGACCGCACGCGTTCAGGTCCCTACGCTGCTCTACGGCCTCATCCCCTGGCCGCACCTGCCCGTTGGCCGGAGCTGGCATGAGCCCGCGGAATCGATCCACGGCGCGATGGCGTGGCTCGCGATCGGACTGTTCGCCCTCCATATCGCCGGCGCGCTTCGTCACCAGTGGCTGCTCGGCAAACCCGAACTCCAACGGATGATCCCCTTTGCGCGCGGCAAGGCGGCGGGAGTCGCTATCGGCGCGCTGGCCCTCGTCGGCGCAGCCTTTGTCGCGGGCCAGACGATCTATCCCGAACGGCCCCGGCCCAGTGCGGAAAAAGCTTCGCCGCCTCCGGTCGCCGCGCCGACCACGGCGGCCATCATTCCCGCGGCGAAGGATGACGAAAGAACGGCTATCGACGCGACCGAGGAAGCGCCCGAAGATACGGCCCAGCCGCTCGCCGACTGGACGGTGGCATCCGGCGGGCGGCTCGGCTTCACCGCGCGCTGGAACGGCGAGGCGGTCGATGGCCGGTTCGATCGCTGGCGCGCCGCGATCCGGTTCAGTCCCGACGAGCTCGCCAAGTCGGCCATTCGCGTCACGGTCGACCTTGCCTCGGCCGACACTGGCGACGGACAGCGCGACGATTCATTGAAGAGCAGCGATTTCTTCGATGTTGGCGCGCATCCGAGCGCGGTCTTTACCGCGCGCGACATCCGCCACCTCGGCGGGGACAGATATGAGGCGCGCGGCACGCTCGACCTGCGCGGCGCCGGCAAGCCCGCGACGCTGCGCTTCACGCTGCGCATCGACGGCGACCGCGCGCGCGTTGCCGGAACCGCGCGCATCGACCGCACCGTCTTTGGCGTTGGCCAAGGCGAATGGGCCGCAACCGACGCGATCGCCGCCGCGGTGGATGTCGCCTTTTCCTTCAACGCCACGCGCCCGGCGTCCTGATCGATCAGGAAGATGGGCGCATCATGCCCCAGAAATGCGGGCCGCCGGGTACGTCCCACCCGACTTGCGTAACAAATCCCAGCCGCTCGTAGAGCGGAACATTCTCGGGCGTCGCGGTCTCGAGCCAGCAAGGCAGCCCTTCGGCATCCGCGACGGCGGTCTGCGCCCGGATAATCCGACCGCCATGCCCCTTGCCCTGATGTTCCCGGCGCACGCCGACATAATGGAGATACCAGAAACGCCCTTTGGGGCGGTGCGCGTCGATGCTGCCCTGCACCTTCAAGCCGCGCGGCAAGGCGGTGCCGAAGGTCGCGACGAGCGGGATGACGGTGCGCAGAAATTCGAGCGTGCCGCTATGCGCCTGCCCCGGAGCACGCCATAGCGCCGCCGCCTCGTCGCCCGGCGAGCGGAGCGCCACCCCGGCACGGGCATCGGCGGGGGCGAGAACCCGAAACAGGCTGCGGAGCGCGCGGGCGCGATGATCCGGGTCGGGCAAGATCCACGACAGCGCGGGGTCGGTCTGGAACGCTTGCGCCAGCGTTTCGATGATCGATGGCAGTTCGGCAGGCCCTGCCGGCAAGATCATATCGGTCATCGCGCCTCCCGCGCGAAAGGAGCAGACCGCGCGACGCTTGGCAAGACTAACGCGGACGTTTGTCCAGCCGCAGCGCCCAGGCATAGCCGCGATAAAGCCGCGTCACCGCGAGCCGGGCGCCAGCGTCGTTCGCGGCTTCACGCGCGGCTTCGATCAACAGCGCGCGCGGTTCGACATGAAAGCGCGCGAGCCACGCGAACAGCGCGGCGCGGAACCAGTCGGGCATATCCTCCTGCTGGCCGAAATCGACGATGTGTAGCGATCCATAGGTCGACAGATGGCGCATCGCTTCGCGGATCGCGCCTTGCCAGTCGGGGATCATCGACAGCGTATAGCTTTGAAAGATGCGGTCGAAACTGGCGGTGCGAAACAGCGCATTCGGGTCGAAGCCCGTCGCGTCGGCGCACGCAACGCTCACTCTTCTGGTCAGTCCCGCGTGCGCGATCGCGGCGCGGGCGGTCTTCAGCATCTCTTCCGAAATATCGACGCCGTGGAATTTCGCACCGGGCCAGCAACGCGCCGCCGCAATCAGGTTGCGTCCGGTGCCGCAGCCGATTTCCAGCACATGCCCGCCCACCGGGGGCGTCAGTTCGTCGATCAACCGGTCGCGCCCCAGCAGATAATATTTGCGTGTCAGGTCATAGATATGACGCTGACCGCGATAGACGCTGTCCATGTGTGCAGCGTGCCCCTCCCCCGCTGCCATCGATCAGCCTTTCAGGATATAGAGATGGACCCCGCCATAAATGGCCGAGCGGTCGCGCCGCGTATAGTCGAGCGATTCATCGGCGCGATAATCCCACCGCCGCAGCAGGTCGTCGGGAAGGCGCCCGGGCAGCAGCGTCGGTTCGGCGGCGGTGCGGAAGAGCACGCGTGCGCCGGGCCGCGCGGTGCGCGTGACCTCGCTCCACAGCGCGGTCAATTGCGCGTCGCTCATCCAGTCTTGCGCGTCGAGGAAGATGTAGCGGTCGAAGCTTGTGGCATCGGCGGCAGCCAGCATGTCGGTCATGTTTGCGTGGAGCATCGTCACCCGCTCGGCACGCGCCCTGACGGCCCGATAATGATCCGCCTGCAAATAGGGCGGCAACGACGCCGACGCACCTTTTCCATAGCCGCGCCCGAATGCCTGCCACGCGAAGTAATTGTCCTCGAGCGGGAAATCGCAGGTCAGTTTTTCGAGGCGCCCGCGCAGGACATCGGCCATCGGCTTCCCGTCCGCCAGCGCGTCATATTGGGCCGGCGGAATGCCGAGCCCGAACAGCGACGATCGCTGGTCGGTGACCCAGCGGATGAACTTGCGGTCGAAGAAGGGCGCGAATTTCGTCTCGAAAATCATGCGCTGCTCCTCGATCGTCTTCGCTTCGAGGAACTGGCGCGGATCGATGCGGTGCATCCGTGCGACCAGATGGGCAAGCCCGATAAAGCTGCCGAGCAGTCCGCGCTTGTAAAGCCCGTGCGCAAAGCCGTTGATCCGGCGACGTCCAACGAGATCGCGACCCTCCCAATAGCGCCGACTCACCTCGTCGAGGTGCGGGCGGACAAAGGCGCGATAATCGGCGATATTGCCGCTGCTGTCGGCGTCGGCGAAAAAGCGGCGAAGGCTGGCGTGATCGGGCAGCCGCTGGATCGCCACGCGCTTCAGATTGTTCAGTGCGACATGCGCGGTGTTGAGGTCGACCGCGACGATCTCCGCCGGGTCGGCGGTCAGATAGGAAAAGACGTTGCAGCCACCGCTCGCGATCGTCGCGATCCGGTTGCCGGGCTGGATCGCCAACGCCTCCATGTCGACGACGGGGTCTTCCCATATCTGGGCATAGACGAGGCCCTTGAACGCCAGCGCAAAAGCGCGGTCGAGCAGGCGTTGTTTCTGTTCGCCGTCTTCACGAACGACGGCGGCGGCGATCTTGCGATTGGGTTGGCTGGCCATGCGAATGGGTTCCTCGGACAATGTTGATCCGGGGCCGCGCATGGCACGCTTTCATGCGATTTCCGTGCCGGTTCGATGACAATCCGGCGACACATCAAAAAGATATGCCGCCGGATCGAGGTCAATCGCGGCAGTAACCCTCGCCGTCCTTGACGATCAGGCATTCTTTCTTGCCGGCGAGATATTTGAGGCCGGTTTCGTCGCCGTTGCCGCGGCGCAGGCTCAGCTCCTCGGTGCCGCGCTTGAACTTGATGCCATGCTCGCTGTCCTCGCCGTCATAAGTCCCCTTGGTGTCGAGGTCCGACTGCATTTCGAGCTTGTATTTGCCCGGCTCGGCGGTGGTGATCGTGGCGTACATGCCCTCGACCCCGGTCCATTTACCCGCCCAGCTCGCGAAGCGATGCGGCGCGGTCGCGGGATCGGTGGCTTCTGCGCCTTCGGGCGGCATGGTTTCGACCGGAACCTCGGTCGTCGTCGCATCGGTCGGCGCAGGCGCGGGCGCCTCGGCCTTTTCGCAGCCGGCCAACAGCACCAGCGCCGCGGCGCTCGCCAAAATTGCACTTTTCTGCATCATGCTTCTCCTTCCCCGTCCAAACGCTCGGGCGCGGATAAGTTTCCGCCAGCCGATTCAGTGATGATTTCCGCAAATTTCAGCGGGTCGACATTGCCGCCCGACAGCGTGACGAGCGTCGCGTCGGTCAGCGGCACCTTGCCCGCCAGCACAGCGGCGAGCGCCGCAGCGCCGCCGGGCTCGACGACGAGGTGCAGTTTCTCGAACACCGTGCGCATCGCGTGGCGCACTTCGCTCCGCGTCACGACGACACCGCGCACCCCGCGCGCCTGCAACACCGCAAAGTTGATCGGCCAGGTTTCGGGCGTCTGGAGCGCGTCGCACTCGGTCGGATAGGCCATATCCTCGACCGACAGGATTTCTCCCGCAGCAAGGCTGCGGGTCACATCGTCCCAGCCCTCGGGCTCGACCGCGACGATCTCGGCATCGGGCAGCGCTAGCGCGAGCCCCGCCGACAGGCCGCCGCCGCCGCAGCAGGCAACGACCTTGTCGGGACCGGCAATCCCGCGCGCGGCCATCTGCGCTTTCGCTTCGGTCCCGGCGCTGCCCTGCCCCTCGATGATCCACGGGTCGCCATAGGCATGGACGAGCGTTCCGCCGCGCTGTTCAAGCAATTTCGCCGCGACCGCGTCGCGCGATTCGGTCACGCGGTCATAAAGCACGACCTCGGCGCCCAGTTGGCGCGTCGCGGCGAGCTTCATCGCCGGCGCATTGCTCGGCATCACGATCGTCGCCTTGATCGCGAGCCGCTTCGCCGCCCAGGCGACGCCCTGCGCATGGTTGCCGCTCGACACGCCGACGACGCCCGCTGCCGCCTGTTCGGGCGTCAGGTCGGTCAGCCGGTGCCAGGCGCCGCGAATCTTGAACGCCCCGACGGGTTGCAGGCATTCGGCCTTGCACCAGATGGTCTTGCCGTCGACTTCGAGCGGCAGCAGCGGTGTTTGCGGCAGCAATGCAGCGACTTTCGCCGCGGCGCGTTCGACACCCGCCAGCGTCGGGGCGCGGTGGGGATTGAGGAGGGGATCGGGGCTTTGCTGTGTCATGGCTTCGTCCTATAGGGCCGGGCATACAAGACAAGCCGCATAGCTCGGCGCAGGAGATTTTTCGATGAGCAAGGTTCTGGTGATCGGTGCAGGCGGGGTCGGTTCGGTCGCGGCGCACAAGATGGCGATGAATGCGGACATCTTCCCCGACATCACGCTGGCCAGCCGCCGCAAGTTCAAATGCGACGCGGTGGCCGATTCGGTGAAGGCGCGCACCGGCGTCACGATCAAGACCGCCGAAGTCGACGCCGATCATATCGACGCGACCGCCGCCCTGATCCGCTCGATCGGCGCGACGCATGTCGTGAACCTCGCTTTGCCGTATCAGGACCTCACGATCATGGAGGCGTGTCTGTCGACCGGCGCGCATTACATGGACACCGCCAACTATGAGCCGCGCGACGAGGCGAAGTTCGAATATCATTGGCAATGGGCGTATCAGGACCGTTTCAAAGATGCGGGGCTGATGGCGCTGCTCGGCTCGGGTTTCGACCCTGGGGTGACGAGCGTCTTCACCACCTGGCTCAGGAAACATCATTTCGACCGCATCGATACGCTCGATATTCTCGACTGCAACGGCGGCGATCACGGCCAGCATTTCGCGACCAACTTCAATCCCGAAATCAACATCCGCGAAGTGACCGCGGTCGCGCGCCATTGGGAAAATGGCGACTGGGTCGAAACCCCGCCGATGTCCGTGAAGCAGCAATTCGATTTCGAGGCCGTCGGCCCGAAGACGATGTACCTCATGTATCATGAGGAAATCGAAAGCCTGAAGACCCACCTGCCCGAGATACAGCGCATCCGTTTCTGGATGACCTTTGGCGAGGTGTATATCACGCACCTCACCGTGCTGCAGAATGTCGGCATGACGCGCATCGACCCGGTGATCTACGAAGGCCGCGAGATCGTCCCGCTCCAGTTCCTCAAAGCCGTTCTCCCCGAACCGTCGAGCCTCGGTGAGACGACCAAGGGCAAGACCAACATCGGCGTCATCGCGACCGGCCTGGCCAAGGACGGGACGGAAAAGACGCTCTATCTCTACAATATCTGCGACCATGAGGACGCCTATGCCGAAACGGGCAATCAGGCGGTGAGCTACACCACCGGCGTTCCCGCGATGATCGGCGCCGCGATGATGGTCACCGGCACTTGGTCGGGCCCAAATGGTGAGGGGGGCGTGTTCAACATGGAACAGATGGACCCCGATCCCTTCATGGACATGCTCAACAAACATGGCCTGCCGTGGCAGGTGAAGGAACTCGACGCGCCGCTCGATTTCTGATCGGCACCGATAAATCCTCCCCACTTGTGGGGGGGGGGGGGACCGCCGAAGGCGGTGGAGGGGGTTGGCGGTCTGACGCGACGCCGCGTGACGACGCGAGCCCCCTCCGTCAGCGCTTCGCGCTGCCACCTCCCCACAAGTGGGGAGGATCGTCAACGCCGCGCGCCCCTGTATTTTGTCGTCGGGCGCGTTAAGCAGCAGGCATGAGAATCGCCCTCCTAGCCGCCGCTCTGCTCGCGGCCTTCACCACCCCTGCCGCAGCCCAAACCGACGACGCCTATGCCCCGGCACGCGCGATCGTCGTCGACATCGGCAAGATCGTCACGCCGAACGGGGTGCAGGAAACCTTCGAGGTCACGCTCGGCGGCGCACGGCAGGTCGTCAACGTCCGCGGTTCGGACAAGGTCAATCCGATCCTGATCTTCGTCCACGGCGGCCCCGGCGCCGTTGAAATGCCCTTCGCCTGGGCGTTCCAGCGTCCGTGGGAAGATGTCTTCACCGTCGTCCAGTACGACCAGCGCGGCGCGGGGCGCAGCTATCCGCTGAACGATCCCGCGACGCTCGCGCCGACGATGACGGTCGAGCGCTACCGCGACGATGCGATCGAACTGATCGACCTGCTTCGGAAAAAATATGGCAAGCGCAAGGTCGTGCTGATGGGGCATAGTTGGGGCTCGGTCGTCGGCCTGTCGGTCGCGGTGAAGCGCCCCGAGCTGCTCTACGCCTATGTCGGCGTCGGTCAGGGCATCGATTTTCGCGAAGGCGAAAAGGCCGGCATGGCATGGACCCGCGCCAAGGCGCTCGCGGCGGGCAATAACGAAGCCGTCGCCGCGATCGACGCGCTCGCACCCTATCCGCAAGGCGACTTCACCATCGCCAAGGCTGACGGCTGGCGCAAATATGCGATCCCGTACGGCTCGCTGATGTACAACAAACCCGACCTCCACCTCTATTTCCAGACCCCGCGCCTTTCGCCCGAATATAGCGAGGCCGACCGCAAGGCATGGGGCAAAGGCAGCAAATTTTCGGTCACGACGCTATGGCCGCGCCTCGCCGGCGTCAGCTTCATGAAGATCAAGACGATGGATGTGCCGCTCGTCTTCCTGCTCGGACGGCATGATTATACTGTGCCTTCGCCTGTAGCAGCCCATTGGTTCGCACAGGTTGAAGCACCCTCGAAGAAGCTCGTCTGGCTCGAACATTCGGCGCATATGCCGATGGTCGAGGAGCCGGGGCATTTCTTCGCGGCGTTGCTCCGCGACGTGCTGCCGCTGACGAAAGATCCAAAATGACCGCTTATCTCGCGCCGATCGGCCTCCTGTTCGTCTCGAACATCTTCATGACCTTTGCCTGGTACGGACAGCTTGGCGCCGTATCGCGGCCGATCTGGCTCGCGGTGCTGATCGCATGGGGAATCGCCTTTTTCGAATATTGCCTTGTCGTGCCGGCCAACCGCATCGGCTACGGTGTTTACAGCGCCGCCGAACTCAAGACCTTGCAGGAAGTGATCACACTGGTCATATTCGCCGGGTTCGCGGTCTTCTGGCTCGATGAGAAGCTGACCTTGAATCATCTCGTCGGCTTCGGTCTGATTGCGGCGGGGGCGTTTTTCATCTTCAAGGGACCGATAGCGGTCTGACAGGATTTTACAGCGACATGGAAACCCGTGCCGGCGATCCCGGAGCCTTTGCCCGCTTCGACCTGACCCGCATCCCCTCGCCCTCCTTTGTCGTCGATGCCGCGAAGGTGCGCGCCAACCTGTCGGTGCTGCGCCATATCGGCGAAGCGTCGGGCGCACGCGTGCTCGCGGCGCTCAAGGCGTTTTCGATGTGGTCGCTGGGGCCGATGGTCACCGAATATCTCGACGGCGTCTGCGCTTCGGGTCTTTATGAAGCGAGGCTCGGCCGCGGCGAATATGGCGGCGAAGTCGCGACCTATTGCGCGGGCTACAAGGAAGCCGACCTTCCCGAGATCGCGGCGCTTTCGGACCATCTCATCTTCAATTCGCCCGGCCAGATCGCGCGTTTCCGCCCGCTGCTCAACGCATTGCGCGCCAGGGGCGAGAGATTCGACATTGGCCTGCGCATCAACCCGATGCACAGCGAGGGCGAGACCCCGAAATACGACCCCGCCGCGCCGTGCAGCCGCCTCGGCTTTCCGGTGACCCAGCTGCTCCCCGAGCATATGGAGGGCATCGACGGCATCCATATGCACAGCCTGTGCGAACAGGATTTCCCGCCGCTGGCACGCACATGGGAATCGGTGCAGCCGATGCTGCGGCCCTTCTTCAACCAGCTCAAATGGATCAACTTCGGTGGCGGCCACCATGTAACCCGCGCCGACTATCAGGTCGACGATCTGATCGCTTTCCTGAAACAGGTGCGCGCCTCGACCGACTGCGACGTGATGATCGAACCCGGCGAGGCGATCGCGCTCGACGCCGGCATCCTTGTCGGCGAGGTGCTCGACCTGTTCGACAATGGCATGCCGATCGGCATCACCGATATTTCGGCGACCTGCCACATGCCCGACGTGATCGAGGCGCCGTATCGCCCCGCGATGCTCGATGAGGGCAATGACGGCATGCCAGTACGGCTCGGCGGCCCGTCGTGCCTCGCCGGCGACGTCATCGGCGACTACCGCCTGCCCGGCGGCGCGCGCATCGGCCAGCGCTTCGCCTTCCTCGACCAGGCGCATTATTCGATGGTAAAGACGAACACCTTCAACGGCGTTCCGCTGCCCTCGATCTGGCTGTGGGACAGCGACAGCGACGAGCTCGAACTGATCCGCGAATTCGGCTATGAGGACTTCAAGACGCGGCTGGGCTAGGCTGCCGCGCGACGGAGAGGCGACAAAGGAATCGCGCGATTGGACCGACGATATTTCCTGCGTGCCAGTACAGGCGTGGCGCTGACAACCTCGCTATGGGGCTGCAGCGAGAAGAGTAGCAGCATGTCCAACAATGGCGCGGCCGCCTATGAAATGCCGCTGGAATCGGCCCCGCATGAACGGACCATCATGCAGTGGCCCGTCAATCTCGATATTTACGACAAGGCGTCGCTGAAACGCGTGCAACGCGCCATCGCGCGGATCGCCAATATGATCGTGCGCTACGAGCCGGTCGCGATGCTCGTTGCGGCCGCCCATACCGCAAGTGCGCGCGCTTTGCTGTCCGGCGATGTCGAGCTTTGGGATATTCCCACCGACGATCTGTGGTGCCGCGATTCGGGACCGACTTTTGTGCGCGACGCCGCGGGCAAGCTCGCCGTAGCGCATATCCGGTTCAATGGCTGGGGCAACAAGCAGCCGCATGGCAATGACGCGCGCATTGCGGAACGCGTGGCCAGCCGGCTCGGGATGCCGCTGATCGAAACCGGCCTCGTCGGGGAACAGGGCGGCGTCGAACATGACGGGGCCGGGACTTTGCTGGCACATGCGAGCTGTTGGGTGAACCCGAACCGCAACCGGATGAGCCAGAATGAGGTTGGCGAAAAGCTGCTGCGGGCATTGGGCGGCGACAAAATGATCTGGGCGCCGGGCATCGCGGGCAAGGACATCACCGATTATCATATCGATGCGCTCGCCCGCTTCGTGGAGCCCGGCAAGGTGCTGATCCAGCTCGGCGACGAGATCGATCCCGACGACCCATGGTCGGTATCCGGGCACGAGACGCTGAAGATTTTGCAGCAATCAACCGACGCACGGGGACAAAAGCTCGACATAATCCGCCTGCCCGACCCGGTGGACATCCGTTCGCTCGAACCCGATTTTGTTGCCAGCTATGTCAATTATTACGTCTGCAACGGCGCCGTCATCGCCGCCCAGTTCGGCGACAAGGCGGCGGATGGCCACGCACGCGAATTGCTCCAATCGCTCTATCCCGGACGGACGGTCGAGATGATCGAAATCGACGCGATCGGAGAATCGGGCGGCGGCATTCATTGCGCCACGCAGCAACAGCCGAAAACCTGACAGCCAATAGTGGCGTTCAAGTAGCGGTCGCGTCGATCTCCGCCAGCGCCTGGTGAATATGGCTGACCACCACCGACCCCTCGCCGACCGATGATGCGACGCGCTTCACCGATCCCTTGCGCACGTCGCCGACGGCATAGATTCGCGGCCAGCTCGTTTCGAGACGGCTCGGCATCCGGTCGAGCGACCAGCCCGCCTTGACCAGTTCGAGCGGCGCGATGTCGGCACCTGTCTTCACGAACCCGCGATCGTCGCACACCATCTCTTTCGGCAGCCAGCGCGTGTTCGGGCTGGCACCGAGGAACAGGAAGAGGAAGCCGCAATCGCAATGACCCTCGTCGCCGGTCTCGCGGCAACGATAAGTCAACCCGGCCAGATGATCCTCGCCGTGCAACCCGACGACGTCGGTCGACCCAATGATCTCGATATTTGGGTGTTCTTCGAGCCGCTTGACCAGATATTCGGACATCGTCTCGCGCAGGCTTTTGCGGCGGAAAATGACATAGACCTTCTTCGCGACGCCCGCGAGGTAGATCGCGCCCTGCCCCGCTGAATTGCCCGATCCGACGACAGTCACCTCGGCATTGCCGCACAGCTGCGCCTCCATCGGCGTCGCGCCATAATAGATGCCGCGCCCTTCATAGCTTTCGATGCCCTCGATCGGCAGGCGCTGATATTGCGCCCCGCTGGCGACCACCACCGCGCGGCTGCGCAGCTTGCGGCCGTCGGCAAGATGCAGGCAATAGGCGTCGCCGTCGCGCACGATCGCCGACGCGCGCACGGGCGCGACCAGACGTGCTCCGAATTTCTGCGCCTGCACCGTCGCGCGGCGCGCCAGTTCGTTCCCCGAAATGCCGGTGGGAAAGCCCAGATAATTCTCGATCTTCGATGATGTGCCCGCCTGCCCGCCGGGCGCGAGGGCGTCGAGCGCGATCACCGTCAGCCCCTCCGACGCGGCATAGACCGCCGCCGCCAGCCCGCCCGGGCCGCTGCCGACGACGATAACGTCGGCGGTGGCGCCGTCAGGAAGCAGGTCGAGCCCGAGTCCCGCCGCGAGTTGCTCGGGGGTCGGCTGGATCAGCACGTCGGCCGCGCCAAGGATGACCGCGGGCAGCTGTTCTTCGGTCAGCCCGCGTTCGGCCATCAGATGCCCCGGGACCGGCCCGTCGGCGGGGTCGAACCAGCGGTGCGCAACGCCATGCCTCATCAACAGGTCGCGCAGCGCATAGACGCTGCGATCCATCGCCGCGCCGATCACGATCGTCACTGCGAACCCGCGATGATTGCTGAACTCGCGCCGCGCCGACAGTACACGGATGAAAATGTCCGAATAATGCGAATTGCCTGCAATCAGGCGCTGGAAATCAGCGTGCACGATGCGAAGGATCTCACCCTCGGCGCCCATCTCGACGCGCGACAAATGCCGTTGCCCGGTCAGCACCGACAGGTCGCCTGCGAACTGCCCATGCTCCATCCAGCCGACGCGCTTGCGCCCTTCGTCGGTCGACGCAAAGATGTCCGTGTGCCCCGACAGGGTGACGATGCAATCGGGCGCCATCGCGCCTTCTTCGACAATCAGATCGCCCGCCTTGTGCGATTCGACCGTGCCGAACGCGCGCAGTTCGTCCAGTTCCGCGTCGGTGAAATTATAATTGACGTCGGCGCGAGACACCATGGCGAGCAGATCCTTTCCGGGTTCGATAACGTTCATCCCTAGCGCCGCCGGGCGGGCTTGTCTCGCATTCGAGCGGTTTGGCGCACGTCCGCCCCGGTTCGCCCTTCGTGTTACCGCTCTATTACAAAATTGCGCGATAGGGTCTTTACAGGGGGGACCCCCCTGCATATATCGCGCTCCGCTGCCCCAGGGGGACTTCCAATAACCGCAAGGCAGCCTTGTCGTTTACCGTTTAATTTTTGGGGGTCCCTTGAGTTGCACCAGCATCATAGCGCCCACGGGCTGATTCAGGCACTTTCGCCGATCGAACCTGTTACGCTTGTCCGCCCGCACGCCGCGCGGCGTGCAGCGCGTTTCTTCATCGAGCGATTTCCCGGCACGACCATGTATGCGGTCAAGGCGAATCCGTCGCCCGACCTGCTGCGCGTGCTGTGGGATTCGGGTGTCACGCATTTTGACGTCGCCTCGATCGCCGAGGTCCGCCTCGTCGCGCGCACCATTCCCGAAGCCACGCTCTGCTTCATGCATCCGGTGAAGGCCGAGGAAGCAATTTCCGACGCCTATTGGAAATATGGCGTGCGCACGTTCTCGCTCGATACGATGGAAGAGCTCGAGAAGATCGTGCGGGCGACCGAGGGCGCGCAGGATCTGAACCTGCTCGTGCGGCTGCGCGTTTCGTCCGACCATTCGAAGCTCAGCCTTGCCGCAAAATTCGGTGCCGAGGCCGACGAGGTCGTCGAACTGCTGATGGCGACCCGTCAGGCCGCCGATGCGCTCGGCATCTGCTTCCATGTCGGCAGTCAGGCAATGACCCCGCACGCTTATGCGCAGGCGATGGAACGCGTCCGCGCCGCGATCGTCGCGGCGTCGGTCACGGTCGACATCATCGATGTCGGCGGCGGTTTTCCGTCGTCCTACCCGGGCATGGAGCCCCCGCCGCTCGACGCCTATTTCGAGACGATCCACCGCAGCTTCGAAAGCCTGCCGATCAGCTATTCGGCCGAATTGTGGTGCGAGCCCGGCCGCGCGCTGTCGGCCGAATATAGCTCGTTGATCGTGCGCGTCGAAAAGCGCCGCGGCGACGAGCTGTACATCAACGACGGCGCGTACGGCGCGCTGTTCGACGCCGCGCATGTCGGCTGGCGCTTCCCCGTCACGCTGCAGCGTGATGTGGAGAGCGAAGCCGAGATGGTGCCGTTCAGCTTCTATGGCCCGACCTGCGACGACCTCGACCATATGGCAGGACCCTTCTTCCTGCCCGCCGACATCAAGGCCGGCGATTTTATCGAGATCGGCATGCTCGGCGCCTATGGCTGCGCAATGCGGACCAAGTTCAACGGCTTCGGCGCCGACGAAACCCATGTCGTCAGCGACGAACCGATGGTCAGCCTCTACACCGGCGAAGTCGAACAGGAACGCCGCAGCGCGACGGTGACCAAGCTGTTCTGAATATCGAGGGGCTGGCGAGCGCCGGCCCCTCTTGTAGCCAACGCCTGTAGTTCCGGCAGCTCACCCACAGTCAATTTCACCCTTCATCACCGGGACGCAGGTTCCGCGCAGCGTCGCCCGGATACCGTCGGGTGTCCGGCGGGCGGTAACGTCGAGCAGGCTCGGCCGTCCCATTTCGATGCCCTGATGAATTTCAAACCGGGCTTCCTCGGCCGCGGGGTCAAGCGACAGGAGCAGGCCGGCAAGCGGCGCGTTCGCGCTCCCGGTCGCGGGGTCTTCCCACGTTCCGGCGAGCGGCGCGAACATGCGCGCGCGAAGCGTCCTGCCCTGCCTGCAATAGACATGCACCGACAGGCGGGTGCCGAACTGCGGGTATTCCGCCAGCGTTTCGCGAAAAGCCGCCAGATCGGGATCGCATCGCGCCAGCGCCGTCTCGTCCAGTTCGGCGATGACATAGGCGTTTCCTACCGATGCCAGGATCGGGGGATGCGCCGTCACGAGGATATCGCCCGGCGCAAGCCGCAGCATTCTAGCGACGACTTCCGGCGGGACGGTTTCGCCAAGGCTGAGCGGCTGCGGAGCCGCGACGCTGGCTCCGACAGGAACGCCCGCCGCGTTCCGCTCCACCTCGATATGCACGATCCCGGCGGGAATTTCGAACGTCGCGGTGCCGAGATCGGCATCGGCGGTGGCAAGGACAAACGCCGTCCCGACCATGGGATGGCCGGCAAATGCCATTTCCTCGGTGCGATTGAAGATGCGCACGCGCGCCGTGTGTGCGGGATCCGCCGGCGGAAGGACAAAGACCGTCTCGCTCAGGTTGAACTCCGCCGCCACGGCTTGCATCACCGCATCGGACAGGCCCTCACCGCCCACCACAACGGCAAGCGGATTTCCGCCGAACCGGGTTTCGGTAAACACATCGACGGTCGAAAAGGGCAGAAGGGGCATGGCGCGGGCTCCGTTGGATTCGCCGTGATGGTTGACACATAGTTCGTTGATTGGCAAATTGGCAATATGACGGATGCCGAACTGTTCCGCGCGCTGGGAAACGAGCGCCGCCTTCTGATCCTCACCTGGCTGAAAGACCCCCGGGCACATTTTCGGCCGCGGCGGGACGGCGATCTGGTCGACGACGGCGTCTGCGGGCAATTGATCGCGGAGAAACTCGGCATCAACGCCTCGACGCTCAGCGAACATATGCGGGTCCTGCAGGGCAGCGAACTGGTGACGGCGAAACGCATCAAGCAATGGACATTCTACCGCCGCAACCAAGAAAGATTGCGCGCGCTCGCGGCGGTGCTCGACACGATCTAGGCGGCGGCCGCTTCCACAATATTAGGAATGGCCAGATCGAAAGGCGCTGCTAGATTGCCGCGCCCATGCAGCCCTTCCATCATCTCCTCGCCAATAATCTGATCGCCAACATCACCAATTTCACGGTGTGGTTCGCGCTGACCTTCTGGACCTTCCTCGAAACCCGGTCGGTGTTCGCGACCGGGATGATCGCGGGCATCTATCTGGTGCTCACCAGCGGGCTCGGTATCTGGTTCGGCAGCCTCGTCGACCATCATGGCAAGCGCAACATGATGATGGTGTCGAGCATCGCGTCGCTGATCCTCTACGCGCTCGCCCTCGCCGGCTATATGCTCGACCCCGCCATTCGCGGCGCCGAGGTACAGAGCGTCGCGCTGTGGCTCTTCATCCTTGTCTCGATGTTCGCCGTTATCGTCGGCAACATCCGTATGATCGCGCTACCGACGCTGGTGACGTTGCTGGTGCCCGAGGACCGGCGCGACAAGGCGAACGGGCTCGTCGGCATGGTGAGCGGGATCGGCTTCCTCACGACCTCGGCGATCAGCGGCTTCCTCGTCGCATGGGGCGGGATGGTCGCGACGCTCGTCTTTGCGATCTCCCTTTCGCTGCTTGCCGCGCTCGACCTGCTCTTCGTCCGCATCGACGAGCCGCGCGAAACGGGGGAGCATGCCGAACCGCGCCGCATCGACCTCGCCGGAACCTTCCGTATCGTCCTCGGCATCCCCGGGCTGTTCGCGCTCATCCTCTTTTCCGCCTTCAACAACCTCCTCGGCGGCGTCTTCATGGCGCTGATGGACGCTTACGGCCTGTCGCTGATGAAGGTCGAGCAATGGGGCCTGCTGTGGGCGGTTACCTCGAGCGCCTTTATCATCAGCGGCGCGCTCATCGCGCGGACGGGTCTCGGCGCCAACCCGGTGCGGACCTTGCTTCTCGTCAACCTCATCACCTGGACGGTGGCGGCGGTCTTCACCGTCCAGTCGTCGATCATTCTGCTGACGATCGGCTGCTTCATCTGGATGTTCTTCGGCCCCTATGCCGAGGCGGCCGAGCAGACGACGTTGCAAAAGGTCGTACCGTTCGAGCGGCAGGGCCGCGTTTTCGGCTTCGCCCAGTCGGTCGAACTCGCCGCCTCGCCGCTCACCGCTTTCCTGATCGCACCGCTGACGCAGTTCGTGTTCGTGCCCTTCATGACCGACGGCGCGGGCGCGCAGGCGATCGGGGACTGGTACGGGCGCGGCCCCGAGCGCGGGATCGCGATCGTCTTCACCATCGCCGGCCTGCTGGGCTTGATCCTCACGATTATCGCCTTGCGTTCGCGCTCTTATCGTAAGATTTCGGCCGCCTATGCCGCAGGAAATGGCAGCGGCGAAGCGGCACCGGCTGCCGCATAACGAAAATCGCCGAAGCCCCCTTCCGTTTTACTTTGCAATCATTCTATCCTGCCCCGCGGAGCAGAGAGAGGATGTATGCATATGTTGTCAGGGATCCGGATCGTCGATCTCACCACGGTCATCTTCGGCCCCTATGCGACGCAGATGCTTGCTGACCTTGGCGCCGAGGTCATCAAGGTCGAAACGCCGGGGACCGGCGACATTTCGCGCTATCTTGGCAGCGGGGTTCCCGATCCGACGATGGGGTCGATCCACCTGACGGTGAACCGGGGGAAGCGATCGATCGCGCTCGACCTCAAAAAGCCCGAGGATGCCGCAACGCTGCGCGACCTGATCGCGACCGCCGATGTGTTCTTCCACAATGTCCGTGGGCAGGCGATCGCGCGGCTCGGCTTCGACTATGAAGGCTGCAAGGCGCTCAAACCCGATATCATCTATGTCCATGGCACCGGCTTCGGGCAGGACGGCCCTTACGCAGACCTTCAGGCGTATGACGACGTCATCCAGGCCGCGACGGCGACGACCAGCCTTCTCCCGCGCGTCGACGGGAACCCCAGTCCGCGCTATTTCCCCTCGCTCATCGCCGACAAGATCGCCGGCCAGTTCGGCGCGCAGGCAATTCTCGCCGCGCTGGTCCACAAGCTGCGCACCGGAGAGGGGCAGGACGTCGAGGTGCCGATGTTCGAATGTTTCGCATCGTTCATGCTTACCGAGCATCTCCGCGACGCGGCGCTCGACCCGCCGATCGGGCCCGCGGGTTATCCGCGCCAGCTCGACCCGACGCGCCAGCCTTTCCCGACGAGCGACGGACATCTCGCGATCGTCCCTTATACGCCCGAATCGACCGCACGGCTGATGGCGCTGCTCGGGAGCGCCGATCTGCTCGAAACGCCCGAATATGCGGCCGCGAAAGCGAAAGGGCAGCATATGCCGATCATCTATAGCGAAATCGCGCGCAAGACCCCGGCGAAGACCAGCGCCGAGTGGCTGGCGCTCTTCGCCGCCAATGACATTCCGGCGATGGCCGCGCGCGACCTTCAGGACATCAAGGAGGATCCCCATTTCGTCGCGACGGGATTTTTCCGCCACCGTACGCATCCCGACGTGGGCGCCTTCCACGAAATGCAGCCGCCGGTTCGATATGGTGCGATGCCGCCGCGCGATCTGGGATTCGCCCCGCGCGTCGACGGCGACGGGAAGGCGATCCGGGCCGAACTGGATCGTTGAACTTCGCCGGTTGCAATGTCGGCGCCGCGCTCTAGCATCGCGGCCAAACGGATGGGGGAGCCAAATGCCTGAAAATCTGCCCGCGCCCGGCGCGGTGCTCGCGCTGTGGACGCTCATCATGCTCACCTGGGCGGGGGTGACGCGCTTCCAGGCATTTTCCAAGGTCGGCATCGATCTGAAGGCCGCGCCGCCGGGTGGCCGCGGGGTCGATCTGGAAGGCGTGCTGCCGCCGCTCACCAACTGGAAATCGCATAATTATACGCATCTGTGCGAGCAGCCGACGCTCTTTTACGCCGTCATCATCTTCCTGCACCTGTCGGGCGGCAGTACCGACCTCACGCGCGGGCTGGCGTGGGCCTATGTTGTGCTGCGGATCGTCCACAGTTTCTGGCAATCGACGGTGAACCGCGTGCCGGTGCGTTTTGTCATTTTCACGGTCGCGACGCTGTGCCTCTTCGCACTGGCATTGCTGGCGGTGGTCGCCACTTTGGGTTGAGGGGAGAGGGACGATGGAAAATAATGCAATCCTGGGACCGGTCGCGACGCTCGCGCTCTGGTCGATGGTCATGTGGGTGTGGATGTACGCGACGCGCATCCCCGCCATGAGCCGCGCCAAGATCGACGCCGCCAAGATGGTCGGCGGCACCGGCAAGGGCCTCGACGATGTGCTGCCGCCCGAAGTGCAGTGGAAGGCGCACAACTATAATCATCTGATGGAGCAGCCGACGATCTTCTACGCCGTCGCGCTCGCGCTGGCGATCGGCGGTATGGGCGGCGGGCTCAACGCGCAGATCGCCTGGGCCTATGTCGGGCTGCGCATCCTCCACAGCCTGATCCAGGCGACGGTCAATCGCGTGATGTGGCGTTTTGGCATCTTCGCCCTCGCCAGCCTCGCGCTGATCGCGTTGTCCCTGCACGCCTTCATCGGCTTTGTGCTGCATTGAGCAAAACCCCTCCCTGTCGGGGAGGGTAATTATTTCGAAAACCGGCTCGCGAGTTCCACATGGGTCGACCAGCGGAACTGGCCGACGGGCTGCACCCAATCGAGCGTGTAACCGCCTTCGATCAGCATCTTTGCATCGCGCGCGAAGCTGGCGGGATTGCAGCTGACATAGGCGATTACGGGGGCCGCTGACGCCGCCAGCTGTTTCACCTGCTCCTCTGCCCCTGCCCGCGGCGGATCGAGGATGATCGCGCCGAAGCGATTGAGCTCGGCGGGCACCAGCGGTCGGCGAAAGAGATCGCGATGCTCGGTCGCGACAAGCGCGCGGGCGCGGTTTGCCGCTCCCGTCAGCGCCGCAATCGCCTCGCGCGCGCCTTCGGCGGCATAGACTTTGCGTCCAGCCTGAACCGACAGCGCAAAGGTTCCAACGCCCGCGAACAGATCGGCGACCGCGCCGGCATCACCGATCGCTTCGGTCACCGCTTCGATCAGTGCGGCCTGCCCTGCTCTCGTAGGCTGCAGAAAGGCAAAGGGCGGGACTTCCACCGTCACGTCGCCAAAGCGCATCGTCGGCGGCTCGGGCTGCCAGAGGATTTCAAGGCCGTCGCCCTGGTCGATCGCGAACCGCGCCAATTTATGCGCGCCGGCAAAATCCTGGAGCGCCATTGCGGCATCGAGCCCCTCGGCCTTCACGCCCTCGAGGATCAGTTCGACGCCCTGATCGAGCATCTGCAGCTTGACCTTCACCGGGCGCCGCGGCTGCGCGATCATCACCAGCAATTCGCGCACCGGCGCGATCAGCGCGAAGAGTTCGGGAAGCAGCAGCGGGCACATCCGCATGTCGACGATCTGGTTGCTCTGCGCGGCGTTGAAACCGATCGCGACCTGCTTGCCGGTACGAAGCGCGGTCAGGACGGCGCGGCGGCGGCTTTGCGCAGGGGAGAGCATGGCGGGCAGGACCTGAATGCCCATCACCTCCTGTCCCTCGAGCCCGCCGACCACGCGGTCGCGTACGAAGTCCGCGAGCGCGGGCTCCGCCACATGCTGCAACTGGCAGCCGCCGCATTTGCCGAAATGCCGGCACGCCGGATCGGTACGGTTCGGACCCGGAATGATGATGCCGTCGTCGCGCACGCGGTCGCCTGGCACGCCGCCCGCCACATGGCGGCCGTCGCCCGTCACGCCATCGCCGCGCGCGGCAATGCGCTCGATCAGCGCAGCTTCAGTCATACAGGGGTATTTCCTACCAGATCGTCGGCGACAAGGCCGGGGCCTATACGCGCGGCCTGCGCGATATGCCAGCCCACCGCCGCGACCGCAGCATCAAAGGCATCCCCGCCGCGCGCGAGCATCGCGCCGCACGCCCCCGCAAGCACATCGCCCGTCCCCGCCGTCGCGAGCCAGGGGCTTCCCGGCCAGGCGGCGGCAACACGGCCATCGGGCGCGGCGATGATGGTGTCGGCGCCCTTGTAGATCACCACCGCCTGCGTCCGCGCCGCTGCCGCTTTGGCGCGGTCGATCTTGCTGCCGTAAAGCTGGGGGAAAGCGCGCGCGAACTCGCCCTCATGCGGGGTAAGGATTGCCTTGCGCGGCATTTCCGACAGGCGCGGCAGCGCGGCATCGATGGCGGCCGCGTCGAGCACGAGCGGTTTGCCCGAATCGAGCGCCGCCTCGACATCGAACAGCAACTCGTCGCCCGCCGGGAATCCCGGTCCGATCACCACCGCACCGACGCGTGGATCGTCGAGCCGCTCGCCGAATTTCGCGTCGCTCTCGGCAATGATCGCCGAGAAGGGCGCCCCCTCGCTGCCGTCGAGCACGACATATCCTGCGCCCGCGCGCAACGCCGCCGCGGCGGTCAGTCCGGCAGCGCCGCGCATCGGCCCGGCGAAAACCAGCACCATGCCGCGCGTGAATTTGTGCGCCGTGACGTCGGGCTTGCGCGGCCGCAGCGTGGGCAGGGTGCGCATCGCCTTGCTCGCCGATATGCCGATGGGCGCGAGCCGGACGCGCCCGCAACTCGGCGCGGTCGGAAGCAGTACATGCGCGGGCTTCAACGCGCCCAGCGCCAACGTCACATCGGCGGCGAGCGGCGGCGTCCAATCTTCGGCACCATCGCTCTCCACCCCGCTCGGGAGGTCGACCGCCAATATGCGCCGGTCGGAAAAATGCCGGAGGATCGTGGCAAGGCCGTCCGGGATCGGCCGCGACAATCCGACACCGAACAGCGCATCGACGATCAAGGGCGCAGGGGCAAGGCGGCCATTCAGCGGCTCGACCGGCCCGCTCCACCCTGCCCGCGCAGCCTTTGCCAGATTGGTTGCGGGCTCGACCAGCGCGGCGACGCGCACTGCTGCCCCACGCTCCGCGAGCACGCGCGCGGCGACATAACCGTCGCCGCCATTGTTGCCGGGACCGCACAGGATCAGGATCGGCGCGCCCGCCGCCATTCGCCACGCTGTATCGGCGACGGCGGCGCCCGCGAGGTCCATCAATTCGGAAAGCGATGTCCCCTGGATCGCGCAAGCGGCCTCGGCTTCGCGCATCGCCTTGCTGGTCAGGATAGGGGCGTCAGCAGGAACGGGCATCGCCGTTTCCCTAGCATGATTTCCGCTACTTCGCGCCGCCTGTATTGGCAGGCAGGCGATAACGGTCGTTGCCGATCGCGACCTCGATGACGTTATCGCCGACGATGCTCACTTTCGCGGCCTCAGCGCCGTCGGCCGACACCACGCCGCGCCCGTCGGTCGTGATCTGCAGGCGGCGATAGCCGACGTTGCTGCGCCCGACGACGAGAATCGCCCCGCCCTCGCCGCTCATCTCCTCGACAGTGCAGGTGCGGTCGAACAGCTTCGCGCCCTCGAGCGCGCATTCGATGCGCCCGTTCTCGGCGGCTTCGCGCGATCCGCGCGCCTCGGCCTCGGCAATGTCGCTGTTGTCGGATGTGCGATTGCAGCCCGCGAGCGCAACCAGCGCCAGCAATGCCCCCCCGAGTCTTCTCATCCCTTGCCCTTCAGCTGCGACAGGTCGCGCACCGCGCCGCGCGCCGCGCTGGTCGTCATCGCGGCATAGGCTTGAAGTGCTACCGAAACCTTGCGCGGGCGCGGTTTGGCTGGTTGCCAGGCTGCGTCGCCCTTCGCTTCCATCGCGGCACGGCGCTCGGCGAGGACGCTGTCGGCGACCATCAGGTTGATGGTGCGCTTCGGGATGTCGATCTCGATCAGGTCGCCATTCTCGACCAGTCCGATCGTGCCGCCTTCGGCCGCTTCGGGCGACGCATGACCGATCGATAGCCCCGACGTGCCCCCCGAAAAACGACCGTCGGTGACCAGCGCGCACGCGGCGCCGAGACCCTTCGATTTGAGGTAGCTCGTCGGATAGAGCATTTCCTGCATCCCCGGCCCACCCTTCGGTCCCTCATAGCGGATCACGACGACGTCGCCCGCCTCGACCTGCCCGGTCAATATGGCGGCGACCGATGCGTCCTGGCTTTCATAAACCTTGGCGGGCCCGGTAAATTTCAGGATGCTCTCGTCGACGCCCGCGGTCTTCACGATGCAGCCATCGAGCGCGATATTGCCCGACAGCACCGCCAGCCCGCCGTCCTGGCTGAAGGCATATTCGGCCGACCGGATCACGCCGGCTTCGCGGTCGAGATCGAGATCGTCCCAGCGCCGGTCCTGGCTGAACGCCACTTGCGTCGGCACGCCGCCCGGCGCCGCCATGAAGAATTTCTGCACCGCGGGATCGTTGGTGCGCGAGATGTCCCATTTGTTGAGTGCATCGCCCAGCGTCGCGCTGTGCACCGTCGGCAGATGCGCGTGGAGCAGCCCCGCGCGCTCGAGCTGGCCGAGGATCGCCATGATGCCGCCGGCGCGGTGGACATCCTCCATATGGACGTCGGCCTTGGCGGGCGCGACTTTCGACAGGCACGGAACGCGGCGCGACAGCCGGTCGATGTCGTCCATCGTGAAATCGACCCCGGCCTCGAACGCCGCAGCGAGCAGGTGGAGCACGGTATTGGTCGATCCGCCCATCGCGATGTCGAGGCTCATGGCATTTTCGAACGCTTCGAACGTCGCAATATTGCGCGGCAGCACGCTGTCGTCGTCCTGCTCATAATGGCGCTTGCACATCTCGACGACGATGCGTCCCGCGCGCAGGAACAGCTCCTTGCGGTCGGCGTGCGTCGCGAGCGTCGAGCCATTGCCCGGCAGCGAGAGTCCCAGCGCCTCGGTCAGGCAATTCATTGAGTTGGCGGTGAACATGCCCGAGCATGACCCGCACGTCGGGCACGCTGCGCGCTCGATCTCGTCGACTTCTTCGTCGGTATATTTCTCGTCGGCGGCGGCGACCATTGCATCGACCAGATCGAGCGCGACCTCCTTGCCCTTGAGTATGACCTTGCCCGCCTCCATCGGTCCGCCCGACACGAACACGACGGGGATGTTGATGCGCAGCGCCGCCATCAGCATGCCCGGCGTGATCTTGTCGCAGTTCGAAATGCACACCATCGCGTCGGCGCAATGCGCGTTGACCATATATTCGACCGAATCCGCGATCAGGTCGCGCGACGGCAGCGAATAGAGCATGCCGTCATGCCCCATCGCGATGCCGTCATCGACCGCGATCGTATTGAATTCCTTGGCGACGCCGCCCGACGCCTCGATCTCGCGCGCGACCATCTGGCCGAGGTCCTTGAGGTGGACATGGCCGGGCACAAACTGGGTGAAGCTGTTGACCACCGCGATGATCGGCTTGCCGAAGTCGCCGTCCTTCATCCCCGTCGCCCGCCACAGCCCGCGCGCGCCGGCCTGATTGCGGCCATGGGTGGTGGTGCGCGAACGATAAGAAGGCATTTTTCAGATTCCTAGAAATATTATTTCATAAAATAGCGAAGAGATGCGCCTCTACACGCCTAGGGCGTGATGTTCAACGCCACGTTCTTGCACATTCGTCCCAATCTCTCGGCGAACAACGCCTGCCCCGCCGCATCGCCGACCAGATCCTGCCGCATTTCGATCCCGACATAAGGAATCCCGTTGCCCTCGGCATGACGGTTCATCGTCGCATTGAGCAGCTTGCCCGAATAGGGCTGCTGGTCGCCCACGGTCATCCCTTCGGCTTCCAACGCTGCGATCGCGGCGCCCGCCAGCCGGTCGTCCTCGTTATAGAGCACCCCGACATGCCATGGCCGCGCCTGATCGGGATGACTCTCCAGCGACGGTGTGAAGCTGTGCAACGACAGGATCATCGCCGGGCGCTGCGCTGCGATCGTTGCAGCGATATGCGCGTGATAGGGCCGGAAGAAACGCGCCAGCCGCGCCTCGCGCCCCGCGTCGCCCAGCGCATTGCCCGGAACCGCATGCCCGTCGCTCGCGATCGGCAGCGCCCCCGGCGCATCATCTTCGCGGTTGCAGTCGACAACGAGCCGCGACACCCCGCCGAGGATCGCAGCATCGACCGCGCCGCTCTCGACGAGCAGCGCCGCCACCTCGGCCACGCCGATATCGATCGCGATATGGTTGGTCAGCAGCGCGAGGTCGATGCCAAGGTCGACGTCGCCCGGCACATAGGCCGAGGCATGATCGGCGATCAGCAAGGTGCCGCCCGCGCGCGCTTCGCCGATCTGACGCCATGCTTCGCTCATCGCAATGTCCCCGCCATCAACCACCAGCCAGGATGCCGCTCTGCCAACAGGGCGGCTGCGGCATCGCGCTCAGCCGCTGCATCGAACAGAGCAAAACAGGTCGCGCCCGACCCCGACATGCGCGCGAGCCACGGGCGCAGTCCGCCGAGTTCGAGCAAAATGTCGGCAATCGCCGGGCATTGCGCGATCGCCGGACGCTGCAGATCGTTGCGCGCGCCCAGCAATTGCGCGCGCAGATCGGAGCCGGTGAACAGCGGCCCGCGATCGATCCCGTCCCATGCCGCGAAAACCGGCCCCGTCGCGACCGGCTGGCGCGGATTGACGAGCAGCACCGGCGTTCCGCCAAACCGCAGTTCGGGCACCGCGCTCAACTCTTCTCCCACGCCGACGCCGAGACAGGTCGTGCTCGCAACACAGGCGGCAATATCGGCACCGAGCGAGCCAACGAGCCGCGCGAGTGTAGCGTCGCCCAACTCGGGCAGAAAATGCGTCCGGATCAGCCGCGCCATCGCGGCGGCATCGGCCGACCCGCCGCCAATCCCCGCCGCCACCGGCAGCCGCTTGGTCAGCGTCACGGCAAGCGGCGGCACCCGATCGGCGCCATAGCGGCCGCGCAGCAACATGAGCACTTGCATCACCAGATTGTCGCCGCCCGCGCTCAGTCCTTCGGCGAATTCACCGTCGATCGCCAGATTGTCGGTATCGCCGAATTCGGCCGTGACCGCGTCGCCACCGTCAACGAAGGCGAACAAAGTCTCGATCTCATGATAGCCATCGGCCCGGCGCGCCCGGACGTGGAGCGCGAGGTTGATCTTGGCCCAGCCCGTCTCGCGAAACGCAGTCACGGTGCGGTGTTGGCGGGGGTCAGCCCGTCGCGCAGCTTCGCCTCCAGCCGCGTCGCCATCTCGGCCTCGGCGAGCAGCGCGGCGGCGCGCCAATTGTAGCGCGCCTGAAACTTCTGCCCCGCCTTCCAATAGGCGTCGCCCAAATGCTCGACGATCACGGCATTTCCGGGTTCGCCGAGTTGCGCCTTTTCGAGCAGCTTCACCGCATCGTCGGTACGCCCGGTCAGGAAATAGGCCCAGCCGAGCGAATCGGCGATGCTCGCATTCTGCGGTTCCTGCGCCCACGCCGCCTCGATCCGCGCGAGCGACTGTTTGACATCCTTGCGCCGTTCGAGCGCCGAATAGCCGGCGAAATTGAGGATCGAAGCATCGTCGGGCCGCAGCGCGACGGCTCGTTCCATCAGCGGCGCCGCGGCATCCCACTGCCCCGCCTGCAGCAGCAGTTCGGCGCGTGCGATCAGCAGCGTGCCACGGAGCATATTGTCGCCCGCGCTGTTCCCCAATGACGCTTCGAGGCGCTCATAGGCGCGTGCGGTCGCAGCCGGATCGCCCGATCGCCGCGCGATGTCGGCCAGACGGGCGAGCATGCTGCGCGCCCCATTGTTCGTCGCGGCGGCCTCGGCCAGCTTGGCCGCACCGGGCAGGTCGCCGGCATCGGCCATCAACTCGGCGCGCCGCATCGCGAGAACCGGCGGGAGCGGCGCGCGCCCGGTTTCGAGCAGCGCCATCGCATCGCCCCGCTGCCCATTGCGATCGAGCGCCTCGACGAGCGTCGTCCGCACCGCCAGATCCTCATCGTTGAGCCAATAGGCGGCGCGCGCGAACAGCAAGGGCAGCTTTGCGCTGCCCCCCGGCGTCCGCGCCAGTCCGTCGGCGAGCAGGCCAAGCCATTGCGCCACACCCGCTTGCGGCGTCGAAACGGGTTGGTCGGGCAGCAACAACATCGGATCCTCGCGCTGCCCCGTCGCGATCGCGATCCGCCCGCGCAGCCGCTGCGCCACGTCGCGCGAGCCCGCCCTGTCGAGCGTCGCCGCAAGCCGAAGGCCGACGAGTTGGCTTGTCCGGTCGGTCAGCGTGACGCCGTCGGTCAGCGTCGCCGCCTCGCCGGTGCGTTTCGTCGCGATCTGGACGAGCGCGACCTGCAGCGTCAGCGCCGGTTCGGGCCGCTGGCGGCTATTAACGGCAAGCAGATGCCGCTCGGGTTGCTTTTCGCGTGCACCGACATCGATCCAGGCGTTCACCGTGGGCAGGATCAGCCGCGCGATCGTGTCGGCCCCGGCCTTGTCGATGCGGCCCGCCGCATAGTCGCGCGCGGCCTTCCAGTCGGACCGGCGCATCGCATCGACCATCAGCACGAGTTGCGCGTCGAAACGGCGGTCGCCCGCGGTCCACAAGCGCAGCGCAGCGGCGCGTGCCGCTTCCAGGTCGCCCGCCTCGATCGCCTGTTCGAGCATGCGTCCGCGCAGGCCCGGCAGGTCGGGCGCGACGCCCGAAACCGCGGTCAGCGCCGACAGCGCGGCAGCGGGCTCGCCGCCTTCTTCCGCCAGCCGCGCCCGGACGAGCGCGTTGAGCGCGGCGCCATTGTCGTCGACGGCATGCGCCGGAACCGCCACCGCAATCGCGGCGGCGGTCAGAAAGAAGCGTGCGGGCTTACATGTTCGGGTAATTGGGGCCTCCGCCGCCTTCGGGGGTGACCCAATTGATATTCTGGGTCGGGTCCTTGATGTCGCACGTCTTGCAGTGGACGCAATTCTGCGCGTTGATCACGAATTTCGGATCGCCCTCGGCCTCGCCGACGATCTCATAAACCCCCGCAGGGCAATAACGCTGCGCCGGCTCGTCATAGAGCGGCAGGTTATAGGCGACCGGGATCGACGGGTCCTTGAGCTGCAAATGGACCGGCTGGTCTTCCTCATGGTTGGTGTTCGATACGAATACCGAGGAAAGGCGGTCGAAGGTCAGCACGCCGTCGGGTTTCGGATAATCAGGTTTCGGCATGATGTCAGCCCGGTACAGGCTCTCATTGTCCGGATGATGCTTCATCGTGAAGGGCACTTTGATCTTCAGCGTTTCGAGCCACATCGTGATGCCCGACAGGATCGTCCCCGCCATGTCGCCATATTTCTCGACGAGCGGCAGCACGTTGCGCACGACGCTGAGTTCCTTCTTGACCCAGCTGTCGTCGAAGGCGGCCTGATAGGCGTCGAGCGTGTCGCTGCTGCGGCCCGCAGTCACCGCGGCAAACGCCGCTTCGGCTGCCATCATGCCCGACTTCATCGCCGTATGCGTGCCCTTGATGCGCGGGACGTTGAGGAAACCCGCGGTGTCTCCGATCAGCGCCCCGCCCGGGAAAGCAAGCTTGGGCACCGACTGCAGCCCACCATCGCTGATCGCGCGCGCGCCATAGGAGACGCGCTTGCCGCCTTTCAGGATCGCAGCGATCGCGGGATGCGTCTTCCACTTCTGCATCTCCTGGAACGGGGAGATGTGCGGGTTGCGATAGTTGAGCCAGGTCACGAAACCGAGCGCGACCTGCCCGTTCGCCTGATGATAGAGGAAGCCGCCGCCATTGGCGTTCTGGTCGAGCGGCCAGCCCTGCGTGTGGATCACGCGGCCCGCGGCATGGTTCCCGGGCTTGATGTCCCACAATTCCTTGACGCCAAGGCCATAGACCTGCGGCTCGCAATCGGCGTCGAGCGCGAACTGCGGCTTGAGCATCTTGGTCAGATGGCCGCGCACGCCTTCGGCAAAGAAGGTGTATTTCGCATGGAGCTCGAGGCCGGGGGCATAATCGCCCTTGTGGCTGCCGTCGCGCGCAACGCCCATATCGCCGGTTGCGACACCTTTGACCGAGCCATCCTCGTTATAGAGTATCTCGGCTGCCGGGAATCCCGGGAAGATTTCGACGCCCAGTCCTTCGGCCTGCTCGGCGAGCCAGCGGCAAAGATTGCCGAGGCTGCCGGTGTATGTCCCGACATTATGCATGAAGGGCGGCGTGATGATGTGCGGCAGGCCGATCTTCTTGGTCTTGGTCAGGATCCAGTGCTGGTTGTCGTTGACCGGCACCTCGGCGAGCGGGCAGCCTTGCGTCCGCCATTCGGGCAGCAGTTCGTCGAGCCCCTTGGGATCGATCACCGCGCCCGAAAGAATATGCGCGCCGACCTCGGATCCTTTTTCAAGGATGCACACCGACAATTCGCTGCCCGCGTCATTTGCCAATTGTTTGAGGCGGATCGCCGCCGATAGCCCCGCCGGCCCCGCGCCGACAATGACCACATCATAGGGCATCGATTCCCGTTCGCTCACCGCAAATACCTTTCTGCCGTCCCCGCGCGGGATCATTCATCGTGTCCCGCGCTCATTCTGTCACGAAATGCGATGCCCGCCAATTGACGGGTCCGTCAACCACCTGTTTGGTGTAAATCGATGGGTGGGTCATATTCAGCGTTGCTGGCACAAAGCACTTGCGACTGGTGGTCGCTGGCGGGTGTCGACGCGCTCGTCGGCGAGCAGCCCGCAGGCTGGCTCGTCACGCCGCCCGCGAATGACGCTGCGACGGCCAAGCCGAAACGCGTCATCAACGCCGAACCCGAACTGGCTCCGCTTCCCGCCGCGCTCCAGCGTCAGGAGACGCCGGAAGCCGTCGAAGCGAAGGGGCCGACCGTCTTTCCCGACGATTGGGGCGAATTCCAGCAATGGCTCGCGGCAAGCGACGATGTGCCGGGCAGCCAGTGGGACGCGCGCCGCGTGCTTCCGGTCGGCGACGCCAGCGCGCCGCTGATGCTGCTCACCGCTTGGCCCGAAATCGACGACCAGCGCGACGGCACGCTCTTCGCGGGCGCGGCGGGCAAGCTCCTCGATGCGATGTTGCAGGCGATCGGCATGGCGCAGGGCGATTGCTATGTCGCCAGCCTCGCGGTGACGCGCCCCGCCGGCGGACGCTGCGACGGCGACGAGGCGGCCGAGCTTGACCGGCTGCTCTGGCATCATCTCCGGCTGGCCAAACCCGGACGTCTGCTGTTGATCGGCAGCGACATCGTCCGCATGGCCGCAGCGGCGGCGCTGCCCGATGTGCGCGGAAAGTTACTCGATATTAACCAAGATGGCGGCAAGATGGAGGCCGTGGCTGTGGCGCATCCCGCGATGCTGCTGGCCCGACCCGCCCAGAAGGCGGCGGCCTGGGATAGCCTGAAACTGTTCAACCGGGGACGTTGACGGATGCAGAATATGACCAAGACATTCATTTCATGTGCGGTTCTCGCAACTGCCCTCGCTGCCTCGCCGGCGTTCGCCGCCGATGCCGTCAACCGCGATCTTGTGTCGGCGCCGCAGACGGTGCCCGACATCTTGTCGTCGAAACAGAAACAGCTTTACACACAGGTCCTGACCGCGATCCGTGGCCAGCGCTGGGCCGAAGCCAAGTACTTGCTCGATGGCGCGGATAACGGCCCGCTCAACGATTTCCTGCGCGCCGAACTGCTGACCGCCGCGAATAGCCCGCGCGCCGAAATCGGCGACATCATGCCGATCCTCTCCCGCTCGCCTTTCCTGCCGCAGGCCGAACAGCTCGGCCGTCTCGCGACCCGGCGCGGCGCGACCGACGTGCCGACGCTGCCTCTTCAGTCGCGCCTTACCTGGGCCGGCACCGCGCCGCGCCGCCTCGGCGCCGACGCCGTCAGCGGCGACCCCGCTGCCGCAGCGCTGGCGCACTCGATTCCCGAACGCATCAAGAATGACGATCCGGCGGGCGCCGAAGCCCTGCTCAACGCCGCCGGCGACCAGCTCACCCCCGAAGCACGCAACGAATGGCGGCAAAAGGTCGCCTGGTCCTATTATATCGAAAATGACGACGCCAACGCGCTGCGCCTCGCCGGCGAATGCAGCAGTGGTCAGGGCGCTTGGTCGACGCAAGGCGCGTGGGTCAAGGGCCTCGCGGCGTGGCGCACGCGCGATTATCGTACCGCACTGACCGCTTTCGACCGCGTCGCCAAGGAAGCGCCCGACAGCGAACAGCGCGCCGCCGCTTATTACTGGTCCGCACGCGCCGCGATCGCCGCGGGCGACCCCGCATCGGTGCAGCAGCGCCTGCGCGCTGCCGCCGCCAATGAGGAAACCTTCTACGGCCTCCTCGCAGCCGAAACGCTCGGCGTCGAACCGAACCGCCAGCGCGAGAATGTCCGCGCCGATCGCAGTGCCTGGCGCGCGCTCGAAGACCTGCCCAACGTCCGCGCCGCGATGGCGCTGTCCGAGATTGGCGAAGATAAATATGCCGACGCCGCGCTGCGCCATCAGGCGCTGATCGGCGACGCACGACAGCATGAGCAGTTGCTCGCGATCGCTGGCGTGCTCAGCCTCCCCGAAACGCAGCTCTATCTTGCCCACAACACGCCGCAGGGCCGCAAACCCGCTGCCCAGGCGCGCTATCCACAACCCAAATGGGAACCCAATGGCGGGTGGAAGGTCGATCCGGCACTGGTCTTTGCCCACACGCTCCAGGAATCGCGTTTCCAGCGCACCGTCGTCAGCCCGGCAGGCGCGTTCGGGCTGATGCAGGTGCGCCCCGGCACCGCACGCGACGTCGCACGCTGGCGCGGCGATCTCGGGACGGGCGATCTGCGCATCCCGGCGGTCAACATGGACATGGGGCAGAGCTATCTGCAATATCTGAGCAAGGATCCCTCGACCGGCGGACAATTGCCCAAGGTGATCGCCGCCTATAACGCCGGTCCCGCGCCCGTCGCGCGCTGGCAGTCCGAGATCCGCGATAATGGCGATCCTTTGCTCTATATGGAATCGATCCCCTATTGGGAAACGCGCGGCTATGTCGGCATCGTGCTGCGCAATTACTGGATGTACGAAGCCCAGCAGGGCAAGCCGTCGGTCAGTCGCGCCGCGCTCGCGCAGGGCAAATGGCCGCGCTTCCCCGATGGCAAGGACCGCACGCGCCTGACTTACACCAGCGGCCTCGCGAATGCCGATTGACGAGAGCCTCGTCTTCAAGCCCGTCCGTATCGCGCTGCTGACGATTTCGGACAGCCGCAGCGCGGCGGAGGACCGCTCGGGCGACAAGCTCGAAGAATTGCTGACGACGGCGGGCCATATCCTCGCCGCCCGCGCGATCATCAAGGACGAAACCGCGCTGATCGTCTCGCGCCTCCACAACTGGATCGACGACCCCGAAGTCGATGTCGTGATCACCACTGGCGGCACCGGCCTGACGGGCCGCGACGTGACGCCCGAGGCGCTGCACCGGCTCGACGGCAAGGACATTCCGGGGTTCGGCGAGCTGTTCCGCTGGCTCAGTTATCAGACGATCGGCACCTCGACGATCCAGTCGCGCGCCTGCGCCGTCGTCGCGCGCGGCACCTATATCTTCGCGCTGCCCGGCTCGACCGGCGCGGTCACCGACGCGTGGGAAGGCATTTTGTCGACCCAGCTCGACAGCCGCCACAAGCCCTGCAACTTCGTCGAACTGATGCCGCGGCTCACCGAATAGCGCATCCTCAAATTTCGTCATCCCCGCGAAAGCGGGGACCCAGAGCGACACCCCGCGCGCTTCGAAGGGCGGAACTGGGTTCCCGCTTTCGCAGGGATGACGAATGAAGGTATGTTCTTTATTTGTTCTCATTGGCGCGATAAGATGCACCAATGGAATCGCCCAAACCCCTCCCCCCGATTTCGGGCCGCGGCGCGCCGACCAACCTGCGCCCGACGCGCACCGGATCGGCCGAGCGCGTCCTCGACGGCGACTGGCTCGACGCGGCGGAGGAGATCGACGGCGAGGCGCCGCGGCTGCGCACGACGGTCACGGTCGAACATCCCAAGACGATCATTTCGCGCAACAAGTCGCCCGACATCAGCTTCGACCGTTCGATCAATCCCTATCGCGGGTGTGAGCATGGCTGCATTTATTGCTTCGCGCGCCCGACCCACGCGTTCCACGACCTGTCCCCCGGGCTCGATTTCGAAAGCAAGCTCTTCGCCAAACCCGACGCCGCACAACTGCTGCGCGGCGAACTCGCGAAGCGCGGCTATACGGCGGCGCCGCTGGCGATCGGCACCAACACCGACGGCTATCAACCCATCGAGCGTGAATGGGGTATCACGCGGTCGATCGTCGAGGTGCTCGCCGAAACGCGCCATCCGCTGATTATCACCACCAAGTCCGACCGCGTGCTCCGCGACATCGACCTGCTCGCCGATATGGCGCGCGATAATCTGGTTGGTGTCGCCGTGTCGGTAACGACGCTTGACCCCGCCATCGCGCGCACCCTCGAACCGCGCGCGCCGCATCCGCGCCGCCGCCTCGCCGCGATCCGCAAGCTGATCGACGCCGGCGTACCGACGCAAGTCAATATCTCGCCGATCATCCCCGCGATTACCGATCACGAGATCGAGGCGATCATGGCCGCCGCCGCCGAAGCCGACGCGATCCGTGCGTCCTACATATTGATGCGCTTGCCCCATGAGGTCGCGCCCTTGTTCCGCGCCTGGCTCGCCGCCCACTACCCCGACCGCGCCGACAAGGTCATGCATATGGTGCAGGACATCCGCGGCGGGCGGGACAATGACCCCAATTTCTTCACCCGGATGAAGGGGCATGGTGTCTGGGCGCAGCTCATCCGCACCCGCGTCAAACGCGCCGCGCGCGAACATAACATGGACCGGAGCTTTCCGCCGATAAGGTCGGATTTGTTCAAGCCGCCCGAACGGGATGGGCAGATGGAGCTGTTCTAGCGGAATAAACGTCGCCCCCGCGAAGGCGGGGGCCGCTGGCAACTTGGGGCCGAGATCAATGAGAAGCGCCTATGTCTACATTATGACCAATAAGCCGATGGGAATTCTCTACATCGGTGTCACGGATAACCTGCCAGCTCGAATATTCGCGCACCGATCCGGAACCGGCTCTGAATTTTGCAGGAAATGGGGTTTGGTGCGCTTGGTTTATGCCGAACCCTTTGATCGCATCGACGAAGCGATAATCCGCGAGAAAGCTTTGAAAAAATGGAATCGCGTTTGGAAACTACGACTGGTTTCGGAAGCCAACCCCGAATGGACGGATTTGTTCGAGGGCATCAACGCCTGAGCAACGCCGACAGCGGCCCCCGCCTCCGCGGGGGCGACGGTCTTGCCAGCTCTCTTCTAAACACTCACGCCGCCGCCAGCGACTTCAGCTTGTAATCTTTGTAATCGTCGCGAATCTGGCGCTTCAAAATCTTGCCCGTCGCCGTGTGGGGAAGTTCCTCGACGAACACCACTTCGTCGGGCAACCACCATTTTGCGACCTTGTCCTTCAGATAATCGACGATCGCCGCCTCGCTCACCTCGGACCCCGGCTTTTTCACGATCAACAGGATCGGCCGCTCGTCCCATTTCGGGTGATAGACCCCGACCGCCGCCGCCTCCTGCACCCCCGGCGCGCCGACCGCGGCATTTTCCAGCTCGATCGAGCTGATCCACTCGCCGCCCGACTTGATCACATCCTTGGCACGGTCGGTGATCTGCATGACCCCGTCGGGGTGCAGCACCGCGACGTCGCCGGTGTCGAACCAGCCCTCGGCATCGGCGGCATCGGTATCGGCCTTGAAATAGCGCTGGATGATCCACGGCCCGCGGCATTGCAGCCGCCCGCTGGTTACCCCGTCGCGCGGCAGGACATGGTCCGCCTCATCGACGATGCGCAGCTCGACCCCGAACGGCGGGCAGCCTTGACGGCAAACGATGTCGACCTGTTCGTCGAAGCTCAGCTCGTCCCAGTTCCACGGCCGCTTGCCCATCGTCCCGATCGGGCTGGTTTCGGTCATCCCCCACGCATGACCGACGACGATTCCCGCCCGCATGAACCGTTCGATCATCGCGCGCGGCGCCGCCGAGCCACCGATGATCACGCGCTCGAGTTTGCCATAGCCGATGCCGGTCGCATCCATATGCGCGAACATCGCGATCCACACCGTCGGCACACCGGCGCTGTGGGTCACGCCCTCGTCGTGCATCAGGTCGCAGAGGATCTGCGCGTCGTTGGTCGCCGAGAATACCAGCTTGGCCCCGACCGTAGCGGCGGCGAAGGGCACGCCCCAGCTGTTGGCATGGAACATTGGCACGATCGGCAGGATCACGCTGCGGTTCGACAGGCCGAACACGTCGGGCTGGATCTCGGTGATCGCATGAATGACGTTCGAGCGATGCTCGTAAAGCACGCCCTTGGGATTGCCGGTGGTCCCGCTGGTATAGCAAAGCCCGACGGGATCGCGCTCGTCGAGCACCACCCATTCAAAGCTGCCATCCTCGGCGTCGATCAGGTCGCGATAGGAGAGATAGCCGTCGCGCGCCGGGGCATCGAACAGGATGAAATGCTCGACCGTCGGCAATTGCGGGCGCAGCCGCTCGATGATCGGCAGGAACATCGCATCGAACAACAGCACGCGGTCGTCGGCATGGTTGATGATATAGATGAGCTGCTCGTCGAACAGCCGCGGGTTCACCGTGTGGAGCACCCCGCCCATCCCCGCGCTGCCGTACCAGCTGACCAGATGATGGCCGTGGTTCATCGCCAGCGTCGCGATGCGGTCACCCTTTTGCATCCCCAGCTTCGTCATCGCTGCGGCGAAGCGGCGCGCGTCATGGCCAACCTCGCCCCATGTCGTGCGGGTCTGGCTACCATCGGCCCAGCGCGAGACGATCTCGCGATCCGCATGTTCGCGCGCGGCATGGTCGATCAGGCTGGTGACCAGCAGCGGCTGGCTCTGCATTCCGGACATCGGGCATTCCTCTCTTTTCTTTGCCCTAGGAATAAGGCGAGGAATGCATTTTACGCAAGCGTCAACGATCAGCGCGCCCGAAAGTCCTTGGGGGTGAACAGCGACAGCGTCACGTCGCTGATCCCCGCGACCGTTTCGAACCGCGAAACCACATCGGGGCCCAGCGCGAAACCGCGGCCGAGGTTGATGCGAAGTTCGTCGCCGGTGTCGGGGTCTTCGGTCAGGGCGAACACGCGCCCGCGTGCATCGTCGCGCCGTTCGAGCAGGCGCGCCATCTCCGCGATCGCATCGGGCAGCGCGACGCGGCATGTCAGTTCCAGTGCCGCGGTCGCCGCCATTTCGGCCAGCGGCTGCGCGCCGCGCACCGTGACGCGCGGCGTTTCTTCGCCCTCGAGCAGGTCGAGCTCGACCGACAGGATCGCGCAGCCGCCATCGGCCGCGAGCGCCTCCAATATCTTGCTCGCCTGCTCGTCGAAACAGCTCGACTGGAATTGCCCGCTGCGGTCGGAAAGCGTCAGGTTGAGGAAACGATTGCCGCGCTGCGATACGCGCGGCCGCGCGCTTTCGACCATCCCCGCCATTGTCATCGGAATGCGCGTGCCAGGCGTCATTTCGACGTTGGCGCAAATATCGCCATAGCTGCGTGCACCGCGTGCAGCCACGATCGCCTCATATTGCTCGACCGGATGCGCCGAGAAATAGAAACCGAACGCTTCCTTTTCGCGCGTCATCCGCTCGGCGAGCGTCCAGGGTTCGGCCGCCGGCAGTTGCAGAGCGGGCGCGATGTCGACATCGCCGCCGAACAGTCCGCCCTGCCCGGTCGACCGTTCATGCGCCGACGCATTGGCGCAGGCGAGCAGGCTTTCGGCCCCGGCAAACGCACGCGGACGGTTGGGCTCGACGCCGTCGAATGCGCCGGCCCCAGCTAGCGCCTCGATCTGGCGCCGGTTGAGCAGCTTGGGGTCGATACGGCCCGCGAAATCGTCGAGCGAAGCAAAATCGCCGCGATCGCGGCGTTCGGCCACGAGCGCCTCCATCGCGCGTTCGCCGACGCCTTTGAGAGCGCCGAGCGCGAACCGCACCGCCAGTTCGTCGCCGCTCTGCCCAACCGAGAAATCGGCCTCGCTCTCGTTGATCGACGGCGGGGCGACCTCGATGCCCAGGCGGCGCATATCGTCGATGAAGATCGACAATTTGTCGGTCTGGTGGCTGTCGAACGACATCGACGCGGCAAAGAATTCGTGCGGATAATGCGCCTTCAGCCACGCCGTCTGGTACGACAGCAGCGCATAGGCGGCGGCGTGGCTCTTGTTGAAGCCATAGCCCGCGAACTTGTCGATCAAGTCGAACAGCTCGTTCGCGGCCTTGGGGGCGATCTGGTTATGCTCGCCGCAGCCCTTGACGAAAGTGTCGCGTTGCGCGTCCATTTCGGCCTGGACCTTCTTGCCCATGGCGCGGCGCAGCAGGTCGGCGCCGCCGAGGCTGTAGCCGGCGAGGATCTGCGCCGCCTGCATCACCTGTTCCTGATAGACGAAGATGCCATAGGTTTCGGCAAGAATGCCTTCGAGCAACGGGTGCGGATAGGCGATCGCCTCGCGGCCGTTCTTGCGCGCGCCGAACAGCGGGATATTGTCCATCGGCCCTGGACGATAGAGTGCGACGAGCGCGATGATGTCGCCGAAATTGGTCGGCTTCACTGCCGACAGCGTCCGCCGCATGCCTTCGGATTCCAGCTGGAACACCCCGACCGTCTCGCCGCGCTGGAGCAGTTCATAGACCTTGGGCGTCGCATCCGAGTCTTCCCACGGCAGCGCGTCGAGATCGACATCGATCCCGCGCAGTGCGAGCAGGCGCTTCGCCTCCTTCAGCACCGACAGCGTCTTCAATCCGAGGAAGTCGAATTTCACCAAGCCCGCGCTCTCGACATATTTCATGTCGAACTGCGTCACCGGCATGTCCGAACGCGGGTCGCGATAGAGCGGGACGAGCTGGTCGAGCGGGCGGTCGCCGATCACCACGCCCGCGGCGTGGGTCGAACTGTGCCGCGGCAAGCCTTCGAGCTGGCGCGCCATGTCGAACAGGCGGCGCACGCCGTCGTCCTGCTTATACTCGGTCATCAGCTCGGAAACGCCGTTCAATGCGCGTTCGAGCGTCCAGGGATCGGTCGGATGGTTGGGCACCAGCTTCGCGAGCCGGTCGACCTGGCCATAGCTCATCTGGAGCACGCGCCCGGTATCCTTCAGAACCGCGCGCGCCTTCAGCTTACCGAAGGTGATGATCTGCGCCACCGTATCGCGGCCGTATTTCTCCTGCACATAGCGGATCACCTCGCCGCGCCGCGTTTCGCAGAAGTCGATGTCGAAGTCGGGCATCGACACACGCTCGGGGTTGAGGAAGCGTTCGAACAGCAGGCCGAGCTTGAGCGGATCGAGATCGGTGATCGTCAGCGCCCACGCAACGACGCTGCCCGCGCCCGAACCACGACCGGGGCCCACCGGAATATCGTGCGTCTTCGCCCATTTGATAAAGTCGGCAACGATCAGGAAGTAGCCGGGAAAGCCCATCTGGATGATAACGCCGACCTCGAATTCGAGCCGTTCGACATAGGTCTGACGCTCTTCGTCGGTCAGGTCGGGATAGTGCGCGAGCCGCAGGTCGAGCCCGTCGCGCGCGTCCTGGGCCAGCTGCGCCGCCTCGCCCTCACGATCGCCGGCGAGGCTCGGCAGGATCGGATTGCGCTTCGGCGCCATGAACGCGCATCGCTGCGCGATGACGAGCGTATTGCGCATCGACTCGGGCAGGTCCGAAAATGCATCTTCCATCGCCTCGGCAGGCTTCAACCACGCCTCCGGGCTGCTGACGCGCCGGTCTTCGCTTTCGACATAGGCCGACTGCGCGATACACAGCATCGCGTCGTGCGCGGGGTGGAATTGCGGTTCGACGAAGGATGCGGGATTGGTCGCGACCAGCGGCAGCGCCCGCGCATAGGCCATCTCGATCAGCGCCTTCTCGGCCGCCATTTCGATGGCATCGTTTCGCCGCGCCAGCTCGATATAGAGCCGCCCCGCGAACAGCGCTTCCAGCTGCTCGACATAATCATTTGCGGCGGTCAGCTGCTCGCCAGCGAGCAAGCGCGCGAGCGCACCCTCGCCGCCGCCGGTCAGACAGATCAGCCCATCGGTCTTGCCCGCAAGGTCGGACAGGGTGACATGCGGATCCTGCTCGACCGGGCGGCCGAGGTGTGCCGCCGACACGAGCGCACACAGATTGTCATATCCGGCATTGTCCTGCGCATAGAGCGCGAGCCAGTCGATCATTGGCGCGCCATTCGCGAGCCGCTGTCCCGGGCGCGCGACGCTCAGCAGCGTGCCGACGATCGGCTGCACGCCTGCCGCCTTGCATGCCTCGCCGAATGCCATGACGCCGTAAAGCCCGTTGCGATCGGCGACCGCGATCGCCGGAAACCCGCGCTCGCGCGCGGCTTTGGCGATCGCTTTGGGTTCGATCGCCCCTTCGAGCATCGTATAGCTGGAAAAGACGCGCAGGGGGACAAAGGGGCTGAAGGCCATCGGACGACGCTACAGTGACAGTTGCGATTCGACCACCATTCCATTTACCAAAAATCGTCATTGCGAGGAGCGAAGCGACGCGGCAATCCAGAGTAGGCGCAGAACCGCTCTAGATTGCTTCGCTCCGCTCGCAATGACGAACGTTTTTGGGCTAACCCAACAGGTCCTCAATCTCTTTCCGAAGCTGTTCGGGCTTGGTCGTTGGCGCGTGGCGCGACACGGTCTTACCATTGCGATCGACAAGGAATTTGGTGAAATTCCACTTGATCCCGCTGCCGAGCAGGCCGGTCTTTTCCTTCTTCAGATGCTTGAAGATCGGGTCGGCATCGTCGCCGTTCACATCGATCTTCGCCATCAAAGGAAAACTGACATCATAGGTCAGCGAACAGAAGTTCGCTATTTCCGCGGCATCGCCCGGTTCCTGCGCGCCGAACTGGTTGCACGGGAAGGCGAGGATTTCGAGCCCGCGATCCTTGTAATCGCGGTACAGCTCCTCCAGCCCCTCATATTGCGGGGTGAAGCCGCATTTCGACGCGGTGTTGACGATCAGCAGCACCTTGCCGCGATAATCGTCCAACGACTGCGCGCCGCCGCCGGGCAGCTTCGCCGAAAGATCGTATAATGCCATATTCCGTCCCCTGTCTGGTGCGCGAGCCTACGGCTCGATCCGCCCGTCGTGCAAGCGCAGCACGCGGTCCATCCGCGCCGCGAGCCGCTCGTTATGCGTCGCCACCAGCGCCGCCGATCCATGGTCGCGCACCAGCTTGACGAACTGGTCGAACACCCTGTCGGCGGTCGCCTCGTCGAGATTGCCCGTTGGCTCGTCGGCGAGCACCAGCAAGGGCCTGTTCGCCAGCGCGCGCGCCACCGCGACGCGCTGCTGCTCGCCGCCCGACAGCTTGCTCGGCTTGTGATGCAAACGCTCGGCCAATCCCAGTCGCCCGAGCAGGTCCGCGGCGCGTTCCTCGGCCTCGGCCTGCCCCGCCCCGCGGATCAGCTGCGGCAGGATCACATTCTCGATCGCGTTGAAATCGGGGAGCAGGTGGTGGAATTGATAGACAAAGCCGATCTTCTCGCGCCGCGTCTTCGTCCGCTCGCCCTGGTCATATCGCGTGACGTCGTGGCCGTCGATGCTGATCGTCCCGTCGAACCCGCCTTCGAGCAACCCCACGGCCTGCAGCATCGTCGACTTGCCCGACCCCGAAGGCCCGAGCAGCGCGACGATTTCGCCGCGCTTCAGATGCGCATCGACCCCGCGCAATACGTCGATGGTGACATCGCCCTGCGTGAAGCTGCGCTTCAGCGCATGAAGCTCGAGGACCATGTCACTCATAACGCAGCACCTGCACCGGATCGGTGTTCGCCGCCTTGAACGCCGGATAGAGCGTCGCGAGGAAGCTGAAGACGATCGCCATTACCGCGATCCCGGTGATCTCGAACGGGTCGGGTTTCGACGGCAATTCGGTAAGGAAGCGGATCGACGGATCCCACAAGGGCTGGCCGGTCAGGAACTCGACCCCGCGCAGCACGCCGGCGCGGAAATAGAGCAGCCCGAAACCGAAGCCCATGCCGACGAGCGTCCCCGCGACGCCGATCGACACACCGATCGTCATGAATATGCGCAGCACCGCATCGCGCGGCGCCCCCATCGTGCGCAATATCGCCATGTCGCGTGTCTTCGCACGCACCAGCATGATCAGCGACGAGACAATGTTGAATGCGGCCACCAGCACGATCAGCGACAGGATCACGAACATCGCCACCCGCTCGATCGACAGCGCTTCGAACAGGCTGGCGTTCATCGATCGCCAGTCCGACACGACCGCCTGCGCCGCAACCTTTTCGGCGAGTGGTTGCAATATCTCGCCGACCTTGTCGGGGTCGGTGGTCTTGATCTCGATCATCCCGACCTGGTCGCCAGTCAGCAGGAGCAACTGCGCATCTTCCATCGGCATCACGACATAGGCTTTGTCAAAATCATAGACGCCGATCTCAAAAATAGCCGAAATGCGATAGCTGATTTCGCGGGGCACGGTGCCGAACGGAGTCGGTCGCCCTTGCGGATTGATGATCGTCAGGTTCGACCCGACGGTTGCGCCGAGGTTGCGCGCCAGTTCGCTGCCGATCGCGATATTACCCGATCCGGCGGTCAGCGTGTCGAGGCTGCCCTGCAGCACCTTGCCGTTCAGCGTCTCGTTCTTGCGGATGTCGGGCACCAGCATGCCGCGCACCAGAATCCCTTCGACGCGCCCGCTGAACGTCCCGAGCAACGGCTGCTCGATCAGCGGCGTCGCCGAAACGACGCCCGGCGTCGCCTTCGCCTGCTTCAGCACGTCCTGCCAGTCGTCGAGCCGGCCCCCGAAGCCCTGCACCACCGCATGGCCGTTGAGCCCGACGATCTTGTCGAACAGGTCACTGCGTACGCCATTCATCACGCTCATCACGATCACCAGCGCCGCGACGCCGAGCGTTACCGCCAGAAAACTGAACGCCGCCGCGACGAAGATGAACCCTTCGCCGCGCTGCGGGAGCATATAGCGTTTGAAGATGGTGCGTTCGTAAGGACGCAGAATCATGGAGCGATGTGCCTTTGCGGCGCATGAGGAATGACACGCATAGCGCCGCTTTAAGCAGCGCCGGCACCTCTGGCAATGGCCGCCGACATGGCGTCAAACGGCAAATGATTTGCAGAATGTGTTGCCGATAGGCCACAGCGCCGGGCAAAAGCAGGCCCAACTGCCCGTCGAAGCGTGACAAACCCCCCCTGCGGACCTACCCACACTGCTTCTGGTTCAACGCGGCCCAAAGGCCCGGCTCCAGGGAGTGCAGGCCTTTCGCCGGGCTTGCAACAAAGGGGGATGGCGAGTGTTCGTCACAGGCGCCCGGGTTTCGGCAACGAGGCCCGGGCGTTGTGATTCCGGTGCCGCCCAACCATGACACTTTGGGGTGGTGAGCTTTCATTCCGATCCTCCCTGTCGCGCAGCGATGGGGAGGGAGACCGTCGCCGCAGGCGATGGTGGAGGGGCCGCGACGTTAGCGCTAAAGCCCCTCCGTCAGCGCTTCGCGCTGCCACCTCCCCATGCCTGCGGCACAGGGAGGATTTACGGCAACTGCTCGGTCGTTAGCCACCCTACCCCTCGCTCTCGCTAATATCCTCCAGCATATCGGTATCGAGCACCCGCACCCGCCCCTGCTCCAGCGAAATCACGCCTGATTCCTCCCAGCTCTTGAGCTGGCGGTTGATATGCTCGCGGCTCATCCCCGCAAAATTTCCAAGCTCGGTCTGGCTCAGCTCGACGCGGTGCGACGCCTCGACATCCTTGCGAATCAGCCGCTTGAGATAGCGCGCAAGCCGCGGACCCGACGCATAGGCGCGATCACTCTCGATCGTCTGGTCGGCGGTGCGCAGCCGCCGCGCGAGCTGCTGCATCAGCGACCATGCGAATTCGGGATGGCTTGCGGCAAAGTCCTTGAGCGCATTGCGGCCGAGTTGGAGCGCGCTCCCGGCGCTCGTCGCGGTGACGGACGCGGTGCGTTCGCCACCATCGAGTAGTGCGATCTCGCCCAGTATTGCGCCGGGTTCGGCATAGGCGAGCACGATCTCGCGCCCGCCCGAGGTCAGCATCGACACGCGCGCGGTGCCTTCGGTCAGGATCAGCATCATGTCGCCCGGGTCGCCCTGGACGAGCAATTCCTTGCCCTTGACGAAATTGACCTGCACCGCGCGGCGCGCAATTTCGTCCCAATCCTCGATGGAAAGGCCGGAAAAGATGCTGTCGGGGCCCTGCAACTCGGCAAGTCTTGCGTGATCCATGCCCCTAAATCCCTTTTTTCGGCCCGCTCTAAACCAACCGGCTCTGTTTCACCGCCGCTTCGATGAAGCCCGCAAACAAGGGATGCGGGTCGAACGGCTTCGATTTCAGTTCCGGATGGAACTGCACCCCGATAAACCACGGATGGTCCGGGCGCTCAACGATTTCCGGCAACATGCCGTCGGGCGACATGCCCGAAAAGACGAGACCGCCCTTTTCGAGCTGCTCGCGATAAGCGTTGTTGACCTCGTAGCGGTGGCGGTGGCGTTCGCTGATGTCGTTGGCGCCATAGACGCTCGCGACATGGCTGTTCGGCGACAGTTTCGCCTCATAGGCGCCCAGCCGCATCGTGCCGCCCAGATCGGTGTCGGCGCCGCGCTTCTGCAGACCTTCGGCGCTCATCCATTCGGTGATCATGCCAACGACGGGCTCGTCGGTCGGGCCGAATTCGGTGCTCGACGCATCTGCGATGCCGCTCGTGTTCCGCGCACCCTCGATGCACGCCATCTGCATGCCGAGGCAGATGCCGAAGAAGGGCACATTGCGTTCACGCGCGAAGCGCACGCTCGAAATCTTGCCTTCGGAGCCGCGCTCGCCGAAGCCGCCGGGGACAAGAATGCCGTGCATCGGTTCGAGATTGGCGGCCAGATCCTCGTCGCGCTCGAACATTTCGGCGTCGAGCCAGCGGATATTGACCTTGACCCGGTGCGCCATGCCGCCGTGGACCAGCGCCTCGTTCAGCGACTTGTAGGCGTCGGGCAGCGAGACATATTTGCCGACGACGCCGATCGTGACTTCGCCCTCGGGATGCTGCTTGCGGTCCATGATGTCGTACCAGCGCGACAGGTCCGGCGCGGGCGCATCCTTGATCCCGAACGCGTGCAGCACTTCGCTGTCCAGCCCTTCGCCATGATATTGGACCGGCACCGAATAAATGCTGTCGGCATCGAGCGCCGGGATGACCGCTTCCTTGCGGACGTTGCAAAATTGCGCGATTTTCGCGCGTTCGCTCTCGGGCAGCGGCTTTTCGCAGCGGCAGAGCAGAATGTCGGGCTGGACGCCGAGCGAGGCGAGTTCGCGCACGCTATGCTGCGTCGGCTTGGTCTTGAGTTCGCCCGCGGCCGCGATGTACGGCACCAGCGTGACGTGAACCGAGATCGCGTTTTCGCGCCCGACTTCGTTCTTGAGCTGGCGGATCGCCTCGATGAAGGGCAGCGATTCGATATCGCCGACCGTGCCGCCGATTTCGCAGAGTACGAAATCGAGATCGTCGGTCTCGGCACGCGCGAACGCCTTGATCTCGTCGGTGACGTGCGGGATGACCTGCACCGTCGCGCCCAGATAGTCGCCGCGGCGTTCCTTGGTGATGATATCGCGATAGACGCGGCCCGAGGTGACATTGTCGCTCTGCCGCGCCGCAACGCCGGTAAAGCGTTCGTAATGGCCGAGGTCGAGGTCGGTTTCCGCGCCGTCGTCGGTCACATAGACCTCGCCGTGCTGATAGGGCGACATCGTGCCCGGATCGACATTCAGATAGGGATCGAACTTCCGGATACGGACGCGATAGCCACGCGCTTGCAACAAAGCCGCGAGGCTAGCCGCCATCAAACCTTTGCCAAGCGAGGAGACCACGCCGCCGGTGATAAAAATGAACCGCGCCATGGGAGGAAAGACTTACTCAACGGGAGGGGGACGGCGCAAGCCGTCGAATCGCACCCGGCGGAAAATATTTCCGCCGGGCGGGTTATGGTCGGAGGCCGAAGCCGCCGGTTATTTCTTGGCGGGCGGTGCCTGCGCCGGTGCCGGAGCGGCTTCCTGGCTTGCCGCGGCTGCAGCAGCGGCCAGCGGGTCGTCGCTCGCCACCGCGGGCGTCGCACCAGCAGGTGCACCCTGCGCGGGCGGTGCCGCGCCGGTCAGCGCCGAAGAGCCGCTCGTCTGCGGCTGCGCCGTTTTCGACAGCGAGGTGTCGATCGTCGAACCGCTGCGGCCGACCGAGGCCATGGCCGCAAGGACGATCGACAGCGCGACGAAGGCCGTCGCGAGGATCGTCGTCGCACGGGTCATGAAATCCGCCGCGCCGCGCGCCGAAAGCAGGCCCGCAGGACTGCCGCCGACGCCAAGACCGCCACCTTCCGACTTCTGCATCAGAATGACGCCGATCATCACCGCGGCGACGAGCGCCTGCAGGACGAGGATGAAGGTGAAGAGACTGGACATCATATTTTCCCGAACTTGCGCGGTCTCAAACGGACCGCGCCCGCGGCGCACATAGAGACGAAGCGGCTTCGCTTCAACCCATAGGATCAGCCGCCACCCATCAGCCGCCAAGTATCAGCCGAGCGCCGCGCCCGCCGCGATGATCGGTACGAACTTGGCAGCCGTCAGGCTCGCACCGCCGACCAGCGCGCCATCGACGTCGCCCGCCCCCAGCAGTTCGGCGGCGTTCTCGCCATTGACCGACCCGCCATATAATATGCGCATATCTTCCGCTGCGCCGCCGAAACGTGCGGCGAGCGCGCCACGGATTGCACCGTGCATCGCCGCCACATCGGCGACGGTGGGCACCAGGCCGGTCCCGATCGCCCAGATCGGTTCATAGGCGATGGCCAGCCGGAGCGGATCGAAGCCGTCGGGGACCGATCCGGCGATCTGCGCGAGCACATAATCGATCGCGCCACCCGATTCGCGTATTTCGCGCGGTTCGCCGACGCAGAGGATAACCGACAGTCCGGCGGCGAGGCCCGCTTCGGCCTTCGCGCGCGCATCGGCGTCGCTCTCGGCAAAGCCTTCGCGCCGCTCGCTGTGCCCGACGATCACGACGCTCGCGCCTATGTCGACAAGCATCTCCGCTGCGACCGACCCGGTAAAGGCGCCCGAAGCGGCGCTATGGCAATCCTGTCCGCCGACAGCCTTGCCCGGCGCGGCGACGGCGACGGCGCCAATCAGCGTGAAGGGCGGGCAGATCGCGACATCGACGGCGGCATGATCGTCCGCCGCGGCGAAGATTGCCTGCGCCTCGGCAATAGTCGCCGAAAGCCCGTTCATCTTCCAGTTGCCGACCACATATTTGCGCCGCGTCATTTGCTTGCGTCTCCCTCTGTTCGAACCTTGCCCCGCCCTAGCGGCGCACGGGCGCGATAGGCAAGCCGCGTCGCTGGTCACGAAAAGCCCCTTTCCAGCCTTGATGCGGCACCGCCTCCCGCCTAAAGCAACGCGCAATCGCGCTTGACCGCGCCCTGCCGGAAAGAATGTCCGTTCCATGATTACCGCTATCCGCGCCATGTTTTCCTCAACGATCGGCAAATTCCTTGCCCTCGGCTTCGTCGTCCTCGTCGGCCTCGCCTTCGCACTCGGCGATGTGACGGGCAATTCGAGCTTTGGCGGGCTTGGCGGCGCCAATGTCGCCAAGGTCGGCAGCGAACAGATCGGTGTCGGCGAACTGCGCGACCGGGCGCGCCAGGCCTATGATCAGGCGCGCCAGCGGCAGCCCGGGCTGACGATGGCCGCGTTCGTCGAATCGGGCGGGCTCGACCAGGTGCTCGACCAGCTTGTCGAGGGACTCGCATTCGACCAGTTCGCGACGGGCATGGGCTTCAGCGTCAGCAAGCGGCTGATCGATGGACGCATCGCCGATCTGCCGGCCTTTGCCGGCGTATCGGGCAAGTTCGACCAGAAGGTCTTCGAGAATTTCCTGCGTCAGAACGGCCTCACCGAAACCCAGCTTCGCCGCGACCTGCGCCAGCAGCTGCTGATTGAACAGCTCGCTGCACCGATCGCCCTGATGCCTCGGATCGCGCCGGGTATGGCTCAGCCCTATGCCGCACTGCTGATGGAACAGCGCCGCGGACAGGCGACCTTCATTCCGGCAAGCCCCTTCGCGCCGACCGCCGACCCTGGCGATGCCGCGCTGAAGACGTTCCTGTCGCAAAATGCCGCCAAGTTCACCGTCCCCGAACGCCGCGTAATCCAGTACGCGCTGTTCGATCGTGGCGCGGTGCCGGTTCCCGCGGTCACCGACGCCGAAATCGCCAAGGTCTATAAGGACAATGCCGCGCAATATACGGCGAGCGAAACGCGCCGCTTTGCGCAGGTGATTGTTCCCGATCAAGCGGCGGCGACGGCTCTCGCCACCAAGGTTCGCGGCGGAACGCCGCTCGCCGCTGCGGCGCAGGCAGCGGGCCTCTCGGCTTCGACCACTGGCGACCTGACCCAGTCGGCCTTTGCCGCGACGAGCAGCGCCGCGGCCGCCAAGGCTGCCTTCGCCGCCAAGCGCGGCGATCTGATCGGCCCGACGCAGACCGGCCTCGGCTGGACTGTCGCGCGCGTCGAGGATGTGACCGCGAAGCCCGCGCGCAGCCTCGCCGACGCCAGCGCCGTGATCCGCACGGAACTTGCCAAGAACAAGGCGAACGAGGCGATCGTCGATTATTATAACGCGATCCAGGATGCCGTGAACGGCGGCGCGTCGGTCGAGGAAGTCGCCGCGGACCGGAAGCTTCAGCTTGTCGAAACGCCCGCGATCCTGCCCAGCGGCCGCGCCCCCGCCCAGCCCGCTTTCACCCCCGCGCCCGAGCTGGCGCCACTTGTCGCGCAGGCTTTCCAGGCCGCCGGCGAAGGCGAAGGGCATATCGCGACGCTCGTCGAGAATGAGAAATTCGCGGTTTATGCGGTGAAATCGATCACCGCCGCCGCGCCGCCGCCCTTCGCGCAGATTCGCGGCGATTTGCTCAGCGAATGGCGTTTTGCCGAGGGGCAGAAGGTCGCCCGTGGCAAAGCCCGCGCGATCGTCAAGGCGGTCGAAGGCGGCAAAAGCCTGAACGAAGCCGTCGCGGCTGCCGGCCCCAATATCGGCAATGTCCAGACGATCGGTGGCCGCCGTGCCGAACTCGGCGCGGGCGGCAAACCCGTGCCGCCCGAACTCGCCCTGCTCTTCTCGATGGCAAAGAACAGCGTGAAGACGCTCGAAATCCCGGGCAATCGTGGATGGATGGTGATTGCGCTCAGCGAGGTCCAGCGTCCCGATCCCAAGGCGATCGAACCGGCGCGCGTCGCCGCGATCGCTCAGCCGCTTGCGCCCGCCTTTGGCAACGAACTGATCGAACAGCTCGCCGCCGAAGCGAAGCGCCGCGTCGGCGTGACGATCAACAAGGATCTCGTCAATCAGCTGCGCGCCGAGCTGACCGGCACCGCGCCGGTCTCCGAATAAGGGTGAGCCTCGAAGGCAGAGCCGCAGCGCTCGAAGCGCTGGCGCAGGGGCGCGGCGCGGTCGTCTGGCAGCGGCTGATCGCCGACATCGAAACGCCCGTTTCGGCGGCGCTCAAGCTGATCGAGGCCGGGCGCGGCGACTGGGTACTCGAATCGGTCGAAAGCGGTGAGACGCGCGGGCGTTACAGCCTGCTCGGCCTCGACCCCGACCTGATGTTCGAGGTCACCGGCGACGCCGCGCGGATCAACCGCGACTGGCGCCGCGACCGAGATGCGTTCCAACCCCTCGCCACCCCGGCGTTGCAGGCGCTGCGCGACCTCGTCGCCGAATGCCGCTTCGACGTGCCCGAGGGACTGCCCAAGGCGCTGGCGACGCTCGTCGGCTTCTTCGCCTATGAAACGATCGGCCTCGTCGAGCGCATCCCGCGCGCGCCGGGTGCGGGGTTGGGGCTGCCCGACATGGTCTTCGTGCGCCCGACGACGATCCTCGTATTCGACCGCCTCGCCGACGAACTTTTCCTGATCGCGCCGATCTGGCCCGACGCCGACGCGCCGATCGACCGGATGATCGAGGGCGCGCAGGACCGGCTCGACACCATCGCCGCGCGCCTGTCGAGCGTCAGCGCCCACGCCGACCGCGCCTCGACCGACGCGCTGCCGACCGACATCGCCGCGAACCCCGCGACCACACCCGCGCATTTTGCGCAGATGGTCGCTACCGCGAAGGACTATATCGCCGCGGGTGACATCTTTCAGGTCGTACTGTCGCAACGCTTTTCGACGCCCTTCGACCTGCCGCCCTTCGACCTTTACCGCGCGCTCCGCCGCATTAACCCCTCGCCCTTCCTTTATTTTCTCGACCTGCCCGGCTTCGCGCTGATCGGCTCGTCGCCCGAGATACTGGTTCGGGTCAGGGATGGCGAAATCACCATTCGTCCGATTGCCGGCACCCGCCCGCGCGGTCGCACCAGCGCGGAGGATGCCGAGAACCGCGAAAGCCTGCTCGCCGATCCCAAGGAACGCGCCGAGCATCTGATGCTGCTCGACCTCGGCCGCAACGATGTCGGCCGCGCCGCGATCGGCGGATCGGTCGCCGTCACCGACAGCTACACCGTCGAATTCTATAGCCATGTCATGCACATCGTCTCGAACGTCATCGGCCGCATCGCGCCCGACAAGGACGCTATCGACGCCCTTTTCGCGGGCTTTCCTGCGGGCACCGTCAGCGGCGCCCCCAAGGTCCGTGCGTGCCAGATCATCGCCGAATTGGAGGCCGATGCGCGCGGGCCTTACGCCGGCGGCGTCGGCTATTTCGCCCCCGACGGCAATATGGACAGCTGCATCGTGCTGCGCACCGCGATCGTGAAAGATGGCGAAATGCACGTCCAGGCGGGCGCCGGCATCGTCGCCGACAGCAACCCCGCCTATGAACAGCGCGAATGCGAGGCCAAGGCTGGCGCGCTCTTCGCCGCGGCGCGCGAGGCCGTGCGACTGGCGGGCACGCCGGGGTACGGTCAATAGCTTGACGGGTACGGAACGGACGCTAGCGTCCGGCCATGCGTAAATATCTTGCCCCGCTCGCCCTGCTGCTCACCGTTCCCGCTCACGCCCAGACCGTCGAGGGTGCCGTCGAAGGCGATGCGATCCTCAAGGACTTCGCCTTCGCCAACGGCGAAAAGCTGCCCGAGCTCAAGATCCACTACACGACGCTCGGCACACCGCAGCGCGACAAGAAGGGCAATGTCACCAACGCGGTGATGATCCTCCACGGCACCGGCGGCACCGGAAAGCAATTCTTCCAGCCGCAGTTCGCGAACGAATTGTTCGGCCCCGGCCAGCTGCTCGATACGAAGAAATATTACATCATCCTGCCCGACAATATCGGTCACGGCGGCTCGTCGAAGCCGAGCGACGGCATGCGGATGGCCTTCCCCAAATATGATTATGACGACATGGTCGGTGCGCAGTACCGGATGCTGACCGAAAAGCTCGGCGTGAAGAAATTGAAGCTGATCCTCGGCACCTCGATGGGCTGCATGCACGCCTTCGTCTGGGGTGAAACATACCCCGATTTCGCCGAGAAACTCGCGCCCTTCGCCTGCCTTCCGGTCGAGATCGCGGGTCAGAACCGTATGTGGCGCACGCTGTCGATCGACGCGATCAAGGCCGATCCGCTGTGGAACGGCGGCAACTACAAGGAGCCGCCCGCATCGGGCCTGCGCACCGCAGCGTCGCTCAGCATGATCGCCGGCGCCAATCCCTATGCGCTGCAGGTACAATATCCGACGCGCGAAGCCGCGGAGAAGTACAAGGACGAAGCTTTCGCCCGCACCAATGGCCGCAACGACGCCAATGACGTGATTTATCAGCTTGATAGCTCGCGAACCTATAACCCGTGGCCGAATCTCGAAAAGATCAGGGTGCCCATGCTGTGGATCAATTCGGCCGACGATTTCATCAATCCGCCCGCGTATGGGATCACCGAGAAAGCTGCGGCGCGCCTGCCGACGACGAAGTTCATTCTGATCGCAGCGACCCCCGAAACCAAGGGCCATAGCACGCACACCTGGGCGACGTTCTGGAAGGACGACCTCGCCAAGCTGATGGCGGAGTGATCGACCCGCGAAGGAAGAGTTGAACGCCGAAAAGCTTCTATCCCTTCCCCCACTCCCCCAAAATCGTTACGGCCCACCGCATGATCCTCGTCATCGACAATTATGACAGCTTCACCTTCAACCTCGTTCATTATCTGATCGAGTTGGGGGTCGACGTGCGTGTCGAGCGCAACGACGCGCTGACCGCGGTTGACGCGCTCTCCACCGGCGCCGATGCGATCCTGATCTCGCCCGGCCCGTGCACGCCGAACGAAGCCGGGATCAGCCTCGATCTCGTCGCCGCCTGCGCCGAAGCCAAGCGCCCTCTGCTCGGCGTATGCCTCGGCCATCAGGCGATCGGCCAGCATTTTGGCGGCACCGTCCAGCGCGGCCATCTGATGCACGGCAAGACCTCGCCCGTCTGCCACGACAGCAGCGGGCTCTACGCCGGCCTGCCCTCGCCCTTTCAGGCGACGCGCTATCACAGCCTCGAGGTCGTCGACATTCCCGAAAGCCTGGTCATCAACGCGACGAGCGACGATGGCGCGGTCATGGGCTTCCGCCACGTCGAGCTGCCGATCCACGGCGTTCAGTTCCACCCCGAAAGCATCGCGACCGAGCACGGTCACGCAATGCTGGCCAATTTCCTGAAAATTGCGGGGTTGCCGGTCGGCGAACGGAAAGCCGCATGAGCCGTTTCGGTCCGTTTCCCGATCCCGCCGGGCTGCTCGAGCATGACGAGGCGGCCGATGCCTTCGCCACGATGCTCGATGGTGGTGCCAGCGACGAAAATATCGTCCAATTCCTGACTGCGCTCTCCGACCGCGGCGAAACGATGGTCGAAATCGCTGCCGCGGCGCAGGCAATGCGCGACCGGTTGATCCCGATTGATGCGCCTGCCGGTGCGATCGACGTCTGCGGCACCGGCGGCGACGGCCATCATACACTCAACGTGTCGACCGCCGTGTCGATCGTCGTCGCGGCGTGCGAGGTTCCTGTCGCAAAGCACGGAAATCGTGCAGCTTCCTCGAGATCTGGCGCGGCCGACACGCTGGAGGCACTCGGCCTCGACATGGAGCGCGCCGACAGGCAAGCCGAGGAACAACTCGCCGATCTCGGCATCTGCTTTCTCTTCGCCGGGACGCGTCATCCGGCGATGAAGCGCATCATGCCGATCCGCAAGGCGATCGGGCGCCGGACGATCTTCAACCTGATGGGCCCGCTCGCCAACCCCGCCCGCGTCACGCGCCAACTCGTCGGCATCGCCCGCCCCGCCTACGTCCCCGTCTACGCCGAGGCGCTGCACCGGCTCGGCACCGAACATTCGCGCGTCATATCGGGCGACGAGGGCCTCGACGAACTGTCGCTCGCCGGCGGCAACGAGGTTGCGGTGGTAACGCCCGAAGGCGTTCGGATGCAGCGCAGCGTCGCCGCCGATGCCGGCCTTCCGACACGCTCGCTCGCCGAAATCCGCGGCGGCGATGCGAGCTACAACGCCGCAGCGCTGCGCGGTCTGCTTCAGGGTGAACCGGGCGCCTATCGCGACGCCGTCCTCTATAACGCCGCCGAAGCGCTCGTCGTCGCCGGCGCGGCCGAAACGCTGGTCGAGGGTGTTGAGGAAGCCGCCGAGGCGATCGACAAGGGCCTTGCCACCGCGCTGCTCAATTGCTGGATCGCGTATAAATGAACAAGCTCACGCAAATCCTGGCCACCAAGGCCGGCGAAGTGACCGAGCGCCGTGCGCTGCGCTCGCTGTCCGAACTCGACGCGATCGACGCCGGCCCAGTGCGCGGCTTCGCGGCGGCGCTTCAGGCGAAGATCGACGCCGGCGGTTTCGGGTTGATCGCCGAGATCAAGAAAGCATCGCCGTCCAAGGGATTGATAAGAGAAGATTTCGATCCCGCCGACCATGCCCGCGCTTATGCGGCCGGCGGGGCAGCCTGTCTGTCTGTCTTGACCGACGCGCCCTATTTTCAGGGGCATGAGGATTATCTGATCGCAGCGCGCGCTGCCTGCTCCCTCCCCGCGCTCCGCAAGGATTTCATGGTCGATCCCTGGCAGGTCGCCGAAGCGCGCGCAATCGGTGCCGACGCGATCCTGATCATCGTCGCCGCGCTCGATGACGGCGTGATGTGCGAGATCGAAGCGGCGGCATTTGAACGCGGCATGGATGTGCTCGTCGAAGTTCATGACGAGGCTGAACTTGACCGCGCGCTCACCAAACTCAAGTCGCGCCTGATCGGGGTCAACAACCGCGACCTCAGGAGCTTCGAGACCGATCTCGGCGTCACCGAACACCTTGCAAAGCTCGTCCCGCCAGGCACGTTGCTCGTCGGCGAAAGCGGCATTGCGAGCCACGCCGATTGCGAAAGGCTGGCGCAAAGCGGCGTCGAAGCGTTCCTCGTGGGCGAAAGCCTGATGCGCCAGGTTGACGTCACGGCGGCAACGCGCGCGCTTCTAACGGGCGCCACGGCGTGACGCGCCCGACGCACCTCGACGAAAGCGGGGCTGCGTCGATGGTCGATGTCGGCGCCAAGCCCGCCACCCAGCGCCGCGCGGTCGCGGGTGGCCGCATCACCATGTCCGCCGGAGCGCTTGAAGCGATCCGCGGCGGCAATGCGCCCAAGGGCGACGTGCTGTCGACCGCACGCATCGCCGGGATCATGGCTGCCAAACGCACCGCCGACCTCATCCCGCTCTGCCACCCGCTCGCGCTGACCAAGGTCGGCGTCGATTTCGCGTGGGAGGAAAGCGGCATATCGGTCACCGCAATCGCACAGACGACCGGCCCAACCGGGGTCGAGATGGAGGCGCTCACCGCGGTGTCGGTCGCGCTGCTCACGCTCTACGACATGGCAAAGGCGCTCGATCGCGCGATGATAATCGGCGACATCCGCCTGCTCGAAAAGAGCGGCGGGCGCTCGGGCGACTGGCGCGCCGAATGAGCGGGCTGCTTCCCGTCGAGGAAGCGCAGGCCCGGTTGCTCGCGCTGCGCGCGCCGCTAGCGAGTGAAAATATCGCCTTTCTAGAATCGCTTGGGCGCTATCTTTCGAGCGATGTCGTCGCTTTGCGCGACCAGCCTGCCGCCCCCTTGTCGGCGATGGACGGCTATGCGATCCGTTTTGACGATCTGCCCGGGCCATGGTCCGTCATCGGCGAAGCTGCCGCCGGGACCGCGCCTGACCGCATGGTGGAAGCCGGCGAGGCCATGCGCATTTTCACCGGCGCGATGCTTCCTGCCGGCGCCGATACGGTGATCGTTCAGGAAGATGTCGCACGCGACGGCGCGCGACTGACCCTGACGGGCGATGGCCATGGTCCGCGCGGCCGACATATCCGCGCGCGCGCCGCTGATTTCGCCGCGGGAGATTGCCTGCTGCGGGCGGGCACGCGCCTGACGCCCGGTGCCATCGCCGCGGCGGCGATGAGCGGTGCGGGCCAGCTTGCCGTCGGCCGCCGACCGCGCGTCGCGATCCTCACCACCGGCGACGAGCTCGTCCAGCCGGGACACTCGCTCGCCCCCGGCCAGATTCCCGACAGCAATGGCGCGATGCTCGCCGCAATGCTCGTCGGCGAGGTTGCCGAGGCGATCTTGCCGCACCATATCCGCGACGATCGCGCAATGCTTGGCAATGTTCTCAAGGAATTGGCGCGACGTCACGACGTCATCGTCACCGTGGGCGGCGCCTCGGTCGGCGATCACGACCATGTTCGCGGCGCGCTCGAAGACGTCGGCGGCCAGCTCGATTTCTGGAAAATCGCGATGCGTCCGGGCAAGCCGCTGATCGGGGGGACGATCGGCGATGCGGTTCTGCTCGGCCTGCCCGGCAATCCCTCGTCGGCCTTCGTCACCGCGACGCTGTTCCTGCTCCCGCTCGTCCGCCACCTTGCTGGCGCGCACGATCCGCTACCGCAGGTGCATCGAGCACCACTTGCTGCTCCGCTCGCCGAGGGCGGCACGCGCCGCGATTATCTGCGCGCACGACTCGAAGGAGGGCGGCTGACTCCCCTCTTCGGGCAGGAAAGCGGACTCACGCTGCCGCTCGCATCGGCCAACGCTTTGTTGATCCGCGACATTGGCGCGCCCGCCCGTGCGGCAGGCGACATGGCGGACTATATCGTCATCGCTTGACAAGTTCCGCTTTGTTCCACTATCGTTCTCCCTATGTCCGGAATTGGCATCATGGAGAACGATCGATGTTGACCGCAAAGCAGCATGAGCTGCTCCACTTCATCCAGGAACGTCTCGACACGAGCGGCATCTCGCCATCGTTCGAGGAGATGAAGGAGGCGCTGGGCCTGAAGTCGAAATCGGGCATACACCGTCTGATAAGTGCCTTGGAAGAAAGAGGTTTTCTTCGCCGCCTGCCCAACCGCGCACGCGCGCTGGAGGTGCTCAAGGTGCCTGAGGCTGCCAAGCCTGTGCGCAATGATCGTGACAATATCGTCCCGCTGCGCAAGCCGGCTCCCGCGATGCGACCGATCGCCGCCAACGACATCGTCGAGGTGCCGCTGCATGGCAAGATCGCCGCTGGCGTCCCGATCGAGGCGTTCGAGGAACATAATAATCTGGCGGTGCCCGCCGCGCTGCTCGGCTCGGGCGAACATTATGCGCTCGAAGTCTCGGGCGACTCGATGGTCGAGGCGGGCATTTTCGACGGCGATTATGCGCTGATCCAGAAAGCCAGCACCGCGCGCGAAGGCGACATCGTCGTCGCGCTGGTCGACGGGCAGGATGCAACGCTCAAATATTTCCGCCGCGAAGGACAGATGATCCGCCTCGACCCGGCGAACGCTGCCTATGAACCGCAGCGCTACCCTGCCGACCGCGTCATCGTGCAGGGCCGCCTGTCGGGATTGCTTCGTCGTTACCACTAAGCTGCTGCGGCAGACGCCACGGATGCCCGTCGCCCGCGCGAAGCGTGGCGACGGCTTCGGGCTTTTTGCTCAGATAGAGTGCCAGTCCCCCGCTTGTCGCTAGGCTGTCGCGATCAATCGTCATCCAACGCCCCACGCATTCGTGCGGTAACCAGCGGTCGCTGATCACGACGTCGGCGGCGGCGCAGGACGCCGCCATCTCGGCACCCTCGATCCGGTCGCGCCCACGCGAAGCAAGGATGATACGCCGCGCGGAACCCTCGCCTTGGCTCCAACGACAGAAATCGCGATTGCATTCGACATGATCGAGATCGGTGAGGGCGGTGAGCGGAGCGTCGACCCCGGCGGCTTCGGCCATGCTGTCGCGCACATAATCACCCGCCCTGTCGCGGAGCAGCGCGTAACTGCCGTCGGGCAATGCAGCGGCGATGTGGCGGCCGTCGCTGGTGACAAGCAGGTCGGGGCGCGGCTGGACCAGCAGCGCCGCCATGCCGATCGCCAGCGGGACCGCGCCCGCGCGGCGCCACCGCGTCTTCCAAAGCAGCAGCCAGAGCCCGCCGAATATCGCCAGGGCAAAGCCCCAGCGCGGAAAACTTGGCATCATGGCGACCGCACCCGGGGCGTCGGCGACGCCGTGCGCCAACCCGATCAGTGCAAGCAGGGCTTGTTCGGTGATCCACCAGAAGGGCGCGCCGAGCCCGACGCTGTCGAACAGCAAGGCGAGCGCCTCGGCGGGCATGATGACAAAGGTCGTCAGCGGGATTGCGATCACGTTGGCGAGTGCGCCGTACAGCCCCGCCTTGTGGAAATGGAACAGCGCGATCGGCGCTAGTGCGATTTCGACGACAAGGCCAGTAAGGAGCAATCCCGCAACGGCCCTGCCAAAACGAACCGGCCAAGGCTCGTCGCGGCGCATCAGAAAAGATCGCATCGGACGGCTTTCGTGCAGCGCAATTATGGCGGTGACCGCCGCGAAGCTTAGTTGGAAGCTCGGACCGGCAAGCGATTCGGGCCGCCAGATCAATACGATCAACGCGCCCGCGGCAACAAGCCGCAGCGTCAGCGCCTCGCGCCCCATCAGGAAGGCGACAAGGATGAGCAGCGCGGCGATAAACGAGCGCAACGTCGGCACCTCGGCCCCTGCGAGCCACGTATATCCTCCGCCGGCGAGCGCCCCCGCAGCAGCAGCAAGCGGCAGGACATAGCCGGCCAGTGCCAACCTTCGGCTCAACGCGAACAATCGCAACGTCAGAAACATCGCGAAACCGACAACGGCGGTCACATGCAACCCGCTGATCGACAGCAGATGCGCCAGTCCGCTGCGGCGCATCGCCTCTTCGTCCGCTTCGCTGATCGCGCCGCGATCACCCGTTACGAGCGCCGCAGCAATGCCTCCTGGCGATCCGTCGATTTGGTCATGGATATGCGCGTTAAGGCGCGCCCGCAGCGGCAGGGTTACGGCGCCTTTCGCCGGAACCCGCGAAACATCGCCCAGCACTGTCCCGACCGCACCAATGCGGTCGAACCAGGCGCGCTGCGCAAAATCATATCCACCCGGCAGGCTCGCCGTCGGTGGCGGCATCAGCCGCGCCCTGACCCCGATTATTTCGCCGTCGGTGAGGTTCGCCGCCTGCTCGCTGCGCAGGGTCAACCGCACGCGCGGTGGCAGGTCGGTACGGTTCTGCGGCAGAGCGAGAATGCGAACTTGCCCCTTGGCCGGCAGCGGCTCGGCGCGTTCGACGATCGCGGAAAATTCGGTCACAACCGGTCCCGCCAGCACCGGCGCCGCGACCCAGACGGCACGCGCCCAGATGAGCAGTACGCCCGCCGCCATCACGCCACACCCCACGACAACAAGCCGCCCGAGACGGCTTTTTTGCCAGCCGATCAGCAGGCCCCCGCACAGGCCGCCCGCGAGCAAGAGCAGCAACCCGATCCAGTGCGCCTTCGCGGGCAACGCGAACCAGGTGGCGATGCCGGCGCCGAGCGCGACCGGCAGCCAAAGCCCGATCCGCTCGCGCTCGGCCTCCAGCCGCGCTTCCAGCGCGTCGCCCGCGCCGCGCCAGAGACTTGTCCAGCGTGCGGCAATGGGCGTTTGAAGCTGCCTTGTCGCCATGCTAGGGGCTCCCCCGATCCCCGCCCAGAATAGCGGCAAATTGAGTGAAAGAGGCCATAGTGGCAACCGAAAACCAAACCAAAGTGGCAGAAGCGACCTCCGAGGCAACCGGCGCCAGTGTGGTGACGCGTTTTGCCCCCTCGCCGACCGGTTTCCTGCACATTGGCGGCGCGCGCACCGCATTGTTCAATTGGCTGTTCGCGCGGCATCACGGCGGGAAATTCCTGCTGCGCATCGAAGACACCGACCGTGCGCGTTCGACCAACGCAGCGATCGACGCGATCATCGACGGGATGCAGTGGCTCGACCTCGATTGGGACGGCGAGACGGTGTTCCAGTTCGCGCGCGCGCCGCGCCATGCCGAGGTTGCGGCGGAACTGCTCGCGAAAGGCGAAGCCTATCGCTGCTACCTGACGCAGGACGAACTCGCCGCGATGCGCGCCGAGGCGCAGGAAAAACGCCTGCCCTTCCGTGTCCGCAGCCCTTGGCGCGACCGCGACGACGGCGATCCGTCGGTGCCGCACGTCATTCGTCTGCGCGCGCCGCAGGATGGCGCGGCAACCATCGCCGACAAGGTTCAGGGCGACGTGACCGTCCAGAACGCCGAGCTCGACGATTTTGTCCTGCTGCGCAGCGACGGCACGCCGACCTATATGCTCAGCGTCGTTGTCGATGATAATGATATGGGTGTGACGCACGTTATCCGCGGCGACGACCATCTCAACAACGCGTTCCGCCAACTCGCGCTGATCCGGTCCCTGAAAGAAACGGGGGGGAACTGGCGCGAGCCCATTTATGCGCATGTTCCCCTCATCCACGGTGCCGACGGCGCGAAGCTGTCGAAGCGCCACGGCGCGCTCGGGGTCGACGCGTACCGCGACGAAATGGGTTATCTGCCCGAAGCGGTGAACAACTATCTTCTCCGGCTCGGCTGGGGCCATGGCGACGACGAAATTATCGGCCGCGCGCAGGCGACCGAGTGGTTCGACCTCGCGCATGTCGGCCGTTCGCCGTCGCGCTTCGATTTCAAAAAGCTCGAGAATCTGAACGGCCATTATCTTCGCGAGGCCGACGATGCCCGGCTCGCCGGCCTGGTCGCGCCGCGGGTTGAAAAGCTTGTCGGCCGTCCGCTCGACGGCCTCGATCGCGATCTGCTGACGCGCGCAATGGACTCGCTGAAACCGCGCGCCAAGACCCTCGACGAAATCGCCGATGGCGCGATTTTCCTGTTCCAGCCGGACCCGTTGCCGGTGGACGAAAAGGCGGCCGAGGTGCTAAAGGGTTCGCCCGAAGGTCTGCTTGCCGCGGTGACAGAACGGCTGCGCGGGCTGAACGACTGGACAATAGAAGAGCTGGATGCGGCCGTGCGCGCCGAAGCCGAAGCCGCCGAACTGGGGCTCGGTAAATTGGCGCAACCCCTACGCGCTGCACTAACCGGCCGAACCATTTCCCCGGGAATTTTCGACGTGCTGCTGTTGCTTGGACGAGATGTCAGTCTGGCCCGACTTGACGCAGCGCAACATTATCCGGCAGGGGCGTAGCCACTCTCTCTCCCCGCCGTCAGTACAGGGAACAAAATATGACCGACACTGCGAAAATCACGCTGGGCGACACGACCGTCGACAGCCCTGTCCTGTCGGGCACCGTCGGCCCCGACGTCGTCGATATCCGCAAATTCTACGCCCAGACCGGCGCCTTCACCTATGATCCGGGTTTCACATCGACCGCGAGCTGCGAATCGCAGATCACCTATATCGATGGCGACGAGGGTGTCTTGCTCCACCGCGGCTACGCGATCGGCGACCTTGCCGAACATTCGAGCTTCATGGAAACCTGCTACCTGCTGCTCAACGGCGAACTGCCGAATGCGCAGGAACTGGCCGATTTCGACAATACGATCACGCGCCACACAATGCTGCACGAACAGCTCGCGACCTTCTATCGTGGCTTCCGCCGCGACGCGCATCCGATGGCGGTCATGTGCGGCGTCGTCGGCGCATTGAGCGCTTTTTATCATGACTCGACCGAGATTCACGATCCGCACCAGCGGATGATCGCCAGCCACCGCCTGATCGCCAAAATGCCGACGATCGCCGCGATGGCGTATAAATATTCGGTCGGCCAGCCCTTCGTCTATCCCGACAATTCGCTGAGCTACACCGGCAATTTCCTGCGCATGACCTTCGGCGTGCCCGCGGAGCCCTATGAGGTGAACCCGGTCGTCGAACGCGCGCTCGACCGCATCTTCATCCTCCACGCCGATCACGAGCAGAATGCATCAACCTCGACCGTTCGTCTCGCGGGTTCGTCGGGCGCCAATCCCTTCGCGTGCATCGCGGCGGGCATTGCCTGCCTGTGGGGTCCCGCGCACGGCGGCGCGAACGAAGCCGCGCTCAACATGCTGCGCGAAATCGGCCGCCCCGAACGCATTCCCGAATATATCGCCCGTGCAAAGGACAAGGACGATCCGTTCCGCCTGATGGGCTTCGGCCACCGCGTCTATAAAAACTACGACCCGCGCGCGACCGTAATGCAGAAGACGGTCCGCGAAGTGTTTGCAGCACTGAAGGTCAACGACCCCGTCTTCGAAGTCGCGCTGCAGCTCGAGGAAATGGCGCTCAACGATCCCTATTTCGTCGAGAAGAAGCTGTTCCCGAACGTCGATTTCTATTCGGGCGTGATCCTGTCGGCGATCGGTTTCCCGACGACGATGTTCACCGCACTCTTCGCCCTCGCCCGCACCGTCGGCTGGGTCGCGCAGTGGAACGAAATGATCTCGGACCCCGCGCAGAAGATCGGCCGTCCGCGCCAGCTCTACACCGGCCCGACGCATCGTCCGTTCGTTTCGGTCGACAAGCGCTAAGCGCTCAAAATCGGAAATTTCGAACGGCGGCGCAGGCGACTGTGCCGCCGTTTCGATTCAGGCGTCGCGCGCGGGCAGGCTCAGCGTAAAGCGCGCGCCCTGCCCCGGTGCGCTGTCGACGGTCAATTCGCCGTCCATCGCACGCGCAAGGCGGCGGGCGATATACAGGCCGAGACCCGAACCGCCGCTGTCGGTGCGACCGAGCCGCTCGAACTTCTCGAACACTACCGCCTGCTGTTCGGCGTCGATGCCCTGCCCCTGGTCGGCGACGGTAACCATCGCGCGGTCGTCCTCACGATCGACGCGGATCCATATCTGCGAATTATCGGGCGAATAGCGGATCGCATTGCCGAGCAGGTTGAGCAGCACCTGCAAAACGCGGCGGAACTCGCCGGTGGCCGGCGCCCGGTCGTCGGTGCGCGGCGCATCGATGCGGATGCCTTTTTCCTCGGCCTTCATGCCGAGCAGGCCGACCGCGCGGCGCGCGAGATCCCCAAGATCGATTTCGTCGCGCGCGGCCTTGAACCCGGGCCGTTCGATATTCTGAAGATCGGCAAGATCGTCGACGAGGCCAAGCAGGTGCCGCCCGGCATGCGCAATATCTCCGGCGTAGCGCGCATAATCGGCGCGGATCGGGCCGTCGAACTGCCCCGAAATCGTTTCCGCCGTCGCGATGATCCGGCTCAGCGGACCGCGCAGCGCGCCATCGATACGGCGGCCGAATTGCGGATCGGACAGCGGTAACGATCCGAACGCCGGATCGACGAACGTTCCGCCCCCCTTTGGCTCGGCGGGCACTTGCTCATCGGCGACGACCGCGAGCCCACGGAAACCCGTGAAACGCCCCATTGCGTCGAACAAGGCTTCGCCCGACAACGTCATCGCGATACCCGCTGCCCGCACGCGCTGGCTTTCAAAGCGCGACTGGCGCGCCAAAGCACGCAAGACTGGAAAGCGCCCCTCTTCGTCGGGCTGGAGTTCGAAAAGTTCCGACAGCGAGCGGCCTTCCCAGCCGTCGGGAATGGCGGGCGCATCGGGCGCGGCGTGCAGCGCGACCAGGCGCAACTGCTGGTCGCATTCCCACGTCCAGCTTTGCGGTACGGCGGCGCCGTCGGCAATCACGGGCATCTGCGGCTGCGTCACCGGGCGTGTACGCCAGTCGCTGATCTCGAGACTTGCTCCGTCGGCATCGGGCGTGATGCGGACGAGCGCGTGGATGTCGCTATGATCGTCGGCGGCATATAGCGGCCGGCTGATATCGCGGTGAAGCTGCTGCGCCAACGCAACGAGCCGTGCGAGATGCGGCAGCGCGAGCGGCTTATCGAGCCCCGCGCCCGCACGCTGTTGCAGGCGCAACAATGGTGCATCGGCGCGGACCAGCGCCCCCGTCCGGTCGACCCGGCCCCGGATGATGCGCTCACTCATCGCTGCTCACATCGGCCACCGCACGCGCGGGCAGCATCACCAGCGAGACCTCAAGCGGCGCCAGCGCCGCATGATCGAGACGCAGCGGAGCGAGCAGCAAAGGCAGTGCGGCGGTTTCGGCCGTCAGAAGCGTAATCGCCATGTCGTCATAGGCGCGGCGGTTCGCCGACGCGGCGAGAGCGATCAGCGTCGGCCAATTGTGGCGGGCGATCGCCGCGACCGCCGCACCGGGCATCGCAGCCCCCAAAATCTCATAATAGGTCTGTCCGGCCTGCGCCATGCCGGTTTCGTCGGCCTGCCGTTCGATCGCGACGCGCACCGCATCCCCCAGTTCGGCGGCACGTCGCTTGTCCCCGCTCACCTCGGCTAGCCGCCACGCGGCGATATCGAGCAGCAGGGCACGGAAAGTTTCGCCGTCGAGATCGGCGACCGCGAGCGCAGGATTGCCCAGTGCGTCGAAGCGGCGGCGGTCGGCGATCTGCAGCGCAAGATAGGCGCGATCGATATCGGACAGCGGTTCGCTTTCCGCGGGCGCATCGGCTTGTACCGTTTCGGGCTCGGACAGGACCGGCGGCGGGCTGGTTCGCTGGCCCGATTGCTCGCGCCAGCGATGCTCCTCGGCGCGGGCGAAACAAATGCCCGCGAGCCGCGCGGCACACGGCAATCCGCCGCTTAGCCACTCGTTCCACAGGAGGCCCGGATCGATACGGGGATCGAGCCGAGCCGCGACATCAACGACCAGCCGGCGTGCAACGCCCAGCGACAGCGCGCGCTGTTCCTCTGTGAGCCGCCCGGCAGCGGGCGCCGCCAGATAGCTCGCCAACTCGCGCAGGCGCGCCGACAGCGTCGGCGACGGCGGGTCGATGCTGGGAGAGAAGACCGATTCACTCATGCGCATTCGCCAATATCAGAATGGCGTTAATAGGGCTTAAACCTTCAAGGGCTTGGTTTTACCTTGCGTCCGGGCGCCGTGCGAGCCGCAGCCAGAGTAATATCTGGAACAGCGCGAGCAACGGCAGGATCGCAAACATCAGCGGCGCGAACCCAAATAGCAACGCGGGCGCGAGCATGATCCACGCCTGATCGGCGTCGGGAAGCAACCAATGGAATCGCCGGCGGTCGCCCGAATCCTCGTACAGCCAGCGCGCGAGCAGGATCGCCCCGGCGAGGCATGGCGCAAGCGCCGCTTCGGCGACCAGCGGCATGCGATGCGCCGCGCCGGTGAGCGACAGCAGCCAGGGGAAGATCGCGAGCAACACCCAAGCAAAGGTACGGATCACATCGCGAACCCGGTCCTGCGCTGCGCTTTCGGCGCGAAAGGCCGACAGGAACCGCATCGCAGCAAGGCCCAGCCCGCCGAAAATCGCCACCAACGCCCCCGCGGCGGCAAGCCCGCTCGCTGCTAGCACGGCGACGACGATCCAAAGCAGCGCGGTGACATAGGGCAGATAGCGCGCGGTGGCGGGCGATTTGACGAGCAAGGGGCCGGCAAGCCGGATCAGCGGCATCATGATCGACGAACGGCCGAGCCCCATGCCGCCATATTCGACTTGTTGCAGGCTCGACTGTTCGATCAGCGCCGCGGTCGGGCGATCGGCGACGATCGCGATCTCGCCCTGTTCGAACAGGGCGGGCTCGCAATAGAGCCGCCGCGCGCCCGATTGCACCGCGAGCCTGAGCAGCGTCAGCATCATGTCCCACTCGCCGGGCATCGCGGCGAGTTCGGCAACCATCGGTTCCGAAATGCACGCAAGCCCGCCCCAACGCCGGGTCGCGTCGATACGCTCGAACCCTTGCGTCAGCGGCGTATCGCCGGTCACGAGGATCGCCGGCGATCCGGGCCGGGCGATCGCCGCATAATGCGTCCCGCCCGCGCGGAGGCCGTCGGCGACCAGCATGATGCGGTCGTCGGCCTCGACCAGCCCCATCAGGTCGGCCGCGGCCCGTACCGCCGTCACCTTCAGCCCGCGGCGGCGGATGCGGTCGCACGTTGCCAGCAATTCGGCCGGGACCGCACCGACCGCAACCGCGATATGCGTCACGCCGACGTCGGAAAGACGCGCTGCCTGCCGCTCGATCAGCGTCTCGCCCGCCACGGTGACGAGCGCGCGGAGCGACCCGTCGGGCAGCGTTTCGGAAGCGCCGACCAGCGCAATCAGGGCCATCGGCGCCGGGGTTTCTCAGCAGCGGTCATCGGCGCGCAGCTTTAGGGACGACGAAGCGATTGGCAAGCCCCGCGATGGAGCCCGATGACGTCACGCCTTCACGCCATTTTACCACGCTTTACGCGCCATTTCTGCGCGTAAAAAAATGGCGGGAAAATGACCGAATCGCTGGCCTTTCGGCCCGTCATCGGCTAGGCAAAATTCACCTCCCGAAAGAACGAAAAAAGGCCGGGTCTTGACCGAAGAAAATACGCCTACGCCGCCGTCCGAGGACGGCATTTCGCCGATCAATATCGTCGACGAAATGAAGACCTCCTATCTCGATTATGCGATGAGCGTGATCGTCAGCCGCGCGCTCCCCGACGTCCGCGACGGGTTGAAGCCGGTGCATCGCCGCATCCTCTATTCGGCGTATGAAAGCGGCTATGTCGCGGGGCGCCCCTATCGCAAATCGGCGCGTATCGTCGGCGATGTCATGGGTAAATATCACCCGCATGGCGACAGCTCGATCTACGACGCGCTCGCCCGCATGACGCAGGACTGGTCGATGAGCGTCCCGCTCGTCGACGGTCAGGGCAATTTCGGGTCGATGGACCCCGATCCGCCGGCGGCGATGCGTTACACCGAATCGCGCCTCGCCAGGGTCGCGAACACGCTGCTCGGCGATCTCGACAAGGACACCGTCGATTTCCAGCCGAACTATGACGGCTCGGAATCCGAACCGACCGTCCTTCCCGCGCGCTATCCCAACCTGCTCGTTAATGGCGCGGGCGGGATCGCGGTCGGCATGGCGACCAATATTCCGCCGCATAACCTCGGCGAAGTGATCAACGCGACGCTCGCGACGATCGACAATCCTGGAATCACCCTCGACGAATTGATGGAGATCATCCCCGGCCCCGACTTCCCGACCGGGCCATTGATCCTTGGTCAGGGCGGCGCACGCCTTGCTTATGCCACGGGTCGCGGCTCGATCATGATGCGCGCGCGGCATATCGTCGAAGAAGGCCGGGGCGACCGCCAGTCGATCGTCCTCACCGCCATCCCGTTCCAGGTCGGCAAGTCGGGCCTCGTCGAAAAGATCGCCGAAGCCGCGCGCGACAAACGGATCGAGGGTGTCGCCGACATCCGCGACGAATCGAACCGCGAGGGCGTGCGCGTCGTCATCGAGTTGAAGCGCGACGCGACCGCCGAGGTCGTGCTCAACCAGCTGTGGCGCCACACCCCGGCGCAGTCGAGCTTCCCCGCCAACATGCTCGCGATCCGCGGCGGACGCCCCGAAATGATGGGGCTGAAGACGATCCTCGAGGCGTTCATCGCCTTCCGCGAGGAAGTCATCACCCGCCGCTGCAAGTTCGAGCTCGCGAAAGCACGCGACCGCGCGCATATCTTGCTCGGGCTCGTCGTCGCGGTCAGCAATCTCGACGAAGTCGTCCGCATCATCCGCGGCTCGTCCAGCCCGGCGGCTGCGCGCGATGCGCTGTTGACGCGCGAATGGCCGATCGGCGACATCGCGCCCTATATCCGCCTCGTCGAAGCGATCGAGGGCGAGGTCGACGACAGTTCGACCTATCGCCTCTCCGAAGTCCAGGTGAAGGCGATACTCGATCTTCGCCTGCATCGCCTGACCGCGCTGGGCCGCGACGATATCGGAAACGAACTCAAGGAATTGGCGAGCGAGATTGAGGGATTGCTTGAAATCCTCGCCGACCGCGAAAAACTCTATGTCGTGATGCGCGAAGAGCTGATCGCGGTCCGCGACGAGTTCGCCAAGCCGCGCCGGACGCAGCTCGCTCCCGCCGCCGACGGCATCGACGACGAGGATCTGATCGAACGCGAGGAGATGGTCGTCACCGTCACCCTCGATGGCTATATCAAGCGCACCCCGCTCGACACCTTCCGCGCCCAGCGCCGCGGCGGCAAGGGCCGCGCCGGCATGGCGACGAAGGACGAGGATGTCGTCACCGAATTGTTCGTCACCTCGACGCACACCCCGGTGCTGTTCTTCTCGACCTTGGGCAAGGTCTACCGCATGAAGGTATGGCGCCTGCCCGAGGGCGGCCCCGCGACGCGCGGACGCCCGATGATCAACCTGCTGCCGCTCGACAAGGACGAGACGATCTCGACCGTGCTGCCGCTGCCCGAGGACGAGGCCGAATGGGGCAAGCTGCACGTCATGTTCGCAACCGCAAAGGGCAGCGTGCGTCGTAACAGCATGGACGCTTTCACCAACGTGCCCTCGAACGGCAAGATCGCGATGAAGTTCGAAGGCGAGGACGAGGACGACCGGCTGATCGGCGTCGCCTTGCTCGACGAAAGCGACGATGTCCTGCTCGCGACGCGCCAGGGCAAGGCCATCCGCTTTGCCGGCGACGACGTCCGCGAATTCCAGAGCCGCAATTCGACCGGCGTGCGCGGCATGCGCCTTGCGCCGAGCGACGAGGTGATTTCGCTGTCGATCCTCCACCGCGTCGGCACCGATAGCGAAGAGCGCGAAGCCTATCTGCGCGCAGCGCCGTGGAAGGACAATGAAAACGAACCGACGCTCGATGGCGACCGGATGGCCGAACTCGCCGCGCGCGAACAATTCATCCTCACCGTTTGCGCCAACGGTTATGGCAAATTGTCATCCGCCTATGAATATCGCCGCACGGGCCGCGGCGGCCAGGGCATCACCAATATCGACAATATCGCGCGCAACGGCCTTGTCGTCGCCAGCTTCCCTGCCACCAAGGTGCATCAGCTGATGCTGGTGACCGACCAAGCGAAGCTGATCCGCATGGGGCTCGATTCGATGCGCGTCATCGGGCGCGGTTCGGCGGGCGTCCGCCTGTTCGACGTCGCGAAGGACGAGCATGTCGTCTCGGCGGCGCTGATCGAGGAAAGCGACGAGGAAGAGGTCGAAGGCGCTGAAGGCGAAGCAGCGGCCCCCGAGGCCGAGACCTCGACCGAGGCGGCGCCCGAATGACAACCTCGACGGCCTTCAAGGTGCTTACCCAGCAGCAGTGGGCCGATTTCGAGCGCGAACGCGTGTTCCGCGGCGCACCGGTGGATATTGCCGATGGCTATATCCACCTGTCGACCGCCGAACAGCTCGAGACGACGATCGCCAAATATTTCGCAGGTCAGACCGGCCTGATGATCGCCGAGGTAGACCTGATCTGCCTCGGCGATGCGATCCGCTGGGAAGAAGCACGAGGCGGCGCGCTGTTTCCGCACATTTATGCGGAGCTGCCGATGCACGCGGTGGTGGGTTTGCAGAAGCGCGACCAATAATCATCGCCGTTGGGAGCAACGGCTAACACGCGAGCAACGACCATTTTAGTCGAATTGCTGTCCGCGTTGGTCGCATCTTGCTTCGCGCACCGAAATACTCCTACCAGTGTCTGGCTTTGCACCGTCCGCTCATGGGGGAGATAGAAGATGCGCCTCGTTTTGATTGCCGCCCTGCTGGCCTCGGCTGCATCCGGTCCGGTTTACGCGCATGAAACGGCCGTACCGGTCGCGCAATCGAAACCTGTCCCCAAGGAAGAGTTGTTGAAGCCGCCCGCCGACGCGATGCAATATGTGGTCGTGTCCGAAGCCGGCCAGCACGGCAGCCAGTGGCGGTGGCAGCTTCCCGACGGCCGCACCGCCTATCGCTGGTCGCAGGAGCTGCGCGGTTGGATAACCGAGATGGATCAGGTCACGACCTTCGGGCCCGGCGGTACGATCGAGGCGCTGGCCGTTCGCGGCGTCACGACCTCGGGCGACGCCGCCGAAGAGTTTCGCGTCGCGAATGGCCGCGCAACCTGGAAAACGGCGAACGACTCGGGCGAGGCGCCCGCCGGTGGCTGGTACATCCCTGCCGGCGGCGTCGGCATCGCGAACGCCCCGTTGATGGACGCGCTCGCCGCGGCGGGCGACGCCGGGCTGGATTTCCTGCCGAGCGGCAAGGGTCGGATGACCTTCGGCCCGTCACAGACGATCCAGGGGCCCGACGGCCCCAAGAAGGTCCAGCTCGCCTTCGTCAGCGGGATCCTGCCCTCGCCGCTCCCCGTCTGGCTCGATGAGAACAAGCACTATTTCGCCGACATCAGTTACATCTCAGTGATCCCGGCGGGGTATGAGGGGGCGCTGAAACAGCTGCGCAACGCGCAGGAAACTGCTACGGCCAAAGCGGTTGCCGGGATCGCCAAACGCTTCCTTTCGCCCGCCGCGAAAGCCCCGGTGCTGTTCGACAATGTCCAGTTGTTCGACGCCGACAAGGGCGTGTTCCTTCCTGCCCGCGCGGTGCTCGCCCAAGGCGGCAAGATTGCCGCTATCGGCGCCGCCGGATCATTGAAAGCGCCTTCGGGCACACAGGTCATCGACGGGCGCGGCAAGACGCTGGTGCCGGGTATCTGGGACAGCCACCTGCACATCGGCGACGATTGGGACGTGCTCTCGAACATTGCCAACGGGATCACCAGCTTCCGCAGTCCCGGGACGACCTTCGACCGCGCGGTCGAAGCGACCAAGCGCCGCGCCGACGGCAGCTTGCTGATGGGCGAACCGTTCATCTCGGTCATCATCGACAAGAAAGATCCGCTGGCGGCACAGGGCGCCGAAGTGGTCAGCAGCGCCGAAGAGGCCATCGCCGCCGTGCGACGCGTCAAGGCAGCCGGCCTGTGGGGCGTCAAATTCTACACCTCGATGAATCCGGCCTGGATCGCGCCCACCGCCGCCGAAGCGCACCGCCTCGGCCTGCATGTTCACGGTCATGTCCCCGCGACGATGAAGCCGAGCGAAGCCGTCGCCGCGGGCTATGACGAACTCACCCACCTCAATTTCGTGGTGATGGAATCGATGCCACGCGAGGTGATCGACAAGGCCAACACGCGGCAACGCGTGGAGGGGCCGGCGCGCTATTTCAGGGATGTCGACCTCGACGGCCCCGTGATGTCGCGTTTTGTGGCCGACCTTGCGGCCAAGAAAACCCTGGTTGATCCGACGATCGTGATCTTCGAAGGCATGCTCACGCAGGACGGCGGGAAACCGCAACCCGCCTACGCACCCTATATGGGCATCATCTCCCCCGTCCTCGAACGCTCGGTGTTCACCGCCGGCGGCTATCCGCTGGTTGAAGGGCTGACGCGCGACGATTATCGCAAGAGCTATGCGAAAATGGTCGAGCTCGTCGGCCGGCTGCACAAGGCGGGCGTGCCCATAGTCGCCGGCACCGACGGCTGGGGGATCGAACTCGTCCGCGAACTCGAAATCTACCGGCAGGCCGGGTTCAGCCCCGCCGAAGCACTCCAGAGCGCGACCATTGTCCCCGCCCGCGTCGTCGGCGCCGACAAGCGCACGGGCTCGATCGCGGTGGGCAAGGAAGCCGATATGGTACTGGTCGACGGCGACCCTTCGACAGACCTCGGCGCGCTCCGCCGTGTCGTGACGGTTGTTAGCGATGGCTATGTCATGGACGCAGCCGAGCTTCGAAAAGCCGCGGGCTACAGCGGTGCGCCGAAGTAGACGATCTGCTTCCAGCCAAGCCGGGAAATTATCTATCGAGGTTGGGCCGAGCCGGCATTTGCATCAGGTTGATGAACGACATCACGACTGCGTCATCCTGATTGGTGACGGTCATTCGCATGGTGAGCACGCCGCGATCCGGCTTGCTTTTGGAGCGCGCGATGTCGACGATCTCGCGCGTGATGCGAAGCACGTCGCCCGGCCGCACAGCCAGACGCCATTGCAAATCATCGATTTTAAGACCCAGAAGCGGGGTATCTCCGAACGGCGCGGTTTCGACAAAATCGCGCATCACGACCGCGGCGACGTGCCAACCGCTGGCAATGATGCCGCCAAAACGACCGCTCGCCGCGGCTGCGGTGTCGATGTGCATCGGCTGCGGATCATATTCGCCCGCAAAGCGAATGATATCTGCCTCGGTCATCTCGATCGGGCCGCTATGCCATAGCTGGCCGACCTGCAGATCATTCAGAAAGACTGTTTTCGACATCGGGCCTCCATTGGTGCCCCGCGCAGGTGCTGCGCGGGGCACCGGTCGCGAGGATTTTCGCGGCGGCCCCTGTAGTCGATGCGCGTGCCGGCTTCAATCGGGCAGACGAGGCACTGAATGGCGGATCAGCGCTGCCGGGCTTTCCACGCGCGAACCGCCGCCATCGTCTTTTCGACATGGGCCTGTGGCTTGCTGTCGGTGTAGCTCAGCAGGATGGTCCCGTTCGGCGCGATAACGAACGACGTCCGGTTGGAGATCGCCGGCTGGTTCGGGCGCTGAAGGACGGTATCGTACTTTGCCGCGACCGTTGCCCCCGGATCGGCTGCGACGGCAAATTTGTCGCGGCATTCCGATTTGGAAAATTCCGCGACGCGTTCGATGTTGCCGGCAGTGACGCCGACGACGCGCGCGCCCAGCCGGTTGAAGTCGTCGCTCGATTCGGCAAACAGATGGGCTTCCATCGTGCAGCCCGGGGTAAAGGCGGCGGGAAAGAAATAGAGCACAACCGGCCCTTTCTTCAGCGTCTGCTTCAGCGACAGGACGAAAGGTTTGCCGCCCTGCGCGGCGTTCAGGGTGAAGTCGGGTGCTTTCGCCCCCTGCTGGAGGGCAGCGATACCCTGCGCCGGAATCGCCGCAATCGACAGGCCAAGGCCAAACGACATCGCAATCTTCATCAGGGTTTTCATCTGTGGTTCTCCAGCTTGGACATGGGAACACGTCCATGTTCGCCGGCATGTGCAAAAGTTGCGGCGCCGGATCAGGATGATGAAAAAATATGGCGGCGTCTACATCGATCGTCCGCGCTACGCGGTCGCTCAAAAATAGCCCGGCCGTTACCGGCCAAATTTGGCCTTGGCCGCAGCACGCCAATCGCGTTACCGATGATTCTGAAAAAACAGAGAAAAGATAAAAAGGGTCCGATGCAGCTATCACGACGGGAATTCTCATTGGCTCTGGCGACGAGCCTTGTTGCGGCACCGGCGGCGCGCGCGACGGCCAAGGGCGGCTCGGGCGATGCGGCGCTCACCGCCTTTCTCGACGCGGCCTTCGAGGCCGAGATCGCGCTCGATCCCGAACAGCTGACGCAACTCGGCCGCAAGGAACAGCAGGACCGGTTTACCGACCCCAGCGATGCGGCGGCGGCGGCACGGCTCAAGTGGCGCCGGGACAATGTTGCTGCGATGAAGCGCCAATTCGATCGCGCGAGCCTCGGCGATGACGCGCGGGTCTCCTATGACATGTGGGTGCTCGAACTCGATCGCGCCGAGGCGTCGACGAAATGGCGCGGGCATAATTATATCTTCGACCGCAACGGTCCGCACACCGGACTGCCGAACTTCCTGATCAACCAGCACCGTGTCGATACGCCGGATGACATGGATGCATATATCGCGCGGGTCACCGCGCTCGGCCCGACGCTCGACATCTATCTTGATCGCGCAAAAGCATCGGCGGCGAAGGGCGTACGCATGCCCGGCTTCGCCTATGACCAGTCGATCGAACTCGTCGGGCGCCTCATCGCCGGGGCGCCGTTCGACGGTGGCGCGGACAATGCGCTGTTCGCGGATGCCAAGACAAAGGTGACGGGCCTGGTAACCGCCGGAAAAATCGACGCCGCCGCTGCCGATCGCTACACCGCGCAAGCCGCAGCCGCGATGACCGGATCGATGAAGCCCGCCTACGACCGGCTTCGCGCCTGGCTCACCGCCGACCGCGCCAGGGCATCGGCCGAACCGCGCGGCGCGGGGGCGCTGCCCGATGGCGCGGCCTATTATAATGCGATGCTGCGGCTGCAGACGACGACCGACATGACCGCCGACGAAATCCACGCGCTCGGCCTGTCCGAAGTCGCGCGCATCCGCGCCGAGATGGCGGCGCTGAAGACGAAGATCGGCTTTGAAGGAAAGCTTGAGGATTTCTTCGTCTTCCTGCGCAGCGACGACCGCTTCTACGTCGCGAACGACGATGTCGGTCGCGCGATCTATCTCAAGAAGGCCGAGGATTATCTTGCCGGCATGCGCGCGCGGCTGCCCGAACAATTCGGGCGGCTGCCCAAGGCCGACCTGATCGTCAAGCGCGTCGAGACGTTTCGCGAAGAGCCAGGCGGTGCGGCGCACTACTCGTCGGCGGCGCTCGACGGGTCGCGGCCGGGCATCTTCTATGTCCATCTCGCCGACACACGCGCGACGCCGACCTATGAAATCGAGGGCACCGTCTATCACGAGGGCCTGCCTGGCCATCATATGCAGATCGCGCTCGCGCAGGAGATGACCGGCACGCCCGAGTTCCGGAAGAATTATTTCTATGGCGCCTACGGCGAGGGCTGGGCGCTCTATGTCGAGCGGCTCTCGAAAGAGATGGGTTTCTACACCGATCCCTACAGCGATTTCGGCCGGCTGGGGCGCGAGATCTGGCGCGCCATACGCTTGGTCGTCGATACCGGCATCCACGCCAAGGGATGGAGCGAGGACGAGGCGCTTGCCTTCTACACCGCCAATTCGCCGCAGCCGATCGCCAAGATCCGCTCCGAAATCCGCCGCTATTTCGTCACTCCGGGGCAGGCGACCTCGTACAAGGTCGGAATGCAACGCATCCTCGCACTACGCGACCGGGCGCGGGCGGCCCTGGGCGCACGATACGACCAGCGCATGTTTCACGAGATCATCCTTGGCCGGGGTTCGGTCCCGCTGCCGGTGCTCGAAGCGCAGATCGACCGCTGGATCGCCGCGCCCGATTGACCACGCCCCCCGATCGGCGCACCATCTGGCGATGACGCTCATCATCACCCTCAGCGGTCAGGCGTGCGGCGCGCGCGTGACCGGCGTCGACCTGACGCAGCCGCTCACCCCCGAAACCATTGCCGAAATCCGCTCGGCATGGCTCGATCATCATGTCCTGGCCTTTCCTGAACAGAAGATGCGCGAGGGCGATCTCGAGCGTTTTACCGGCTATTTCGGCGGGTTCGGCGACGACCCGTTCATCCGCCCGATCCCGGGTCACGAGCATATTATCGCAGTGAAGCGCAAGGCCGACGAGACCGCGCCGCTTTTCGCCGAAAACTGGCACAGCGACTGGAGTTTTCAGGCGCGGCCGCCGGCGGGCACTTGCCTGTTCGGCATCTCCATCCCGCCGGTCGGCGGCAACACCGAGTTTTCGAACCAGCACGCCGCGCTGGACGCGATGCCCGCCGACCTTTGCGCGCGCATCGAGGGGCTGCAGGCGATCCACAGCGCCCGCGCCGGCTACGCCCCATCGGGTATGTACGGCGCGAACGACAGGGATCGCAGCATGGACATCCGTTCGGGCGACGAAGCGCTCGACACACAGCTTCACCCGTTCGTCCGCGCACATCCCGAGACGGGTCGCCTGGGGCTATTCGGCTGCGCGGGCTACATCATCGGCTTCGACGGGCTCGACGATGTCGAGGGCCTGCCCCTTCTCTACGAACTGATCCAGTGGCAGGGGCGCGAGCAGTTTCGTTACAGCCACATATGGGAACCCGACATGCTGATCATGTGGGACAATCGCTCGGTACTTCATCGCGCGACCGGCGGCTACGACGGCCACGATCGCCTGCTCCACCGCACGACGATTGCGGCGTGGGACGGCGTCTGAAGACCCTCCCGAAGCCATCGTATGTACCCGCACGCAGCCCCGACGGTGGGGCCGCGACAATATGCTGTCCTACAAAATGACGACATGCTTCATACTGCCCGATGACCGTTCGGATATCACTCCGCTTGCACCGCATCGCGCAATCCGCGACCCCGCGCAGTGCGGCTTTTAAAGCGACAAAGGAGACAATCTCGCGGCTTACATGCGAGTCTTTTGTCGCCTTAAGCGGGCTGGATCGAAATCGGGTTGAACGGTTCAGAATCCGGCCAACGCATGAAACGCGAATAAAGTCAGGCGGATTTCCGCGGCTTTCAGTTTTTCGCCGCTTCGCTCGCAACGGTGCTTACGACACCCCACGCGATCAGCGCCTGTCCCGCGAAATAGAGCGGCCAGACAAGCCACATCGTGACGTCCTTGGACAGCACAGCGCCCTCGCCCGCAAAGATGAAGAGATCGCTCGCAAGGAACATCATCGCGCCGATCCCGGTACGATAGCGCGGAAAGCGGCTCATCCACGCGGCCGCCGCCATCGCGGCGACGAACAGCGAGTAGACCGCGGCGTGCCACCAGCCCGCAGCGGGGCTCAGCATGCCCCAGACGATCACCAGCGTGGCGGGCATAGTCAGCCAGCCCAGCAGGCGCTGCGATGGAGCCATCTGCGCCCGCCGGTTGGTCAGATACAGGATGATGGCGATCAGATGTCCCACCGCGAACGCCGCCGCGCCCACGATAAGCCCTTTTGCATCGAGCAGATAATCGCCGAGCGCGCCGAAACCGAGGACGGCTGCGATCAACCAGCCGTTCTTCTCGCGTGCATTCGCCGCCGCCCAAACCGCCAGCAAGCCGACGCCGACCGTCTTCCACGCCCAGATTACGGGACCGTCCAGCCGCAAATACACCGCCACGAAAAAGCTGATCCCGCCGACCAGTGCCAACAGCCACAACCAGCGCGCCCGATCCCAGCTCCGTTCCCCGCTCATCACCACCCCTTTGCATCTTGTCTTCAACCGGCCTAGTGCGCGGCGCACGCAGGGCAAGTCAACGGATACGGTAAATGACATACGATATTCACATCATCGGCGGCGGCCTCGCCGGATCCGAAGCCGCGTGGCAGCTTGCCGAGACGGGATTACGCGTGCGCCTCTCCGAAATGCGCGGCGGCGGCGACATGACCCCCGCGCATCAGGGCGACGCGCTCGCCGAGATGGTCTGCTCGAACAGCTTTCGCAGCGACGATGGCGACAGCAATGCCGTCGGACTCCTCCACCGCGAGATGCGCACCCTCGGCTCGATCATCATGCGCGAGGCCGATGTGTACAAGGTGCCTGCGGGGTCGGCTCTCGCGGTCGATCGCGACCTGTTCTCGGGCGGCGTGACGCAGGCGCTGTCGCAGCATCCGAACATCACCATCGTCCGCGAACGCATCGATACGCTGCCGACCGAAGGGCTGACCATTGTCGCGACCGGCCCGCTCACCGCCGCCAGCCTCGCCTCGAGCATCGGCGCCGCGACCGGCAAGGACGCCCTCGCCTTTTTCGATGCGATCGCCCCCATCGTCTACCGCGACAGCGTCGACATGGACGTCGCGTGGATGGCCAGCCGCTGGGACAAGGTCGGGCCGATCGGCGACGGCAAGGATTATATCAACTGCCCGATGGACAAGGACCAGTATCACGCCTTCGTTCAGGGCTTGGTCGATGGCGACAAGACCGACTTCAAGGACTGGGAAAAGGACACGCCCTATTTTGAGGGCTGCATGCCGATCGAGGTAATGGCCGAACGCGGCCCCGAAACGCTGCGCTTCGGTCCCATGAAAGGTGTCGGCCTCGACAATCCGCGCACGGGGCGCTGGCCCTATGCCGTTGTCCAGCTGCGTCAGGACAATGCGCTTGGCACGCTGTGGAACATGGTCGGTTTCCAGACCAAGCTGAAGCACGCCGCGCAGGTCGAATTGTTCCGCACCATCCCCGGGCTCGAAAAGGCAGAGTTTGCGCGCCTCGGCGGTCTCCACCGCAACATTTTCATTCGCTCGCCGGAACTGCTCGACCAACAACTCCGCCTCAAATCGGCGCCACACATCCGCTTCGCGGGGCAGATCACCGGGTGCGAAGGCTATGTCGAAAGCGCGGCGATCGGCCTGATAGCCGCGCGCTTTGCAGCCGCCGAACTCGCCGGACGCGACCTCGCGCCGCCGCCGCCCGAAACCGCGCTCGGCGCGCTACTCGGCCACATCACCGGCGGTGCCGATGCCGCGAGCTATCAGCCAATGAACGTCAATTTCGGCCTCTTTCCGCCGCTGGCCGAGGATGTGCGCAAGAAGGATCGCAAGCTGGGATACACGCAGCGGGCGGGGGCGTCGCTGGCCGAGTGGATGAAGCGCGCCGACGGGGTCACTGCCTAGCAGCTGCACTTCGGTTTCGCCGCCTGCTTCGGCGCTGTCGTCGAAAATTCCGCGCGCGTCAGATCGCCCGACTTGTCGCCGTCGGCGCCCGCAAAGCGCTGCCCCGTCGCCGCCGCCCATTCCTCGAAGGTCAGCAGATTATTGCCGTCCTTGTCGAGCTTGCGGAATGCCGCGGTGCGCGACGACATCAGCTCGACGCGGCTGATCCGGTCGTTGCGGTCGCGGTCGAAGCGATTGAAACGCCGCTCTTCGCGCGACGCCTCTTTGGCCGCGGGCAGCGCCGGCGGCGCGGACCCGCGCTTGGGTGCCCCCGCTGCCGCGACAGGAATCGCCGGCAAGGCGGGCGGCGGATCGGGCAGCACCTCTTCCTCTGCGATCTGCGTATAACCCTTCCACATGAAAAGCCCGCCGGTCAGCAACAGCGCGCTTGCCATGCCGCCAATCAGAAAACGGGAAACTGCCATCCGCCCCTCCGCGCCGGTTTATCGGCCATAGCTAACACGGCGGCGCAGAAAACGACAACAGACGCCGCCATTATGGCCACGAATTTTAATCGGCAAACTTGTTCAAAACCTTCCCAATAATTGCTATATCCGATCAATGCACAATTACCTCCCCACACTGAAACAGATGCAATATCTTGTCGCGCTGCACGAACACGGCCATTTCGGCCGCGCCGCCGACGCCTGCAACGTCACTCAGTCGACGTTGTCGGCGGGGATTCGCGAACTCGAAACCCTGCTCGGCCAGACGCTCGTCGAACGCACCCGCCGCGTCGTTCGCTTCACCGGACTCGGCAACGCGATCGTCGAAAAGGCGCACCGCGTGCTGCGCGAGGCCGAGGAACTGGCCGATATGGCCGCCGCCGCCGCGCCGCTGGTCGGCGAACTGCGGATGAGCGTCATTCCGACGATCGCACCCTTCCTCCTCCCCGGGCTTTTGCCGCGGCTTCGCAAGGAACGCCCGTCGCTCAAGCTCTTCTTGCGCGAGGAACCGAGCGCGCAGGCATGCGAATCGCTGCACCACGGCACCGTCGACTGCGTCCTCCTCGCGCTCCCCTACGCGTGCGGCGATGTCGAAGCCGAGAATCTGTTCGACGACGCGCTGTTCGTCGCCTTCCCGGGCGACCAGTCCGAAAACCTCCCCGCGATGGTCAGCGCCGACCAGCTCGACCCGTCGCAGATGCTGATGCTCGAGGACGGCCATTGCCTGAAGGATCATGTCCTCGCCGCGTGCAACCGGCCCGAACTGCGCGCCGGTGCGCGGATGATGGGGACGTCGCTGCACACGCTGGTCCAGATGGTCGACAATGGCCTGGGCATCACGATGCTGCCGCAAATGGCGATCGAGGCCGGGATCCTCGACCATACCGACATCGACACGCGCCCGCTCGATTCGGACCATGACTGGCGCACGATCGCGCTGGTGTGGCGCAAGGGCAGCCCGCGCGCCGACGAATTCCGGATGCTCGCCGACATCTTCCGCAAGCATCAGGCCGATTAGCCGCTCCAGCGATCCGCGCGCGCGCCATCGCCTTCGCGTGGCTCGACCCATTGAACGCGCCCGTCGGCAAAGGTCTCGCGCTTCCACAGCATGACGTCGGTTTTCAGCCGGTCGATCAAAAACTCGCACGCCGCCAGCGCCTCGGCACGGTGGGCGCTGCTGGTCAGGACAAACACGATCGTCTCGCCCGGCATCATCGCGCCGACACGGTGGATCAGGGTCAGCGCCGAAAGTTGCCAGCGATCGGCCGCAGCATGCGCCAGATCGGCCAGCCCTGCCGCGGTCATCGCGGGGTGATGATCGAGGAACAACTCGGTCAAATCGCCGTCACCACGCACCCGTCCGATGAAACTGGCGCTCGCGCCATGCCCGCCCGCATCGTGCAGGTCGAGTTCGGCGGCGATGTCGATCGCCCCCGGTTGGACTCCAACGCGGATCATCCGCCCGTCACCGGCGGAAACAGCGCGACCTCGTGCGCCCCGGCAAGCGGCGCATCGGAGCCCATCATCACACCGTCGATAGCGGCGCGGATACGCTGCGGTTCGGCAAAAGCGACTTGTCCACGCGCATCGCGCGCTGCAAGCCATGCGATCAGGCTGCTGACATTGGTTACGCTCGCGGGGAGGTCGACCGTCTCATCGGCGATCCCCATCCGTTCGCGGACCCAGGCGAAATAGGCGATGTTCAGCGCCATCGGATCTGTCTCAATCCATATGCTTCAGGCCGACGCGCAGATAATCCCAGCCGGTAACCAGCGTAAGCGCCGCGGCGCCCCACAACGAGGCAAGCCCGACGGTCTTGATCCACGGCATTTCAGGCAGCGCCCCCGCCAGGATCAGCGCGCCGAAGGCGACGAGCTGGAACGTCGTCTTCCATTTGGCGAGCTGGGTCACTGGCATCGATACCTGCAGCGTCGCGAGGAATTCGCGCAGTCCCGATACGATGATTTCGCGGAGCAGGATCATCAGCGCGGCGATGACATGATAACCGGCGATGTCGCGGGTGAAGACCAGCAGCAGGATCACCGCCGCGATCATGATCTTGTCGGCGATCGGGTCGAGAAAAGCCCCCAGCCGCGACACGATCCCGCGCGAGCGTGCAACATAACCGTCAAAATAATCGGTAATGCCCATCAGGCAATACAGGCCAAAGGCGAGCGCATAGTCGATCGGCTTCGGCTGGTGCGACCCTTCGACCACCCCGGGCCACAGCAGGAACAGCAGGATCGGCACCGCCAGGATACGTGACAATGTCAGGATGTTAGGAAGGCTGAGCATGATCGCTGTCGGCGTGTCCGTGTTAGGGTGTGGGTCGCTTTATGGCGCGGTCGAGGCGACGAAATGGCGAAGATATCGACTTCGCGTGGCCGCCGCGGATGGTGGTTCCATCTGCAAGGCCGCGCGGAGGCGGTATCGAAGCCATTTCGGCGTCCCTTCGGGATTCGACCGATTTTGTCCATGGCTGCGTCAACAAGGCTTGGAATATACTCATATGCCTGCGCCTCGTCTCCTGGCCCTGAACAAAATCGCTTCGAACCTCGATCGCGCCATAAAGCGACCCACACCCTTCAAATGGGCTTTGACCCCGAATGCCCTAACCGATAAGCCCCCCCGGCGACAACCGAATTGCCTGTGGCGGCAGCCGGTGTTGACATGTCGGGCTGTAAAAATGGATTTTCAATGACCGGTTCCTTTGCGCTGCTGAAACAACGCAGGTTCCTTCCGCTCTTTGTCACGCAGCTCCTCGGCGCCTTCAACGACAATCTGTTCAAGAACGCGATGGTGCTGTTCGTCGTTTATGGCGTGTTCAACGACGAAGCGTCCGAAACATTGTTCAGCGCGGTCGCAACCGGCCTGTTCATCCTGCCCTTTTTCCTGCTCTCGGCGCTCGCCGGGCAACTCGCCGACACGCGCGACAAGGCGCGGATCATCCGCATCGTCAAATTCTGCGAGATATTGATCATGGTCGTCGGCGGCGCCGGACTTGTGCTCGCGTGGCTGGGTTTCGCCGTGCACCTGATCGCAATCCCGCTGATGATGCTCGCGCTGTTCGCGATGGGCATCCACTCGACCTTCTTCGGCCCGATCAAATATGCAATCCTGCCGCAGCATCTGAAAAGCGACGAAGTGCTTGCGGGCACGGGGCTCGTCGAGGCCGGGACGTATATCGCGATCCTCGCGGGCACGATCCTTGCCGGGGTCATCGACGTCGAATGGGCCGCACTCGGCGTCGTCCTCGTCGCCGCGATCGGCTATTGGACTGGTCGAAAGGTGCCGCCGGCGCCCCCCGAGCATGAAGAAACCGGCATCGACTGGCATATCGTCCGCTCCTCGATAACGCTCGTCCGCGGCACGATGCACATCCCGCGCCTCTATCTCGCGATCCTGTCGATCAGCTTTTTCTGGACGATCGGTGCCGTGCTGTTCATCCAGTTCCCGCCGCTGGTCAAGAATATCCTGCACGCCGACAAGAGCGTCGCCAGCCTTTTCCTCGCGATCTTCTCGATCGGTATCGCGATCGGGTCGGTCGCGGTCAACCGGTTGCTCAAGGGACAGGTTTCGGCGCGCTACAGCCCCGTCAGCGTCATCGTCATGGGCGTGTTCGTCGTCGCATTTTACTGGGTGTGCCGCAACTGGGAGCATGATCCGTCGGGCGCGATGTACGGTATCAGCGGATTTTTGAACCATGCCGACGTCTACCCCCTGCTCGCCAGCCTGCTCGGCATCGCGATCAGCGGCGGCATGTTCGTCGTGCCGCTCTACGCCTTCCTCACGACCACCGTGCCCAAGGACCAGACCGCGCGCACCGTCGCCGCGAACAATATCGTCAATTCGGGCGCGATGGTCGCGGGATCGCTGCTCGCGATGGGCCTGGGCTTCGCCGGCGTCGGCGTCGTCGACCAGTTGCTGATGAGCGCCGCGATGTGCCTCGTGTCGGCCTGGCTCGCGCAGAAGCTGCACCGCGCCTGCGATTGAACGCGCTCAGCGATCAGAGCAGGAACATCATCGTCGCGGTAAAGAAGATCGCGAAGCTCTGAAAAAACAGGCGGAAGTCATTGTTCGAAAAGATTGTTACGGGCTCGCGATGAGCCGCAAGCGCGGTTCTGAGTTCACCCTGCCAGTCCGCCGGCGCGCTGAGCCGCGCGATAACCATCTGCCGCGTGCCATGCTCGCGAACGCGGTCGCGAATATCGATATGATCGTTCGAGTCCATGCACCCGAAGCTAGGACCATGTTAACGAGTCGATAAGGTTAAAAGAGAGTTAACGCGCTACCGTCCCGCACTGATACGCTTTGACGGATTCGCCTTAACGCGCGGACATCGGTCGGACGCGGATTTGACGGACGTCTTTCGCTCCCGTCTGGAACGGCTTGCACCTTGCGGGCTTCATGCGCGGCCCCAGGCAAAGCCGCACCTCGTCGAGCCATCCCTGCCGGTCAACCGACACGGCGATCATCGGCGCGGCCACCCCCGGATTGACCGCGGAAAAGGCGCGGCGAACGCTGGCTGCGGTTTGCGGCTTGGCGGCGAGCGCCTTCATGTCGGGGAAACGGACGGCGCGGAAAAGGATTTCGGCCGAGCGAAAATAGGCCGCGGGGTTCGGGCTCATGCAGGTGCCGTGCTTCGCCCATTCGTGCTGGAGCAGCTGCGCCGACGGGGTCATGCACATATGCTTTTTCAGCACCGGCTGCGGCACGATTTTCGCCGGGCGGCACCATTGCGGATAACCGGGACTGTCCGTCTCGGGCCACAATCCGTGGAGCACCCAGCCGAAGCGGCCGTTTTCGCCCGAACATTGGAAGCGGTCACGCGCGTCCTTTGGATTGCGCACATCGGCGCAATGCTGCGGCGACCAGCTCATGCTCAGCAGATAGCCGGTGATCGCCGGATTGCGCGCGGGTTCGCCGCGCTTCGGCTGTTCAAGGCGCGGAACCGGAATCCGGTCGGTTATGCTGCACGCCAAAGCCTGCGCCTGTGCAACCGTTGGCGCGAACAACAGGCCGAAAACGGCGAGACTAGGCCAGCGCAAAATCGAGCCCGATGTCCGCTGCCGGCGCCGACTGGGTCAGCCGCCCGACCGACACAAAGGTCACGCCCGTCTCGCCGATTGCGCGGATCGTATCGAGCCGCACCCCGCCCGACGCTTCGGTCGGCACTTTGCCGCCGACGATCGCGACCGACGCGCGCAGATCGTCGAGGCCCATATTGTCGAGGAGCAGGTGCGTCGCCCCGGCACCCAGCGCGGGTTCGACCTGCGCGACGCGGTCGACCTCGACGATGATGCTGGCGATTCCGGCAGCGACCGCGCGGCGTACCGCTTCCTCGACCGATCCTGCGACCGCGACATGATTGTCCTTGATCATCGCCGCGTCCCACAGACCCATGCGGTGGTTGGTCGCCCCGCCCATACGCGTCGCATATTTCTCCAGCACGCGCAGGCCGGGGATCGTCTTGCGCGTATCGAGCAACGTCGCGCCGGTTCCCGCGAGCGCGTCGACATATTGGCGCGTCATCGTCGCAATGCCCGACAGGTGCTGCACCGTGTTCAGCGCCGATCGCTCGGCGGTCAGCATCGCGCGTGCGTTCCCCGAGAACCGCATCAGGTCGCTTCCCGATGCGACCTGCGCGCCCTCCTCGACCAGTATCTCGATCTCCATGTCCGGTTCGAGTGCGCGAAAGAATCGCTCGGCGATCGGCAATCCGGTGACGGTGATCGCGTCGCGGCTGTCCATCACCCCGCCGAAACGCGCGTCGGCGGGAATCGTCGCCATCGAGGTGATATCACCTCCCGCCCCCAAATCCTCGGCCAGCGTGGCACGAACAAAGGCATCGAGGTCGAAATCGGACAGGGAAAATTGGGTCATGAACCTGCGATAATCGGCCTGCCCAGCAAATCAACTTGACGTTTACGTCAACTGGGGCTGACATGGGTGCAAATAGACAAACGGAGAGGTCCCCATGCAATCCCCCATCTGCGCGATGCTCGGCATCGAATTCCCGCTCCTGGCCTTTTCGCATTGCCGCGACGTCGTCGTTGCCGTGTCGAAGGCCGGAGGCATGGGCGTCTTTGGCGCGGCCGCGCTGCCGCCCGAGCGGCTCGAGGAAGAACTCGCGTGGATCGACGCGCATATTGGCGGGCGCCCTTATGGCGTCGACCTGATCGTTCCCAACAGCTTTATCGGCAAGGGCGAAGCGCCCTCGTCCGGCGCCGCGAAAGTTCCGGCGTCGCACTTGAAGTTCGCCGCAGACCTGCTTGGCAAGTTTGATGTCGACGCCGCCGGCCTCGAAGCTGCGATGGAAACGCGCCAGAGCTTCGGCGACAATATGCACGAGGACGGCGCCGCAAAGCTGCTCGAGGTCGCGTTTCGCCATCCGATCAAGCTGATCGCGAACGCACTCGGCGTCCCCCCGCCGCTGATGCTCGAACTCGGTAAGCGTCATAACGTCCCCGTCGCCGCACTCGTCGGCACCCGCGACCATGCGCTCGTGCAGGTGCGGGCGGGCGTAGACATCTTGGTCGTCGCGGGCGGTGAAGCTGGCGGGCATTGCGGCGAAGTCGCAACGATGGTGCTCGTGCCCGAAGTCGCTGCGGCGGTCGAATCCGTCGGCGCCAACACGCCGATCCTCGCCGCAGGCGGCATCGTCACCGGGCGCCAGATGGCAGCGGCGATGGCGATGGGCGCACACGGCGCCTGGACCGGTTCGGTGTGGCTCACCACCGCCGAGGCCGAAACCAATCCGGTCGTGAAGGAAAAGATGCTCGCGGCGTCATCGCGCGACACGGTGCGCTCGAAAAGCCGCACCGGCAAACCGTCGCGCCAGCTCCGCTCGCCATGGACCGACGCATGGGAGGCAGAAGGCGCGCCGAAACCGCTGCCGATGCCGCTCCAGTCACTGGTCAGCGAACCCGCGCTGCGCAAGGTCGATAAATTGTCCGAAGGCGGCCACGAAGGCGCGAAGGCCCTTGCAACCTATTGGGTCGGCCAGGGCGTCGGCCTGATGAACGAGGCGATGGGCGCCGGGCAGGTCGTGCAGGAATTCAAGGAAGACTGGATCGCCGCTTGCGGGCGGCTCAACGACTTTATCGGCGACTAGGCAAAAAAATCCCCGCCGAAGCGGGGATTTTCCGGATCAGCTGACTGTCGCCTTGACGATCTTGCCGGGTTCGCGCGGCGGCTCGCCCTTGGGCAGCGCGTCAACATTTTCCATGCCTTCGATCACTTCGCCCCAGACGGTGTACTGCTTGTCGAGGAAGCCCGCGTCGTCGAAGCAGATGAAGAACTGGCTGTTGGCGCTGTTCGGGTTCTGCGACCGCGCCATCGAGCAGACGCCGCGAACATGCGGCTCGCTGCTGAATTCCTGCGGCAGGTCGGGAAGCTCGCTGCCGCCCATCCCGGTGCCCGTCGGGTCGCCGCCCTGCGCCATGAAGCCGGGGATCACGCGGTGGAACACGACGTCATCGTAGAAGCCTTCGTTCGCAAGGGCGGTGATGCGCTCGACATGCTGCGGAGCAAGGTCGGGACGGAGGCGGATGACAACATCGCCGGTCGACAGCGAAAGGGTGAGAGTGTCGGACATGGTAGAGCTCCTGTGGTCTATGTTGGCGGTCCCATAGCCGGGGCGGCGCCCAAAGCCACGCATTAAATCGCGAAAAGGCGCTCGCGCCGTTGCCATCGGCGGGCGGCAGCACTAGGGGAAGGGCTCGGACGCCGCAAGAGACCAGGGAGGACCGCGCGATGGACAAACGCGAAGATTCCCTGCCGCCGGAAGACGTGGTGATCGCCGACGATCGCGATCGGGTGCCCGTCACCCGCGAAGCCGAAACCGAGCTGGACAAAGACGACCGGCTGAAACCCGAATTCGTTCGCGACGTCATCGACCTTGCCGAAGCCGGCGAAGGCGAAGCGGCGCGCGAGCGGATCGGCCGCCTCCACCCCGCCGATATCGCCGACCTGTTCGAGCTCGCGCGCGCCGACGAGCGGCCGATGCTTGCCGCGGTCCTCGGAAAAATGCTCTCCGCCGACGTGCTCGCGGAGATGAACGATTATGTTCGTGAGGAACTGATCGACCTTCTCGCGCCGGAGCAAGTGGCCGAGCTCGCCTCCGAACTCGATACCGACGACGCCGTCGCGATCATCGAGGATATGGAGGAGGACGAACAGCAGGCCGTCCTTCAGGCGATGGAACCCGAAGATCGCGCCGCGATCGAGGATGCGCTCTCCTTCCCCGAGGAATCCGCCGGTCGCCTGATGCAGCGCGATCTGGTCGCGGTGCCGGAGCATGTGACCGTCGGTGACGTCATCGATCGGCTGCGCGAAGATACCGACCTCACCAGCGACTTCTGGGAAATTTACGTCGTTGACCCGATGCACCGCCCGGTCGGCACGTGCCAGCTCAGCTGGATTTTGCGCACGCCGCGCGACATTGCGATCAGCGATGTGATGAAGCGCGAACAGACGTTGATCCCGATCGATATGGATCAGGAAGAGGTCGCGCTGCGCTTCCAGAAATATGCGCTGATCTCCGCCGCCGTCGTCGATAGGGGCGGACGGCTCGTTGGCATGATCACGGTCGATGACGTCGTCCACATCATCCAGGAAGAGGCGGGCGAGGATATATTGCGCCTGTCGGGCGCCGGCGACGGCGACATCAACGAACCGATCCGTGAAACGTACAGCGCGCGCGTTCGCTGGCTGATCGCCAATCTTGGCACCGCGCTATTGGCCTCTTCGATCGTCGGATTTTTCGGCGGTGCGATCGAACATATGGTCGCGCTGGCGGCATTGATGCCCATCGTCGCGGGCGTCGGCGGCAATGCAGGCACGCAGACGCTGGCGGTAACCGTACGCGCACTCGCGATGAACCAGCTCACCGATTCGAACAGCTGGCGCGCGATCTTGCGCGAAATGAAGATCGCGATCCTCAACGGCGGAACGATCGCGCTGATCGCGGGAACCGCCACCGCCTTGTGGTTCGGCAATCCGCAGCTTGGCGCGGTGATCGCCGCGGCGATGGTTGTGAACATATTTGTCGCGGGCGTCGCCGGGGTGGCGATCCCCTTGCTGCTCGACCGGCTCGATCAGGACCCTGCGGTCGCGAGTTCCATTTTCGTCACGATGACGACCGATTCCATGGGATTTTTAGCCTTCCTGGGCCTCGCGGTGCTCAGCGGGCTGACCACACTTTGAGGGCAAGTCCCTGAAATCCAATCGATTCAAAAAGCTCTAAAAAAAAATTCATTGCCGCAATTTTTTTTCGGAACTTATCCGCCGCTTTGGTCGTTTCCCATTTGAGCAGCGGTCATCGCCCCCCCGCAGCGCTGCTCAGCAACATTGGCCCGGCCCGCATTCCCTCCCCCCCCCTCGAAGCGTGCCGGGCCATTTTGCAACAAATCCTGAGAGGTAGAAATATGACGAGTTACCGCGCAATCCTTCTCGCCCTGATGGCAAGCTTTCTGGTCGCTGGCTGCAATACGGTAAAGGGTGCCGGTCGCGACATCGAATCTGTCGGTCAAGCTGGCAGCGATGCCATCGACTAATCGGGACTGAGACTAACTTACCCTAAGCCTCTTCGAGAGGCTCGACAGGCGCCTCTTCGGCGCCTGTTTTGCGTCGGCGCTGGGTGAACCAGATCGCGAGCAGCGACATTTCGTACAGGAACACCAACGGCACCGCGAGCAGCAGTTGGCTCAGGATGTCGGGCGGCGTGAACACCGCAGCGATCGCAAAGGCCGCGACGATCATATAGCGCCGCGCCGAAACCAGCTGCTCACGCGTCACCAGCCCCGACCGCTCGATCAGCATCAGTAGGATCGGCAGCAAGAAAGCGATGCCGAACGCCATGATGAACTGCATCGTGAAGCTGAGGTAATTGCCGACAGTCGGCAGCGCTTCCTGCGTAATCCCGCCGACGTCGCCCTGGTATCCGAGCAGAAACTTGAGAGCGATCGGGATTGTGATGAAATAGGCGAAGCTGGCACCGGTTGCGAAAAGGATCGGGGTCGCGAGCAGGAAGGGCAGTAGAGCGCGCTTTTCCTGCTTGAACAGGCCAGGCGCGACGAATTTCCACAACTGGTTCGCGATCACCGGAAAAGCGATCATCATGGCCGCGAACAAGGCGACCTTGATCTCGACGAAAAACGCCTCGAACAGCTGCGTATAGATCAGCTTCCCTTGTCCGGCGCGAACGAGCGGCTGGACCAGAATCCCGAAGATCGGCTTGGCGTAGTAAAGGCATACGCCAAAAGCGACGCCAATTGCCAATAGCGATTTCAGCAGGCGCGACCGCAGTTCGATCAGATGATCGAGCAACGGCATCTTGCCGCCTGAGCCGTCCTCGTCAGTCGTGGTTTCTTCGGTCACGGCAGCGGGCCGTCCTTCGGCGGTATCGCGTGCGTTTCGGGCGGGTTGGCCGCCGCGGCCTCGTCGATCTCAGCCTCTGTCACGGGCTCGGTCTTCGTCGGTTCGGTCGTCGCTGCATTCGCCGAAGGCGTTGCGGGCGATGCGTTCACATCGTCGATGCGCGGAAATTCGCGCATGATCGCGTCATTCTGCTCGCGCCACTGCTTTTCGAGTTCTTCAAGTTCGGCTTCGCGCATCATCGTGTCGAGCCCGGAGCGGAAATGGCGCGCCATGCCGCGCGCCTTCGCCATCCATTTGCCGACAAAGCGCATCGCCTTGGGCAGATCCTTGGGGCCGATAACCACCAAGGCCACCACCACGACGAGCAGCAACTCGGTCGGCGCGACGTCAAACATGACCTAAAACTTCCCCCGCAATCGGACGGCGATCAGAGCTTGTCGTGCTCGGCGGTCGGGGTCGACATCGGGGTGGCATCGGGCGCGCGCTGGCCCTCGATATGCTTGGGTGCGGGCGTCGTCGGCGCGTCGTCTTCCGACATGCCCTTCTTGAAGCTTTTGATACCCTTGGCGACATCGCCCATCATGTCCGAAAAACGGCCCTTGCCGAACAGCAGCAGGACGAGAATCCCGACCACGAGCCAGTGCCAGATGCTGAAGCTACCCATCTCAAATTCTCCTTGAGGCCGCTATCTAAGCTTCCTCGCCGTCTTTTACTAGGTCCAGTTCGCCCATCGCTTCCTCGAAAGCGAGATCGACCGGGTCGAGCAGTCCTGCCGCACGCAAATCCTCGATTCCCGGCAGGTCCTTGCGGCTCGTGAGGCCGAAATGTTGCAGGAACGCGTCGGTCGTCTTGTAAATCAGCGGCCGCCCCGGAACCTCACGCCGCCCTGCAGGTGCGATCCATTCGGCCTCCATCAGCACGTCGAGCGTGCCCTTCGATGCCTGGACGCCGCGGATCGCTTCGATTTCGGCGCGGCTGACGGGCTCATGATAGGCGACGATGGCGAGCACTTCGGCCGCCGCGCGCGACAGCTTGCGCGGATCGTCGCGTTCGCGGCGGAGCAGGTGCGCGAGATCGGCAGGCGTCTGGAAATGCCAATGCCCGCCGCGCTCGACGAGTTCGATTCCGCCTCCCGCATGGCGTGCCGCAATCGTCTGGATGATCGCGCGAACCTCCCCCGGCGTCATCTCGTCGCCCAGCCGCCCCGCGACCTGCCGCGCGTCGAGCGGCGCGTCGCTCGCGAACAGCATCGCCTCTATCGCGCGTTCGAGATCGTCGATCATGCCCCGGATGCCTTCAGATAGAGAGGTTCGAACGCGCCATCCTGTTTCAGGTCGACGCGGCCCTGCCGCGCCAGTTCGAGCGCGGCGACAAAACTCGACGCAATCGCCGAGCGGCGCAGCGGTCCGTCATAGTCCGGCGGCAGGAAATCCGCCAGTTCGGCCCAGTCGAGCTTTACGCCGAGCATCCGCTGCAGATGATGGAGCGCCGCGTCGAGCGTGATCACCGGGCGCCGCGACACCATATGCACGACGGGTTCGGAGCGCAGCTTAACCTGCCCATAGGCCGACAGGAGATCATAAAGGCTGGCGTCCCAGCGCCGCACCTTGATGTCACGCAGCCCCTGGGGTTTCGCGCGCAGAAAGACGTCGCGGCCGACGCGGTCGCGCGCGAGCAGACGCGCTGCGGCCTCGCGCATCGCCGCCAGCCGCTGCAAACGCAATTGCAGGCGCAGCGCGAGTTCGTCGGGCGACGGATCCTCGAGCGGATCCTTCGGAAGCAGCAGCGCCGATTTGAGATAGGCTAGCCATGCCGCCATCACGAGATAATCGGCCGCGACCTCGAGCTTCAGTTCGCGCGCGCCGGCGATGAAGGTCAGATATTGCTCGACCAGCCCCAAAATCGAAATCTGCTTGAGATCGACCTTCTGGCTGCGAGCGAGGGTGAGCAAAAGGTCGAGCGGGCCTTCCCAGCTTTCGAGTGAAAGCTGCAAGGCATCGTCGCGCTCGGGCGCTGCCGGGGCGATTTCGAAATCGAGCGGCAGTTCCTCCATCGGCGGTCAGGCCATCGCCAGCAGCGCGTCGCGCTGATCGACCAGGGTCGCGAACGCCCGCGCGTCGTTGTCACCCGAAATCCGGTCCATTGCGCCTTCGAGCCGCGCGCGCGACACGGTGCTGATCGAGTCGAGCGCGTTGGCGATGCCGACCATATCGTCCATCTTCGCCCAGCAATTGAGTGCGATGTCGCAACCCGCGGCAATTGCATCGGCGGCGCGCGAAGGCACGTCGCCCGACAACGCCTTCATGTCGAGATCGTCGGTCATCAGCAGGCCGTGAAAGCCGATCCGCTGGCGGATGACGCTGTCGATGACGATCGGCGACAGCGTCGCGGGCCGGTCAGGGTCCCACGCTTCGAAGATGACATGGCAGGTCATCGCCATCGCCGCATCGCGCAGCGCCGCAAAGGGCGCGAGATCGGTCTGAAGATCGCGGTCGGGGGCGGCGACGGTCGGCAATGCTTCGTGCGTATCGAGCAGCGCACGGCCGTGACCCGGGATATGTTTGACGATGCCGACAACGCCGCCGGCCTGCAATCCGCCCAGGATCGCGCGGCCGAGCGCGGCAACGCGCATCGGCTCGCTGCCGAGCGCGCGGTCGCCGATCACATCGCTAGCACCCGGCTGGCGCACGTCGAGCAGCGGCAGGCAGTCGACGGTGATGCCAACCTCGGACAGCATGGCCGCAAGCGCCATCGCGTTCAGCCGCGCCGCCTCGATCGCGCTGGCCGGCGCGCGATCATAGAGCGCATCGAACGCCGCCCCGCTCGGGAAAAGCGGCCATTCGGGCGATCGCATGCGCGCCACGCGCCCGCCCTCCTGATCAATCAGGATCGGCAGATTGGCGCGCCCGTCGAGATCGCGCAGCTCATCGGTCAGCCGCCGCAACTGCTCACGATTTTCGATGTTGCGCCCGAACAGGATATAGCCCGCGGGATCGCTGTCGCGAAAGAAGGCGCGCTCGTCGTCGGTGAGGGTCAGGCCCGACAGGCCGAAAATTGCCGGTATCATCGTGCATCAAACTCCATCGATCGCCGCCCCCTCAGGCGGCAACCACGGCAAGACCATGCCATAGCAGCACGATTGCACCAACGGAGTCTGCGGCCAAGCGGGCCGAATCAGCGAACGACGACGCAATTTTCACCGGCAACGCGCAATTTTCCGCACAAATCCTTGGCATTGGCGGCTGTCCCTGCCGAGACGCGCAGCCGATAGACGGTGCCGTCGCCAATTTTCGCGGGCGAAACCGATTTGTTGAGTTCGGCGAGATAGGCGAAGCGCTTCGACAGGTTCGTCCATGCCTTCGCCGCGGCGGCGTCGCTGCTGAACGCGCCGAGCTGGATCATCGCCGACCCCGATGCCGGAGCGACCTTGGGAGCGTCGGCGGTCTTCACCGGAGCCGCAGCGGGCTTCACCTTGTCCGCCGGCGCCGTCTTGGTGGCAGCGGCTTTTGATGCAGCGGCCTTGTCCGCTGCAGCCTTTTTTACCGCGGCTTCGCGTTCCTCGGGCGTCACCGCGGGCTCTTCGGGCATACGCGTCGGATCGACCTTGCCCGCCGGTTCGGCGCCTTCGCTGGCAGAGAAGCTGGCATCGCCCTCCCCCTCGAACGCCTTGGCGCCGTCATTCTTGGGCGCGACCTTATAGTCGCCCTCCTGCGCCGCGATTAGTTCGCCGTCGCTGCGCGTGCCGCCATTCTGAACCCACCACAGACCGCCGAGAACCACCCCGATCAGCAAGAGCCCACCAAGCACCATCACGAGCAGGCGTGCCGGCGAAACCTCGCCATCTTCCTCGAACCCGTCGGCCGCTTCGAGCCAGGGCAGACGATCCTCGTCCTCGAGACCTAGACCTGCATCCCCCTGCTCTGCATTCTTGTCGCCGGCCATCAAACCATCTCCTCGATCGCCTCAACCCCCATCAGGGACAGCCCGTTACGGATAACCTGCCCGATTCCGTCGGCCAAATAAAGGCGCGTCGCGGTCAATTCGGGGTCATTGTCGAGAACGATGCGCAAGCCAGGGTCGTCGTTGCCGAGATTGTACCAGGCGTGGAACGCCGCGGCGACGTCGGCGAGGTAAAAGGCGATCCGGTGCGGTTCGCGCGCCGAGGCGGCGGCTTCGACGATACGCGGGAATTGCGCGAGCAGTTTTACCAGCCCCAGCTCATGCGCATTGAGGCGCGCGGGAGCGGGCGCAGGCAGCACGATCCCCGCATCGGCGGCCTTTTTGCGCAGCCGCGCGATACGGGCATTGGCATATTGCAGATACCAGACGGGGTTGTCGCGCGACGCCTCGACGACCTTGGCGAAGTCGAAATCCATTTGCGCGTCGGCCTTGCGCGTGAGCATCGTGAAGCGCACCGCATCCTTGCCGACCTCGTCGACGACATCGGCGAGCGTCACGAAATTGCCCGCGCGCTTCGACATTTTGAACGGCTCGCCATTCTTGAGCAGCCGAACCATCTGTACCAGTTTGACGTCGAAACGCGTCTTGCCGCCGGTCAGCGCCGCAACCGCGGCCTTGATCCGCTTGACCGTCCCGGCATGGTCGGCACCCCAGATGTCGATCAGTTCGTCGACATTCTGGCTCTTCTGGAAATGATAGGCGAGATCAGCACCGAAATAGGTCCAACTGCCGTCCGATTTCTTGATCGGGCGGTCCTGATCGTCACCGAACTGCGTCGAGCGGAACAGCGGCAATTCGACGGGCTCCCAATCCTCGGGGGTCTCGCCCTTGGGCGCCTCGAGCTGGCCGTCGTAGACGAGATCATGGTCGCGCAGCCATTTTTCGGCGGCGGCGGGTTTGCCCTCGGCCTGCAATTCGGCTTCCGACGAGAAGAGGTCGTGGTGGATGCCGAGCTTGGCAAGGTCGGCACGGATCATGTCCATCATCGCGCTGACCGCTTCGGCGCGGAACAGGCCGAGCCACGCGCTTTCGGGGGCGCTGACGAAGCGGTCGCCATATTCGACGGCGAGCTTATCGGCGACGGGCATCAAATAGTCGCCGGGATACAGCCCCTCGGGGATCGCGCCGATGTCCTCGCCGAGCGCTTCGCGATACCGCATATGCACCGAGCGGGCGAGCACATCGACCTGCGCGCCGGCGTCGTTGACATAATATTCGCGGATCACCTCGTGTCCCGCAAATTCGAGCAGCGCCGCGAGCGCATCGCCGACGACCGCGCCGCGGCAATGGCCGACGTGCATCGGGCCGGTCGGGTTCGCCGAGACATATTCGACGTTGACGCGCCGCCCCTGCCCCATCCTCGAACGGCCATAGTCGCCGCCCTCGCTGAAGATCTGTGCGAGCTCGTCGCGCCAGCTGTCATCGACGAGGCGCAGGTTGATGAAGCCCGGGCCAGCGACGCTCGCCTCGGTCACTTCGTCGAGCCCACCAAGTTCTGCCACGAGCAGATCGGCGAGTGCGCGCGGGTTCATGTCCGCGGGCTTCGCCAGCACCATCGCGGCGTTGGTCGCGACGTCGCCATGCGCGGGATCGCGCGGCGGCTCGACGCTGATCGCGCCGCGGTCGAGGCCGCCCGGCAGGGCATCGCGGGCGGCAAGCGCATCGAGCGCGGCGCCGATATGGTCGGAAAAGCGGCTGAACAGGGTCACGGGGCTGGCCTATCTTCGATCAGGAAAGTCTTGCGCGCCCTATCGCAGCTTGGCGGGCGCGAAAAGCCCCGCGGCGCCGATCGGCGCGCGGGGCGTGAAGATGCGAACGGCGCCGCAGCGCCGCCGCGGTCCTATCGTCGGACGTTATATTCGAGTTGTTCCTGCGTCAGCTGGAAGCCGACGAGCAGCTCGAAGCTCGAGCGCTGGACCGCGGCGCGCACTTCGGGAAGGCTCAGCGGATCGACCGCGGCGTCCTGATCGCCCGCCTTGCGCTTGCGCGTGATGCGCTCCTGAATGTCGGCGGGGAGCGTCGCCGCGGCGCGATCGACATAGGCCGAAGCCTGCGCACGACCGGTGCCGCGCACCTGCCCCTCGGCAAAGGTCACGGCGACATTGCCCAGCCGCTTCGCGACAACCGCGGTCCCGCCCTGCAGCACGGTGGCGTAATAGGGCAAGGTCACGGTGCGCGCGGGCCCGGCGTCGCGGCGCGTCGCGACCACGTCGAAGCTCGCGAGCTGGTAAACCTTTTCCGCGGCGTCGTTGCACTGCGGCGTCACATTGGTGATCGCCGCGACGACATCGACGGCGCGCGCATCGCGGCTCGTCGCGGGGTCGAACAGCGTGATGTCGCCGGTATGCAGCGGCACCGCGACCGCGGGACATGCGCTGCGTGTCGAGGTGATGCCGACGCCGCCGGCGAGGTCGATTTCATTGTCCTTCGCGCAGCCCGCCACCGTCGCCATGGCCGCTGTGCTACACAGCACGGTCAGGAACTTACGGGACGGAAACGAAATGGACATCATGATAAACGGGCTTTCCAAACAGGCGCTTTGACAGGCGTCGGGACAGTTGATCCCGCTTCATGCGCGCCGCTTCTTATCGGTGCGATGAACGCGGCGCAACAAAGAGAAGAACAATGGGACCGGGGACGAAGCGGCTTTACCCCGTATGGCTTGCTGCGCTAGAGCGCGCGCATCATGAACGCTCCCCATCCGACGACGCAAGCTGAAGGCAGCGAAGCGGCAGAACTCAAGGTTTTGATCGCGGCACCGCGTGGTTTCTGTGCCGGAGTCGATCGCGCGATCCGTATCGTCGAACTGGCGCTGCAGAAATATGGCGCGCCGGTCTATGTCCGGCATGAAATCGTCCACAACCGCTATGTCGTCGACTCTCTGAAGGCCATGGGCGCGATTTTCGTCGAATCGCTCGACCAGGTTCCCGATGGCGTGCCCGTAGTGTTCAGCGCGCACGGTGTGCCCAAGGCGGTGCCGGCGAAAGCCGAAATGCGCGGGCTCGACTATATCGACGCGACCTGCCCGCTGGTGTCGAAAGTGCATCGCCAGGCCGAGCGCGCGCACGAGACGGGACGTCATATCGTTTTTGTCGGCCATGCCGGCCATCCCGAGGTCATCGGGACGCTGGGTCAATTGCCCGAGGGCGCGATGACACTGGTCGAATCGGTAGACGACGTCGCAGCACTGTCGCCGCCCGATCCCGATATGCTGTCATTCCTGACACAGACGACACTGTCGGTCGACGATACGCGCGACATCATCGCGGCGCTGCAGCATCGTTTTCCCGCCATCACGGGCCCGCGCGGCGAGGATATTTGCTATGCCACGTCGAACCGCCAGGACGCGGTGAAAGCGATCGCGGGCGAATGCGATCGCATGATCGTGATCGGCGCCCCCAACAGCTCGAACAGCCTGCGCCTTGTCGAGGTCGCCGAACGGCTGGGCACCCCTGCGCATCTTGTCCAGCGTGGAACCGACGTCGATCCGGCGTGGCTGGAGGACATCCGCACGCTGGGCATCACGGCGGGCGCGAGCGCGCCGGAAACGCTGGTCCGCGAGGTGATCGACGCCGTCGCCGCGGTTCGTCCCATCGTTGAGGATGTCGTCGTCACCGCCGAAGAGAATATGGTCTTCAAACTGCCGCGCGGGCTCGAAGCAGCCTGATGGCAGTCTATACGCACGTCGAGCCCGACGACCTTGCCGCACTCGTCGCCCGTTACGACATTGGCACCGTCGTGTCGTGCAAGGGCATTGCCGAGGGCGTCGAGAACAGCAACTTCCTGCTCGAAACGACGGGCGGACGCTTCATCCTGACGCTCTATGAAAAGCGAGTCAGCGAGGGCGATCTGCCCTTCTTTGTCGACCTGCTGAACCATCTCGCCAGTCAGAACTGCCCGGTCCCGGCGATGATCCGCGATCGAAGCGGCGTTGCCATCCAGCAGGTCTCGGGCCGCGCGGCGTGCGTCATCCAGTTCCTGCCCGGCATTTCGCTGACCCAGCCGACCCCGGCCCAATGCGAAGCGGCGGGCGCCGCGCTCGGCGCGATGCACCGCGCCCTCGAAGGCTATGCAGGCGCGCGAGCGAACAGCATGGGTCATGATCACTGGCACGGCGTTGCCGAAGCGACCGGCAACCTCGATGTGGTTTTGCCGGGGCTTCAGTCGATCGTCGATGACGAACTGGCGTATCTTGACGCCCATTGGCCGAGCGACCTGCCCGCGCATGTCATCCACGCCGACCTGTTTCCGGACAATGTGCTGATGCTCGGCGACCGGGTTACCGGCCTGATCGACTTCTATTTCGCCGCGAGCGATTTTCGCGCTTACGATCTCGTCATCACACACGCGTCCTGGGCTTTTTCGTCCGACGGGAAACATTGCGACCCTGCGCGCGCCGCAGCTCTGATGCGCGGCTATGCACGCGAGATCACATTGTCGGACTCAGAAGTCGCCGCGTTGCCGCTGCTGGCGCGCGGCGCGGCGCTGCGCTTTCTTTTGACGCGCGCGCACGACTGGGTGCACACGCCCGCCGACGCGCTCGTCACGCGCAAGGACCCTTCGCCGTTCCTTGCCCGCTTGCAGCGCTATAGCGCCTCCGACGCCGCCAGCCTGTTCGCCGTCGGATGAACGAAAACACCGGCAAGACCGTGATCGTCGCCACCGACGGCGCGTGCAAGGGCAACCCCGGCCCCGGTGGCTGGGGCGCCGTGCTGCGCTGGGGCGACGTCGTGAAAAAGCTGTCGGGCGGCGAGCCCGACACGACGAACAACCGCATGGAGCTGATGGCCGCGATCGAGGCGCTCGCCGCGCTCAAGCGCAGTTGCAACGTCGAGCTGTCAACCGACAGCGTCTATGTCCGCGACGGCATCACCAAATGGATTTTCGGCTGGCAAAAGAACGGCTGGAAAACTGCGGCAAAAAAGCCGGTTGCCAATGCCGACCTGTGGCAGCGCCTCGTCAAGGAAAACGCGCGGCACAAGGTCGAATGGATCTGGGTCAAGGGCCATGCGGGCCACGGCGACAATGAACTGGCCGACCAGCTGGCGAGCGACGCCGCCCTCGAAGTCGCGCGGGCGCGCAGGGCACCCGCGCGCTAAAACTATTCCGTTTCGCGTACTTCTGCGGTGGGTCCGTTCTTCAGGATCGATTCGATCGCATTTTTCGCGGAAGCCTTACTGCTATAGCCCTCGGTCCAGAAGATGGGTTCGCTATTATATTTGAAATAGGCGACAAATTCGCCGGCCTTGTTCTTCTTGATCTCGAAATAATGGGCCATGCCATCCTCCACAGGTCGGGCTGTACCGGGGGTGGCACAGCCAAACCTATGTTAATCCAGTTGTTTCGCCGTGCAAGCCGCCAGATAGTTCAGACGAAGCGCGATGGTGCGAAGGGCGTCGGATCGACGCGGCCGATGGCGCCGCGGGGCGGTGGGGCGCCAAGCTCGGCCGCGAGCAAGGCGGCGATCGCCGGCGATGTCTGGATGCCGAATCCGCCCTGCCCCGCGCACCAGATGAAGGCGCTATCATGCCGATCGGCGCCAAAAACCGGGATGCGATCGGGCGCGAAGCTGCGCAGCCCCGCCCATTTGCGCTCAACCGCAACGACGGGCCAGTCGACCACCGACTGCATCCGGTCGATCGCGAGCGCAACGTCGAGTTCCTCCGGTGCGGCGTCGTGGGGCGCGGTCGGCGTCTCGTCATGCGGGGTCAGCCAGACACGCCCCTCGCTTTGCCCCTTGAAATAGAATTCGCCGCCGACGTGGATAACGAGCGGCAGGTCGGCGGGAACTGGAACACCCAGCCGGACCTGCATCACCGTGCGGCGATAGGGCTGGATGCCGACTGGCGCGATCCCGCACGCGGCCGCGACCTCGTCCGCCCATGCCCCGGCGGCATTGACGATCAACGCGGCGCGGACCCGCCCGCCGCCCAGTTCCACATCCCAGCCGTCGCCGACACGGCGCGCGCGCCGCAGCGGCGCACGCGTGACCAATGTTGCGCCGGCGCGCTTTGCGGCGCGAAGATAGGCCGCATGCAGGCCGCCGACATCGATGTCGCGGCACGCCGCTTCATAGGCGGCTTCGCTCCATTCGGGGCGAAGGCCCGGAACCATGCGCGAAACCGCCTCGCCCGACATTCTTGCGACATCGACACCCTGCGCCGTGAATTCGGCCGCGAAGGCGTCGACCGCCGCGGCCTCGGACCGTTGGCCCAGCGTCAATGCCCCACGCGGCGACAGGAAGCCATGATCCGAGAATTCGGGCGGCGGGCTGTTCAACGCCTCCAGCGATGCGTGGGTCAGGGGTTGCACCCCGACCCCGCCATAGCTTTCGTGCCAGAAGGCGGCTGACCGGCCCGTCGCGTGATAGCCAGGGGCATCCTCGGCCTCGGCCAGCAGGACGCGGCGCCAGGGGGCCAGTGCCGCCGCGAGGCTTGCACCGGCGATCCCGGCGCCGACAATCAGCACATCGGTGGCGGAAGGCGGCGCGTCGGTCATGCCCGCCGCATATCGGCTGGCCCGCGGAATGCAAGCCGCGCGTCCCCGCCGACATGGTTACTCTTTGGTAAGCCATATTGCGTAGGAGAAAGCCGATGGAAAGCGGCACAATCTCGCTCGGCCTGATGGCTATACTCGGCCTGCTGATGATTGCCGCGGCGATCAGCGACGTCCGGTCGCGCACCATTTCCAACGAGCTCAACGGCGCGATGGCACTGCTCGCGATCCCCTTCTGGATTGCGAGCGGCCTCGCGCTCTGGCCCGATGTGCCGCTGCAGTTCGGGGCCGCCTTTGCGGTCTTTCTCGTCTTTGCCGGCCTGTTCGCGATCGGCGCGATGGGCGGGGGTGATGTCAAAATGATCGGCGCCGTGATGCTCTGGATCCCGCCTCCGCTGTTCATGCCGACACTCACGGTCATGGCCGTCGGTGGCGGCATCCTGTCGGCCGCGATGCTTATCTATATGAAATTGCGCCCTTCGGACAAGCCGGTCGAGGTGCCCTATGGGGTAGCCATCGCCGCTGCGGGCCTTTGGGCGCTTCACCAACAATATCTTAACCAGTTTCAGGTTATCCGATGACCTGAGGGAAAAGCACGACCGTCTCTGGTGGGTGCAGGAGGGCGACAAATCGTCATGGATACGCGAAAGATTATGCTGATCGTCGGCGCGCTGGTGATTGCCATCGGCGCAGCGTTCGGGGTCAACCAGATCATGCGCGGAGCAGCTGCTCCGCAAGCTCGTGCAGCCGCGGCACCGGACATTACCGGTCCGATGATTCTTGTGGCCACGCGGCAGCTGCCCGTGGGCACGATTGTCGGCCCGGACAGCTTCCGTTTCCAGCCCTGGCCAAAGGAACTGGTCGAAAAAGCCTATTTCATGAAGGACAAGACCGACGTGAACACGTTGGTCGGGACCGTCGTTCGCTATCCGATCACGGCGGGCCAGCCCCTGACACAGGGCGCGCTGGTCCATCCCGACGATCGCGGCTTCCTCGCTGCGGCGCTTGGGCCGGGCATGCGTGCCGTCACGGTCAAGGTCAGCCAGGAACAGGGCGTCGCAGGTTTCGTCTTTCCGGGCGACCGCGTCGATGTAGTGCTCGCGCAGCGCATCTCGATCGATACGGAAAACTCGAGCTATCCCGACAAGGAATTGTTCACCGCCGAGACGATCGTTCGCAACGTCCGCATTCTGGCAACCGATCAGCGCTACGATGCCGAGGATGAGACGGGGAAGACCCCGGTTCGCACCTTCGGCTCGGTAACGCTCGAAACCACGCCGGAAATCGCCGAGAAGATCGCCGTCGCGCAGGACATGGGCAAATTGTCGCTCGCACTGCGTCCGCTGGCCGAAAGCGCCGGTGAACTCGATGCCGCGATCGCATCGGGTGAGGTCAATGTCCCGGCCACGGGCGGGGCGAGTGCGGAAAAGAAGATGCTGGCCGAAGCCGCCGCGCGTCCGACCGCCAGCCGCTCGTCGGCGACCACCGGCGGCGACGTATCGCGCTTCTGGATCCCGGTGCGCGGCCGCGTGACGGCCCCGCGGGCGCCGCAGGCCGCAGCAGCGAATAACAGCGGCTCGACGCCGTCTTATGGGGGGCGCTCGGTGTCCGTTCCGACCGGCCCGGTCGTGCGCGTGACCCGCGGCGACAAGATGACCGAAGTTCCGGTTGGGGGTAAGTAAGATGAACAGCACAGCCAAATTCAAGGCGGCGGCTCTGGCACGCACCTTGGCCATCGGCCTGGTGGCAGCCACGCTGGCAGCGGCACCTTCGGCGCCCGCCATCGCCCAGGCCGTCCAGAATGCCAGCAGCAGCATCGAGCTGTCGGTGGGCCGCGGCCGCCTGGTCAGCCTTCCAGCCTCGATGTCCGACGTCTTTGTCGCCAATGACGAGGTCGCCGACGTCCAGGTGCGTTCGGGCCGCCAGCTCTATATCTTTGGCAAGAAGCCGGGCGAAACCAGCATCTATGCCACCGACGCCAGCGGCCGTGTCGTCTTCTCGACCGTCGCCCGCGTCGGCAACAATATCGAGACGATCGACCAGATGTTGTCGCTCGCAATGCCGGAAGCCAGCATCTCGGCCAACCCGATGAACGGCTTTGTGCTGCTCACCGGGACGGTCCAGTCCCCGGACGATGCTGCCGAAGCCGAACGGCTGGTGCAGGCATTTGTCGGCGAGGACACAAAGGTGCTGTCGCGCCTGCGCACGGCCACGCCGCTGCAGGTCAATCTGCAGGTTCGCATCGCTGAAGTGAACCGTTCGCTGGTCAAGGAAATCAGCGGCAACGTACTGACGCGCGACACGACAGGCGGTTTCCTGGCCGGCGTCTTCGGCGGCCGGAATCCCGGCACGATTACCTCTATCCCTGCGCCGACCGCGGTGTTCCCCGGTAGCCCGGTGCCGCGTCCGTACGATCCTGTGACAGGCCAGCCGATCAATTCTCCGTTCCTCGGCACCTCGTATCAGATCACCACGCCGCCGGGTACGCGGAGCATTGCGGGCGCCGGTCGCCTGTTCGGCCTCGACCTGCTCGCTTCGCTCGATATCGGCGAACGGTCGGGCATGGTCGCGACACTGGCGCAGCCCAACCTGACCGCGATCTCGGGCGAAACCGCTGATTTCCTCGCCGGTGGCGAATTCCCGATCCCGATCCCCGGCAACTTTGCCGGTACGACAATCGAGTATCGGAAATATGGCGTCAGCCTGGCCTATACGCCAACGGTGTTGTCCAACGGCCGGATCAGCCTGCGCGTTCGCCCCGAAGTGTCGGAACTGTCGACCGAAGGCGCGATCGAGATGCAAGGCTTTCAGGTTCCGGCGCTGACGATTCGCCGCGCCGAAACGACGGTCGAGCTCGGTTCGGGCGAAAGCTTCATGATCGCGGGTCTAATGAACAATCGTTCGATCGGGGCGATCGACAAGATTCCGGGTCTCGGCGATGTGCCCGTGCTCGGCATGTTGTTCAAATCGGACAGCTTCCGCCGCGGTGAAACCGAACTGGTTATCGTCGTGACGCCCTATCTGGTCCAGCCGGTGTCGGCGAACGACATCAAGCTCCCGACCGATGCCTATCAGGATCCGAACGACTTGCAGCGGTTGTTGCTCAATCAGACGAGCAATGGCGTGACCGGCGGCGATCGTCCCAAACCGCGGCTCGACACCAGTGTCGGCGACGCCGACCGTCCGCGGGGCACGGGCGATGCGTCGCCCGGCTTCGGCATCAAATGACGCGCTGGATTTCAGGAGCAAAGTGATGAAGAAAATCGCAACTTGGACGGTCCTGACTCTGGCGACGACGCTCGCCGGCTGCACAGGCGCCGCGCATAGCAACCACAGCTTGGAATCGGTGCACCAGCCCGTCGTGCGCAACGCCATCTATCAATTCGATGTCGCGGCGGCGAACGGCGAACTGCCCCCCAGCGAACAAGGCCGCCTGCAAGGCTGGCTCGACGCGATGGGCGTCCGTTACGGCGATCGCGTCGCGATCGAGGACTCGTCGCCTTATGGTGCGAGTTCGGCGCAGGCGACCGTCCGTTCGATGGTCGAACGCCGCGGTTTGCTGCTCAGCAACGATGTTCCGGTGACAACGGGCGCGGTGCCCGAGGGGCATGTGCGCGTTATCGTCACGCGCGCTTCGGCCTCGGTGCCCGGCTGCCCCAACTGGGACAGCAAGTCGTCGATTAATCCGACCAACGCGACATCGTCCAACTATGGCTGCGCGACGAACAGCAATCTCGCCTCGATGGTCGCCGATCCGAACGATCTGATCAAAGGCGCCAGCAACACGGGCAGCGATCCGACGGCGGCGACGCGCGCGATCCAGACCTATCGTACCAAACCCCAAACCGGTGCAGGCGAATTGACCAAGGCACCTACCAGCGGAGGCGGCAAGTGAACGCTCCTTTCAAATCAGCAGGCGTGCGTGATCCATTCAATGCCTTCGTCTGCGACGACGATACGCTGGAGCTGATCCGCGCCGCGGCCAACGACATGGGCTGGCCGATCGAAAAATGCAACAAGGGTGGCCTGCGCAATGCGGTGCAGTCGCTTTCGGTCTCCGCCAGCCCGAACATCCTGTTCGTCGACATGTCGGAATCGGGCGATCCGATCAACGATATCAACGCGCTCGCCGAAGTCTGCGAACCCGGTACGGTGGTGATCGCCGCCGGCCAGGTGAACGACGTTCGCCTGTACCGCGATCTGCTGTCCAGCGGCATCCAGGATTATCTGCTGAAACCGCTGTCGCTCGAACAGGTCCGCGAATCGCTCACCATGGCGCAAGCCATGCTGTCGGCCCCGAAACATGCCGATATGCACGACGACAAGCCGCACCACATGATGGGCGTCGTCGGTGTGCGCGGCGGTGTCGGTGCGTCGCTGGTCGCGACCTCGCTCGCCTGGGCGATCAGCGAACAGGCGGGCCGTCAGACGGCACTGCTCGATCTCGACGTCCATTTCGGCACGGGTGCGCTGACGCTCGACCTCGAACCGGGCCGCGGCCTGATCGACGCGATCGACAACCCCAGCCGTATCGACGGGCTGTTCATTGAGCGCGCCATGGTACGCGCGTCGGACAAGCTGAGCCTGCTGTCGGCCGAAGCGCCGATCCATCAGCCGGTGATGACCGACGGGTCGGCCTTTTTCCAGCTCGAAGAAGAGCTGCGCTCCGCTTTCGAGATGACAATCGTCGACATCCCGCGCCAAGTGTTGATCCCCTTCCCGCACCTCGTGTCGGAAGCCGGTACGATCCTGCTCGTCAGCGATGTTACGCTCGCCGCGGCGCGCGACACGATCCGCCTTCTGTCCTGGTTCAAACAGAATATCCCGGGCGCGCGCGTCGTGCTCGTCGCGAACAAGTTCCAGAACGCCATCGGCGAGCTGTCGCGCAAGGAATTCGAATCGTCGATCGAACGACCGATCGACGTCGTCATCCCGTTCGACCCGAAGCTCGTTGCCCAATCGGCAAAGCTCGGCAAATCCTATGCGGAAACCTGCAAGGGCACCAAGTCGGCGCAGGTGTGGAGCAACCTGATGCGCCTCATCCTCGACGGCGCCGACGTCGAAGCCGAGGAAGCGCAGATTGTCGCCGCAAAGAGCAAATCGGGCGGCTCGCTGCTCGGCAAGCTCGGTCTGACGAAAAAGGGCGTGAAACAGGCGGCGTGACGGCGCGCCTGACGGGCCGTCACCACCTCGAGCGATAGAAGCGGACATCAGCTGACCATGAATCTGCCAGTCATCCTTATCATCGCGGGGGCCTTCCTGGCCTTTGCCATCCTCGTGATCCTGCTTGGCGGGCCGTCGGCTGCCAAGGCAAAGACGCGGCGGTTGGCGATGGTCAAAGACCGCCACGCGGCCTCGACCGAAGCGGTGGTGGCGGCGCAGATGCGCAAGACGATCCAGTCGGGCCGCAAGGACTCGTCGCTGACTGCTTTGCTGCCGCGCCGGGACGAGTTGCAAAAACGCATCCGCCGGACCGGCAAGAACTGGACACTTACGCAATATATGTTCGCGTCGATGATTGTGTTCGTCGTCGCGACCGGCGGCATGCTCATCCTGCGCGCGCCATTTCTGATGGCCGGCTTGGTCGGATTGCTCCTTGGGCTTGGCTTGCCATATCTGGTCGTCGGCATGACGATCAAAAGGCGTGTCACGGCATTCAACGCCCGCTTTCCCGACGCGATCGATCTGCTCGTTCGCGGCCTGAAATCGGGCCTTCCGGTGACCGAAACATTCCAGATCGTGAGCCAGGAGTTGCCGGGACCGGTCGGCGAGGAATTCAAGGGCGTCATCGAACGCATCCGCATCGGCAACACGATGGAAGCCGCGCTGCAGGAAACTGCCGACATGCTCGGCACGCCCGAATTCCAGTTCTTTTGCATCACGATCCAGATCCAGCGCGAAACGGGCGGCAACCTGGCGGAAACGCTTGCCAATCTGTCGGACGTTCTGCGCAAGCGCGCGCAAATGAAGCTCAAAATCCGCGCGATGTCGTCCGAGGCGAAAGCTTCTGCCTATATCGTCGGCGCCTTGCCCTTCTTTGTGTTCGGCGTCGTCTGGTCGGTGAACCCCAGCTATCTGGAAGGTTTCTTCTATGAAGAGCGGCTCATCATCGCGGGGCTGGGGGGCCTTGTCTGGATGAGTATCGGCGCCGGCATCATGGCCAAAATGATCAGCTTCGAAATCTGAAGGGGCGGAACCAGTGAACAGCAGCCTCCTTCTCTCTTCGGCCTTTACCGGCGCCCAAAGTGGCCCGAAGATACTCGGCATCGACGTCGTATGGGTAGGCACCCTGTTGGCGGCGGTCGGCGTGTTCGCCGTGCTGCTCGCCATCTACAGCGCGCTGACCGTTCGCAATCCGATGACCAAGCGCGTCAAGGCGCTGAACGATCGCCGCGAGCAGTTGAAGGCGGGCATCACGGCGTCGACCGCGAAACGCCGCGCCCGGCTGGTCCGCAAGAACCAGACCGCCGACAGGATGCGGACCTTCCTCGGCCGGCTTCAGGTGCTGCAGGAAGGACAGATCAAGGAGGTTCAGCAAAAGCTGGCGCAGGCCGGCATCCGGTCGAAGGATCTGGCCGTGGCGGTCATTTTCGGCCGCATGGTTCTGCCGATCCTGTTCGGCGGCCTTGCCCTTTTCCTGATCTATTGGGTCGACATGTGGCCCGACCTGACCTCCTTCAAGCGCTCGGCCTACACGATGGGCGCGTTGCTGCTCGGCTATAAGGCGCCCGATCTCTTTGTGGACAACATGCGGCAGAAGCGTACCGACGCGATCCGCAAAGGTCTGCCCGACGCGCTCGATCTGCTCGTGATCTGCGCTGAAGCCGGTTTGACGGTCGACTCCGCCTTTTCGCGCGTCTCTAAGGAATTGGGCCGGGCTTATCCCGAACTCGGCGAAGAATTCGCGCTGACGTCGATCGAGCTCGGCTTTCTGACCGAACGCCGTCAGGCGTTCGAAAACTTCGCCTATCGTGTGAATCTGGAATCGGTGAAGGGCGTGGTCACGACCATGATCCAGACCGAAAAATACGGCACCCCGCTCGCCAGCGCGCTCCGTGTTCTGTCCGCCGAATTCCGCAACGAGCGCATGATGCGCGCGGAGGAAAAAGCCGCGCGCCTGCCCGCGATCATGACGGTGCCGCTCATTCTGTTCATTCTGCCGGTGCTGTTCATCGTCATTCTTGGCCCAGCGGCCTGCTCGCTGAGCGACGCCATGTCGGGCGGCAGCCTGGGCGCCAAATAGCCCGGCAAAACCGGCACGAAAGCAAGAGAGGGCGGAAGCAATTCCGCCCTCTCTTGCTGTCAGCCTACGCTCTGTTCGATCGCGCCGAAGATGCTGTGATGCCGCTCGTCGTCCATCCAGATACGAACCGTGTCGCCCTTTTGCATGAACGGCGTCCTCGGCTCGCCCTGCTGGATCGTTTCGACCGTGCGCACTTCGGCGAGGCAGCTATAGCCAAGACCGCCGGCGGTGATCGGCCTGCCCGGCCCGCCATCGGCATCGCGGTTCGACACCGTGCCCGACCCGATGATCGTGCCGGCGCCCAGGTCGCGCGTCTTTGCCGCATGGGCGATCAGCGCGCCGAAATCGAACGTCATGTCAACGCCGGCGTCGGCACGCCCCAGCGGCTGGTCGTTCAGATCGACGGACAATGTGCCGTGCAACTTGCCGTCCTTCCAGCGATCGCCGAGCGCATCGGGCGTCACGAACACGGGCGACATCGCGCTCGACGGTTTCGACTGGAAAAAGCCGAAGCCTTTGGCGAGTTCCGCCGGGATCAGGCCGCGCAGCGACACATCGTTGGTCAGGCCGACGAGCAGGATCGTTTCGCGCGCTGCGGCGGCATCGATACCCTTGGGCACGTCGCCCGTCACGACGACCACTTCGGCCTCCATATCGCAGCCCCAGGCGGGATCGCCGAGCGGGATCGGATCGCGCGGCCCCAGGAAGGCGTCGCTGCCCCCTTGGTACATCAGCGGATCGTGCCAGAAGCTGTCGGGCATGTCGGCACCCCGCGCCTGCCGCACCAGCGCGACATGGTTCACATACGCGCTGCCGTCGGCCCACTGATAGGCGCGCGGCAACGGCGACGCCGCATCATGCTCATGAAAACGCTCCTTCGGGATCGCGTCATGGTTGAGATCCTCGGCCAGCGCCGCGAGGCGGGGCGCGGCATAGGCCCAATTGTCGAGCGCCGCCTGCATCGTCGGGACGATCTGGCTGGCGTCGGCGTACCAGGCAAGGTCGTCCGAAACGACGACCAAGCGTCCGTCGCGGCCCTGTTTGAGCGAAGCTAGTTTCACGGGAACTCCTTTGGCTGACGATGCGGCTGAACCGACATCGCCTCAAAGGAGCGAAAATCAGCGCGTCATCGTGATCGATGCGAAACAGGTAAAGCCGCTCTGCCCCGCCTGCAAGCGCCGGATATATTGAAGATACGCCTGCGATTGATTGTAGGTGGTGCCGGGCAGCGTCTGCCCACGAAACGCCCGCTTCACTTCTTCGCCCGTGAACGGGCGGACCGAGCCCGGAAATGCGCCCTTGGTGCCCGGCGGGACCAGCTTGCCTGCGGTATCGATATATTTGCCGGCGGCCGTCGGCCCGGGGACGGGAATCTGGCAATTCATCACTGACACCGCGGTCTGCGCAAACGCGGGGCGGATCGTCAGCGCGGCGGACACGCCGACGGCGCCAAGCGCCAGCATCTTGCGCCGCGACGGGATGGTTTCCTCCGTTTCCACGGAGTTTTCGGCGGGAATGTCGCTGTTTTCCATATCGCGCGCATAACCCAATGAAGCGCCAAGGAAAAGCAAAAGACGGGTCGCCGCCTTGCCCTTCCCGCTTTGGGACATTCACGGTCCGGGCGTTAATTGCCGTAAACATCCTTGCGCATCATCACCTCTTCGTGCGAGGCGCAGCGGCGATGTTCGATCGCCTTTCCAGCCTGGTCATCGCTTTGACGCTGGTCGCCATCGCGGCGATTTTCGCCACGCTGGCCGGGGGCGATCCGCTGTCGATCGCCATCATGGTGCTCGCGGGCTTCCTCGCCGCCGCCACCGTTTACGGCGCGCTTCCCGTCGCCTTGCCCGACACGCGGGGCGCCGGAGCCGAGCCCGCGGCCGCCCTGCCCGTCTCCTTGCTCCGGCATCCCGATTTTGCCCATTGGGTCGATCAGGAAAAGGAACCCTTGATCGGCACCGCCGACAATATCGTCACCATCGCCAACGACGCCGCGATCCGGCTGCTTGGCCGGCATATCGTTGGCGCCGACGTCCGCACCGCGATCCGCCATCCTGCGGCGACCGACTGGCTGTCGCGGATCGACGGACAAGAACGGCTCGAAACGGTCAATCTGATCGATTTTCCGCGCCCCGGCCAGCGCTGGACGATGCGCATCGCCGCCCTGTCGGGCAGCGAATATATCATCTTCCTGTCCGACCGGTCGGCGATCGATGCCGCGGACCGCATGCGATCCGACTTTGTGGCCAACGCCAGCCACGAACTGCGCACGCCGCTCGCCGCGATCCTCGGCTATGTCGAAACGCTCCAGGAAATGAACGGCGAGGCCGACGCGCCGACGCGCAATCGCTTCCTTTCGATCATCGATCGCGAAGCGCGGCGGATGCAGCAACTCGTCATCGACCTTCTGTCGATTTCGCGGGTCGAGGCCGACCGCTTTCGCCGCCCGACGACGCCTGTCGATCTTGCCGTCATCGTCAGGACAACGATTGTGCAACTGCGCGATAGCGAACAGGCGCGCACCAAAGACATCGTCGCCCGGCTGGGCGACGCCGCGCAACCGGTGCTGGGCGACGAGGCGCAGCTCGGACAACTCGCGCACAATATCATTTCGAACGCGATGAAATACGGCCACGCGGGAACACCGGTGGCGGTCGAACTAGCGCGCGAAGGCCGCCGCGTGCGGCTGTCGGTCAGCGACGAGGGCGACGGAATCGCGCCCGATCACCTGCCGCGCCTGACCGAACGTTTCTATCGTGTCGACGAAGCGCGCAGCCGCTCGGTCGGCGGCACCGGCCTCGGCCTCGCCATCGTCAAGCACATCAGCGAGCGCCATCAGGGACAGCTAGACATCGACAGCGAAGTCGGCAAAGGCACGCGCGTTTCGGTGACTTTTCCTCTGCTCGCGCCACCATGACAGTGCGCGAATCCGAGCCTATCCTTGACTTTTCATAGCTCAAGGCCCATCTTCGACAAGCTATCGTCGCTTACGACGGATTTTTTTGCCTGACTGGCGGACACTTCCATCCTCACGCTACCTGGCGCCACCGGCATATGGCCGTTGGTAACTCCGCTTCCGTGAAAGGAACGACCCCATGCCGATCGGCACCGTAAAATTCTTCAACACCGAAAAAGGTTATGGCTTCATCGCGAACGAAGACGGTTCGGGCGATAATTTCGTCCACATCACCGCCCTCGAACGCGCCGGGATGACGACGCTGAACAAGGATCAGCGCGTTTCCTATGATCTGGAAACCGACCAGCGCGGCAAAGTCGCCGCCGTCAACATCCAGTCGGCCTGATCTTTTGGCCAAAGAGGAACTACTGACCCTCGACGGCCAGATCGATGAAATCCTTCCCGACGGGCGCTTCGGCGTCGTTCTGGAAAATGATCATCGGATCATCGCTTACACGGCAGGCCGGATGCGACGTTTTCGCATCCGGTCGGTCGTGGGCGACGCCGTACGCGTCGAAATGACGCCCTATGACCTGACCAAAGGCCGCATCGTCTATCGCGACCGCGGCGCAGGTCCCGCCGGCGGCGGCCCCCGCAAGGGCAACCGGCGCTGACGTCCACCAACCGAAAACAGAACAAAACCACAGGATATTATGAACTTTAATCTGAATGCATTTCCTTCCCTCCTTCGGCCCTATTCCGCGATCGATGCGCGGGCCGACAAGCCAGCCCGGCGATCGCCGACGCTGACGCGGCGCGAACTTCGCCGCCTGATTGCCCAAATGGTCGACTGACTTTTCCGGTTCCGACCCTCAACAACCTCTACACCAAGGATTTCCGCCATGTCGAACACCAGCGATTTCTACCTGATCCAGGCGGACAAATGCGCGGCCGACGCGGCGGAAAGCTCGCTGTCGCAGGTCCGCGACCGCAATCTGCGCGCCGAACAGGCGTGGCGTACGATGGCCGAGCGCCTGATCCAGACCGAAGCCACGCGCGCGCGGCAGGTCGCTGCAGCAGCAGCCAAAGCGGAAGCCAACGCCGCCGCCGACTGACGGGCCTTCCCGTCAGTCGGTGCGGCTCAGCAATTCTCCAATCTTCCCGAACATTTCGTCGACCTGCGCCTTTTCGACGATCAACGGCGGCGACAGCGCAATGATGTCGCCCGTAGCGCGCACGAGCAGGCCATTATCGAAGCAGGCGTGGAACAGTTCCATCGCGCGCGCGGTCGGCGCGCCCGCACGCGGCTCGAGTTCGATGCCCGCGACAAGGCCGACCGTGCGAATGTCGATGACATGGCGCGCACCTTGCAGGCTGTGCGCCGCGTCGTCCCAATAGCTACCGAGTTCATTTGCGCGGTCGAACAGGCCATCGCGCGCATAGAGATCGAGCGTCGCAAGACCTGCGGCGCTTGCGAGCGGATGTCCCGAATAGGTGTAGCCGTGGAACAGCTCGATGCCGCCCGGCACGCTGTCGATCACCGCATCGTGGAGTTCGCGCTTCACCGCAACGGCGCCCATCGGCACCGCCGCGTTGGTCAGGCCCTTCGCCATGGTGATGATGTCGGGCGTGACGCCCCATTCTCCCGCCGCGGTCGCGCCGCCGACGCGGCCGAACGCCGTGATAACCTCATCGAAAATCAAGATGATACCGTGCCTGTCGCAGATTTCGCGGAGGCACTGAAGATAGCCGACCGGCGGGACGAGCACCCCGGTCGAGCCCGCCATCGGTTCGACGATCACCGCCGCGATGGTGTCCGCGCCATGGAGGTCGACGAGACGCTGAAGGTCGTCGGCCAGTTCGGCGCCATACTGCGGAAAACCCCGCGTGAAAGCGTTGCGTTCGATGTCGTGTGTGTGGCGAATATGGTCTACGCCGGGCAGCCCGCCACCGAACGCGCGGCGGTTGTTCACAAGGCCGCCGACGCTGATTCCACCGAAGCCCGTGCCATGATAGCCACGTTCGCGCCCGATCAGCCGCGTACGCGTTCCCTGGCCCTTGGCACGCTGGATGTTGAGCGCGATTTTCAGCGCGGTATCAACCGACTCCGAGCCGCTGTTGGTAAAGAATATCCGGTCGAGACCGTCAGGCATCAGCGCCGCCAAGCGCTGCGCGAGCTCGAACGGCAGCGGATGGCCGAGCTGAAACGTGGGTGCGAAATCGAGTGTCGCCGCCGCCTTCGCGATCGCTTCGGTGATTTCGGGACGACAATGCCCCGCATTGCTGCACCAGAGGCCCGACGTGCCGTCGAGAACCTGCCGCCCGTCGCCCGACTGGTAATACATGCCGTTCGCCGACACGAGCTGCCGCGGATGCGCCTTGTACGATCGATTGGCGGTAAAGGGCATCCAGAAGGAGGCCAGCTGGTCGTTTTCACCCCTCATCACCATCGTCTCCTTGCCGGGCGGATAGAATGTCCATGGTCGTGCAGGACGGGATCCGCATCTGCTCCTTCTTGACGAAGAGGCGGACGCCGGGTCAAGTCCGCGATGCAAGGATGGGCGACCCCGGTTTTCGCGCAATCGAAGAATCGGGCATAAATTCATGCCGAAAATGGCCGAATAACGGCCCCCTCTGGCGCTTCGCTCAACCTTGCGATAGGCTGTTCTTTCCACAACGGGCCGACTCCTCGGCCCAATCGGGGGCGCATGTCAGTCAATCTGGAACAATGGATCAGCGACCATAAAATCGACGAAGTCGAATGTATCGTCCCCGACATCAATGGGGTCCAGCGCGGCAAGGTGCTGCCGGCCAAGAAGTTTCTCTCGTCGGTGAAGGACAGGTCGCTGCGCATTCCGGGCAGCGTCTTCATCTGCACGATCGACGGCCATTATCCCGAGGATATCGACGATATCTGGGACAAGGACCCCGACAAGATCCTGATCGCGGACCCCAGCACGATTTGCGTCGCGCCGGGATTTAAATCGCCGACCGCCTTCGTCATCGCCGACGTCCTCAACCGCGACGGGAGTGAGGTCGACATCGCCCCGCGCACGATCCTGAAAAAGGTGCTCGGCCTCTACGCCGAGAAGGGCTGGAAACCGATCATCGCGCCCGAGGTCGAATTCTATCTCGTATCGCAGAATGTCGACCCCGATTTCCCGCTGGTCCCGCCGACCGGCCAGTCGGGGCGCAGCGAAACCGCGAGCCAGCCTTACGGGCTGGAGGCGATGAACGAATATGAGGATATCATCGATCATATCTATGACGATTGCGAGCTGATGGGGCTCGATATCGACACGATGATCCACGAAATGGGCGCCGCGCAGCTCGAGGTCAATTTCATGCACGGCGACCCGCTGCGGCTCGCCGACGAAGTGTTCCTCTTCAAACGCGCGGTGCGCAGCGTCGCCAAGCAGCATGATGTCTATGCGACCTTCATGGCGAACCCGATGGCGGGCCAGCCCGGCAGCGCGATGCATATCCACCAGTCGGTGGTGGACGCGGTCACCGGCAAGAATCTGTTTTCGACCGCCAATGGCCGCGATAGCGCGATGTTCCGCAGCTATATCGCCGGACTGGTGCGCTACATGCCGCAAATATCGCCGCTGTGGGCACCCAATGTGAACAGTTTTCGCCGCATGCGCCCCGACAGCGCGGCGCCGATCAACGTCCAGTGGGGCGAGGATAACCGGTCGTGCGGCTTCCGCGTTCCGATCTCGGACAAGAACAACCGCCGCGTCGAAAACCGTCTGCCGGGCGCCGACAGCAACCCTTATCTCGCGATCGCGGCCTCGCTGATCTGCGGCTACATCGGCGTCATCGACCGCATGGTGCCGGCCAAGCCGATCACCGGCAGCGCCTATAACCGCGCGCGCACCCTGCCGCGCACGCTCGAGGCGGCGCTCGACCGGTTCAGCTCGTGCAAAAAGGTCCGCAACCTGCTCGGCGACGATTTCTTCGAAATCTTCTTCGCGGTGAAGGATTATGAGCTGTTCAACTACCAGTCGGTGGTGTCGAGCTGGGAGCGCGAACATCTGTTGATGCGGGTCTGACCGGCGCGCCGGCCATGACCGATCCGCTCGCCAACAGCTACTACGCCGCGACCGCGCATCGGTGGCGTTCGACATATGAAATGGGCGAAGAGCTTTCGTTCGATGTCGCAGTTATCGGAGGCGGCTTCACCGGACTTTCCGCTGCTCTCGCCTGCGCCGAGCGCGGCTTTTCGGTAATCCTGATCGAGCGCGAGCATGTCGGTTTCGGCGCGTCGGGCCGCAACGGTGGACAGCTAATCCCCGGCCTGCGCTGGTCGGCATCCGAACTGGAAACAGCGTTCGGCCGCGACCGCGCCGATGCTCTGTTCGACCTGTGCTGGCGCGCGAACCCGGTAAAGGCGCGCATCGAAAAACATGGCATCGATTGCGACCTGAAGACCGGGCATCTCGAGGCGGCGTGGACGCCCAAAGACTTCGAAGCGATGAAACGCGAGGCCGAGTTTCTGGCGACGCGCTTTGGGTATCAGAGCGACGTCGTCGCAAAGCGCGACATGGGCGCCCATATCGCCAGCCCGCTCTATCACGGGGGCATCCACGATCCGCAGGGCGGGCATTTCCACCCGCTGAACTATGCGATCGGCCTCGCGTGCGCCGCCGAGGCCGCGGGCGTCTGCATCCGGGAGGATCATCGCGCCTACGAAATCGCCGACACGCCCGATGGCCTCGGTGTGATGACCGACCGCGCGCATATCGCCGCGCACTATGTCATCGATGCGACCGACAGCTGGATCGGTCAGGTCGAACCCGACCTCGGCCGCTACACGGTGCCGATCATGAACTATAATATCGCGACCGCGCCGCTGTCGAATGCCGACGATCTGCTGCCGAGCGATGCTGCGGTCGCCGACAGCCGCTTCGTGCTCAACTATTTCCGTCTGTCGGCCGACAAGCGCCTGATCTTCGGCGGTGGCGAGCGCTATTCGCAGACCCCGCCGCGCGACATCGCCGCCTTCGTCCGGCCTTTCATGGCGGAGGTGTTCCCGCAGATCGCCGACGCGAAGATCGACTATGGCTGGGGCGGCGCGGTCGCGGTGACGATGAACCGGCTGCCGCATATCGGACGGCGCGGGAACATCTTCTACGCGCACGGCTTTTCAGGCCACGGTGCGCTGGTAACGACGCTCGCGGGCGAACTGATCGCCGAGGCGATGGCGGTCACCGCCGAACGCTTCGATGTGCTCGCAAATCTGCCGAACCGCCCTTTTCCGGGCGGAAAATGGATCAGGCGCCCCCTCGCTACGCTGGGGTTGCTCTGGTATGCGCTGCGCGACCGTCTCGGTTGATCGAGGAGTTATTTGCATGTCGAAATCATCGGGCGTGATCGCGGGCCGGTCGGAGGCCGAAGCCTTTTTCAAGGCGAACCCCGACGTCGATTCGATCGAGATGATCTACACCGACTTCGGCGGCGTACCGCGCGGCAAGCGGCTGCGCCAGCATGAGGTAATGGCCGTTTACGAAAGCGGGCGCATGTTCCCCGGATCGATCACCGTGGTCGACATCACCGGGCAGGATACCGTCGAAACGGGCCTCGTCTGGGAGGATGGAGACGCCGACCGCTCGATGAAGCCGATCCCCGGCACCCTCGTCCGCACGCCTTGGGGCGGCGACCATGCCGCACAGTTTCTCGTCGATTTCTACGAGCTCGACGGCACACCGCACGACCTCGATCCGCGCCACGTGCTTGGCGGCGTGATCGACCATTTCACCGCCGACGGGCTGACCCCCGTGCTCGCGGTCGAGCTCGAATTCTATCTCGTCGATCCGCGCCGGGCGCGCGACGGGCGCGTGCGCCCCGCGCGCCCCGACTACAGCCGTGATACGCCGCGCAATGTCGAGGTTTATGGCCTGCGCGAACTCGACGACTTCCGTCCCTTTTTCGACGCGCTCTACGCCGCGACCGACGTGCAGGGCCTGCCGCTCGAAAGCGCGATCTCCGAATTCGCGCCCGGCCAGTTCGAGCTGACTCTGCGCCACAAGCCCGACGCACTGCGCGCCTGCGACGATGCGATCATGTACAAGCGCCTCGTCAAGGCGATCGCGCAGCAACAGGGCCTTGAGGCGACTTTCATGGCCAAGCCCTTTGCCGATCAGGCGGGCAGTGGCATGCACATCCACGTCTCGGTCAACGACGGCAGCGACACCAACATTTTCGCGAGCGACGATCCCGAAGGAACTCCCGCCCTCCGCCACGCGATCGGCGGGATGATCGGCAGCGTCGGCGACGCCTTCGCGCTCTTTGCGCCGCATGCGAACAGCTATCGGCGCTTCAAGGCGAACAGCTATGCCCCCGTCGCGCCGACCTGGGGCGTCAACAATCGCACCGTATCGTTTCGCATCCCTGCCGGTCCGCCACCGAGCCGCCATGTCGAGCACCGCGCGTGCGGCGCCGACGCGAACCCCTATCTCGCCGTGGCAGCCGTCCTCGCAGGGATGCATCATGGCATGACGAACAAGACCGATCCCGGCTCCGCGGTGGTCGGCAACGGCTATGACCGCGACAACAGCGGCGACGACAAGCCGCCGTCGAACTGGTTCGCCGCGGTCGATCGATTCCACGCGTCGAAGCTGATGCGCGACTATCTGGGGACCCGTTTCGTCGACATGTTCAGCGTCGTTAAGCGCGTTGAGCAGGACCGCTATTTCGGCGTCGTCCCGACACTCGATTATGATTGGTATCTGCGCAACGCATGAAAGTTTCAAAGAATCTTGGTGCAGCGCAAAAAAACCTCTTTCCAAGCCGACTTTATTGAGTCAGCTTGGCGTCACAAACAGGGAGGCTGCACATGGATCCGATTGAACTGATCAAGCAAACCCGAGGGCGCCGTTCGCTGCTGCAGGCGATGGGAGTCGCGGCGATCGGGATCAGCTTCGGGGGCCTCGCGGCGTGCAGCAAGGAGGGCGGCAAGAAGCTCTCGAACGGCGAGGAAGCCAAGCTCAACTTCTACAACTGGGACACCTATATCGGCGAGAATACGCTCGATAATTTCAAGGAAGCGACAGGCGTCGACGTCACGATGGACCTGTTCGACAGCAACGACGTGCTTTTCGCCAAGTTCAAGGCCGGCAATCCCGGTTACGACGTGATCGTACCGTCGAACGACTTTGTCGAGCGGATGACCAAGGCCGGCATGCTGCTGCCGCTCGACCATGCGCTGCTCCCGAACAAGAAGAATATCGACCCCGCCTACATCAACGTCGAATATGACCTGCAGCGCAAATTTTCGATGCCTTACACATGGCTCGCGCTCGGCATCGGCTATCGTAAGTCGAAAGTGTCGGCGACGCCCGACAGCTGGAAAGTGCTGTTCGACAGCCCCGAATATGCGGGCCGCATCGCCTGGCTGTCGGAGGCCGGCGACATGTTCCGCCTCTATGGCAAATATCTGGGCAAATCGGTCAATGCGCTCACCCCCGCAGACATTGCGACGATCGAAAAGATGATGATCAAGCAAAAGCCCAATGTGAAGAAATTCCACGAGGATGACGGGCAGGATTTGCTGCTCAAGGGCGATGTCGATGTCGTGCTCGAATATAATGGCGACATCGCGCAGGCGATGGTCGAGGATGCCGACATCGACTTCGTCGTGCCCAAGGAAGGCAGCCAGCTCAATTCGGACAATCTGTGCATCCCGAAGGGCGCGCCGCATCCGAAGAACGCCCACGCCTTCATCAAC
>NZ_JBOHHT010000052.1:0-5028 GCF_050725655.1 Sphingopyxis sp. | reverse complement strand
GATGGGGAGGGGGACCGCCGCTAAGCGGTGGTGGAGGGGCCGCGACATCGCGCCATTAGCCCCCTCCGTCATCGGCTGCGCCGCTGCCACCTCCCCATCGCTTCGCGACAGGGAGGAAACACTTTCAGTTCGGGTTCTGCACGTTGCCGTAGAAATCCTGGATGATCTTCCACGCCTCTTCGGCGGTTTCGACGAAGTGGAACAGCGACAGGTCGCGCTGGCTGATCACGCCCTCCTCGACCAGCGCGTCGAAATTGACGACACGGGTCCAGAATTCCTCGCTGAACAGCACGATCGGGATCGGCTTGATCTTGCCGGTCTGGATCAGCGTGAGCAGTTCGAACGTCTCGTCGAACGTCCCGAACCCGCCCGGGAACACACAGACGGCGCGCGCGCGAAGCAGAAAGTGCATCTTGCGCAGCGCGAAATAGTGGAACTGGAAGCTGAGGTCGGGGGTGACATAGCGGTTCGGCGCCTGCTCGTGCGGCAACACGATGTTGAGCCCGACCGATTCCTTGCCCTCGTCGTCGGCGCCGCGATTCGCGGCTTCCATGATCGACGGCCCGCCGCCCGAACAGACGACGAAGTTACGGCAGCCATTTTCATCGGGCGGCACCTGGCTCGCGATCCGCGCCAGCTTGCGCGCCTCTTCATAATAGCGCGCCTTGGCCGCGAGGCGCTCGGCGATCCGGCTTTCCTCGGGCGTGCGCGCCGCATCGAGCACGGACTGCGCTGTTTCGGGCGAGGGAATGCGCGCCGAGCCATAGATGACGAGCATCGACTCGATCTTCGCCTCGTCGAGCATCAGTTCGGGTTTGAGCAGTTCGAGCTGGAAACGCACGGGGCGCAGATCTTCGCGCAGCAGGAACTCGGTATCCTGGAACGCCAGCCGATAGGCCGGGCTTTGCGTCTGCGGGGTCGAGACCGCCTGTTTGGCGAATTGCGCGTCGTCCTTGGCTTTGTGGAAACGCGAGCGATGGGGTTGTTTATCTTCTGCCATTAGCGAGCGGCTACCCGTTTCGCGTGACTTTGCCAAGTCGCCACCCTGTCGATCCTCCCCCTTGATGGGGGAGGCCGTGAGACTTGCCAGCTTGCTGGCTTAGTCGCAGCGGTGGGGGTGATCTCTCGGCCTGAAACGAAAGCCGAGGGACGCACCGTCACCCTCATCCAACTCCGCCTAATCGCTTTGCGATAAGGCTTCGTATCCTTCTCCCATCAAGGGAGAAGGAGGTTAGCGGCAATAGCCGTTGCCGCTCATGTCGAAATGGAAGTGATTATAATGCGCCGCATTGTAATCGGGACCGAGCACGGTGCCGAAGCGGCGACAGCCCGATTTGTGAAGCGCGCGAAGGAATTCCTGCGACGGCTTGTCGCCGGTCCAGCCGCCGTCGAGCATGACGCGGCGGCCATCGGCGAGCAGGAAGCCCGATACGTCGATCGCATTCGAAAAGGCATGCTGCGACATCCGGCCCGATCGGCCGCCATAGATGTTGCGGCAGCTGTAGGTTCCGAAGGTCTCGATCTTCACGACCTCCTGCCCGAGATATTTCCGCGCTGCGGGCTTCACGGCATATTGTACCCATGCGGCGAAATTCTTCGCGAGCGGGCAGGTCATCGCGCCGAGCCCCGACACCGGGGTGCCGATGTCGAGCAGCTTTACCGAATCGATCGAGGTGCAGCCGCCGCCATGATCCTGGTTCGGGAGCGGCGTGAAGCGGACGCCGGCCTGTTTGAGATCGAAGGCGCATTGCTGCGCTTCGGCGCTGGTGAAGGAAGGCGTGCCGACGGCTTGCGGTCGGTTCGGCTTGCTCGCCGCCGGGCGTTTCCCGCTGCCATTCTTCATCACCTCGGGCGCGCCAAAACAGGCGGACAGTGCCAGCGCCGCGCTGGCCGCGATCAGGATCCGGGGCTTCAAGAAAGTCGGGATCGGCATGCCGTCAAATTACCGACGAAATGGTTAACAAGCTGTATACCTTTTCCTCCACTCGTCGAAAATTTCGCGCGGTCCATGCAATTTGTTTGACAGTTGCGCACCCGACCCTAAAGGCGGCGCCGGGCCACGCGGTCCCAACGCCGCGCGAGCTCTCTGCAAGGAGAGACTAAAATGACTGAAGTGCCGACGCCAATATTGCGCCCTGCGCGCCCCTATTTCTCCTCCGGCCCCTGCGCAAAGCCGCCCGGATGGGATGCCTCCAAAATCGCTACCGATGTGCTGGGCCGCTCGCACCGCGCCAAGATCGGCAAGACGCGTCTCCAATATTGCATCGACCTGATGCGCGAGATGCTGCAACTCCCCGACACGCATCGCATCGGCATCGTTCCGGGCTCCGACACCGGCGCTTTCGAGATGGCGATGTGGACGATGCTCGGCGCGAAGCCAGTCACGACGCTCGCTTGGGAGAGCTTCGGCGAAGGCTGGGTCACCGATGCCGTCAAGCAGCTGAAACTCGATCCCACGGTCATCCGCGCCGATTATGGCGCGCTTCCCGATCTGACGCAGGTCGACTGGTCGAACGATGTACTGTTCACCTGGAACGGCACCACCAGCGGCGTCCGCGTTCCGAACGGCGACTGGATCGCCGACGACCGTGAGGGCCTGAGCTTCGCCGATGCGACTTCGGCGGTGTTCGCTTATGACCTGCCGTGGGACAAGATCGACGTCGCGACCTTCAGCTGGCAGAAAGTGCTCGGCGGCGAAGGCGGCCATGGCGTCCTGATCCTCGGCCCGCGCGCGGTCGAACGCCTCGAGAACCACACCCCCGCATGGCCGCTGCCGAAGGTTTTTCGCCTCGTCAGCAAGGGCGCACTCGCCGAGGGCGTGTTCAAGGGCGAGACGATCAACACCCCGTCGATGCTCGCCGTAGAGGACGCGATCTTCGCGCTCGAATGGGCGAAGTCGCTCGGCGGTCTCGACGGCCTGAAGGCGCGCAGCGATGCGAACGCCGCCGCGCTCGACAAGATCGTTTCGGAGCGCGAGTGGCTGAGCCACCTCGCCGCCGACCCCGCCAGCCGGTCGAAGACCTCGGTCTGCCTGTCGGTTGCGGGCGCCGATGAGGGCTTCATCAAGAAGTTCGCCGGGCTGCTCGATGCCGAAGGCGCAGCGTACGACATAGCGGGCTATCGCGACGCGCCTCCGGGCCTACGCATCTGGTGCGGCGCGACCGTCGACACCGCCGATGTCGAAGCGCTCGGCCCGTGGCTCGACTGGGCCTACGCCTCGCTCAAGTAATTCGTGTGTCCCCGCGAAGGCGGGGACCCATCACCTGCCGTTTCGTATCGCGACACCGGGAGCTGGGCTCCCGCCTTCGCGGGAGCACACAGAAGGTATAATTTCATGACCCAACCCAAAGTTCTGATTTCCGATAAAATGGACCCCAAAGCCGCCGCGATCTTCAAGGAGCGCGGCATCCAGGTCGACGAGATTACCGGCAAGACCAAGGACGAGCTGATCGCGATGATCGGCGACTATGACGGCCTCGCAATCCGTTCGGCCACCAAGGTGACCGCCGACGTCCTCGCCGCCGCGACGAACCTGAAGGTCGTCGGCCGCGCCGGGATCGGCGTCGACAATGTCGACATTCCGGAGGCGTCGAAGAAGGGCGTCATCGTGATGAACACGCCCTTCGGCAACAGCATCACCACCGCCGAACATGCGGTCGCGATGATGTTCGCGCTCGCGCGCCAGATTCCCGAAGCCAACGCCGGAACCCAGGCGGGCAAATGGCCGAAGAATGACTTCATGGGCGTCGAGCTGACCTCGAAGACGCTCGGCCTGATCGGTTGCGGCAATATCGGCAGCATCGTCGCCGAGCGCGCGCTGGGCCTGCGCATGAAGGTCGTCGCCTTCGATCCCTTCCTGACCCCCGAGCGCGCGATAGAGCTCGGCGTCGAAAAGGCCGATCTCGACACCTTGCTCGCCAAGGCCGATTTCATCACGCTGCACACGCCGCTGACCGACCAGACGCGCAACATCCTGTCGGCCGAGAATATCGCCAAGGCGAAGAAGGGCGTGCGCATCATCAACTGCGCACGCGGCGGACTGATCGACGAAGCGGCGCTCAAGGACGCGCTCGAAAGCGGCCAGGTCGCGGGCGCCGCGCTCGACGTGTTCGTGGCTGAGCCTCCGCCCGCCGATCATCCGCTGTTCGGCGCGCCGAACTTCATCTGCACCCCGCACCTCGGCGCGTCGACCGACGAGGCGCAGGTCAATGTCGCGATCCAGGTTGCCGAGCAGATCAGCGATTATCTGCTCACCGGCGGCATCACCAACGCGCTCAACGTCCCGAGCCTGTCGGCCGAGGAAGCACCGAAACTTCGCCCCTATATGGAGCTCGCCGAGAAACTCGGCAGCCTCGTCGGCCAGCTCGCGCACGACAATCTCACCACCATCTCGGTCGAGGTCGAGGGCGCGGCGGCTGAGCTCAACCTCAAGCCGATCACCGCCGCGGTGCTCACCGGCCTGATGCGCCGTTATTCGGACAGCGTGAACATGGTCAACGCCCCGCATCTCGCGCGCGAACGCGGGCTCGACGTGCGTGAGGTTCGCCACGACCGCGACGGCGATTACCACACGCTCGTCCGCGTCACCGTCGCGACCAGCGACGGCGACCGCTCGGTCGCCGGCACGCTGTTCAGCAACGGCGATCCGCGCCTCGTCGAGATGTTCGGGATCAAGGTCGAGGCCGATCTCGACGGCCATATGCTCTACATCGTCAACGAGGACGCGCCGGGCTTCATCGGCCGCATCGGCACCGCGCTCGGCGAAGCGGGGCTCAACATCGGCACCTTCCACCTCGGCCGCCGCGCCGCGGGGGGCGAAGCGGTGCTGTTGTTGTCGCTCGATTCGCCGATGCCCGAGCCATTGTTGTGGCAGCTGTGTCAGCTCCCCGGCGTGAAGACGGTGAAGGGTTTGAAGTTTTGACGTAAACACGCCCTCTCCTTCAGGGGAGGGCAGCGAGACTTGCCAGCTTGCTGGCTTAGTCGCAGCGGGTGGGGGTGATCGGCCTTGCGCAAGGCCATGGCCCCCAC
>NZ_JBOHHT010000051.1:0-39149 GCF_050725655.1 Sphingopyxis sp. | reverse complement strand
CCATATAAGTCAGCTTGCTGGTCATAGCTGAGCTCCTGGGCTTTATGCTGGTTGCCGTTTCCCCACCGCTGGCAACCGTTAAGCGGTTTTATTCCTTCGCTATTTCACAACTCCCCGAAACATGAGCTTGCCCGTTCCGCCGACCGGAATCGGTTTCTGGAAATCCCAGCGGACGTGCGTGACATCGGCGGGTTGCGCCGCGCGGCGCGTGCCGTCGTTCATCGGAACGGAAAGGTCGGAAAGCAGTCCCCACTGCTTGCCGCCATCGACCGAAACGAGTGGCCGCGTGTCGCCGGCGTTCGCAAACCGGACCGCCGACGGCATAGGGTTGGTAATTACGAATTTGTCCGCCGGCTGCGCGCCGGCGTTGCGATAGTTGAGCACGAAAACGAGCCGGTCGCCGGGAACGACCACCTTCGGTTCTTCGAGCAGGATCCGCTGCTTGCCCTGCGCGTCGGTCGTCACGCGTTCGATGAACACGCTGTTGTCGAGCGCCACCTGGTTCGCCGCGAGCGCCTGGCCCGGCGTCAGAGCGGCAAGGAAAAGGAAAAGAGCGGTGCGCATACGCATCTCCATCAATTGATTCGGGTTCGGAAGGTGACGGTGCGCGTCTGGCCGCCGGCGACGGTGCCGAGCGCGACGTTGATCCGCGTGCCGTTATAATCGCCCGCATCGGCATCGGCCGCGTCGGACAGCCCGCTGCCGCCGAGCGTGATCGAGCCGGGGACATAGCTGGTATCCGCGGGAATATTGTCGATGATTGCAAGGCCGCCGACCGAACCGCTGCCCGCGACGGTGGCGACGATCGTGTAGGTGATAAACGCCCCTGGGATCGGGTCTGCGGTATTGAGCGAATTGGTGACCACCGCCGATTTGACGAGCGTGACCGTTGCGGCCGACACGACAAATGCACCCGCGTCGGTGCCATCGGCACCAGTCGAGCCCACAATGGCGTCGCCGCCGCCTTCGCCCAGACCGGCAAAGCTTAAGCCCGGTGCACCGGTTCCCGTCTTTGCCGCTGCGACAAGGCTAACGATGCCGCGATTGCCGTCGATGACGGTTCCCGGCGTCGTCGCGAGAACAAAGACGGTGACGCTTTGGTCGGGATTGAGCGCCGGGTCGTTCGCGCCCGGCGTATAAAGCGTATCGGTGCTGGCGTCGAAGAGGCCGTCGCCATTGTCGAGATAGATTTGCGTGACGACGGGGTCGTAATTGTCGCCGCCCGCATTGGCGACCGTACTGAGACCGAAGTTCTCGACACCGTTGCCGTTATTGGTGACCGAGAAGGTCAGCAACTGACCCGTCGCGCCCGGCGTCGTCGGAACGTCGGCGGGATTGCTCGAATCGACGGTGACGTTGAGCAGTTCGTCTACGAGCAGGTCGACGCGGTTCGAATCGACTGTCGTCGTACCGCCCCCCGTATCGAAGCTCGCGCTCGCGGTATTGCTAATGGTGGAGCCGGCACGCGTGCCGGCTGCCCCAGCCTGTGTCGGCAGCGCGAGCGCGGCCAGCACGGCAATGACTGAACAAGAGGGAAGAAGCCGATGCTTCGCGCCCCCCACAGGCGCTATCATCATCACGTTGACTCCGAATAGGTTGGTCCTTGGAGCCGTCAGTCGCCGATAAAGGGTAATTTCTGGTTAAAACGCAGGAAGAAAGACGAATTTTGATCCAGATAGAGACAAAATAGGGTTGCTACCCGTCGCAAAACGGGGCGACTGGCGCGGAAAGCCAAGCGCGCGTAAGATAAGGCAGTAAACGAGGAGAGCAGGGGTGGCGGACGACAGCGGAAGTAAGGATGTGCGTCCGCCGCGCGTCAATCCGCTACACCAGATCGAGATCGACGATTTCCGCCGCGACCGGCTTCTTGCGGCGCTCGCGCTGCTTTTTGGCGCTAGCTTTTGTCTCGTGCTGCCCTTCGCGCTGCAGGCGGGCGCCGAATTCTTTCTGCCGCTCACCGCGGCGATCGTCATTGCGATCGCGCTCGTGCCATTGCTCGAATGGCTCGAACGGCGCGGCCTGCCGTCGGCGCTTGCGGCCTTCCTCGCGCTTGCTGCCTTTCTGGCGATTATCAACGCCGCGCTCGCAATCATCGTCGTGCCTGCCACGGGCTGGTTTGCGCGGCTTCCCGATTCGATCCCGCGCATTCAGAGCAACCTGGCGCCGCTGATCGATTTCTATTCGACCCTGCAACGCTTCGTCGATCGCACATTGATGTCGGTGGCCAGCGGGACCGAGGCAACAGCGCAGGCGGTGGCGGCCACCGCGCCGACGTCTGTCGTCGACTATTTCATCTCGTCTGCGCCCGCAGCTGCGATCCAGCTCTTTTTCGCCGTGCTCGTGATCTTCTTTTTCCTCGCGGGATGGACGCGGCTGCGCAAAGGCACGATCCGGCGGCGCGGCAGCTTTGACGGCGCGATGCAGACCGCGCGCGTGATCCAGAACGTCGTCGATGCCACCGCCGACTATCTGGCGACGATCACGATGATCAACGCGATTCTCGGCCTGACGGTTTCGCTGCTGCTGTGGGCGCTGGGAATGCCATCGCCTTTTATGTGGGGCGGGATCGTCAGCATCTGCAATTTCGTACCCTATCTGGGGCCGATCGTCGCCGCGGTGCTGCTCGGGCTGGGCGGGTTGATGACGTTCGACGCGGTCGGGCTCGCCTTACTCCCCGCGCTGATCTTCATCGGCGTCCACCTGGTCGAGGCGAATCTGATCACCCCGTTGGTGCTGGGTAAGCGCCTGACGATCAATCCGCTGCTGATTCTCGTGTCCTTGAGCTTCTGGGGATGGGTGTGGGGTACGCCGGGCGCGCTGCTTGCCGTGCCGCTGCTGCTGATTTTGCAGACGGTGCTCGCATCGACGGGAACCCCCGATCTGGCTGGTTTCCTGTTCGAACGTGGCACGCTGACGACCACCGACGAGGTACGCGACCGATTAAATCGCACGCATGAGGAAAGCGACGGTTGACAGGTCGGGGCGAGCGCCATATTGGCGCGGCTCCCAAGCACACGCGGGTGTAGCTCAGTTGGTTAGAGTGCCGGCCTGTCACGCCGGAGGTCGCGGGTTCGAGCCCCGTCACTCGCGCCATTCCTTCCCTTTTCGGACGGAATGGCCACCGCGGCTTGGGATCATTCCATCACTGGAAATCGGGAAAAATGGCGCGGCGCTTCAGCCGCGCCATTTTCCCAATTCCATCCAGCGCAGCAGCGGCTTCAGCGGCAGGATCCAGACGATCCCTGCGGCAAGATAGAAGACCGCCTGCACCAGCACCGGCCAGGTGCCGACCCATGGTGACACGCTGACGACAACGCCCGTCCACATCGCGATAAGCGCCAGGATCAGGAACATGCCGGCGGGCTTGCGCCAACTCGGCTGGGGGTCGGCGGGTGGCTGGCTCACAAACGGTCTCCACAAAGGATGAATTCTTGTTCGGTCAGGATCGCGTCGAGCGCGATGTCGGTTGATTCGCGTGGGGCCGCGTCGATTTCTTGCACGGACCACCCGATTCCGATCCGCAGCACATCGGGGTGCGCGGCGAAATAGCGATCATAATGCCCGCCGCCCTGACCGATCCGGCCGCCTCTGCGATCGAACCCGACGAGGGGGCAGAAGATGAGGTCGGGTGTTGCCAAAGGCGCAGCGTCCGCGGGCTGCCGCGTGCCCCAGGGGCTCTTCACCAGCGCTTCGCCGGGCCGCCAATGGCGAAAATCCATTGCGAGGATCCGCCCGGCATGGTGGGGCAGGGCGAGCGCGCCCGCTTCCGCAAGGCCAGCGAACATCGGCATGATATCGGGCTCGTCGCCCCACGCGGCATAGGCGCCAATAACGGCATGGTCGGCAAAAAGGTCGGAAAGCGGCGCGGGCAGCGCGCGAAAGGCCGCCAACTGTGCCATCCCGTCGAGATTCGCCACGAAATGCTTGCGGCGAAAGCGAAGCTTTTCTCGCAACTTCTGTTTCTGCTGGACCAGATCGGCGGACAAGTCGGTCATCGCCTCCTCTGGGACTTGCTGTGGATGGTTGGCGGGACCGCCGAGGTCGTTTGCTGGAAAGTCCTCTGACGCCAGTAACGTCAGGTGGGGACCATGTACGTCGGACCAGGGTCCGGGCAGGGACAGCCCCCTAGGATGATGTATCGCCTCAGGGATTTTCGCAAAAGCTCGTGCCGGGCAGTACCCGCCGCTCCCTATGTAGGGTGACGGGCCTGTCCGCTCAAGGGGTTTGCGCGAGCGTGCGGCGCACGCTCAGGGGATTTGTTCGACTTTCGCGGCGAGCGCCTCGATGCGATCGGCGATTTGCAGCAAGGCGCGGTTGTTCGACGGGGTCGCTGAAGGAGCCGTTGTCGGCGCGTTCTGGCGCGCGGTTGCAAGTTCCTTGAGCGCGACCTGCTCGCGCGCGACCGCGGCGCGCAGCTCGTCGCGCGCCGTCGCTTCGCGGCTCTCGGCGAGCGCAACCGCGGCACGGAGCGAATCGGACTGGGGTTCGGACTTTTCGACCTTGCCCCTGGCTTCCTGGATTTCATCGGCGAGCATCAGCGCAGCGAACAGCATCTGGCGGATCTCGGTGCCGCCCGGCATCGTGCGCACCTTTTCGTCGACGACCGAAGCAAGCTGAAGCAGCTGCGCTTCCTGCCCATCGGCGCAATGCACGTCATAGGGGCGGCCAGCGATGGTCAATTTCACGTCAGCCACGCTTGGCCTCCGCAATCAGCAGGTCGAGTTCGCCGATGACGGCGGCAACTTCGGCCTTGAGCGCCGACTGGTCGGCTGCGGGCGCTGCAACGGCCGCAGCGGGCCCGTTCGCGCGATCGGTCAGGGCCTTTTCGATACGGCTCAGCGCGCGTTCGATACGGCCGATGGCCAGGCTGGATTCGTCGAGATCGAGTTCCATGCCAATGGGGTAGCAGCGTGGGGAAGGGCGTGCAATTGCCCTGTCGGTCCAAAATGCGCTGATTTTCCGTCACGGGCGGTTGACTCCTGCCCCCACCCCCGCAAAGGGCTGTGCGCATCCAATCCGGGTGCCCAGAGTCTTTTGGGTCCGGACCAATCCCAACCTTTCCGGGGGACCAATGACACTGCCCGAACGTCAGCTCGCCAACGCAATCCGCGCGCTTGCGATGGATGCCGTACAGGCCGCAAACAGCGGCCATCCAGGGATGCCGATGGGCATGGCCGACGTCGCCACCGTGCTTTACTCGGACTATCTGAAATTCGATCCTTCGGATCCCAAATGGGCCGATCGCGACCGATTCGTTCTGTCGGCGGGTCATGGTTCGATGCTCGCTTATGCGACGCTGCACCTTGCGGGCTATGCACGGCCGACGTTGGACGACATCCGCAATTTCCGGCAACTCAACAGCCCGTGCGCGGGGCATCCCGAGAATTTCGAGCTCGAAGGCGTCGAAACGACGACCGGGCCGCTGGGGCAGGGACTCGCCACCTCGGTCGGCATGGCGATCGCCGAGCGGCATTTGAATGCGATCTATGGTGACGATCTTGTCGATCATCGCGCATATGTCATAGCCGGCGACGGATGCCTGATGGAGGGCATAAACCACGAAGCCATTGGTTTGGCTGGACATTTGCAGCTAGGCCGCCTGACCGTGCTGTGGGACGACAACAAGATCACCATCGACGGATCGACCGACCTGTCGACCAGCGAAGACATTTCGGCGCGCTATGCGGCGACCGGCTGGCACGTTGAAAGCTGCGACGGACACGACCCGGCCGACATTCGCCGCGCGATCGACGCCGCGCTCGCCGATCCGCGGCCGTCGCTGATCGCGTGCCGCACCGTTATCGGCTTCGGTGCGCCGAACAAGCAGGGCACATCGGCCACCCACGGCTCGCCGCTTGGCGCCGACGAAGTCGCCGCAGCGCGCAAGGAACTGGGCTGGACCGCCGAACCGTTCGACATTCCCGCCGACATCGCTTCGGCGTGGGCGGCGTTCGGAGAAAAGGGCAAAGCTCTTCACGTAGAATGGAATGCTCGTCTTGCAAGCCATGAAAAGAAAAGCGAATTTAACGCCCGCCTGAGCGGCAAGATCGTTCCGGGCGATGCGTTCAAAGCGTATCTCGACGGGCTGGTCGCCGAACCGCCGAAGGTCGCGACGCGCAAGGCGTCGGAGAACACGCTGGGCGCGCTGACCGCCGACATTGCGGCGCTTGTCGGCGGCAGCGCCGATTTGACGGGTTCGAACAACACCAAAACATCGTCGACCAAGCCGCTGACGAAGAATGATTATTCTGGCCGTTATATCTATTATGGCATCCGCGAATTCGGCATGGCGGCGGCGATGAACGGCATGGCGCTGCACGGCGGCATCATGCCCTATGGCGGCACCTTCCTCGTGTTTGCCGATTATTGCCGCGCCGCGATCCGCCTGTCGGCTCTGCAGCAGCAGCGCGTCGTCTATGTGATGACGCACGACAGCATCGGGCTTGGCGAAGACGGCCCGACCCACCAGCCGATCGAGCATCTCCAGTCGCTGCGCGCAATGCCGAACCTGCTCGTGCTGCGCCCCGCCGATGCGATCGAAACCGCCGAATGCTGGGCACTCGCGCTGGCGCAGGAAAGCCGGCCGTCGCTGCTCGCGCTGACGCGTCAGAACCTCCCGCCGCTGCGTGATGACGTCACCGAAAATCTTTGCCTGAAGGGCGGTTACCGCCTTCGCGATGCGTCGGCCGCACGCAAGGTCGTGCTCGTCGCGACGGGCTCCGAAGTCTCGCTCGCGATAGAAGTAGCCGACAAGCTCGAGGCCGCGGGCCACGGCGCCGACGTCGTCTCGATGGTATCGACCGAACTCTTCGACGAGCAGAGCGCCGCCTATCAGGCCGATATCCTGCCCGACGACGCGCTGCTCGTGTCGATCGAGGCGGGCACGACCTTCGGCTGGGAACGCTACACTGGCCGCCACGGCCTGCGCTTCGGCATCGACAGCTTCGGGGCTTCGGCGCCGATTGAAGACCTATTCAAGCATTTCGGCCTTACCGCCGATGCTATCACCCCCCAGATCCTGGCACGGCTGAGCAACTAAGCGCCCGGCCCTCCCTCCTGCAGAAAGGATTTTTCGACATGGCAGTAAAAGTCGCAATCAACGGTTTCGGACGCATCGGTCGCCTGGTGGCACGCGCCATCCTCGAACGTCCCGACTGCGGGCTCGAACTCGTTGCGATAAACGACCTAGCCGATGCCAAGTCGAACGCCTTGCTGTTCAAGCGCGACAGCGTCCACGGCGCCTTTCCGGGCGAAGTCAGCGCCGATGGTGACGCGATGGTCGTCAATGGCAAGCGCATCCGCGTCACCGCCGAGCGTGACCCCGCCAACCTGCCGCACGCCGAACTCGGCGTCGATATTGCGCTCGAATGCACGGGCTTCTTTGCCGATCGCGACAGCGCATCGAAGCACCTGACCGCCGGCGCCAAGCGCGTGCTGATCTCGGCCCCGGCCAAGGGCGTCGACCTGACGGTCGTTTATGGCGTCAACCACGACAAGCTGACCGCCGAGCATGTCGTCGTCTCGAACGCGAGCTGCACGACCAACTGCCTCGCGCCGGTCGCCAAGGTGCTGAACGACAGCATCGGCATCGAGCGCGGGCTGATGACCACGGTCCATGCCTACACGAACGATCAGAAGATCCTCGACCAGATCCACCCCGACATGCGCCGTGCGCGCGCCGCCGCGATGTCGATCATCCCGACGACGACGGGCGCCGCCCGCGCGGTCGGCGAAGTGCTGCCCGAACTCAAGGGCAAGCTCGACGGTTCGGCGATCCGCGTGCCGACCCCGAACGTCAGCCTGGTCGACCTGACCTTCACCCCGAAGCGCGACACGAGCGTCGAGGAAGTGAACAAGATCCTGAAGGACGCGTCGGAAGGCGCGCTGAAGGGCGTTCTGGCGTTTTCCGACGAGCCTTTGGTTTCGATCGATTACAACCATAACCCGGCCAGCTCGACGATCGACAGCCTCGAAACCTCGGTGCTCGAAGGCAAGCTTGTTCGCGTCGTCAGCTGGTACGACAATGAATGGGGCTTCTCGAACCGCATGGTCGATACCGCAGGTGTGATCGCCAAGCTGCTGTAATCCGTTCGTGCTCCTGCGAAGGCAGGAGCCCATCTCCTGCCGGATCGATTTTGATCGAACGGCAGTGGAGACGGATAGCATAGGAGATGGGCCCCTGCCTTCGCAGGGGCGCACGCCGGAAACGGAGTTGGAAAATGACCGCTTTCAAGACCCTCGACGATATCGGTGACGTCACCGGCAAGCACGTGCTCGTGCGCGTCGACCTCAACGTCCCGATGTTCGAAGGCGCGGTCAGCGACGCGACCCGGATCCAGGCCGCGATGCCGACGATCCGCGAATTGTCGGACAAGGGCGCGATCGTCCTGCTTCTCGCGCATTTCGGGCGGCCGAAGGGCGCGAAGAACCCGACCCAGTCGCTCAGCCTCGTGATGGGCGGTGTCGAGGACGTCCTTGGCCATTCGGTGATGTTCATCCCCGAAGCCGTCGGCGAGGGCGCGAAAGCGGGGATCGCGGTGCTCGCCGCTGGCGACGTCGCGGTGATGGAAAACACGCGTTTCTATCCGGGCGAAGAAACCAATGATCCGGCTTTCGCCGATGCACTCGCCGAAATCGGCGATCTTTACGTCAACGACGCCTTTTCGGCGGCGCACCGCGCGCATGGGTCGACCGAGGGCATCGCCCGCCGTTTGCCGGCCTATGCCGGCCGGGCGATGGAAGCAGAACTGAAGGCGCTCGACGCCGCGCTCGGCAATCCGGCGCATCCGGTGGCGGCGGTCGTCGGCGGCGCGAAGGTGTCGAGCAAGATCGACGTGCTGCGCCATCTTGTCAGCAAGGTCGATCATCTGATCATCGGCGGCGGGATGGCGAACACCTTCCTTGCGGCGCGCGGGGTCGATGTCGGCAAGTCTCTGTGCGAGCATGACCTGGTCGATACCGCCAACGCGATCTTCGATGCCGCCGATAGCGCGGGCTGCACGATCCATCTGCCTTATGACGTTGTGGTGGCAAAGCAGTTCGCCCCGAATCCCCCGACGCGTACCGTCAACGTCCATGAGGTCGCGGCCGACGAGATGATCCTCGACGTCGGCCCGGCCGCGACCGAAGCATTGGCGGACGTCCTCAAGAATTGCCGCACGCTCGTCTGGAACGGTCCGCTCGGCGCGTTCGAGACGCCGCCGTTCGACACCGCAACCGTCGCGCTCGCGAAGACCGCCGCGGCTTTGACTCGCGAAGGCTCGCTGATTTCGGTCGCGGGTGGCGGCGATACCGTCGCGGCGCTCAACCATGCCGGCGTCGCCGACGATTTCACCTTCGTTTCGACCGCCGGCGGCGCCTTCCTCGAATGGATGGAAGGCAAAGCGTTGCCGGGCGTCGACGCGCTGAAGGCTTAGGCTTCCCCGCTGCATTGCATCGCACCCATGGGGTCGCTATGCGCAGCGCCACATACGTATGCAAATAACCGGAGATCCTATGACCACCGCCAATGCCGCCATGCTCGACCAGATCAAATCGGGGCAGGGCTTTATCGCCGCTCTCGACCAGAGCGGCGGTTCGACGCCGAAGGCATTGAAGGGTTATGGGATCGGCGAGGACGCCTTTTCGAACGACGATGAAATGTTCGGCCTGATCCACGCGATGCGCAGCCGCATCGTCACCGCGCCCTGCTTCAATGGCGAGAAAGTGATCGGCGCGATCCTGTTCGAACGCACGATGGACGGCGATGCGGACGGCAAGCCGGTGCCCGCGCTGCTGTGGGAACGCGGCGTGGTGCCGTTCCTGAAGGTCGACAAGGGCCTCGAAGACGAAGCCGACGGCGTCCAGTTGATGAAGGCCAATCCGGGCCTCGACGAACTTTGCGACCGCGCGGTCGCCAAGGGCGTGTTCGGCACCAAGATGCGCAGCGTCGTCAACCTCGCCAATCCGGTGGGAATCAAGGCGATCGTCGAGCAGCAGTTCGCCGAAGCCGCGCGCATCGCCGCGCATGGCCTCGTCCCGATCATCGAACCCGAAGTGAACATCAAGAGCGCCGAACGCGATGCGGCGGACCGCCTGCTGCTCAACGAAACGCTCGCGGCGCTCGACGCCTGGACTGGCGCACCGGTGATGCTGAAGCTGTCGTTGCCGACCGAGGCCGGCCTGTTCCAGCCGCTCGTCGATCATCCGAAGGTGCTGCGCGTTGTGGCGCTGTCGGGCGGCTTTGCCCGTCCCGAAGCCTGCGTCGAACTCGCCAAGAACCCCGGTATCATCGCGAGCTTCAGCCGGGCGCTGCTCGAAGACCTGCGCCACCAGATGAGCGATGCGGACTTCAACGCGTCGCTTGGCGGCGCGATCAAGGAAATTCACGCGGCCTCCGTGGCCTAGGTGATGGGAGAGAGGTGGCAAGCCGTCGACGATTATATCGCCGCCAAATTGCTTGGCGACGATGACGCGCTTGCCACCACCCTCGCCAACAATGCCGCCCAGGGCCTGCCGCCGATCGACGTGTCCGCGGCGCAGGGCAAGATGCTGTTCCTGCTCGCGCAGATGGCGAGCGCTAAACGCATCCTCGAAGTCGGAACGCTCGGCGGTTATTCGACGATCTGGCTCGCCCGCGCGCTGCCCGAGGGCGGATCGCTCGTAACGCTCGAACTCGAAGCGCATCATGCGCGAGTGGCGCAAGAGAATCTGGAACGGGCCGGACTCGCCGAGAAGGTCGATATCCGCATTGGCGCCGCGACGGCCAGCCTTGCCGCGATGACGAACGAGGCGCCCTTCGACTTCGTCTTCATCGACGCCGACAAGCAAAGCAACGCCCACTATGTCGAAGAGGCGATCCGGCTCGGGCGCTCCGGTACGACGATTGTCGTCGACAATGTCGTGCGCGAAGGCGGGGTACTGGAAGCTGACAGCGACGATGAGCGCATCATCGGCACCCGTGCGCTGTTCGACATGCTTAGCGCCGACCCACGCGTTGATGCGACCGCTGTCCAGACCGTCGGTGCCAAGAAATGGGATGGATTCGTCCTGGCGCGGGTGCTTTAGAGCCCGCCCGCAAAGCGGAACGAGAAACGATAATCCGCCGGCTTGATCGTCACATCGGTGCGCTTTTCCGGCCGAACCGATTCGAGCGTGAACTGTCCGTCGGCGAGTTGGACCGGTTCGCCCAGCGTCGCTTCGAACGGCTGTTTCTCGCCATTGCCGCGAATCCAGACCATCTTCACCCGCACCCGGCCCGCCCACACGCAGCGCGCGTTCATCGGGCAACGGCTGTCTTCGAGCACTTCGACAGGCTGGACGAGCGGGCCGTCGACATAGGCTTTCTGGCCGAGTGCGACGTCGCTGCCGTCGGGCAGCGGCGCGCCGCGCGTCGTGGCGCAGGCGGAAAGGGCAAGGGCGGCGGGCAGGGCGAGGATCGCGAGGCGGTGTATGTTCTGCATTTGCCCGTCTGTGACCGCGCCGCTATGAACGCGCCATGAAAACACCGACCTGCCAACTTTACCTGATTTCGCCGCTCGACGTCGGCGGCGATTTTCCCGACCGGCTTGCCGAAGCGTTCGACGCCGGTCCGGTCGCCGCCTTCCAGTTTCGCGTCAAGGATCTCGACCAGCATGAAGCGGCACGGCTTGCCGAGCCGTTGCAGGCGCTTTGCTCCGCGCATGACGTGGCGTTTATCGTCAACGACGATGTCGCGCTCGCGAAACGGCTTGGTGCAGACGGCGTACATCTGGGACAGGATGATGGCGACCCGCGCGAGGCGCGCCGCATATTGGGCCCCGAGGCGCAGATTGGTGTGACCTGCCACGCGAGCCGCCATATGGCGATGGAAGCGGGTGAGGCGGGCGCCGACTATGTCGCGTTCGGCGCTTTTTACCCGACAACGACCAAGACGGTCGAGCATCACGCCGATCCTGAAATCCTCGAGTGGTGGCAGGGCATGTTCGAACTACCCTGCGTCGCGATCGGCGGCATCACGGTCGACAATGCGCGGACGCTGATCGAAGCGGGGGCCGATTTCCTTGCCGTATCCGGCGGCATTTGGGCGCACCCCGAGGGGCCAGCGGCGGCCGTGCGGGCGTTCAGTGCCCTTCTCGACGATCAGCCCGCCGGGTAATCGCACCCCGGCGTCTTCGGACCATCCTTCGGCACACGCGGTGGCGCCGCATCCTTGCGCCAGCCGAAAAGGCCGGCGCAAGGAGCCCCGCGCGACGAAGGTGCTGCGTTGCCGCGCGGGGGCGGCGGGGTCAGGTCCGAAAGATCGATGCTCATCATGGCCGACGATATGACATTGATGTCGCGCCTCATATTGGATCGATGCGTCAAATCGGCTTCGGTTCGTCGCCTTTTGACTTGCGCAAGACCCGGCGTGTCGCAACACAGCGGGCGGGGAGAAGTTTATGACCGAAATCACGACACCGGCCGCACGCGGGCGCGAATTGACGCTCCGCGCGATTTTGCTCGGCGGCATTTTGACGCTGATGTTCACCGCAGCGAACGTCTATCTGGGGCTGAAGGTCGGGCTGACCTTTGCGACCTCGATCCCCGCGGCGGTGATTTCGATGGCGCTGCTGCGCTATATGGCCGGATCGACGATCCTCGAGAATAATATCGTCCAGACGATCGCGAGCGCGGCGGGCACGCTGGCCGCGATCATCTTCGTACTGCCGGGGCTTGTCATGGTCGGTTACTGGCAGGGCTTCCCGATGCTCGAAACCACTGCGATCACGATGCTCGGCGGCATTTTGGGCGTGCTTTTTTCGGTGCCGCTACGCCGCGCGTTGGTGGTCGATTCAGACCTTCCCTACCCCGAAGGTCGCGCGGCCGCCGAAGTGCTGCAGGTCGGTGCCGCGAGCGCCGAGGGCGCCGAGGAAAATCGCGCCGGATTGTCGGCCTTGATGTGGAACAGCATCGTCGCCGCGGTCTTCACATTGCTCACCCAGATGAAACTTGCGGGCGCCGAGGTTGCGCGCTGGTTTGCCGTCGGCAGCGGCGCGACCGGGATCGCGGGCGGGCTCGCCTTTGCGCTGTTCGGCGTCGGGCATCTCGTCGGCCTGTCGGTCGGCATGGCGCAGCTCGTCGGCATGGTCACCGGTTGGTGGGTGTTGCTGCCGATCCTGACCCAAGGCGGAACCGGCGACGCCGAGACGCTGGCAAACACGGTGTTTCGCGCCGACGTCCGCTTCTTTGGCGCTGGCGTCATCGCGGTCGCGGCGATCTGGACGCTGATCAAGATCGCGGGTCCGGTCATCGGTGGCATCCGCTCGGCAATGGCGGCAAGCCGTGCGCGGCAGGGCGGGCAGACGTTGGCCATCGAGGAACAGGATATATCGATCAATTGGGTGTTCGGCGGCTCGCTCGCGCTGATGCTGCCGATCGGCTGGTTGCTCTGGACGGTGCTCGCCGGCGGGCCGCTCGCGGGATCGGCGATGATCCTCATCGCGGGCGCGCTGCTGTTCATCATCGTCATCGGGCTGATGATCGCATCGGTCACCGGCTATATGGCGGGCCTGATCGGCGCGTCGAACTCGCCGGTGTCGGGCATCGGCATTCTTGCGATCATCGCGTCGTCGTTGCTGCTGCTCGGCCTGCTCGGCCGCGGGGGTGGTGAGGAAGAAATCGCGGCGATGGTCGCTTATGCGCTGATCGTCACCGGGCTGGTGTTCGGCATTGCAACGATTTCGAACGACAATCTCCAGGATCTCAAGACCGGCCAGCTTGTCGGCGCGACGCCGTGGAAACAGCAGGTCGCGCTGATCATCGGCGTGATCTTCGGCTCGCTGGTGGTCCCGCCGGTGCTCAACGTGCTCAACGAGACCGTCGGTTTTGTCGGGGTTCCCGGCGCGGGCCCCGAAGCGCTGGCGGCGCCCCAAGCGGGGCTCATTTCGTCGCTCGCGAAGGGCGTGCTGGGCGGCGATCTCAACTGGACGATGCTCGGCTATGGCGTGCTCGCGGGGATCGGCTTCATCATCGTCGATGCGCTGCTCGGCCGTGCGGGCAAGTTGCGGCTGCCGCCCCTGGCCATCGGAATCGGCATCTACCTGCCGATGGCGGTCATCCTGCCCGTCGTGATCGGCGCGGTCGGTGGCTGGTTCTACGACCGCTGGGCGGCGAAGCGTCCGAACGCGAGCTTTGCGCACCGGATGGGCGTTTTGACGGCGACGGGCATGATCGTCGGCGAGAGCTTGCTCGGCGTCTTTTATGCCGGCACCGTCTATGTGACCGACAACGACGCGCCGCTCGCGGTAACCGGCGACGGTTACGCGCCCTATGCCCCGTGGGTCGGGTTGATCCTGTTCGTCGTGCTCGTCTGGCTCAGTTACCAGCGCACCCGCCGCCTGGTCGTCGAAACGCCCTGACTTGCCCTTCGTCGCTCGCGCGGCTAAAGGCGCCCACCTGATACCGATGCTCGTGGGGCGCCGGTTTGCTCTTTCTATCCTTGAACTGTGCCCATCCTTCTAAGAAAGCTTGCGCGATGAAAATCACCGGCGTTGAAATCCGTCCCGGCAATATTATCGAATTTGAAAAGGGGATCTGGAAAGTCACCAAGATCCAGCACACCCAGCCGGGCAAGGGCGGCGCCTATATGCAGGTCGAAGCCAAGAATTTGATCGACGGCCGCAAGCTGAACAACCGTTTTCGCAGCGCCGACACGGTCGAAAAGGTCCGCCTCGACACCAAGGATTTCCAGTTCCTCTATGCCGAGGGCGACGACCTGGTGTTCATGGACAAGGATACGTTCGAACAGATCAACATCGGCAAGGATGTCGTCGGCGACGCGCACGAGTTCCTGCAGGACGGCATGGATGTCGTGCTCGAGCTTTGGGAAGAGCGCCCGATTTCGGTCGAGCTGCCCGAAACGATCGAAGCGACGATCGTCGAAGCCGACGCCGTTGTGAAGGGGCAGACCGCCTCGTCGTCGTACAAGCCCGCGGTCCTCGACAATGGCGTGCGCGTGATGGTGCCGCCGCATATCACCAGCGGAACGAAGATCGTCGTGCATGTGTACGACCGCGAATATGTCCGCCGCGCCGACTGATGGTTAGGATCGTGACCGACGCGCGGAGCTTTCGGGCCGACCGCGCGTGGGGCGCGCGCGATCTCGTCGAGATCGAAGGCGCCAGCGTCCGTCTGCATTGGACGGACCAGCCTTATAAATGGCATGTCAATGATGGCGCCGAACTGTTTTGCGTCATCGCGGGGACCGTCGACATGCATTATCGAGCGGCGGGCGAGGAGCATGTTGCGCGCCTTGAAGCCGGCGACATGTTTGTAGCCGATGTCGGCGACGAGCATGTGGCACATCCGGTGGGCGAGGCCCGCATTTTGGTCGTAGAACGTAAGGGATCCGTATAGTGGCCGTATCGGGCATCATCACCGTCATGGAACGTGCCGCGCGCAAGGCTGGCACCAAGCTGCGCCGCGATTTCGGCGAGATCGAGCATCTGCAGGTCTCGCAAAAGGGTCCGGCCGATTTCGTGTCGAAGGCCGATCAGGCTGCCGAACGCACGCTCTATGACGAACTCGGCCGCGACCGTCCGGGTTGGGGCTTCGTGCTCGAAGAAGGCGGGATCATCGAGGGCGAGCCCGGCAAGCCGCGCTTCATCATCGATCCGCTCGACGGCACTTCGAACTTCCTCCACGCCATCCCGCATTTCGCGATCTCGATCGCGGTGCAGGAACCGAAGCCGGGCGGCGGCTGGGGCGACGTCACGGCGGCGCTCGTCTATCAGCCCGTCACCGACGAAAGCTATTGGGCCGAACGCGGCCGCGGCGCCTGGCTGCACGATCGCAGGCTCCGTGTCGCGTCGCGTCGCCACCTCAACGAATGCCTGGTCTCGACGGGCATCCCGTACATGGGCCACGGCAATATGGCGCAGTGGAGCCGCATTTTCGGTGCGGTCGCACCCGAAGTCGCCGGCATCCGCCGCTTCGGCGCCGCCAGCCTCGACCTCGCGTGGGTCGCGGCGGGCCGTTACGACGGTTTCTGGGAAAGCGACCTTCAGGTCTGGGATGTCGCCGCGGGCATGTTGCTCGTGCGCGAAGCCGGCGGCTTTGTGAGCGATTTCCGCGGCGGCGACCGCGCGATCGAACGCAGCGAATTCATCGCCGGCAGCGCCGCGGTGCATTCGAAGCTGCAAAAGCTGGTCGCGGGGGCGCTCCGCAACGCCTGAGCATTCAGGGGCGCAACGCGTCTTTCAGGAACGCCGTGACTTTCGGCCAGGCGTCGGCGCGGGCCTTGGCATTGGCTTCGGGGCTGCCGCCGCCGCGTGGATCGTCGCGCGGCTCGGCCGATCCGCCAGCCAGATCGTGCCCGGCGTCGGGATAGATCAGGGCCTCGGTCCGTAGCCCCGCGGCGTCCCGCGTTGCGACGATACTGCGCGACATGCGCCCCGAATTCCACAGGCGGTCCTTGTCGCCGGCGACGAGCATCAACTTGCCGCGATAGGCGTCGACGGGAATTTTGGCCGCCGCCTCGCGGTCGGGATGATCGGCGCGTCCGTTTTCGTGGATCGCCAGCAAATCGGCATTGGGTCCGGCCTGCAGCCCCTCGACGAAACCGCGATAGGGCATGAAGGGCAGGGGCTTGCCGCCGAACGCGAAGGACGATCGCGTCCCCTCGGCCTCCAGCATTTCGAGGCCCCATCCCTCCCACACTAGGTCGGAGGGAGCATAGGCGACAACCGCCTTGATCCACGGATAGCGACTGGCGGCGATCAGTGCGAATTCGGAGCCCTTCGAGCCTGCGAACAGCCCGAGGCGCTCGACGTCGACACCGGGCATGGCCGATAATGTCGTCCTGAGGTCGGCGAGCTGGTCGACGCGAATGTCGATAAAGCTGCCGGGCAGGTCGGCATATTCGGGCGGCGGACCATAGCTGCCCCAGTTGGGCGAATAATAGGGAAGGCTGACCGCGGCATAGCCCAGTTGGGCAAGGATCGGACCGAAGCGCTTGCCGGCTCCGTCGCCGCCTTCGGCGCCGGGGAGAATGACGAGTAAAGGTCGCCGTTCCGCGCCGGGCAAACGGTAGAGTGTGGCGTGCGGGAAACCGGTGATGGCCGTTTCTTCGATCGAGGCCGGGGTCGATTGCGGTGAGGTTTCGGCGGCCACACTTGCCGGACAAACCAGTGCCGCAATTGCAATCGCCAAAGCTGTCTTGATCATCCTCGCCCTCCGTTCGCTTGCGCGCCCGTATTATAGTAATAATACAGCCAGGCAAGCGAGATCGGTCGATGCGAAATCGGACGGCAGCTATTTCTCGAAAACATACTCGCGAAAGCTGTCCATCAGCGACGCCCAGGTATTGAGCGTCTCACCGACATTCTCGCGCGGGATGCCCGCGAAATCGAGGTCGACGTCCATTTCGAGCACCGGATCGCCCTCGTCATCCTTGTAGGCGCGGGCGAAGCGCTTGTCCTTGTTCCACTTGTTGAGTTTGTCGAGCGAGACGCCCTTGGCGTCGCTGAAACCCATATAATATTGCAGCGTCTTGCACTTCTTGCCCTCTTCGCAGTTCATGAAGAGGACGAGGAATTTCAGGCCGTTGCGATTGCTTTCGAGATAGGGATCGTCGCCCGCCTTGCTGACCAGCGTCGCGGGCCAGCCCTGCGACTCGAGGATCGCCTTGATCGTCGCGGGATTCGCCGCATTGATCAGTTCGGCGTGCGCTGGCGTGGCGCAGAAAAGAGCGGCTGCACCCAAGGCAAGGGCGGCGCGAGCGGTAATTGGTCCCATGGAATCTCCCATTATCGAAGGTGCGCCCGAAAAAGCGCAGCACAGCGACCCTTTTTGGTGGGGTATCACAGCGATAGGGCCGGTCGCCAGCCTCGTTTATGCTTTTGGTCACAGGGGTTACGAAATTCGTACCCGCAGCGCTTGCGACACGCGGCGCGCTGGCCTAAAGCGCGCCCATAAACGGGTGCCAGACACCCCAAAATATGAACAACAGAACTGCGAGCTCCCATGGTCGATCTGACGCAATATTTGCCGATTCTGATCTTTCTGGTCGTCGCCATCGGCCTGTCTTCCGCCTTCGTCTTCCTGCCGATGGGCGTCGCGCGGCTGACCGGGGCGCACAAACCCGACCCGGCGAAACTGACCGAATATGAATGCGGCTTCCCGGCGTTCGAGGACGCGCGCAGCCAGTTCGACGTGCGCTTCTATCTCGTCGCCATCCTTTTCATCATCTTCGATCTCGAAGCCGCCTTCCTCTTTCCCTGGGCGGTCAGCCTCAAGGAAATCGGCTGGGCCGGTTGGGCCACGATGATGATTTTCCTCGCCGAACTGACCCTCGGCCTTGTGTATGCATGGAAGAAAGGGGCGTTGGACTGGGAATGAGCAGCTCGATCATCCTGCCGCCCGGCCAGATGCCGGTTGCCCCGGGGACCAACCCCGGTCTTATGCCAGTGGCGCCGGGGACAAACCCCGACGCGGCATTTTTCGACGACCTCAACAGCGAAGTCGGCGACAAGGGCTTTCTCGTCACCTCGACCGAGGATTTGTTCAACTGGGCGCGCACCGGCTCGCTGTGGTGGATGACCTTTGGCCTCGCGTGCTGCGCGGTCGAAATGATCCACGTCAACATGCCGCGTTATGACATGGAGCGGTTCGGTGCCGCGCCGCGCGCATCGCCGCGTCAGTCGGACGTGATGATCGTCGCGGGGACGCTGTGCAACAAGATGGCCCCCGCGCTGCGCCGCGTGTACGACCAGATGTCGAACCCCAAATATGTCATCTCGATGGGCAGCTGCGCCAATGGCGGCGGCTATTATCACTACAGCTATTCGGTGGTGCGCGGCTGCGACCGCATCGTGCCCGTGGACATCTATGTCCCCGGCTGCCCGCCGACCGCCGAAGCGTTGCTTTACGGTGTGATGCAGTTGCAGCGGAAGATCCGCCGCACCGGGACGATCGAACGCTGATGGGCCATCCCGCTCCCGTCGTCGCGCCGCAGCCCACGCTCGCGGCGACCCTCAAGAAGCTGCTCGGCACCGACCTGCTCGCGCATGAGTTCACGGTCGACGAAGACAGCATCACCGTCGACCGCGATGCGATCGCCGGGGTGATGATCGCGCTGCGTGACAATCTTGAATATCAGCAGATGATGGAAATTGCGGGGGTCGATTATCCCGACCGCGCCGAGCGGTTCGAGGTCGTCTATCACCTGCTCAGCCTCACGAAGAACCATCGTCTGCGCGTTCGCGTGTCGACTGACGAGGCGACGCCGGTGCCGACGATCGTTCCCGTGTGGCCGAACGCCGGCTGGCTCGAGCGCGAAGTGTTCGACATGTATGGCGTGCTGTTCGCGGGCAACACCGACCTGCGCCGCATCCTGACCGACTATGGTTTTCAGGGCCACCCGCAGCGCAAGGATTTCCCGCTGACGGGCTATACCGAGCTGCGCTATTCCGAAGAGGATAAGCGCGTCGTCTATGAGCCGGTGAAGCTGGCACAGGATTTCCGCAATTTCGACTTCATGTCGCCGTGGGAAGGCGCCGACTATGTGCTGCCGGGCGATGAAAAGGCCGGCGGAACGGGCGAGGCACCCGGCAAGGGCGCGCCGTCGCCGATGACGGCGGCCGAGGTCAAGAAGGCCGACGACGCGGCGAAGGCGCCGCCGCCGCCAACCCCGAAGACCACCGAAAAGCCCGAGCAGACGGGCGCGGGCGCGAAGGCGAACCTGAAGGCGGCCAAGACGAGCCGCGACGGCGCGAAAGCGACCCCTGCAGCGAAGGCCAAGACTCCGGCGACCAAGGCGGCCGAAAAGGCACCCGCCAAGGCGAAGGCGCCGCAGAAGCCGCGCGCGCCGCACAAGCCCAAAGCAGGAGGTGACGCATGACCGACTCTCCGAATGTCCTGCATTATGGCGGCGACCTGTTCACCGGCTATCCGGTCGATACCGCCAACACGGCGGGCGATCAGGCGGTCACCAATTACACGATCAACTTTGGTCCGCAGCATCCGGCCGCGCACGGCGTGCTGCGGCTGGTGCTGGAGCTTGACGGCGAGATTATCGAGCGCGTCGATCCGCACGTCGGCCTGCTCCACCGCGGCACCGAGAAGCTGATCGAGTATAAGACCTATTTGCAGGCTTTGCCCTATTTCGACCGGCTCGATTATTGCTCGCCGCTCGCGATGGAGCATAGCTATGTCCTCGCGATCGAGAAATTGCTCGACCTCGAAGTCCCGGCGCGCGCGCAATATCTGCGCGTGCTGTTCGCCGAGCTGACGCGCATCTGCAATCACATGCTCAACATCGGCAGCCACGTTATGGACGTCGGCGCGATGACCCCGAACCTGTGGGTGTTCGAGCTGCGCGAAGATTGCCTGAACTTCTTCGAACGCGCCTCGGGCGCACGGATGCACTCGGCGTATTTCCGCCCGGGCGGCGTCCATCAGGATGTGCCGGAAAAGCTGCTCGTCGACATCGGCGAATGGCTCGAAAAGCGCCTGCCGAAACTGTTCGGCGACGCGATGAGCCTCGTCATCGACAACCGCATCTTCAAGCAGCGTAACGTCGACATCGCGACGGTGAGCAAGGAAGACGCGCTGGCATGGGGCTTCTCGGGCCCGATGATCCGCGGCAGCGGCATCGCATGGGATTTGCGCAAGTCGCAGCCTTACGACGCCTATGCGCAGATGGAGTTCGACATTCCCGTCGGCACCCGCGGCGACTGCTATGATCGCTTCATGGTCCGCGTCGAGGAAGTCTATCAGTCGGCGCGCATCATGAAACAGTGCCTGCGTGACATGCCCACCGGCCCGATCGCCAGCCTCGACCGCAAGGTCGTCCCGCCGAAGCGCGGCGAGATGAAGCAGTCGATGGAATCGCTGATCCACCACTTCAAGCTCTATACCGAGGGCTTCCACGTCCCCGCGGGCGAAGTCTATGTCGCGACCGAAAGCCCGAAGGGCGAATTCGGCGTCTATCTGGTCAGCGACGGCAGCAACAAACCGTACCGCTGCAAGATCCGCCCGACCGCGTTCTCGCATCTGCAGGCGATGGATATGATGTCGAAAGGCCATATGCTCGCGGACACGACCGCGATCATCGGCGCCATCGACGTGGTGTTCGGGGAGTGCGACCGATGAGAATACTTGCGGCCTTTCGCATAGCATTGGCGACCAGCGTGTTGGCCTTTCTCCTAATGCTCGCTGCCGGCGTTAGCGCTTTGCTTCCGAGCGAACTCGCAATGGTTATCGGACTCTATGCCGTCGTGGCGATGGGACTGTCCGCGCTCGGTTGCCTCGCGACGCAACTCGTTCTCTTTATCTCTCACAAGCGACACACTACCCATGGCTGACGCACCCCAAATCCCCGACGAAGCCGAAACCCGCGCGCGCTGGGGCGCTTTTGCGTGGACGGCGGAAAATGCCGAGAAAGCAAAGGCGGTCATCGCGCGTTATCCCGCAGGGCGCCAGCGCTCGGCGGTGATGCCGCTGCTCGACCTCGCGCAGCGGCAGGTCGGCGCCGAGACGCAGACGCAGGGCTGGCTGCCCGTGCCGGTGATCGAATATGTCGCAGCGCAGCTCGATATGCCGTTCATGCGCGCCTATGAGGTCGCGACCTTTTACACCATGTACAATATGGTGCCCGTCGGCCGCTATCATGTGCAGGTGTGCGGCACGACGCCGTGCCTGCTGCGCGGGTCGGACGATGTCATGGCCGCGTGCAAGAACCGCGGCATGGTGAAGGGCAAGACGACGCCCGACGGGCTGTTCACGCTGACCGAGGTCGAATGCATGGGCACCTGTACCAACGCGCCGATGGTCCAGATAAACGACGATAATTATGAAGACCTCGACTACGACAGCACCGTCCGCATCCTCGACGCGCTCGCCGCGGGCGAGCAGCCCAAGACCGGTCCCCAGAACCCCAAGCGCCACACGAGCGAGCCCGAAGGCGGCCCGACGACGCTGAAGGAAATGGTGTCTTCGAACCACGACTATCGGAAGGAGTGGTGATGACCGTTCTCAAAATCCTCCCCGCTCGCGGGGAGGGGGACCGCCCGCAGGGTGGTGGAGGGGGGCTGCGGCCTTGCGCGACGGCAGCGGGCCTCGATAGCCCCCTCCGTCAGTCGCTGCGCGCCTGCCACCTCCCCACGAGTGGGGAGGATTTGGCATGAGCCTCGCTGACAAAGATCGTATCTTCACCAATCTTTACGGGTTCCAGCCGTGGAACCTCAAATCCGCGCAGGCACGCGGCGATTGGGACAAGACCAAGGATTTGATGAGCCGCGGCCAGGACGCGATCATCGAAGAGATCAAGGCGTCGGGCCTGCGCGGCCGCGGCGGCGCGGGTTTCCCGACGGGGCTCAAGTGGAGCTTCATGCCGAAGGAGCCGCGCGCCGACCGCCCGAGCTTCCTCGTCATCAACGCCGACGAATCCGAGCCCGGTTCGTGCAAGGACCGTGAAATCATCCGCCACGATCCGCACAAGCTGATCGAAGGTGCGCTGATCGCGGGTTTTGCGATGCGCGCGCGCGCAGCGTATATCTACATCCGCGGCGAGTTCATCCGCGAGGCCGAGACGCTGTTTGCCGCGGTGCAGGAGGCGTATGACGCCGGTCTGCTCGGCAAGAATGCCGCGAAGTCGGGTTATGATTTCGACGTGTTCGTCCACCGCGGCGCCGGCGCGTACATCTGCGGTGAAGAAACCGCGATGATCGAAAGCCTCGAGGGCAAGAAGGGCCAGCCGCGCCTGAAACCGCCATTCCCGGCGGGGGCGGGCCTTTATGGTTGCCCGACAACGGTCAACAATGTCGAAAGCATCGCGGTCGTTCCGACGATCCTGCGCCGCGGCGCGCCGTGGTTCTCGTCCTTCGGGCGTGAGAATAACAAGGGCACCAAACTCTTCCAGATTTCGGGCCATGTCGAGCGCCCGTGCGTCGTCGAGGAAGAGATGGGTATCACGTTCCGCGAGCTGATCGACAAGCATTGCGGCGGCATCCGTGGCGGCTGGGATAATTTGCTCGCGGTGATCCCCGGTGGCTCGTCGGTTCCGCTCGTCCCAGCGGCCGAGATCATGGACGCGCCGATGGATTTCGACGGGCTGAAAGCCGTCGGATCGGGCCTCGGCACCGCCGCCGCGATCGTGATGGACAAGTCGACCGACGTCGTCCAGGCGATCAGCCGCATCAGCTATTTCTACAAACATGAAAGCTGCGGCCAGTGCACGCCGTGCCGCGAAGGCACCGGCTGGATGTGGCGCGTGATGGAGCGCCTTCGCACCGGCGACGCCGATATCAGCGAAATCGATACGCTGTACGATGTGACCAAGCAGGTCGAAGGCCACACCATCTGCGCGCTCGGCGACGCCGCGGCATGGCCGATCCAGGGCCTGATCAAGCATTTCCGCCCCGAAATCGAACGCCGCATCCGCGAGAATGGCGGCGCGCTGGAGGCGGCGGAATGATCGGCCGCAGCCTTCTTGTTGTCGGAACAGCCGTTGGGGGCATGGCAATGGCCGCGCCAGCAACAGCAAAGGGCAAGATGGACTCGCTCGTCGAGTGTATGTGGCAAGAAGCGCCGACGTCTACTGCACGTTACATCGATAATCAGGATAAGGCGAAAGAGGCTGCTCTGTTCATGAGAGCGGTTATGCCCTGCCAAGGTTCGATGAATATCGATCTGAAGCAGTTGAAGAAGCGTCTTGCGGCAGCACGTCCCTCGGAAATCCGGCCCGACAAAGAAACCGATGCTTCGGCCTTTTTGTGCACTAAAGACGCGTCCGGCGAAGATCATTGCGCTCCGGTTGAGGAGTGAGGAAAACCGATGCCTAAAGTTACCGTAGATGGCGTAGAACTCGACGTCCCGCAGGGCGCCACCGTTCTGCAGGCGTGCGAGCTGGCGGGGAAGGAAATTCCGCGCTTCTGCTATCATGAACGCCTGTCGATCGCCGGCAATTGCCGCATGTGCCTTGTCGAAGTCGCGCCGGGCCCGCCGAAGCCGCAGGCGTCGTGCGCGCTGCCGGTCGCCGAGGGGCAGGTGATCAAGACCGACAGCCCGATGGTCAAGAAGGCGCGCGAAGGGGTGATGGAGTTTCTGCTCATCAACCACCCGCTCGACTGCCCGATCTGCGATCAGGGCGGCGAATGCGACCTGCAGGACCAGTCGGTCGCTTACGGCCGCGGCGCGACGCGCTATGACGAGAACAAGCGCGCGGTCACCGAAAAATATATGGGTCCGATCGTCAAGACGGTGATGACCCGCTGCATCCAGTGCACGCGCTGCGTCCGCTTTGCCGAGGAAGTTGCGGGCGTGGAAGACATCGGCGCGATCGGTCGCGGCGAGAATATGCAGATCACCAGCTATCTGGAACATGCCGTCGCGAGCGAGCTGTCGGGCAACATCGTCGACCTCTGCCCGGTCGGCGCGTTGACGTCGAAGCCCTATGCGTTCGAAGCGCGTCCGTGGGAGCTGACCAAGACGCTGAGCATCGACATGATGGACGCGGTCGGCACCAATGTCCGTATCGACGCGCGCGGCCGCCAGGTGCTGCGCGTGCTGCCGCGCGTCAACGACGATGTGAACGAGGAATGGGCGAGCGACAAGACGCGCCACCATGTCGACGGCCTTGTGCGCCGTCGCCTCGATCAGCCCTATGTTCGCGTGAACGGCGCGCTTCAGCCTGCAAGCTGGACCGAAGCCTTTGCCGCCATCGCGGCGGTCAAGGCCCGTTCGTCGGTCGCCGCGATTGCGGGCGACCTAGCCGATTGCGAGACGATGTTCGCCGCGAAGGCGCTGGTGAACGCGCTCGGCGGCACCCTGCTCGAAGGGCGCCAGACCGGGCTCGACTATGACGTCACCAGCCTGTCGGCGGTCAATTTCAACACCGGCATCGCCGAGGCCGAAAATGCCGATGTGATCCTGCTCGTTGGCACGAACCTGCGCTGGGAAGCGCCGCTGATCAACACGCGCGTCCGCAAGGCGGCGTGGAAGAAAGGCGCGAAGGTTTTCGCCATCGGCCCCGAAACCGACCTCACCTACAAGACCGAGTGGCTCGGCGACGATGCCTCGCTTGTCGCGAAGCTGCCGGTTGCGGCGCTCGACGCGCTCAAGGGCGCCAAACGGCCGATGCTGATCTTCGGCGGCGGCGCGCTGTCGGTGTCCGGCGTCCACGGCGCGGGTCTCGCGCTCGCCAAGTCGGTGAACGCGGTCAAGGACGGCTGGAACGGCTATAATGTAGTGCATTTCTCGGCGGCGCGTATGGGCTCGCTGATGCTCGGCTATGGCCTTCCCGGCGGGATCAAGGATGTGATCGCGGCGAAGCCGAAGCTCGCTTTCTTCCTTGGCGCCGACGAGGTCGATTTTTCGGCGCTTCCCGATACGTTCAAAGTCTATGTCGGCCATCATGGTGACAAGGGCGCGCATGCCGCCGACGTCATCCTGCCCGCCGCGGCATGGACCGAGAAGGACTTCACCACGGTCAACACCGAGGGCCGCGTCCAGCGCAGCGAAAAAGCGGTGTTCGCGCCGGGCGACGCGCGCGAGGACTGGAGCATTTTCCGCGCCCTCGCCGATGCGCTGGGCGTTTCGGTCGGTTTCGACAGCTTCGCGCAATGCCGCGCGGCGATGATCGCGGCAGTGCCGGCGCTCGGTGTCGAAGGGCTGGCCGATTATGGCTGGTCGGTGCCCAAGCTCGCGGCAAAGCCCGAGGCGCGCGCGATCCCGTCGCCGATCAAGGATTTCTACCTCACCAACGCCATCTGCCGCGCGTCGCCGACGATGCAGCGCTGCTCGGAAGAGCTGGTCCATGGCGCAGACTTTGCGGAGGCCGCGGAATGAGCTTCTACACTAAATGCATGCGCAACGGGTCGGTGATCCTGTTTTGGATGGCCTTCATCGTGGGGGTGATGGGTTTTATCGGGGTGCTGGGCAGCAGCTGGGGCATGGTGTCGAGCGGCGTGGGATCGCCTTATGAAGACCATAGCCCCGGCGCCATCTTGATGGTGCTGACCGCGCTGGCCTCGGCACTGTCAACGGCCGCTTGGCCGTTCTTTGGAGCGGCGCTTCTATGGTTGCTCGATATGAGACTTGCAAACCGGGAGGCCGCGGAATGAACCCGGTGCATGCGATTGCTGGCACCTTGCTGGTGGGGATGGGGTACGCCGTATGGCGGGCCTTCAATCCGCCCAAACCGGAAAAGCCGGGGCCGCATAATGGTTGGCGGAACCAGGACGGGGCGGGCCGATGAACTGCAAATTCATTATCTTCGTCATGCCGGACTTGATCCGGCATCCATGGACCCCGGATCAAGTCCGGGGTGACGACAAGGGGTGGTCGCTGTGACCGAATTTTTTCAAGATTTCCGGTTTCTGGGCCTGCCTTGGGAATGGGCGCACGTCACCATGTCCTATGAGGCCGCGTGGGCTTGGGCGACGATTATCGGCATCCTGCTCATCGCCCTCCCGCTGATGCTCAGTGTCGCGATGATCATCTATGCCGACCGCAAGATCTGGGCGGCGATCGCGTTGCGCCGCGGTCCGAACGTTGTCGGTCCTTTCGGCCTGCTGCAAAGCTTCGCCGACGGGCTGAAAGTCTTCCTGCAGGAAACGATCATCCCGACGGGCGCGAACCGCGGGCTGTTCCTGATCGCGCCGATCATCACCTTCACCGTCGCGCTGATGGCGTGGGCGGTGATCCCGTTCAATTCGGGCGCGGTGCTCGCCGACATCAACGTCGGGCTGCTCTATATCCTCGCGATTTCATCGCTGGGGGTTTATGGCGTGATCCTGTCGGGCTGGGCGTCGAACTCGAAATATCCCTTCTTTTCGGCGATGCGCGCCTCGGCGCAGATGATCAGTTATGAAGTCTCGATCGGCTTCATCCTGATCGGCGTCGTGCTGTTCGCCGACAGCTTCAACATGAACGAGATCGTCAAGGCGCAGCAGGGCCATGGGCTCGGTATCGTCAACGCCTTCGGCTTCAACCTGCTGCTCTTCCCGCTCGCGGTGATGTTCCTGATCTCGTCGCTCGCCGAAACCGCGCGCGCGCCGTTCGATCTGACCGAGGCGGAAAGCGAACTCGTCGCGGGTTATCAGACCGAATATTCGTCGATGGCCTTCGCGCTCTTCTGGCTCGGCGAATATGCGAACGTGCTGCTGATGTGCACGCTCAACGCGGTGCTGTTCTGGGGCGGCTGGCTGCCGCCGATCGACTGGGCACCGCTCTATGCCGTTCCCGGCATCATCTGGCTGTTCGCGAAGATCCTGTTCTTCTTCTTCGTCTTCAGCTGGGTCAAGGCGACCGTCCCGCGCTACCGGTATGACCAGCTGATGCGGCTGGGCTGGAAAATCTTCCTGCCGATTTCGCTTCTCTGGATCTTCCTGATCTCCGGCTATCTGATGCTGACGCGTTATGGGGTGGCGGCATGATGCTTTCTGTCTTGCTTGCGTCTCAAGTCGCCCCTCCAGCGGCGGCGCCGTACGACCCGAATGCGTCCAGACAGGCGGAGGTCGTTACCCAAGACTGCCGTGTTCAGGACGAGCGCGGTACCGCCTACAGATTTCGGACGATTACCGACGGCCGTTGGCAGCAGTTTAATTATGTGAAGGACGGGGTTGTCGCGACCCGATGGGGGCCTTTCAACAAGGTCATCGGTGAAAGGGAGTTTTCGGGTTGGCGGTATGACGGCACGGACTACGCCGTCGAGGGCAAAGGCTATCAGAACGCCGCCGGCGATCTGTTATCGATTGAACATGGTATTCACCCTCAGCCGTTTTGGAAACTTAGAGGATATCAGGCCGGAGTCGAACACGCTGGCAGCCATCCCCTCTACAGTTCCGTTAGTGCAATCATTGTCAACAAAGAGAGTCGCTCTGCCGTCATGTACACTGGCGTGTGTTCCATAGAAAAGTACGAAGCCTTGCCCGGCATCGACGGCGTTAGAGGTATCGATCAATGACTAGCGTCGCTCATCTCATCAAGTCGTTCACGCTTTGGGAATTCGTCAAGGCCCATTGGCTGACCTTGAAATACTTCTTCAAGCCGAAGGCGACGATCAACTATCCGTATGAGAAGAACCCGCTTAGCCCGCGTTTCCGCGGCGAGCATGTGCTGCGCCGTTATCCGAATGGCGAGGAACGCTGCATCGCGTGCAAGCTGTGCGAAGCGGTGTGCCCGGCGCAGGCGATCACGATCGAGGCCGAGCCGCGCGAAGACGGCTCGCGCCGCACGACGCGCTATGACATCGACATGACCAAGTGCATCTATTGCGGTTTCTGTCAGGAAGCGTGCCCGGTCGATGCGGTGGTCGAGGGGCCGAACTTCGAATTCGCGACCGAAACGCGCGAAGAACTGCTCTATGACAAGGCCAAGCTGCTCGCCAATGGCGACAAATGGGAACGCGCGATCGCGGCAAATCTTGCCGCCGACGCGCCCTATCGATAAGGGCGCGCACACATGATCCAGCTCTTCGCCTTTTACCTGTTCGCGACGCTTGTGATCGCGTCGGCCGCAATGGTGATTTTCGCCCGCAACCCCGTCCATAGCGTGATGTGGTTGATCCTTGCCTTCTTCAACGCGGCGGGGCTGATGCTGCTGGCCGGGGCCGAGTTCATCGCGATGCTGCTTGTCATCGTTTATGTCGGTGCGGTCGCGGTGCTGTTCCTGTTCGTCGTGATGATGCTCGACATCGATTTCGCTGAACTGCGCGCGGGTTTTGTGCGTTACCTGCCACTCGGCGCGCTCGTCGCGATCATCCTTGCGGCCGAGTTGATTTTCGCGGTCGGTGCGTGGAGCGCCGGCGGGGTCGACCTCGCGGCGCGCGCGGCGCCGGTCGTCAGCGACAAGAGCAATATCCAGCAGATCGGCGAGCTTCTCTACACGCGCTACATCTTCCTGTTCGAGGCGGCGGGCATCGTGCTGCTCGTCGCGATGATCGGCGCGATCGTGCTGACGCATCGCAAGCGCGGCGGGGTGCGCACCCAGAATATCTCGCTGCAGAATCAGCGCCGTCCGCAGGATGCGACACGCCTTGTCGATCCGGGCGTCGGGCAGGGGATGGAACTGTGATTTCGGTCGGCCATTATCTCGCCGTTTCGGCGGTGCTGTTCACGCTCGGCGTGCTCGGCATCTTCATCAACCGCAAGAATATCATCGTCATCCTGATGGCGATCGAGCTCATCTTGCTGGCGGTGAACATCAATCTCGTCGCGTTCAGCGCGGCATTGGGCGATCTTGTCGGGCAGGTCTTCGCGATGTTCGTGCTGACCGTCGCTGCGGGCGAAGCCGCCATCGGCCTCGCCATTCTCGTTATTTACTTCCGCGGCCGCGGCACGATTGCCGTCGACGATGCCAACCGGATGAAGGGGTAAACCGGTGATCCAGGCGATCGTTTTCCTGCCGCTGCTTGCGGCAATCATTGCAGGTCTCGGCCAGCGCGTGATCGGCAATGTGCCGTCGAAAATCCTGACCACGGGCGCGCTGTTCACCAGCTGCGCGCTGAGCTGGCCGATCTTTCTGTCGTTCGTGACGGGCAGCGGCGAAGCAACCGTGACGCCGGTGCTGCACTGGGTTTCGTCGGGCGCGCTCCAGTTCAACTGGGAATTGCGCGTCGATACGCTGACCGCGGTGATGCTCGTTGTCATCACGACGGTGTCGGCGCTCGTCCACCTCTATAGCTGGGGCTATATGGAGGAAGACCCGGACCAGCCGCGCTTTTTCGCTTACCTATCGCTCTTCACCTTCGCGATGCTGATGCTCGTGACCGCGAACAACCTTGTCCAGATGTTCTTCGGCTGGGAAGGCGTCGGCCTTGCGTCGTACCTGCTCATCGGTTTCTGGTACAAAAAGCCGAGCGCCAATGCCGCGGCGATCAAGGCGTTCGTCGTCAACCGTGTCGGCGACCTTGGCTTCATGCTTGGCATCTTCGGTACTTTCCTGGTGTTCGGAACCGTTTCGATTCCCGAGATTCTGGCCGCCGCGCCGGGCATGGCGGGTTCGACCATCACCTTCATGGGCATGCGCTTCGACACGATGACGATCCTCTGTCTGCTGCTGTTCATCGGCGCGATGGGCAAGTCAGCGCAGCTTGGACTGCACACCTGGCTTCCTGACGCGATGGAAGGCCCGACCCCGGTGTCGGCGCTGATCCACGCTGCGACGATGGTCACCGCGGGCGTCTTCATGGTGTGCCGCCTTTCGCCGATGTTCGAAACCTCGGACGTCGCGCAGGGCGTCGTGATGTTCGTCGGCGCCGCGACCTGTTTCTTCGCCGCGACCGTCGCGACGACGCAGTGGGACATCAAGCGCGTCATCGCCTATTCGACCTGTTCGCAGCTCGGCTACATGTTCTTCGCCGCAGGTGCCGGCGCCTATGGCGCCGCGATGTTCCACCTGTTCACGCACGCTTTCTTCAAGGCGCTGCTGTTCCTCGGTGCCGGCTCGGTCATCCATGCGATGCACCACGAACAGGACATGCGCTATTATGGCAATCTGCGGAAATCGATCCCGATCACCTATTGGGCGATGATGCTCGGCACGCTGGCGATCACCGGGGTCGGTATCGCGGGCGTCGCGGGCTTTGCCGGCTTCTATTCGAAGGACGGTATCCTCGAGGCCGCTTTCGCGAGCGGCGGCGGCGGCGTGGTGGCCTTCTGGGTCGGCATCTTCGTGGCCTTCCTCACCAGCTTCTATTCGTGGCGCCTCGTCTTCCTGACCTTCTACGGCAAGCCGCGCTGGGAACAGAGCGAGCATATCCAGCACGCGGTCCACGACGATCACGGCCATGGCGACCATGCGCACGACGATCATGCCCACCACGGCGCGCACCATGGCGTCCAGGGGGACGGCACCGCGGGTTATCATCCGCACGAAAGCCCGCTCTCGATGCTCATCCCGCTGATCGTGCTCTCGATCGGTGCGGTGTTTGCCGGTATCCTCTTCCACCACCAGTTCATCTATCCCGAAGAGGGCATGGCGTTCTGGAAGGGCAGCATCGCGTTCGACGAGCATCTGATGCACGCCGCGCACGAAGTGCCTTTGTGGGTCAAATGGATGCCATTCACGGTGATGGCGATCGGGCTGTTCCTCGCGTGGAACAGTTATATCCGCAACACGAGCTTGCCGGCGAAATTCGTGGCGCAGTTCAAGCTGCTCCACCAGTTCCTCTTCAACAAATGGTATTTCGACGAGCTGTACGACGTTCTCTTCGTCAAGCCGGCGTTCGCGGTTGGCCGCTTCTTCTGGAAGCGCGGCGATGAAGGCACCATCGACCGTTTCGGTCCCGATGGCGTCGCGGCGCTCGTTCAGGGGGGCACGCGGCTCGCGGTGCGGCTGCAATCGGGTTATGTTTATGGATATGCGTTTGTGATGCTGCTCGGTCTTGTCGGCCTCGCCAGCTGGGCCATGGTGAATTTCCTGTGAGCGGCTTTCCGATCCTTTCGCTGATGCTGGCGGTCCCCGCGGTCGCTGCCATCGCCTGCCTGTTCGTTGGCGACAAGATGGCCCGCTGGGTTGCGCTCAGCGCGACGCTGGCGACCTTCGTTCTCGGTTGCATATTGTGGGCGCAGTTCGACATCGGTGGGCCGCAGTGGCAGTTCACCGAGCGCGCCGGCCTGTTCGGCCGCTTCAACTATGCGCTCGGGATCGACGGCATGGCGCTGATGCTGATCATGCTCAGCGTCTTCCTGATGCCGCTCTGCATCCTCGCCAGCTGGGACGCGATCAAACAGCGCGTCGGGCTCTACATGGCGATGTTCCTGATCATGGAAACGATCATGATCGGCGTCTTCATGGCGCAGGATCTGCTGCTCTTTTACATCTTCTTCGAAGCCGGGCTGATCCCGATGTATTTCATCATCGGCATCTGGGGCGGCGCAAACCGCATCTATGCGGCGTTCAAATTCTTCCTCTACACGCTGCTCGGATCGGTGCTGATGCTGATCGCGATGATCGCGATGATCGCTGAAGCGGGCACGACCGACATCCCGACGCTGCTGAACTACGACTTCCCGGTTCAAATGCAGACGTGGCTGTGGCTCGCCTTCTTTGCCAGCCTTGCGGTCAAGATGCCGATGTGGCCCGTCCACACATGGCTGCCCGACGCGCACGTCCAGGCGCCGACCGCGGGCTCGATGATCCTTGCGGGCGTGCTGCTGAAGCTCGGCGCCTATGGCTTCATCCGCTTCATGATGCCGATGTTCCCCGATGCGTCGGCGCAGCTGATGTGGATTGTGTTCGGCCTGTCGATGATCGCGGTGGTTTACACCAGCCTTGTCGCGTTGGCGCAGAACGACATGAAAAAGCTGATCGCCTATTCGTCGGTTGCGCACATGGCGATCGTCACCGCGGGCCTCTTCGCGTTCAACCAGCAGGGGATCGAAGGCGCGCTGATCATCATGCTCAGCCATGGTGTCGTATCGGCCGCGCTCTTTTTCTGCGTCGGGGTGATCTATGACCGGCTCCACACGCGCGAGATCGACCGTTACGGCGGGCTTGCGGTCAATATGCCGGCCTATGCGCTGTTCTTCATGCTGTTCACCATGGCGTCGATCGGCCTTCCGGGCACCAGCGGCTTCGTCGGCGAATTCCTGAGTCTCGCGGGCATTTATGAAGCGTCTAGCTGGGTCGCCTTCGTCTGCACCACCGGGATCATCCTCGGTGCTGCGTACATGCTCTATCTCTACCGCCGCGTCGTGTTCGGCGAACTGACCAAGGACGATGTGAAGGCGATGCCCGACCTGACCGCACGCGAATGGACGATCATGGTGCCGCTGGCGGCGGTGGCGCTATGGATGGGCGTCTATCCCGAAAGCTTCCTCGCGCCGATGCGAGGCGATGTCACCACGGTTGTCGCGCGTCTCGCCCCCGCGAAGCCCGCGGGCGACGCGCACCTCGCTGCCGGCAAGCCGAAACCCGCCAAGGCGCATGGTGAAGCTGCCCACGGATCGAGCCATGCAGGAGGCGTCCAATGACCGCCGATCTGATGCTCATCTGGCCCGAACTGATCCTGACGATCGGCGGGATCATCACCCTGATGCTCGGCACTTTCCTCGGTGATCGCCAGGTCGGCCTGTATCAGCTCAGCTCGCTGCTGACGCTCGCTGCCGCGGCCGCCGCGGTGGTCGCATTGTTCGGCGTCGATGCGACGGTCTTCTCGGGCACGCTGTCGGTCGACAGTTTCGGCGGATTTGCCAAGCTGCTGATCTATGCGGCCAGCTTCGTCTGCATCATCGTCGCGCCGCGCTTCTTCAGCGGCGGCATGCGCGCCGAATATCCGACGCTGATCCTGTTCGCTGCGCTCGGCATGGGTATCATGGCCTCGTCGCGTGACCTGATGACGCTGTATGTCGGGCTCGAGCTCAACAGCCTTGCGGCCTATGTGCTCGCCAGTTTCATGCGCACCGACGAGCGCTCGACCGAAGCCGGCCTCAAATATTTCGTCCTCGGCGCGCTGGCGTCGGGCATGCTGCTTTACGGCATCTCGCTGCTCTATGGCTTCACCGGTACGACCGATTTCACCGGCATCGCAAAGGTGATGGGCGGCGAGCTCAACATCGGACTGATCTTCGGCATCGTCTTCGTGCTCGCAGGTCTCGGCTTCAAGATCAGCGCCGTGCCGTTCCATATGTGGACCCCCGACGTCTATGAAGGCGCGCCGACCCCGGTGACGACCTTCTTCGCCACCGCCCCCAAGGTTGCGGCGATGGCGCTGATGACGCGCGTCGTGATCGACGCGATGGGCCCCGCGGTCGGCGCGTGGCAGCAGATTATCATCTTCCTGTCGCTCGCGTCGATCATCCTCGGCGCGGTCGGTGCGATCGGGCAAAAGAATATCAAGCGCCTGCTGGCCTATTCGTCGATCAACAATGTCGGCTTCATGCTCGTCGGCCTTGCTGCCGGGACGCAACAGGGCGTCGAAGGCGTGCTGACCTATCTGCTCGTCTATATGCTGACGACGCTTGGCGCGTTCCTCGTCGTGCTCCAGCTGCGCGATGCCGAAGGCAACCAGGTCGAAAGCATTCCGGCGATTGCCGGTCTGTCGCAGCGCCGCCCCGGTCTGGCCGCGGCGATGGCGGTGTTCCTGTTCAGCCTTGCAGGCATCCCGCCGCTCTTCGGCTTCTGGCCGAAGTATCTGGTGTTCGAGGCCGCGGTGAACGCGAACCTCGTGCCGCTGGCGGTCGCGGGTATCGTCGCCTCGGTGATCGGCGCATTCTATTATATCGCGATCATCAAGACGATGTACTTCGACGACAAGTCGGACACCGAATTCCCGAAGGGTGGCGGTGCGATCGTCGAGGATGCGGTGATCACCGCGAGCGCCCTGTGGCTCTCGGTCATCGGCTATCTCTTCATTCCCGTGCTGGCGGTCCTTTCGGCCAGCGCCGCCGCGGTGCTGTTCTGATACCGCCGATCGAGCGGATAGCGCAGACAGGTTCGACCAACGCCGACCTGCTGGCGCGGCTGGCAAGCGGCGAGCATGTCGGTGAAGGCCATTGGCTGGTTGCCGATCGCCAGACCGCCGGACGTGGGCGCCTCGGGCGTGGCTGGAACGACGGGCAGGGCAATTTCATGGGCTCGACCGTCGTCCACCTGACGATCGGCGATCCGTCGGCCGCAACGCTCGCGCTCGTCGCCGGGGTGGCGCTCGCCAAGACCGTTTCGGCGCTTGCGCCGGGTATCGACGCGCGGCTCAAATGGCCGAACGACCTGCTGATCGACGGCGCGAAATGCGCGGGCATCCTGATGGAACGGACGGGCAATTCGGTGGTGATCGGCATCGGTGTCAATCTGACCGCCGCGCCCGAGCTGCCCGACCGCCCGACAGCGACACTGGCAGGCAAGGGCGCGGACATAGACCGCGATCATTTCGCGGGGGCGCTCGGCATCGCGATGATCGATGCGCTGTGGACGTGGCGGCAGGAAGGCGTGGCGAGCATCGTTCGCGCGTGGATTCCGCGGGCGCATCCCGTCGGTACGCCGCTCCGCGTCTCCGAACAGGGCATCGACGGTTTTTTCGACGGCCTTGCCGACGATGGCGCGCTGCGCTTGCGCCGCGACGGCGGCGAGACCATGCTGGTCCATGCGGGCGACGTCGAACTACGCCGGCCCGTGGAGGGGAATTGAGATGCTGCTCGCGATCGATGTCGGCAACACCAACGCCAAATTTGCGCTGTTTCGCGGCACCGAGCTGCTTGCGCGCTGGCGTATTGCGACCGATGACCGGCGCACCGCCGACGAATATATGGTGTGGCTCGACCAGCTGATGCGCATCGAAGGGCATGACCGCGACGACGTCGAAGCCCTCATCATTTCGACCGTCGTGCCGCGCGCGCTCCACAATCTGCAACTGCTCGCGCATAAATATTTCGGCGTCGACGCGCTGGTCGCGGGGCGTGAACCCGTGACCTGGGGTATCGCGCTCAGGGTCGACGAACCGCAGTCGGTCGGTGCCGACCGGGCGTGCAACGCGATCTCGGCGCAGGCGGTCGAGCCCGGCAAGGACAAGCTCGTCATCAGCTTCGGCACGGCGACGACGCTCGATCATATCGGCCCCGACGGCGCGTATCTCGGCGGCATTATTGCGCCGGGCGTCAATCTTTCGCTCGAGGCGCTCGTCGCGGCGGCGGCGAAACTGCCGCGCATTGCTATCGAAGCGCCGGCAACGAGCAGCGTTATCGGGCGTACCACCGAAAGCCAGATGCTGATCGGCGTCTATTGGGGCTATGTCTCGATGATGGAAGGGCTGATCGCGCGAATGAAGGCCGAAATCGGCAAGCCGCTCACCGTGATCGCGACAGGCGGCCTTGCGACACTATTTCAGGAACAGGGACACCTGTTCGATCGTATCGAGCCCGACCTGACGCTGAACGGGCTGATGCACCTCTATCATCAATGGAAGCCAACAATATGACGACTCCGGGCAAGGAGCTGCTTTTCCTCGCATTGGGAGGATCGGGCGAGATCGGCATGAACGCCAATCTTTATGGCTGTGACGGCAAGTGGATCATGCTCGACCTCGGCGTGACCTTTGGCAGCCACGATTATCCGGGCATCGACATCGTCATGCCCGATCTCGAATTTATCGAGGATCGCAAAAAGGATTTGCTCGGCATCGTCCTGACGCACGGGCACGAGGATCATATCGGCGCCTTGCCCTATCTCGCCGCCGACCTCGGCGTGCCGCTCTATGCGAACCGCTTCACCGCGGGGCTGATCGCGCACAAGCTTGCCGAAGAGGGTCTGGAAAAGGACGTCGATCTCAGGACCGTCGACATAGACGACAACTTCCAGCTCGGCCCCTTCGGTATCCGGCTGATCCCGCTCGCGCACTCGATCCTTGAAATGAGCGCGGTCGTGATCGACACGCCCTATGGCCGCGTCTTCCACACCGGCGACTGGAAGCTCGACGAAGAGCCGATCCTCGGCGTGCCGGCGACGGCCGCGGCGCTGACCGCGGTCGGCGACGAGGGCATCGACGTTCTCGTCTGCGATTCGACCAACGCCTTTAACCCCGAAGCTTCGGGCAGCGAAGGCGGCCTGCGCGAAGGGCTGGAGCAGGCGGTCGGCGCGGCAAAGGGCCGGGTGGTTGTCACCACCTTCGCATCGAACGCGGCGCGGCTTGCGACGCTGGGCGCGGTGGCCAAGGCGACGGGGCGCACGCTTTGCGTTGCGGGCCGCTCGCTCGACCGCATCCTCGGCGTTGCGCGTTCGGTGGGTTACCTCAAGGATTTCCCGCCGACCGTCGATTTCGACGAAGCGATGCGGCTGCCGCGCGACAAGGTGATGGTGATCGCGACCGGCGGGCAGGGCGAACCGCGCGCTGCGCTGGCGCGCATGGCGGCCGACATCCACCAGATCAAGCTCGAGGCCGGCGACACCGTCGTTTTCTCGTCGAAGCAGATCCCCGGCAACGAGGTCGCGATCGGTCGGATCATGAACCAGCTCGCGGCGAAGGATGTGCTGACCGTCACCGAAAAACAGGCGCATATCCACGTTAGCGGCCACCCGGGTCAGCCCGAACTTGCGGCGCTCTACGGCTGGCTGCGGCCCAAGCTTGTCCTGCCAGTGCACGGCGAAATCCGTCACATGCACGAGCAGGCGCGCTTCGCGCTCGAAAAAGGCGTGCCCGATGTGCTGGTGCAGGAAAATGGCGATCTGGTGCGTTTGTCGCCCGGGTCGCCCAAGATCGTCGAGCGCGTTCGTGCGGGCCGCCTGATCCTCGACGGCGATGTGATCCTGCCCGCCGAAGGCGAGACAATCAACGAGCGGCGCAAGCTCGCGCTCCACGGCCACATCACGGTTGCAGCGATCTTCTCCGGCAAACGCTTCGTCGACAGCGCGATCAGCTATCGCGGCGTCCCAGTCGAGGATGAGCGCGAAGCCTTTGTCGACGAGATGCGCGAAGCCGCCGAACAGGCCGCGACCGGCCCCGCGCGCGACGAGGAAAAGCTGCGTGAGGCGATCCGCCTCGGCGTGCGGCGCATCGCGACCGACTGGACAGGGAAAAAGCCCGTTGTCGATGTCATGCTCGTCACTATCTGACGCACGGAAACACGACAATGAAATGGACCTCGGCGCTCGCCATCTACCTGCTGTTCTGGGCGTTCAGCGCCTTCTTCGTGCTGCCCTTCCATGGCCGCCGCGCGAGCGATGACGCGACGCCGCTTGTGCGCGGGCAGGAGCCGGGCGCGCCTGCGGTCCTTCGCCCCAAGCGCATCCTGCTGCAGATGACGATTGCCGCGACGGTCGCCTTCGCCCTCTATTACGTCGCCTATGTGAACGGCTGGGCCGACCCCGACGTGCTCAGCGGACGGACCTGAGCTGCCGAGGGCTAGATTGCTGATCTGACGTCGGCTTTGGAGTGGATTCTTGCCCGTCCCCTTCCGAGGATATATGGTCAATATCCAGTCATTCGTGGAAGACCGATGCAGAACGTTCTGGAGGGATACGCCGCCGTTGCCACTGCGGATTTTATTGCCGCATATGATGGGCTTTCACCAGAAAGCATATACGAGCACGTCGTCGATTTAATCCCAAACCGCAGTATTAGGATTGCGGATATAGGAGCCGGAACGGGGCGAGACGCGGCATGGTTTGCAGCCAAGGGACACGACATACTCGCCATCGAACCGGTGCGTGAACTTCGCGAGGCCGGTCAGACGCTTCACCCCGCCGCAAATATCAAGTGGCTGGATGATTGCTTGCCATATCTCCACGCGGCGCCGATCGGTAGCTCGTTCGATCTCGTGACATTGTGCGCCGTGTGGCAGCATCTTACCGACGCAGATCGGGCAATCGCCATACCTCGTCTTGCGACGATGATCGCACCGAGCGGTATCCTCATCATGTCGCTTCGGCACGGCCCCGGCGCCAAAGGTCGCAGGGTGTTTCCGGTGTCACCCGACATGACAATCGAAATCGCACATGCTTGTGGACTGCGCCTCCTACGCAGGCAGGATGCCAACTCCGTTCAGAAGGGCAATCAGGCCATGGGCGTTTCCTGGACTTGGCTTGCTTTCGAGAAGGTCTGCTAACGAGGCGCTTCATAGGAACGTCGATTGGCGCATTTCGGTCGCTAGCCGTCGCGCCGTTCCGTTTATTCCAACGCCCTTAACCACGCAGCCGATCAATCGCCTGCGCCATCGCGACATAGAGCTTACCAATATCGGAGGACAGCAAGGTCACGCTGATCGCCGACCCGTCGCGCGCACCGATGAGCAGGCGCAGCATCGCTTCGAAATCGTGGATGAACTGGTTCACCGACGCGTGGAAGCCGTCGTCGGCCTGATAGAGGCGCAGGATTTCCTTGGCCTCGCTATTATCGATCAGCTTGACTGCACGACGTGCGAACACGCCGCGGTCGCCCTTCAGGTAAGCGTCCCACGCGGTGTCGCTGACTTCGCTCGACAAGATCTTGGTGACGTCGATTGCGGTCGATTTCAGCGACTCGGTCAGCAAGCCGACTTGCTTCGCGAGCGAATCGCGGTCCGACGCGGCGATCGCCTGTTCGGCCTCGCTCACGCGCTGTTCGACGCTCGCGCTGGTGTCCATGATCGTGATCAGCTGGCGCATCAGCCGGTCGGCGGCGCCGTTGGCCGCTGCGACGGCACGCGCCGAGGCGTCCTCGATCGCGCTGAGTTGCGCCATGATCTCGTTCTTGAACGCGGCATCGATCGCATCGGTCGCGGTCGCCTGCATGGTCTCGC
>NZ_JBOHHT010000050.1:0-14532 GCF_050725655.1 Sphingopyxis sp. | reverse complement strand
CCCGCGGCACCGGTCGCCCCGGCCGGACCGGGCGCGCCCGCCGGGCCGACGGCGCCGGTGGCACCTCCGCTGCCGACGCTACCGACGCGGTAACTGCCCGATGATTCGCAAGCCGCGAGCGCGAAGCACGCCGGGATGAGGATGAGATGGGCTGGGCGGAATTCAAGACAGGACAAAGGCATGAGATATCCCCTTCCGTACATGGTCTGGTCCCTATGCCGATATTCCCAAACGAACTCTAAAGTTCCCTTTGTTGTTGAAATTAATTATTATTAACCGAATATATAAACTAGTATATCAGTAGATCATTACGCATTTCCTTACAATGAGGCCCAAGGCGTTAACTAAAATTTTTCTGTAGTTCGTTCTTCATGCTGACTTGGCGTGGTCAATATGTGATCCATCAAGAGACATGATTTTCACAAATTGATTTATATAAATAGTTCCCGCCCGGATGGCGGCGCGATTGCCGCGAATCCTACTTCTTTCCGTCATCGTCCTGTCACGCCTTCGCCGCAGCGCAGCAATATCGTCCGCCTAATGCCCCCGCGACCCCGGCGCCATTTCGCGACCGGGAAAAGGGGATCCATCAATGACCAATCCGTTCAGGAGCCGCCTGCGCGCCGGGGCCGCCTCGATCGCTGCGCTCGCCGTACTGGCCGCGACCCCGGCCTTTGCCGAAGATGCCGTGGCCGATGCGGCCGATAGCGGCGATGTCGAAGAGATCGTCGTGCTCGGCCAGGGGCAGGCGCGTCAGGTGCAGGAACTGGGCGCCGCCGACATCGCGCTCGAAGTGTCGGGGATCAGCCCGCTCAAAGCCATCGACAAGCTGCCCGGGGTCAATTTTCAGGCGGCCGACCCGTTCGGCGCCTATGAATGGTCGGCGCGCATTTCGATCCGCGGTTTCAGCCAGAACCAGCTCGGCTTCACGCTCGACGGCGTGCCGCTCGGCGACATGAACTATGGCAACCACAACGGCCTGCACATCAGCCGCGCGATCATCAGCGAGAATGTCGGCCGCATCGAAGTCGCGCAGGGCGCGGGCTCGCTCGCCGCGGCGTCGACGAGCAACCTGGGCGGCACGATCGAATTCTTCTCGCGCGAACCGGCCGAAGAGCTCGGGGTCGAGGCGTCGGCCACCTATGGCAGCGACGAGACCAAGCGCCTCTTCGCGCGCATCGACAGCGGCGAGATCGCGCCCGGCGGGCCGCGCCTGTCGCTGAGCTATGCCTGGCAGGATGCCGACAAGTGGAAGGGCAATGGCGTCCAGCGTCAGGACCAGGTCAATGCGCGGATCGTTCAGCCCGTCGGCGACGGCCAGTTCTTCGGCTTCGTCAACTATTCGAACCGCCGCGAGAATGACTATCAGGATTTGAGCGCCGACATGATCGGCCGCCTCGGCTATCAGTGGGACAATTTCGCGAAGGATTGGGACACGGCGGTTCAGGTCGCCAAAGTCTATCAGAATCAGGTCGCGCGCGCGGCCTATAACGCCGGCGTTGCCAATGGCAGCCTGCCGCTCGGAACGCCCTATGTCGCGCCTTATGCCGGGATCGGCGAAGCATTCCCGGCGCCCGTCGGGACCGTCGACGACGCCTATTACGACGCATCGGGGCTGCGCAAGGATTGGCTGGCCGGCGTTGGGGTCGAAGCACCGCTGGGCGAATATTGGACGCTGAAGGCGATGGGTTATTACCATGGCAACAAGGGCCGCGGGCTGTGGTTCACGCCCTATGTGACCACGCCGGGCGGCGCGCCGATGACGATCCGCACCACCGAATATGACATCGAACGCTATGGCATCGTCGCCTCCAGCCTGTTCGAGGTCGGCGACAACAAGTTCGAAATCGGCATGTGGTACGAGGATAACGCCTTCAACCAGGCGCGGCGTTTCTATGGTCTTGGCGACACGGCGGGCGCCCCGAGCCGCGGCAGTCTGAAATTCCCGAAGGATCCGCTGGCGACGCAGTGGGAGTTCGATTTCAACACTCAGACGCTGCAATATCATGTCCAGGACACGCTCGACCTCGGCCAGTTCCAGATCAACGCAGGCTGGAAGGGGCTGCGCGTCACCAACGAGGCGACCCCGATCGTCCGCGGCGGGCTGGCGTCGGGGACTACCGAGGCGAAGGACTGGTTCCTGCCGCAGGCGGGGCTGCTCTATCGCGTCAACGACAATAATGAGGTCTTCGCGAGCTACACCGAAAATATCCGCGCCTTCGAAAGCTCGGCGACGGGCGGTCCGTTCGCGACGACGCAGGCGGGCTTCGACGCGCTCGACCTGAAGCCCGAAACCTCGACGACCTATGAACTCGGTTTCCGCACCAAAACGACACGGTTCCAGGCGGTGATCGCGGGCTATTATGTCGACTTCAAGGATCGCATCATCGCATTCGCCAACGGGTCGGGCATTCAGGGCAATCCGGCGATCCTCAGCAACGTCGGCGACGTCCGCTCGTGGGGCGTCGAGGCGGCGGGGACGTTCCGCGTCACCCCCGAACTCTCGCTCTTCGCCTCCTATGCGTACAACGACTCCGAATATCAGGACGATGTCGTGACCGCGGCGGGTGCGGTTGTCGCGGCGACGGCGGGCAAGACGGTGGTCAATTCGCCGCGCCATCTCGGCAAGGGCGAAATCACCTGGGACAATGGCACTTTCTTCGCGCGGGTCGGCGCGAACTACACCTCGAAGCGCTATTATTCATACGAGAATGACGCCGAGGTCGGCGGCTTCGTGATCGTTGACGCCAGCGTCGGATACCGGCTCAACGAGCGCATCTCGATCCAGGCGAATGCGACGAACCTGTTCGACAAGGAATATGTGTCGACGATCGGCACCAACGGCTTCGCCAACCGCGGCGACAACCAGACCTTGCTGACGGGGGCGCCGCAGCAGTTCTTTGTGACCTTGAAGGCCGGTTTCTAAAAACCGCCTTCCCATTGACGATGGTGGCGCGGTCCAGCTAGGGCCGCGCCATCATTTTTTGGGAAATATAGTCATGACCGATACGCCCCCCGACCATATGTCGACCAATCCGCGCTCGCCCCATTTCGACATGGAGGTGCTGCAGCGCGGCATCGGGATCCGCTTCAAGGGCAAGGAGCGCACCGACGTCGAGGAATATTCGATCTCCGAAGGCTGGATCCGCGTCGCGGCGGGCAAGTCGAAGGATCGTTTCGGCCAGGCGATGACGATCAAGCTGTCGGGCGAGGTCGAAGCCTGGTTCGAAGACAAGGCCGACGGCGAGGGCGACGACGCCTAACCACCGACGTCACAGCGCATAAAGAAAGCCCCGGAGGCGATCCGGGGCTTTCTTTATGCGCGTGTTGGCGATTGCTGGATGTTTTTGCGGCTTACTGGCCGAGCGAGGCGGCGACGAATTCGAGATCGTTGCCGGGTTTCCAGTCGTTCTGGGCCCAGACGGGCGCCTTGAAGCTGGGGGCCTTGAAGCTGGGGGCCTTGTTCGGTGCGCCCGGTTCGCCGTCCGAATAGATGAAACCCTGCACCGGATTGGCGCGCAGGCCGAGGTCGCCGATCGGGGCGTACCAGACCCGGACCATGCTCCAGTCGCCGGCATTGCTGACATCGACGACGCGGACGTTGCGCTCGATCTGGCCGCGGCGGCCGTTGATCGGCGACCAGTTCGCATGGTCGATCAGGATTTCGCGGTCGCTGACGATTTTCTTGACCACCGCAACATGGCCGAGCGGCATGCCGCCGGTGCCGGCGAACGCCATCACGGCGCCTTGGCGGGGCTCTTCGCCGCGCTGATAGGTGCCCGCGGCCTGCGACCACCAGGTCTTGGCATTGCCGCGGATTTCGACGCCCGATTCGGCACGGGCAAAGGGAACGCACTGCAGATAGTCGCGCGCCGCGGCGGGAACGCTCGCAAGCAGGCCGGTGACGGCCATCACAGATGCGATGGCGGCAGCCAGATAACGACGATAGAGCATGAAATGCGACCCCCGAGGCTTGTCTTCAAGCGTTGGAGCGTCTTTGCCACGTACTTCGCGGACCACCACCCATCTCGCGACGAGTCGCGCCATCGATGCGGTGGGCCGGGGAACCTTTTGTTAAGGCGTTCAATTCGTCGCGCGGGGGTTTCGGCCTGTCGTCATCACGCGGCGTGCATTTCATCCTGCCGCCGTCACGCGGCGGCGCTGTCCGCAGCTTCGGGCGCTCGGAACAGGGTCAGCACATCGCTCGCGGGCATCGGGCGCCCGTAATAATAGCCCTGGATGTTGCTGCACCCCATCGCGCGGATCGTGTCGACCTCCAGCTCGGTTTCGGCCCCCTCGGCGGTGGTCGACATGCCCAGGCTGTCGGCGAGCGCGACGACGGCGCGGATGATCGCGATCGATTCGATGCTGCCCTTGGCGGCGCCGACGACGAAGCTGCGGTCGACCTTGATCGTCGAAAATTGCGTCTTGCGCAGATAGCCGAGCGACGAATAGCCGGTGCCGAAATCGTCGAGCGACAGGCGGATGCCGAGCCCGATGAGCTGGTCGAGCAGCTGCGCCGCGCCGCCGCCGTCGCGCAGGAAGACGCTTTCGGTGACCTCGATCTCGAGCCGCTGCGGCGAGAGCCCGCTCTGCGCGAGCGCCGAGACGACGACCGAGGCGAAGCTGGGGTCGGTGAGCTGGTCGGCCGAGACATTGATCGCAACCTTCAGGTTCGACGGCCATTTCATCGCTTCGTGGCATGCCGTGCGCAGCACCCATTCGCCGATCGGCGAAATCAGGCGGGCGTCCTCGGCCAGCGGGATGAAGCGGCCGGGCGAGACATTGCCGAGCTTCTTGTTGTGCCAGCGGATCAGCGCCTCGAACCCGTTGAGCGTGCCGTCGGCGGCGGTCACCACCGGCTGGTAATAAAGTTCGAACTCGCCGCGTTCGAGCGCGCCGCGCAGTTCCTGCTCCATCACGCGCCGTTCTTCGGCCTGCGCGTGGAGCGAGGCGACATAGCCGGCGACGACGTTGCCGCCCTTGTCCTTGGACTTGTAGAGCGCAAGGTCGGCGTTGCGGGTCAGCGTTTCGACCGTCGCGCCATCGGTCGGCCCGATCGCGAAACCGATGCTGGCGCCGACGAACAGCTGGTGATTGTCGACCACATAAGGGCGGCTGATCGTCGTGATGAGCCGCTGCGCGAGGTCTTCGGCGGTGTCGGCGGACGGGACATTGTGGAGGACCACGGCAAATTCGTCGCCGCCGAGCCGCCCGCAGGTCATCCCGCGTTCCATCAGGCCCTTCAGCCGCGCCGCGACCTGCGCGAGCAATTTGTCGCCGACGGGATGGCCCAATGTGTCATTGACCGCCTTGAACCGGTCGAGGTCGATCATCAGCAGCGCGCAGCGCGACTTCGCTTCGAGCGCGGTGTTAAGCGCGCGGGCGAGATCCTCGTTGAGGCTGAGGCGATTGGGAAGGCCGGTCAGATTGTCGAACCGCGCCATCTTGGCGATCTGTTCGGCGGTCGCGCGCTTTTCGGTGACGTCCGATCCGACACCGCGGAACCCGAGGAACTTGCCGGTTTCGTCGAGGCGCGGCGACGCGGACAATTCCCACCAGCGCGGCATGCCGCCGATCGTTACCGGCACGATCAGGTTCGAAAAGCTCTCGCGCCGTTTCATCCGCTCGGCCATGTCGTGCAGGCTTTTGGGGAACAGGCCGGTTTCCCAGGCATCGCCCGACAGCGCCTGCAGCAGCGGGATGCCCTCGAGCCGGTCGGCGGTGCCGCCGAGCGCATAGGCAAGGCGCGGCGACACATGGACGAGGCGGCGGCTGTTGTCGGTCTGCCACAGCCAGTCGGCCGAGGTTTCCTCGAACTCGCGCAGCAGCAAGCTGACCGTCTCGGTCTTTTCGTGCAGTATCTCTTCGGCGCGGCGGAAGCGGATATGGCTTTGCGCAAAGCGGACGCAGAAGGCGCAAAGCAGCAGCCCTGCGACGAGCGCGACGCCGGCCAGTTGCGGCGCCCCGGCGCGCACCAGCGCGACGGCCGCCGACAGGGTGACGGGCCCGATAAACAGCGCGCAGGCCAGCGGGACGCTGTGCGCGACGATCGAGAGCGTCACCATCATCAGCACCGCGATCGTCCACATCGAAAGGACATGGTCGAGCGTCGGCGACAGCCCTTGCAGCCAGAAAGGCGATCCCCAGAGAACCGCGGAATAGAGCGCGTGACGCGTGCACAGCCGATATTCGGCTACCCCCGAAAGCTTGGGGTCGCCGAGCGGAAGGCTCCGGAACCTGCTGTACGACCACAGGCCGAAAACGAGCGCGCCGCCCAGCCAGCCGGCCGCAACCAGCAACGGCACACTGAGGATCATGGTGAAAGCCGCAACGAGCGCCATGCCCATGCCCATCAGCAGGCGCAGCGATCCGCGGCCGCGAAGCGGCGCGAGCTGGAGCTGGCGGAGGTTGCCGATGTCCTCATCGCGCGGGCCCAACCCCAACAGGGTCCGCGCGGGAATGACTTCGGCAGCAATTGGATCGGTCAGCAGGCTTTTCACGCCCGCAGGTTTAGCGCGCGGGTATTACCCGAAGGTAACCAAGCGCGCACCGAAGCACGGTTTTTTTTCCTTCTCGGGACAGGAAAAACGTGACCGTTCAGCGTGTTGATCAGGCCGCCATCGCAAAAGGCTGGATTTCCCCGGCCAGATATTGCGCGCGCGCCTTTGACCGGCTGAGTTTGCCCGAACTGGTCCGCGGCAGCGTGCGCGGCGGGATCAGTTCGATCAGGCAGTTCATGCCGGTGATTGCACGGACGCGGTCGCGAATCGTCTCGCGCAGCGCGAGGCGTTCGGCGTCGTCGCTGGTGCGGCACTGGACGAGCACCGCAGGGGTTTCTTCGCCGCCGGGCGCGGTGATCGCGAAGGCCGCGATATCGCCCGATTTGAAGCCGGGAAGCTGCTCGACGGCCCACTCGATGTCCTGCGGCCAGTGATTCTTGCCGTTGATGATGATCATGTCCTTGGCGCGGCCGACGATATAGATGTAACCGTCTGACAGATAACCCATATCGCCGGTGTCGAGCCAGCCGTCCTTCATGCAGGCGGCGGTCGATTCGGGGTCGCGGAAATAGCCGGTCATCAGCGATGGGCCGGTGCACCAGACCTTGCCGACGGTCTGGTCGGGCAACGCATTGCCTGCTTCGTCGCGGACCTCGATCACCATGTCGCGCGCGGCGCGGCCGCAGTTGACGATGGCGCGGTAGCGCGTCGGGCGGCCGCTATCATTCGCGGCGCCCGACAGCTCGGTTTCCTCGACCAGTTCGACGACGATGCCTTCGCCCGGCGGCATGATGCTGACCGCGAGCGTCGCTTCGGCAAGGCCGTAGCTCGGCAGGAAGGCGCTCGCCTTGAAGCCCGCGTCGGCAAAAGCATCGACGAAATGCTGCATCACGTCGGGACGGATCATGTCGGCGCCATTGCCCGCGACGCGCCAGCGCGACAGGTCGAAACGGTCGGCGACGTGCGTCTGGCTCGACACGCGGCGCGAACAGATGTCGTAGCCGAACGTCGGCGAGTAGCTCAATGTCGTGCCCTCGTTGCGGCTGATCAGGTCGAGCCACGCGAGTGGACGGCGGGCGAAATCCTCGGTCTTGAGATAATCGACCGACACCTGGTTCGCGACCGGCGAGAGCAGGCAGCCGACGAGGCCCATGTCGTGATACCAGGGCAGCCACGAAATGCAGCGGTCGCTGTCCTGAAGCTCCATCCCGTGGCTGTGCGCGGCGAGATTGTTGAGCAGCGCGGCGTGCGTGACCGCGACGCCGTGCGGGAAGCGGGTCGAGCCGCTGCTGTACTGGAGATAGCAGGTTTCGTCCGACTTTTGCTCGGGCAGGTCGGCGACGGGCGCAGGGCGCGCGGCGAATTCGCTCCAGTCCATCGGCGCGACGCCTTCCTTCCCGGCCGCCTCGATCGCCATCGCGGCGATTTCGGGCGGGAAGAAGAGCATCGTGGGGTCGCAGCTGGAGAGCTGGACGACGAGCTGGCCAACATAGCTATCGCGGCCGCCGAAGCTGGTCGGCAGCGGCAGCGGCACCGGCCAGGCGCCGGCGTAGATCGTCCCGAAGAAGAGCGCGGCGAATTCGGCGCCCGTCTCGGCGATCAGCGCGATGCGGTCGCCGGGCTTCACGCCCGCGGCGATCAGCCGGTAGGCGGTGGCGAGCGAATCGGCCTTGAGTTCGCTGTACGGATAGGGGCGGACAAGCTTGCCGCGCGGATCGTGGAAATTGAGCCCGCGCGTACCATTCGCGGCATAGTCGAGCGCTTCCCCGACGGTGGCGAAATCGGAAAAGCGGCGCGGCTGCGCGCAGAGCGTCGGGGTCGACGTCAGCGCGTCGGCCTGCGTTTCGATGATCTGGGTCATAGGGGGTGCGACATCCCGTGAAACGGGCCGCGCGGCAACAAGCATGTCATCTTTTGAAGCCATAGTACCGTGCGCGAGCCCTGTGTTGTTAGAACAATCGCCCATTTCCGGGCGTTATGGCCCGATATGGCGGTGTTGATCGTTCTCAATCGGGCCCGACTGTGGCACAAACATGGCATATGGCCAACCGCCGCGCCCCCTCCGACCGTTCAAAAAGGCCCTTGGGCGCAACCAGGCTTGACGAACTGGCGCTCGCCTATGTCGCGCGATTCGCGACGAGCCGGGCGAAACTGACGCGTTATTTGTCGCGAAAAGTCCGCGAATCCGAATGGATAGATGAAGTTGACGCCATGATGGCGTGCGAGGCGGTGGCCGACCGGATGGCGCAATTGCGCTATCTCGACGACCGGCACTATGCCGCGATGCGCGCGGGCGCGATGACGCGGCGCGGGCTCGGCGTGCGGCGGGTCAAGGCGCAGCTTTACGTCGACGGAATCGCGGAGGAAGACAGCGGAGCAGCGATCGAGACGGCGGAGGGCGCCGCTATGGTCGCGGCCATCGGATTCGCGCGGCGGCGGCGGTTCGGGCCGTTCGCGATGCGATCGAGCGACGATCCGAAGCAGCGCGAGCGGCAAATCGCCGCCTTTTTGCGCGCGGGGCACAGCATGACGATCGCGCGCCGCATCCTCGCCATCCCGCCGGGGGACGAGGCGGCGCTGGCGGTGCTGGACGATGAAGCGATGCTCGATTAGGTCCGGCGAAATCACGGGATAAGGATCTGCCGATGCGCGCCATATTGACCGCCGTTGCCCTGTCGCTCGCACTGCCGATGGCGGCGTGCAGCAAGGATGTGAGCGAGGCGCAGAGCGTCGCGACGATCGCGGCGGATGGCGCGACGCACCAGTTCAACGTCGAAGTCGCGCGCACCAAGGAGGAGCAGGCTCGCGGATTGATGTTCCGCACCAGCCTGCCCGAGGGCGGCGGGATGATCTTTCCGTTCGAGAAGCCGCGAATCGCCAGCTTCTGGATGAAGAACACGCTGATTCCGCTCGATATGTTCTTCATTCGCGCCGACGGCAGCATCGACCGTATCGCCGAAAATACGATCCCCGAATCGCTCGAACCGGTGGTCAGCGGCGGCGAGGTCTCGGCGGTGCTCGAACTTGCGGGCGGTACGGCGGCGAAGCTTGGCATCGACGAGACCGCCAAGATCACATGGAAAGATGGAAAATAGCGCCCGTCCGCGTGGTTTGCGGCTTGCGGACCGCGCTGCCTTGGCTGTAAACGCCACGCCATGAGCATCTTGGGCAAGATTTTCACCTGGTGGGACGGTGCGACCGTCGGCACGTTGCTGAACAGCTGGAGCACCGGCACGAAGGTCGGCGAGGACAGCCTCGGCAACCGCTATTTCCGTGCGAAAAAGGGCAGCCGCCGCTGGGTGCTGTACAATGGATCGAACGACGCGAGCCGCGTGCCGCCCGAATGGCACGGCTGGCTGCACGGCACCTTCGACGAACTGCCGACCGATATGCTCCCCGCGCCGCGCGCGTGGGAGAAGGAAGCGACCGCGAACCTGACCGGCAGCACGGGCGCCTATCGCCCCGCCGGTGCGCTCGAACGCGGCGGCCAGCGCGCCGCCGCGACCGGCGATTACGAGGCCTGGCGGCCCGGCGCCGAGTGAGCGCCGCAGTGCCCAGGCTGACTGCGACCGCCGGGCTGGCCATGCTCGCCGCGCTGTCGCTCGGCGCCTGCGACCGGACCCCGGCGACCAAGGCGGGTGGCAGCGACAAGGCGCCGCAAATCGCCAAGTCCGAGCGCGTGCCGCAGGAAGTCGGCGGCATCGAAGGCGCCACCCCGATGGCGGACCGTGTCGCGGTCGTCGGCCTGCTCAACAAGCGCAACGGCCTCGTCCGCGATCTCGAGATGAAGCCCGGCGATGTGGCGCGCGTCGGCCGTGCGATCGTCCGGCTGCGCGCGTGCGAGGCGACGGCGCCGTGGGAGGATCCGCCCGAGACCGGCGCGTTCGTGCAGTTGACGGTGCAGGATCAGCGCGACGACAAATGGTATCGCGTCTTTTCGGGCTGGATTTTCCGCGAGCGGCCCGACCGCAACGTCATCCAGCACCCGATCTATGACGTCTTCGTCAAAAGCTGCGCGATGACATATCCGGGCGGCGAACCGGTTGCGCGTTCGGCGCCGAAATCGGGCGCCGCTGCGGCGCCCAAGGCGTCGAGGGCGCCCCAGTCGCCGGCGACGAACGGCGGCGATGGCACGGCGCCGCCCGTCGCGCCGCCGGTCGTTCCGGCCCCGGCGCCCAAGGCTGCGCCGTCGCCCCCCGCCAACACCGAATAGAGCCGCGCGAGATAGTCGGCCTGGCGGATTTCGATCGCGCCGAGGCTGGCGAGGTGCGGGGTGATGAACTGGCAATCGAGCAATTTCCAGCCGCCGGCGCGGAGCCGCGCGACGAGGTGCGCCAGCGCGACCTTCGACGCGTCACGCGCGCGGCTGACCATCGATTCGCCGAAAAAGGCGCGCCCGAGCGTCACCCCGTAGAGCCCGCCCGCAAGCTCGCCGTCCAGCCAGCATTCGACGCTATGCGCGTGGCCGAGCTGGAACAACCGGTCGTAGCTCGCCCGGATGACGGGGTTGATCCACGTCGTCGGCCGGTCGTCGGCGGGCGCGGCGCACAGCGCGACCATGTCGGCAAAGGCGGTATCGGTCGTGACGCGAAAGCGGTCCGACACGATGATTTTTTTCAGGCTGTGCGACAGGTGAAAGTGGTCGAGCGGCAGGATCGCGCGCAGTCGCGGTTCGACCCAATGGACCGACGGGTCGTCCGCCCCGTCGGCCATCGGGAAAATGCCCTGCGCATAGGCGCTGAGGAGCAGCGCAGGGTCTATGGACTTGAAGTGTTTCAGCTCGCGGGCTTCACGAATTTCAGCGTCATGCGGTCCGATTCGCCGATCGCGACATATTTTGCGCGATCCGCCTCGCCTTCGGTCAGGTTCGGCGGCAGCGTCCAGACGCCCTTGGGATAATCCTTGGTGTCCTTGGGATTGGCGTTGATCTCGCTCTCGCCCGCGAGCTTGAAGCCCGCGGCTTCGGCAAAGGCGACGATCGAGCTCTTCTTCATATAGCCCGATTTCTCTTCCTTCGCGCTGTCGTCGCTTTCGTTCAGCCGATGCTCGACGACACCCAGCGTGCCGCCGGGCTTGAGCATCGCGAAAATCTGCTTGAATGCGTTCGCGGTGTTGTCGGTGCCGTCGAAGCGCCAATTGTGGACGTTGCGGAAGGTCAGCACGACATCGGCGCTGCCGTCGGGGACTTTGGGGTTGGTGCCGGCATTGGGAAATTCGGCGAGCTTCACCGCGCCATAAACGTCGGCATTCTCGGTCTGCTTGGTCTTGACGCGATTGAGCCCGCGTTCCCACGGCGCCGCGGCATAGAGCGTGCCGCCGCCCGACTTCGTCAGCGGCGCGAGGATTTCGGTGTACCAGCCGCCGCCGGGCCACAGTTCGACGACGGTGTCGCCGGGCTTCACGCCAACGAAGGCGAGCGTTTCGGCGGGGTGGCGATATTTGTCGCGCGGCGTGTTCGTTGCCGTGCGGGTGGGCGCGGCGACCGCAGCTGCGATCGCGTCGTGGCCCTTATGGGCGGCATGGGCGTCATGCTGCATCGCGGCAGCGGGGACGGCAATCAGGGCGGCGGCACTTGCAACCGACAATAGGACACGCATATGGGGCACCTCTCTCCAAGGGGAAGGCCCCCTGTTTGCGAAGGGATGCGCGGCAATGCAAGTGTCGATGCTGTCGATCGGGATCGGAGCGGCGATCCTGTTCGGCGTGGCCGAGGTCGCGAGCTGGCGTCGCAACAACCGGCGCGACGTCGATAACGTCGGATTCATGCCGTGGCGCGGGATCGCACTGGGCTCGGCCGCGGTTGCTTTGTTCGCAACGGCGTTCTGGCTAAGCGGCAAATGAGAGATTGGCCTTCTCCCCTTGCGGGAGAAGGATAGGCAGCCTTGCCGCAACGCGGCTAGGCGGACTTGGAAGAGGGGTATGCGAGTCGCAGGCTCGCGTGATCGCTTGCGATCACTCACCCTCTCCCAGCTTCAACCAGCGAACGAGTTCGCAAGTCTGCGCAACCCTCCCCGTCGAGGGGGAGGGGGATACAGATTAAATAGGGAAATTAGAGACAGGCTTCCAGATAGGGCTGGTCGAAACCATACTGGCGGGCCTTTTCCAGCGTATAGGGACGCAGGCCCATCGCGCGATATTCGCCGACGATCTTGCCGTCCTTGTCCTCGTCGAGATATTCGAACTTGAAGAGTTCCTGCGTGACGATGACGTCGCCTTCCATGCCGATCACCTCGGTGACGTTGGTGACGCGGCGCGAACCGTCGCGCAGGCGCTTGATCTGGACGATCAGGTCGACCGAATCGGCGATCTGCTTCGAAATCGCTTCCTTCGGGATCTTGATGTCGCCCATCAGAACCATGTTTTCCATACGGCCGAGGCATTCGCGGGGCGAGTTGCTGTGGAGCGTACACATCGACCCGTCGTGACCCGTGTTCATCGCGGCGAGAAGGTCGAAACACTCCGCGCCGCGGACTTCGCCCATGATGATGCGGTCGGGGCGCATACGCAGCGCGTTCTTCACGAGGTCGCCCATATGGATCGCGCCATTGCCTTCAAGGTTCGCGGGGCGCGTTTCGAGCGGCAGCCAGTGCGGCTGCTGCAGGCGCAATTCGGCGGCGTCCTCGATGGTCAGCACGCGCTCGCCGGGGTCGATCATCTTCGACAGCGCGTTGAGCATCGTCGTCTTGCCCGAACCCGTACCGCCCGAGATGACGATGTTGAAACGGCTGGCGCCCGCGATCTTGAGCGCGGTGCACATTTTCTGGCTCATCGCGCCCCATTGGCAGAGCATGTCGAGCGTGATCGGCTTGGCGGAGAATTTACGAATCGAGATCGCGGTTCCGCGAAGGCTGAGTGGCGGGACGATGACGTTGACGCGGCTGCCGTCCTTGAGGCGGGCGTCGGCGAGCGGGGTGGTCTGATCGACGCGGCGGCCGACGAGGTTGCAGATGCGTTGCGCGATCTGGAACAGATGCTGTTCGTCGCGGAACTGGATCGGGGCGATCATCAGCTGCCCCTTTTTTTCGATATAGGTCTGGTACGGCCCGTTGACCATGATGTCGGAAATGTCGGGATCGGCGAGCAGCTCTTCGAGCGGGCCGAAACCGAGCAGTTCGTCGACGAGCACTTTTTCGAGCGCGAATTGTTCACGGCGGTTGAGCGTGATGCGGAGTTCAGCGAGCACTTCGAGGATGATCGGACGGAATTCCTCGGTCAACTCGTCCTTGTTGAGCGTCGCGGCGGCTTCGGGATCGACGCGTTCGAGCAGGCGCGGCAGCACCTGTTCCTTGATCTTGTGGACGCTGGCTTCGAACCCCTGTGCTTTTTCCGGCTCGACCATGTCGGCGGTCGAGCGCTGGTTCAGCCGCTCCATCGCCTCTTCTTCGGGCGTCAGGTTCGACGGCATCTGCGGGATGTCGACCGGCGTATCGATCGCGGGGAACTGGGTTCCGCCGGGCACACCGGGACCAGTCTGCATCGGCTTGGCCACGCCAAAGGCGGGGCGGCCAGCGGTTCCGGGTCGGCGTCCGAATGCACTCATCGGTTTTTCCTGCTTCCATATCTTTCAGGAGCATCGCTGCCAGTGCAGACGAACCCCCATCCGACACGGTGAATAAACCGGAAACTTTGACATTGTCCTAATGCGGCGGGCAAATGCGCGCGCGCATAAAAAAAGCCCGCATCCGTGAAGGATGCGGGCTTTTGATCGGCGTGGACGGCGGAAGCAATCAGCTGGCGATATGCTCGGCCAGAACGGTGAGACCCGCTTCGTTAACCTCGGCAAAGCCGCCCTCGACCTCGATCACCTCGGGCGCGGCGCCCGCGGTGGCATAGATGGTCAACGGTCCGTTGCGCAGCGTCGCCATGAACGGGGCGTGGCCTTCGAGCACCGAAAAATCGCCCTCGGTCCCCGGTACGGTGACCATATGGACGTCGGCGGTCCGCTCAAGGCGGGCAGGGGTGACGAGTTCGAACTTCAGAGCCATGTCTTCATTCCTAAAGCCCCTCCCCTTCAGGGGAGGGGTTGGGG
>NZ_JBOHHT010000049.1:0-50685 GCF_050725655.1 Sphingopyxis sp. | reverse complement strand
GATCGGCGTGCTCGCCGCGCTGGTGCTGCGGATTGCCTTTGCGCTCGTGGTGCAGCAATTGATGGGGATCGTCGGGCTGATCTTCATTGGCGGCCTGCTGCTCGTCTGGGTCGCGTGGAAAATGTGGCGCGAGCTGCGTCACACCGGCCAGTCGCACGGTTCGCCCGAAATTGAAGGCGACGAGCATTCGGGGCTGAAGCCTGCAAAGAGCTTTGCCGGCGCCGCTTGGGCAGTCGCTATTGCCGACGTGTCGATGAGCCTCGACAATGTGCTCGCAGTCGCCGGCGCAGCGCGCGAACATCCGGGCATCATGATCGTCGGTTTGATTTTTGCCGTCGCCCTGATGGGCCTCGCGGCGAACATCATCGCCAAATATATCGAGCGCTACCGCTGGATCGCCTATGTCGGCCTCGCGGTGATCGTCTATGTCGCGGTCAAGATGATCTACGAAGGCTGGGTCGACCCCGGCGTCGGGATCGGAACTTTGTTCGGCTAGACAAGCTGCGAGGATCGTCGCATCGTCGGAGCATGTCCGACGATGCGATGGTTCCCATTGCCCATATATTGGGACGCGGTGAAGCCTTGACCGTCGCCGCGATGCTCGATGCGGCGGGTATCATCGTCCATGTTGGCAGCGAGCATTACACAAGCGTCGCGCCTGACCTCATTGCCGTAGGCGGCCTCCGCCTGACCGTCCCGGCGTGGCAATTCGACGATGCATCGCTCGTCCTTTCCGAAATGCTAGCAGCGCCCGCGCCCGTGCCGAACGACTACACGGTTCGGGCGCTCGGGCGATTCGCGCTGGCGACGATCGGGTTCGTCGGCGCTATCGCAATTCCATATGCATTTCTGCTGGGAATGAAGTCTTTTCTGGCCATTTTATACACGCCGTTGCTGCTCTTGCAGGTCCCGGCGAACGTCCAGGGGCGCAGCGAATATTATCACGTGGCCGCGCCGGGCGATTGAACCCCGGTCACGCTTCCCCATCTTGAGATCCATGCCCGCACTCCACATGACCCGCGTCGCCGTCGGCTGCGCTGACTATCCGGCGCTGGAGGCGCGGATCGCCAACTTTGCCCAGGATGGCGAAATCCGTTTCTCGACGCGATTTCGACCCAAACGCGCTGATGAGTTGGTCGGCGGCAAGTTGCACTTCATCGTGAAGCATACGCTCGTTGCGCGCGTTGAAATCCTGCGCTTCGACGATCGCAGCGACGGTCGCGTTGACATCGTGTGCGTCGCCGATCTCGAGCGCGTGCATCCGCAGCCGAAGCGCGCGCATCAGGGCTGGCGTTACCTGGCCGACGCCGATGCGCCAAAGGGCGTTGACGATCAAAGCGGTGTTGGCGCGCTACCGCCCGAACTCTATCGCGAGCTCGCCGAACTGATGCTGATCTAGCTCGCGCCTTGCGCCGCGAGCATCTCGCCCATTTTCTCCCAGACTTTGTTGATCGCCTTGAGGGGGCGAACCATCACCTTGAAATCGCTTATCTTTCCTTCTTCGTTCCAGGTGATGATGTCGACGCCGTTGATCTGGATTCCGTCGAGGACGCTCTGGAACTCGAGGCAAGCCTGGTTGCCGTCGACGATTTCGCGCAGATAGCGGAAATCGTCGCCGCCGAGGACCTGGCTCGCGGCATGGAGATAGGCGAAGACCTTGTCGCCACCTTCCTGCGGCGTGTGGACGACAGGCGAATGGAACACCGCACCCTCGGCGAGCAGGTCGCGAAGCGCCTGCGGGTCGCCGCCGCCCGCCATATGGGCGTGCCAGGCGGCGAGACCGGGATGGCCGCTCATCCGAGATGCTCGGCGAAGAAGGCGCGGGTGCGGCCGTCGGCGAGCTGTGCGCCTTCCTCATTGCGGCGATTGCCCATCGTCGCGGCAAAGCCGTGATCGAGACCCTGATAATCGTGGAGCGTCACCTTCGGATGCGGATCGAGCCCTTCGTGGATCTTCTTTTGCGCGTCATGGTCGACAAGATGATCCTCGGTCGGGATGTGGAGCATCAGCGGATGCGCGATGGCGTGGCTTTCGTTCAACATCTGGTCGATCATCACGCCATAATAGCCGACCGACGCATCGATATCGGTGCGCGCCGCCGTCATATAGGCGAGCCGGCCACCGAGGCAGAAGCCGACCGCGCCGACCTTGCTCGCGCCCTGGCTGTGGAGCCAGCGGATCGCGGCCTCGATATCCTTGACCCCGTCGTCGGCGTCATATTGGCCGAAGTAGCCAAAGGCTTCCTGCAGCTCGGCCTCGACATCGGGGTTGAGTTCGACGCCCGGCGCGAAACGCCAGAAGATGTCGGGCGCGATCGCCAGATAACCTTCGGCTGCCCAGTCGTCGCATTTCTTTCGAATACCCGCATTCACGCCGAAAATTTCGGGGATGACGATGATCGCGCGCGGGCTGTCGGCGTCGGGACGCGCGACATAGGCGGGGATTGTGCCGGCGCCATCGAGCGTCGGGATGTCGGTGTTCGTTGCGGCCATGTGGGGAGCTCTCCTGACTCTTGCTTCTTTGCGGTGAAAGCGCGAAGCTAGCGGCGCTGCGGGCGTGGCTCAAGCGGCTTACCGGCATTTCGGGGCGGAGACAGGCGATGAAGTTCAATATCGAGATCGATTGCACCCCCGAAGAGGCGCGGCGCCTGTTCGGCCTTCCCGACCTCGAGCCGCTGCACGACATCTATCTCGACCGCGTCAAGGAGTTGATGGCGAAGGGCATCACCCCCGACATGGTTCAGTCGATGGTCAAGACCTGGGTGCCGATGGGCGGCAGCGGACTCGAACTCGTCCAGTCATTGCTTGGTCAGTTCGGCGGCGGATTGATGGGCGGCGGGTCGAAATCGGCCGACAAGGACGACGACGACAAGTCCGCCAAGGGGCGCAAGAGCTGAACCAAGACATTGTAAGCGATACGATTTTTGCGTTGTCGAGCGGGATGCCGCCGGCAGCGATCGGCGTCGTGCGCATCAGCGGGCCTCAGGCTGGAGCGGCACTGAAAGCGCTGGCGGGGCGGTTGCCCGAACCACGTCATGCCTCACTCGCCGCGCTCAAAAACACCGATGGTACGCCGCTCGATAACGCGTTGATCCTGTGGTTCCGGGGCCCGCTGACGGCGACCGGGGAAGATCTCGCCGAACTGCATCTGCACGGCGGGCGAGCGGTGGTCGCGGCGGTCGAGGCGGCGCTTGGCGCGCTTCCGGGTCTGCGGCCCGCGGTCGCGGGGGAATTTACGCGGAGGGCGTTCGACAATGGCCGGATCGACCTTGCCGAGGCTGAAGGGCTTGCCGACTTGCTTGCTGCGGAGACCGAAAGCCAGCGGGTGCAGGCGCTCGGCATGGCGAGCGGGCATGTATCGCGCGCGGTCGCTGCGTGGCAGGAATCGCTGCTCGCGCTGATGGCAGGTGCCGAGGCCGAACTCAATTTTGCCGATGAGGATGATGTCGAAGTTGGCGAAGCTGTCGCGCAGCGTTTGATTGCGGGGATGGCGGCACTTTCGGGCGAGCTGGGTCAGTGGTTGGCGCGGCCGGCGGCCGAGGTGATCGCCGAGGGGCTGTCGGTGGTGATCGCGGGGCCGCCGAATGCCGGAAAATCGACCTTGATCAATGCCTTGGCGCAGCGCGAGCTGGCGATCGTGTCGCCGATCGAAGGAACGACGCGCGACGTGATCGAAACGCCGCTCGCGCTCGATGGGATTGCGATGCGCTTTTCGGATACGGCGGGGATTCGCGGTGAGGCGGCGGATGGTATCGAGGCGATCGGGATCGACCGCGCGAGGGCGGCGGTCGAGGGTGCCGACATCCTGTTATGGCTCGGCTCGCCGAAGGAGGCGCCTGCGCATGCACGGGCGATCCTGATTGCAGCGCAGGCCGATCGGTGGCGCGGCGATGCGGCGGCAGAGGCCGAAGCGGCGCATTGCGATCTCATCTTGTCGGCGGCGACGGGTGAGGGGATGGAAAAGCTCCACCATTATATCGTCGACATGGCGCGGACCTTGTTGCCGCGCGAGGGCGAAGCGGCGCTGCGCCAGCGTCAGCGCGCCGCGCTCGCTGAGGCGCGCGATTGGTTGACCATCGAGGCGGGATCGCGCGAGGCGCGCGATTTAGTCCTGCTCGCTGAGAGGCTTAGGCTCGCTGCGACGGCGCTCGATCGGATCACCGGGCGCGCCGGAGTTGAGGACATGCTCGACGCGCTGTTCGGGCGTTTCTGCATAGGGAAATGATGTTCCACGTGAAACATCGCGTCGGACGCAGCGCGGTGGATTCGATGCGCGCTTTGCGCTAAAGGCGCGGCAATCATGCAGAGTAAAGCGATTTTCGATGTCATCGTCGTCGGCGGTGGGCACGCTGGAACCGAGGCTGCGGCGGCCGCCGTGCGGCTCGGTGCGCGCGTCGCGCTCGTCAGTTTCGATCCCGCGCTGATCGGGACGATGTCGTGTAACCCGGCGATCGGCGGGCTCGGCAAGGGCCATCTGATGCGTGAGGTCGACGCGCTCGACGGGTGGATGGCGCGCGCCGCCGACAGCGCGGCGATCCATTACCGCATGCTCAACGCGTCAAAGGGTGCAGCGGTGCAGGGTCCGCGCATCCAGGCCGACCGGAAACTTTATCGCGAGGCGATCCAGAAATTGCTTGCGGCCGAGGGTGGTGTGACGGTCGTAGAGGGCGAGGCGGCCGCGCTGCGGCTGTCGGAGGATGGATGCGTCGAAGGGCTCGATCTTGCGGACGGCTCTGTTTTGAATGCCGGCGCGGTCGTGCTCGCAACGGGGACATTCCTCGGAGGCCGACTCTTCCGCGGCGAAGAGCGAATGGAAGGCGGGCGCATCGGCGAAGCGGGCGCGCACCGGCTTGCCGAACAATTGCGCGCGGCCGATCTGCCGATGGCACGGCTCAAGACGGGCACGCCGCCGCGCCTCGACGGGCGGACGATCGACTGGGCGCGGCTCGAGGAGCAGCCCTCGGATAGTGTAGAAAGGGCGCGCTGGACCTGTTCCACGTGGAACAGCGAACGGACGGTGCCGCAGGTTTTTTGCGCGATCACGCGCACCAATGCCGAAAGCCACGCGATCATCGCGGCGAATCTCGATCGCTCGCCTTTGTTTACCGGTGCGATCGGTGCGGCAGGGCCGCGTTATTGCCCGTCGATCGAAGACAAGATCCATCGCTTCGCCGATCGCGACGGCCACCAGGTGTTTTTGGAGCCTGAGGGTCTCGACTCGTTCCTCGTCTATCCGAACGGGATTTCGACCTCGCTGCCCGCCGACGTGCAGCTTGCGATGCTGCGCACGATGGAGGGGCTTGAAGCGGTCGAGATGGTCGTGCCGGGCTACGCGGTCGAATATGATCATATCGATCCGCGCGCGCTCGACCGGACGCTGCAGGTTCGCGCGATGCCCGGGCTCTGGTGCGCCGGACAGATCAACGGCACGACCGGGTATGAGGAGGCGGCGGCGCAGGGGCTGGTCGCCGGCGCGAATGCTGCGCTCGCCGTGCAAGGCCGCGATCCGCTGATCCTCGACCGATCCGAATCCTATATCGGCGTGATGGTCGATGATCTGGTGTTGCAGGGGGTGACCGAGCCCTATCGTATGCTCACCGCGCGCGCCGAATACCGGTTGCGACTCCGCGCCGACAATGCCGCAACGCGACTGACGCCAAAGGGGGTCGCGCTGGGGCTGGTGCGGTCCGCGACCGCCGCGCTGTTCGCGGCACGGCAGGCCGAACGGGCGCGAGCCGAAGCGTTGCTCGAAACGCCGGTCACGACCGCCGATTATGCCGCGCTCGGGCTGGCGCTTCCGGGCGACGGTATCGCGCGAAAGCGGATCGACCTGCTGCGCTATCCCGATATGACGATGGCCCGGCTCGGCGTGCTCGCACCCGAACTCGATCCGATCGATCCGGCGATCCTGTCCGAGATCGCCGAGGACGCGCATTATGCGCCCTATATCGCGCGGCAGGATGCCGAGCTGCGTGCGCTCGCCGCAAACGAGGCGATCACGCTCGATCTCGCGCTCGATTATGCCGCGATCGGCGGGCTGTCGCGCGAAATGGTCGAGCGGCTGACGAAAGCGCAGCCCGAGACACTGGGGCAGGCGGCACGGATCGACGGGGTGACGCCCGCGGCGCTGACTGCGATCATGGTGCATAGCCGGCGGCGCGCGGCATGAGCCTGTCGGCGTTCGAAAGCAGAGGATATGCGTGTGTCGGTTGAACTGCTCGATAATGAGGACGCGGCGCGCGCCTGGATCGGCGAGGCTTTTGAACCGACCGCCGGTCAATGGAAACAGCTTGAGCGGTTCATTGAACTGTTGATTGCCGAAAGCGCGCAGCAGAATCTGATCGCGTCATCGACGATCCCGACGATGTGGGTCCGCCATATCGCCGACAGCGCGCAGCTTTTGCCCTTCGACATCCGCGACGGTGACGGCCTCTGGATCGATCTGGGGAGCGGCGCGGGGCTGCCGGGGCTGGTTGTCGCCATATTGAGCGCACGCCCGATCCTGCTTGTGGAATCGCGAAAACGACGCTGCGATTTCTTGCGGACCGTCGCTGCGGAGCTTGGCCTTGCAAATGTCGAGGTCGTCGAAGCGCCCTTGGAGCGGATCGAGACGCGGCCTGCGGCGTCGATCAGCGCCCGCGCTTTTGCTCCGCTCGACAAGCTGCTCGACTTGTCCGCGCGTTTTTCCACCGAATCGACGCGCTGGCTGCTGCCAAAAGGCCGAAACGCGGTTAAGGAACTGGCTTTGCTGCCCCAGCCATGGCAGAGAATGTTCCACGTGGAACAGAGCCGTACGGACGCCGAGAGCCAGATATTGGTCGGCTCCGGAAAAATCGTGGCCAAACAGCGAGGAAAGCGATGATCCGCATTGCCGTGGCGAACCAGAAGGGCGGGGTCGGCAAGACGACGACTGCAATCAACCTGGCCACCGCGCTCGCGGCAACCGGCTGGCGCACGCTGATAATCGACCTCGATCCGCAGGGCAATGCGTCGACAGGACTCGGAATCAAGCAGTCGCAACGCGAATGTTCGAGTTATGAACTGCTGCGCGGCGACGCGACGCTCGCCGAGTGCGCGATTCCGACCGCGGTGCCGCGGCTCGACATCGTCACCGCGACGGTCGACCTGTCGGGGGCGGAGATCGAGCTGATCGAATTTCAGGATCGGCTGCACCGCCTGCAACAGGCGCTGTCGGGCGCCGAGGCGGGGCAGTGGGATATCTGCCTCATCGACTGTCCGCCGTCGCTTGGTATGCTGACGCTCAACGCGCTGATCGCCGCCGAATCGTTGATCGTGCCGCTGCAGTGCGAATTTTTTGCGCTCGAGGGGCTGAGCCAGCTGCTCACCACGGTCGAGCGCGTGCGCGAACGCTTCAACCAGAAATTGTCGATCCTGGGGGTCGCGCTGACAATGTTCGACCGCCGCAACCGGCTGACCGACCAGGTGTCCGACGATGTGCGCGAGGTGCTCGGCCCGGTCGTGTTCGAAACGGTGATCCCGCGCAACGTCCGCCTGTCCGAAGCGCCCAGCCATGGCTTGCCGGCATTGATCTACGATCATCGCTGCGCCGGATCCGCGGCCTATATCGCGCTCGCGCGCGAGATGATCGACCGGCTTCCTAACGTCCGCAAGGCTGCATAAATGCCTGATAATAAAGACGAAACGGGACCAGATTCAACACCAGCGCGCAAGCGCCCTTCGGGTCTCGGCCGCGGGCTCAATGCCCTGTTCGGCGATGTCGCGGTCGAGGCACCAGTGCTCGCGACCCCCGGGGCGGCGGCGAAGGCAACCCCGGTGACGGGCGATTCGGTGCAGCATGTCGCCGTCGGGGCGATTCGCCCGCTGCCGGGCCAGCCGCGCCGCCATTTCGACGAAAATGCGATCGCTGAGCTCGCCGATTCGATCGGACTGCGCGGATTGCTGCAACCGATCATCGTCCGCCGCTCGCCCGATGGTGAGGGGTATCAGCTCGTCGCCGGCGAACGGCGCTGGCGCGCCGCGCAGCGCGCGGGGCTGCACCAGATTCCCGCGCTCGTGCGCGAACTCGACGATGCCGCGACATACGAGATCGCGCTGGTCGAGAATATCCAGCGCCAGGACCTCAACGCAATCGAAGAGGCGAGCGCCTATCGCCGCCTGATCGAGGATTTCGGGCATAATCAGGAAGCGCTGGCGAAGCTGGTCGGCAAGTCGCGCAGCCATGTCGCGAATCTGATGCGCCTGCTCGACCTGCCCGAGAGCGTGCAGACGCTGGTCGGCGACGGATCGCTCGCGATGGGCCACGCACGCGCGCTGATCGGCGCCGCCGAAGCCGAGGCGATCGCACGCCGCGTCGCGAAGGAGGGCCTGTCGGTCCGCGCGGTCGAGGCGCTGGTGCGCGCGGGCAAGGGCGGCGATGCGCCGCGCAAGGCGCAGCTCGAGTATAAGAGCGCCGACGGCGGGCGCGATCCCGATATCGTCGCGGTTGAGCGGCACCTGTCCGAATTGCTCGGAATCGGTGTCGCGATTCAATATGCCGGCGAGGGCAAGGGCGCGTTGACGCTGAAATTCGCATCGCTCGACCAGCTCGACATGATCTGCCAGCGGTTGTCGGGCGAATCGATCTGATTTGCGCCTTGCCAGTGCGCTCGCGTTTCCTGTCCGGCGCCGCTTAATTTGTGCCAGTCCGGGCCGTTAATGAAGGGAACGCGGTCCCTGCGACCCGGTTTGTAAGGCGCTAAAGCCTTGATTTCGCCAGGTTACCTTGCGTGACGCGGGCCAGTCCTTGTTGCGCTGTTAACCAAGCTTGCTGTGAAAGCCTGAACAGGTCGCGCCGTAAAGGGGGCGGCGAATGGGGTGGGATATCCATTCGAATTTCGACTTCCAATTTTCGAAATCAAGGGACCAAATCATATGCGCAACTTTGGAATGAAGCGCGCCCTGCTGGGCGCCGCGATTGCTGCCGTCGCCATGAACGCCTCGGCGGCGCATGCAGCGTCGGCCACGGGTACGGCGACGGCCAAGATCCTGCGCCAGATCACGCTCACCAAGACGAGTGACCTGCAATATGCGACGATCATCAGCGGCGCGACCGCCTCGACCGTCGCAGTGTCGACCGCTGGCGCCGCGACCTGCGGCGCGGGCCTGACCTGCACGGGAACGACGACGGCGGGCAGCTATAATGTCCAGGGCACCAACGGCGCCGTGGTGCTGGTCGGCGGCGATTCGAGCGTCACGCTCAACGGTTCGCTCGGCGGCACGATGTCGTCGACGCTGACCTATTCTTCGCCGAACATCACGCTGGGCACCACCGGCGGCAGCTTCCAGGTCGGCGGCACGCTGAGCGTCGGCGCCAACCAGGCGTCGGGCGACTATTCGGGGACATTCAACGTCACCGCAAACTATCAATAGGGGTTGGGGGGCCTGGCGGGCCAAGATCCGCCAGGCGTTAAAATGGGGTCGCCGGGCATTGATCTGGCGACCCCTTTTTTGCGCAGGGCGCCGCGATGGTTAGCGAAATATCAACCATGTAAGTGCAGGCAGGATGCGACCATCGGGACGGTGTGGGGCCGTTTCCCGGACGATTGTGGGGATCGTATCCAATGCTTCGCTTTTTGAAGGCCGTTGGCCTGTTTACCGCGGCTGCGCTCGGCACCGCGGCATCGCCCGCAGAGGCGGCGGGCGACCTGCTCGTCGCGCCGACGCGCGTCATCCTTGATGGTGCGCGCGGGACCGAGGTGGTGCTGAACAATATCGGCACCGAGCCCGCGACCTATCGCATCAGCCTCGAGATCAAGCGGATGACCGCCGAGGGCGGGCTCGACGAGGTCGCCGAAGAGAATGTGACCGCGGCCGAGCGCACCGCGCTCGACATGATCGTGTTCAGCCCGCGCCGCGTCACCCTGCCGCCGAACCAGCCGCAGGTCGTTCGCGTCGGGGTGCGTTTGCCCGAAGGGACGCCGCCGGGCGAATATCGCGCGCATATGCTGTTCCGTGCGGTGCCCGACGCAGCGCCCGCGACCGCCGAGCCCAAGTCGGCGAGCGAGGGCGTGTCGATCGCGCTCACGCCGATTTACGGGATCACGATCCCGGTGATCGTCCGCGTGGGCGACCTCGGCGCCGAGGCGTCGATCGGCGAGGCGTGGGTGAGCGAGACGCAAGATGGGCCGGCGTTCAATTTCGACCTCGCGCGCACGGGAAACCGATCGGTCTATGGCGATATCGAAGTGACGCGGCCGGGGGTCGCCGAGCCCTTGCTCGTCGCGCGCGGCATCGCGGTCTATGCCGAGGTCGGTGCGCGCAAGGTATCGCTCCGCGTTCCGTGCGAGCTGGCGGCGAAGCTGAAGGGGCCGGTGCGTATTCGCTATACAGAGGATCGCGAAATCGGCGCCGGCACGATCGACGAGGCCGAGCGGGTGGTGAAGTGACGACATAGGCGCGCGGAGCGAAACGGGCGGGACGATGATCCGCGCGGCGCTCTCCCAATGGAAGCCGGCGATACTCGCCGGGCTGGCGCTGGCGGGGCTGCTCCCTGCCGGCGCCGAAGCTGTCGAGAAAAAGCCCGTTTCCATCGCGAGCGATAGCTGGGCGCCGAACGAGGACGACAGCTGGCTGTTCGATGTGCGCTCGGGGCCATATCGGCTCGGCGACGGGGTGAGCGGCTATCAGACGCCGCAGGGGATTTGCGTCGACCTGGGCGATGTCGTGCTCGCGCTCGACCTGGCGGTGCGCGTCGACAAGAAGTTGCGCCGCGCAACCGGCTGGGTGTTCGACGAGCGGCGGAGCCTGACGATCGACCGCGACGCCGGCGAAGTGCGTGCGGGAAGCCAGAGTTTTCGCCTGAACGCGACGACGATCCGCGACACGCCCGCGGGCTGGTGCGTCGACCTCGACAGCCTCAACAATTGGCTCGGCGTGCCGCTTGCCGCCGATCTATCGAATGCGGTGCTGCGGATCGATTCGAAGGACAAGCTGCCGTTCCAGCTCGCCGCCGAACGCCGCGCGCGCGCGGCTTCGATCCGCCCGCAGGCGCAGTTCGACCTCGCGAGCCTGCCGCAGGCGGCGCGGCCGTATCAGGCGTGGGCGACGCCGTCGGTCGACGTCGTCGCCTCGGCGGGCGTGGTGTCGGACAAACGCGGTGGATCCTATGTGCAAGGGCGCTACGAGATATTCGCAGCGGGCGAGGTTGCCGGCCAGAGCTTCGACGCGCGGCTGTCGTCAGACAATGAGGGCGTGCCCGACAGCCTGCGGATGCGGCTCTATCGCACCGATCCGCAGGGGCGGCTGCTCGGGCCGCTGAAGGCGACGCATTATGGGCTGGGCGATGTCAGCCTGCTCTCGACCGGCATCGTCGCGGCGTCGGCGCCGGGGCGCGGCGCGGTGCTCACCAATCGTCCGATCGAGCGGCCCGACGCCTTCGACAAGACGACCTTCCGCGGCGACCTGCCCGCCGGCTGGGATGCCGAGCTGTATCGCAACGGGCAATTGCTCGCTTTCACGAGCCCGAACGGCGACGGACGATACGAGTTCATCGACGTGCCGCTGCAATATGGCGCGAACCGCTTCGAGATCGTGCTGTACGGGCCGCAGGGCCAGATACGGCGCGAAATCCGGCAGGTGCAGGTGGGGATGGATTCGATTCCGCCACAGCAGACCTGGTATTGGGCGGGCTTCGCGCAGGAAAATGCCGACCTGATCGAATTCGGAGGCCAGCGGCGCGGGGCGTTCCGGCGCGGCTGGCGCGGGGCGATGGGGATCGAGCGCGGGTTCGATACGCGCACGTCGGTCGCGGCCTATTTCCACAGCCTGCTGATCGAGAATGTCCGGTACAATTATGGCGAGGTCGCGCTGCGCCGCTCGATCGGGCCGACCTTGCTCGAGGTGGGGGGCAGCTATGCCGACAATGGTGGCTTGGCCGCGCGCGCGACCTGGCTTGCGGCATTCGGGGAGACCTATTTGCGTGCCGATGTAATGCGCGGCTGGGGCGGATTCGTCTCGGACCGTTTGATCAATAATATTAATGGCATCTATTCGGTGTCGGTCGACCAGTCGGTCAAGCTGGGGCGAACGGTGCTGCCGCTGCATTTCGACGTGCGGCAGGTCGAACGATGGTCGGGAGTCGACAGTCTGGAAGCGAGCGCGCGTGCGTCGGCGAGTTTTCGCGCGCTGACCTTCACGGGGCAATTCGACTGGAGCCGGACCAAGGTGGCGGTCGGCCCCGATCCGTCCGACAATCTGACCGCCAGCCTGCTCGCCAACGCCCGCATCGGGCGCGTTCGCGTCCGTGGCGAGGCGCGTTTTGCGCTGTCGGGCGCCAATGCCGATTCGCGCATGACCTTGATCGGCGAATGGGCGGGCGCTGGACAAAGGGGGGGCGACGCCGAATGGCGCACCGAACTCGGCTATGACCGCGGGCTCGACCGCGCGCGGGCGGGGGTCGGATATACGCGCCGTTTCAACAAGTTGCAGCTGACGGGATTCGGCGAGGTCGCGAGCGACGGATCGGTCGCGGCGTCGCTGGCGATCGCTTTCAGCTTTGGGCCGAAAACAAACGGCGGCTGGCGCGTGTCGAGGGAGAAGCTCGCGAGCCGCGGGCAGGTGGTCGCCGAGGTGTGGATGGATGACAACGGCGACGGCGTCCGCCAGCCGGGGGAAGCGGTGCTGCCCGGCGTGCCGCTGACTGCGGGCAATGCCGTTATCGACGCGGCGACCGACAAGGCGGGGCGCGGCGCGATCGACGGGCTCGAGCCCTTCCGGCCCGTGATGATCGGCATCGACGTCGGCAGCCTGCCCGATCCCTATGTCCAGCCCGCGCTGCCAGGGGTTGTGGTGACGCCGCGGCCCGGTGTCGCGACGCGCGTGCTGCTGCCGATGGCGGCGGCGGGCGAAATCGAGGGCACCGTGCGGCGCGACGGCGGCAATCCGGTCGAGGGGCTGGGCGTCGAACTCGTCGACGCCGAAGGCCGCGTGCGCGCGACGACGCTGACCGAATTCGACGGCTATTTCCTGTTCGAGGGCGTCGCTTACGGGCGATATACGGTGCGGCTGGGCAAGGCGTCGGCGGCGGCGCTGCGGCTCGATGCGCAGTTCGCGGTGAGCGCGGTGCCGGGCAAGGCGACCCCGCGCGTCCGGCTCGGCACGCTGGTGCCGAAGCCGCTGCGGCGCGAGGTCGCGTTGCAGGATGAAGCGTCCGATGGTGCCAATAGTGCGCGCGGACCACCGGGCGAGGGTGATGGCGCGCGATAGATGCGTTGGCTGCATTGGGGTGGATAGTTGCCGTTCGCCTCAATTGATGATCGGCGTTTGTCCGGTTATTGCGTGGTGCGCCCAACAGTAGAGCGGTATCTGTTCCAGCACACCCGCTTCAGCAAGGGCTGCGATTTGATACTTACTAAACCAGTAAGTGACATTTCCGTCCGTTCTCGGTTCCCTATAGACCGGTATGATCGACGCTTGATCGAATAACGCCTCAACCTCGGCTTGGTGAACGGGCTTGATCCGAACCCGCGCTCCAATAGTCCGCTCCGAAGGCTTCTTATCTGCTGATCCGCTCATTTCTGAACCCTACTAGTTTGACTGCGTGTCCGCAATTGGTCGATTGCGGCCGTCTATCAATCTTAGCTTAGCAGTGGTTCCAGCGCGTCCCATTCGCGGTCGACCGCGCGGCGGCCGGCGTCGATTGCGGCGCGGATCTTGGCCGGGTTGAACTCGAGCGTTTCGGCGACTTCTTCCTCGGGTTCGATGATGCGGATCGGCGCAAAGCGGTAGCGCGCGATCTGGACGTCGAGCGGGCGGAGGATGCGCGCCGCCTGCGCGCCGCCGATGCCTTCGTTCTGGAGCGCGCGAAGCTGGCCTTCGCGCGCCGCGATCAGGTCGTTGATCAGCGCGGCGCCGGCGAGGTCGTTCGCCGACACTTCGGATTGCAATATGTCGACCGCACGCAGCCCGATTTTGATGAGATTGGGGAAGGTGCGTACCGGGCCGGGGCGCGGCGCGGGCGACGCGCGCACCGCGATCACCCCGCGCGGGTTCATTTCGAGCGCGGAGCTTAAAGGCGTCACGTCGCGCACGCCGCCGTCGACCCATTGCTCCTCGGTCCCGTCGCTCGCGCGGGTCTTGAGCGGATCGAAGAAGAGCGGCATCGCGCAGCTCGCATAGACCCAATTGTGGATGCCGGGCACGCTTTCGTCGATGCTGCGGTACGTACCGGTGCCGAGATTGACGACGCCGAGCAGCAGCTTGCGCCCTCTTGCGCGCAGTTTTGCGTCGTTTGCGAAGCCCTTGAGCAGGCGTTTGAGCGGCGCGGTGTCGTAGAGCGCATCCTCGCCGAGAAGTCCGCCAATGACGCCCAGCGGGCGCTCCTTGTAGATCGAGCTGTTGCCGCGGATGGCGAGCCAGGTGTCGAGCAGCTCGGGCACATCGTCCTGCGCCACCGCCAAAGCCTGGATCGCGCCGGTCGATACGCCGGCGACGATGTCGAGGCAAACGCCGCGATTGACGACGAGTTCGTGGACGACGCCGACCTGAAAGGCGCCTTTCGCGCCGCCGCCGCTCAATACGATTGCCAGACCGCCTGCCATGCCTGCGTCTCCTTGATCGGCGCCAGTTTACCGCAAGCCGAGCCGCGCCCCAAGGGCCGAAGCGGCGCTTAGCGCAGAAATCAGGGGTGCCGATAACCGATTCTTAGCCATGATCGGCAGGGGAAGAGCCACCGCGCACAGCCATCGCTACCACGATATTAACCAGTCTTTAGCGCGCAATAGCTATGGAGAGCGGCGGGGCTGGATGTGGCCATAGGAGAGACGGATGGCCGCGACGGTGGAAAAAACGCGCAATGATGCGGGTTCTGCCGCCGCGCTTTCGCCCGATCGGCTGGCGCTGATCCTGTGGCTGGGCTTCGCCGTGGCCAGCCTGTTTCTGCATCGCGACGCGATCGCGAACCTGGCCTTTTCCGATCCTGACAATGCGATGCGGCTGGCGCAGGTTCGCGACCTGGTTGGCGGGCAAAATTGGTTCGACACGGCGCAATATCGCACGAATCCGGGCGACGGGGGCGGGCCGACGCATTGGTCGCGGTTTATCGATGCGCCGATCTTCGGACTGATCGAGTTGTTCAGCCTGTTCGTCGATTCGCAAACGGCCGAGCGCTGGGTGCTGGCGATCTATCCCCCGCTTCTGGCGCTGCCGTTGCTGCTCGTGTTTTCACGGATATTGCAGATTTTGGGCGATCGGCCGTTCGTCTTCATCGGCCTCGCGATCGCGGCGACGACGATCAGCTATCTCCATCATTTCGCCCCGCTCAATATCGATCATCACAATTGGCAGGTGTTGCTCTCGGTCATTCTTCTGTGGCTCGCGCTGCGGCCGGCGAGCTTTGCGAACGGATTATTGTCGGCGCTCGCCGCGAGCATATATGTCGAGATTTCGCTGGAAGGGTTTCCCTTACTGGGCCTTTTCTGGGCGCTCTTTGTCTTCGACTGGCTGCGCGATCCGGCCAAGGCGAGCCGACTCCGCGGTTTTTCGGCCGGGATGATCCTGCTCCCCGCTCTTTGGTCGCTGCCGTTCCGTGGTGCGACCTATCTCTCGACCGTTTTTTGCGACAGCTTCTCCTTGCCTTATCTCGTTGCGACAGCCTCGGCCGGGGCGGTCTTCCTGATTGCGTTGACCGCGCCGCCCCGCTGGACCGCCTCGCTTGGGCGGCGCGTGTCGATCGTCGGGGCGGCGGGGATCGTCTTTGCGGCGGGCTTTGTCCTGACGGGCACCGCCTGCCTCGCCGGCCCTTTTGGCGAACTCGAACCGCTTGTCCGCACTTATTGGTATGAACCGATTCTCGAAGGACGGCCTTTGTGGGAGCAGGTGCCCGCGCGGAGGGCGGCGTATATCGTTCCCACCATCGTCGGCTTGGGAGCGGCCTTGTGGGCCTGGCGCCGGGCGCGGGGGCGTCCCGAAGCTGAAAATTGGGGGCGCCTCGGATTAATGATCCTGTTCGGCGCGATCATGGCAGTCCTGGTGATACGGACGCTCGCCGTTGCCCATGCCTATATGGTCCCGGCTTTTGCCGCCCTCGCGCTGGCGTTTTGGCGCTGGGGCGATGCGGGATCGAGCATTTGGCGCCGCCTCTGCGGAACGTTGCTCCTTTTACTGTCGATTCCGACGATGGACATGGCTTTGGGCTTTAGATTGTCGTTGTTGACGGCAAGGTCGGCGGCGGCGAGCGGCAGCGACCCGGTCTGCCTGTCGCAAGGACCTCCGGCTCTTGCCGACGAACCTCCGGCGCTTCTCTTTGCATCGATCAATATTGCGCCGACCCTCTTAGTCAGCACGCCGCACAGCGTGGTGACAACGGGCCATCACCGCAACCATGCAGCGATCAACCGCGTCCTGTCGACCTTTCTCGTCCCGCCCTCCGCCGCGTGGCCCTTGGTCAGCGAGGGAGGGGCGCAATATCTGGTGTTCTGCGAAAAGGACATCGCGCTTCTGGCGACCGCCAGCCCGCACGGATTGGCGGCGACCCTGCTGCACCGCCAGCCGATCGATTGGCTGGAACCCCAGCCGAGGCTCTCCTCGGGCACCTTCCATGTGTATCGCATCGTCGCGTCCGCCAAGGAAAGCCCGCGATCGGCGCGAAATCCGACCTTGCATTAACCGTTTCTTATCCACGTTTCGTCCATTGCGACGGACAGCAATTTGCCTGTGTGGGGGAATATTCAAGTGACCAACGCTCAAGTGTCGAAAAGCCGTCCGACGAGCGCCGATGTTGCCATCATCGGCGCCGGCCCGGCGGGGCTGACCGCCGCCTATCAGCTGACCCAGCAGGGTTACAGCGTGACGGTGATCGAAAAGGACCCGGTCTATGTCGGTGGGATCAGCCGCACGGTTGAGCATGAGGGCTTTCGTTTCGACATCGGCGGGCATCGCTTCTTTTCGAAGAGCCGCGAAGTCGTCGACCTGTGGAACGAGATTCTGCCCGACGATTTCATCGAGCGCCCGCGGATGAGCCGCATCTATTATGAGGGCAAATTCTATTCCTATCCGCTGCGCGCGTTCGAGGCGCTGTGGAACCTCGGCATCGTGCGTTCGACGCTCTGCATGGTGAGCTATGCGCAAGCGAAGCTGTTTCCGAACAAGAAGGTCCGCAGTTTCGAGGACTGGACGATCAACCAGTTCGGGCGGAAGCTCTATTCGATCTTTTTCAAGACCTATACCGAGAAGGTGTGGGGCATGCCGTGCGACGAAATGTCGGCCGACTGGGCGGCGCAGCGCATCAAGGGGCTTAGCCTCGGCGGCGCGGTGATCGACGGGCTGAAGCGCAGCCTCGGGCTGAACAAGCGTCCGAACGACGGCATGGCGACCAAGACCCTGCTCGAAACCTTCCGTTATCCGCGGCTCGGCCCCGGCATGATGTGGGATGCGGCGCGCGACAAGGTCGTCGCGGGCGGCAACCATGTGCTGATGGGTCACAGCTTCAAGCAATTGACGCAGGACCAGAAGACGGGCCGCTGGCGGATGACCGCGACCGGCCCCGACGGCGATGTCGTGATCGATGCGGGCCATGTCATCAGCTCGGCGCCGATGCGCGAGCTCGCGGCGCGTATCCATCCGCTGCCGGCATGTGCGCTGGGCGCGGCCCCAAACCTCAAATATCGCGACTTTCTGACCGTCGCGCTCAAGATTCGCTCGGAAGACCTGTTCCCCGACAACTGGATCTATATCCACGACAGCAAGGTGCAGGTCGGCCGGGTGCAGAATTTCCGCAGCTGGTCGCCCGAAATGGTGCCTGACCCCGAACTCGCGTGCGTCGGGCTCGAATATTTCTGTTTCGAAGGCGATGGACTCTGGTCGGCGACGGACGAGCAGCTGGTCGCGCTCGCGACGAGGGAAATGGAAATTCTGGGCCTTTGCGATCCCGAAGATGTCGTCGGCGGCGCCGTGGTGCGGCAGGAAAAAGCCTATCCGGTCTATGACGATGATTATGCCAAGCACGTCGAAACGATGCGCAGCGAGATCGAGGCGCGGTATCCGACGCTGCACATGGTCGGGCGTAACGGCATGCACCGTTATAACAACCAGGATCATGCGATGATGACCGCGATGCTGACCGTGCGCAACATCGTCGCGGGCGAAAAACTCTATGATATCTGGGGCGTCAACGAGGATGCCGAATATCATGAGAGCGGCACCGAGGGCGAACAGGCGGCGCTGGCTTCGGTCCGCGACGTGCCCGCGCGTGTGGCGAAGGCTGCCTGAGGGTTTGGCCGGGGGGATCGGCGCTATGTTACCGGTGACCAACTTGATCGCGTCGGTGCGGCGCGGCGAAATTCGCTGGCTGAACTATCTGCTCGCGAGCGTACTCGCACTCGGCAGCGATGCGGGGCTTTTCCTGCTGTTGCTCGACGCCGGACTGTCGCCCGTAACGGCCTCTGCGACCGGCTATTGCGCCGGGATCCTCGTGCACTGGATGGTGTCGAGCCGGCTCGTCTTTGCCGACGGCGCCGCGGCGCGCGGCACCGGTGAACGTCATCGCCAGAAATTGCTCTTCGTCGGGTCGGCGCTCGTCGGTCTCGCCGTCACGACGGCGATCGTCGGCGGGGGCAGCGCGCTCGGCCTCGATCCGCGCCTCGCAAAACTCGCGGCGATCGTCGTCAGCTTCCAGACGACCTATTTGCTGCGCCGTCATATCGTGTTCCGGACCGCGGCGGCATGAGCGATGCACCCGCGCTTCCCGCGGGCGTGGAGCCGTCGGTTCGCGCACCGGAATCCGGCGGTATCGTGCTGGGCCCGTGGTTCACGCCGGTCCGGATCGCGCTGATCATCTGGGGACTGATGAGCCTCGTCGCCATCGTCGCGAAATGGCAGGCGATCGGTGCGCTCGATCTGTCTGACACCGACGACGCCATGCGCATGGCGCAGGTCCGCGACCTCCTTGCCGGGCAAAGCTGGTGGGATCTCTCGCAATATCGCGTCAATCCGGCGGGCGGCGGGGTGCTGATGCACTGGTCGCGCATCGTCGATGCGCCGCTGGCTGCGGGTATCCTGCTGCTGAAACCGCTATTCGGGCAGGCGATGGCCGAACGGATCGTGATGACCTTGTGGCCACCGCTGCTCGGCGCGGCGCTTAGCGTCGCCTGTGTGCTTGGTTATCGCAATTTGTCCGATCGGCGGATCGCGTACGTCGTGCCGCTCTTCCTGATCATGTCGGGTTACATATTGGTGCAGTTCCGCCCGCTTCGGGTTGACCATCACGGCTGGCAGATTTTCTTCGCGATGCTGATCATGGCGCAGGCGCTTCGCCCCGCGACCTGGCAGGCGGGCCTGCTCGGCGGATTGTTCGCCGCGGCGCTGCTCGCAATATCGATCGAAGGGCTGCCGATTGTCGCGCTGTTCGCCGGCCTTGCGGCGCTGCGCTGGGCACTGCACGGGCGCGCCGAAGATCGCGCGCGGCTGTGCGGCTATATGGGGGCGCTCGCGGGCGGCGCGCTGCTGCTCCAGTTTGCGACGCGCGGCCCCGTCGGCCTGCTCGGCAACTGGTGCGATTCGCTTTCGGCGCCCTATATGGCGGCGTTCGCCGCCGCCGCCGCGGTCAGCTTCGCCGCCGCGCGGGCCAATCCGGGCCAGCCGTGGGTTCGCTTCCTGCTGCTGGGACTGGCTGGCCTGGCGGCGGCGGGGGCGCTGGTGTGGACCGAACCGCAATGCGCGAACGGTCCCTTTGCCGCGCTCGATCCGATCGTGGTGAAATATTGGTATCGCAATGTCCTCGAAGGCCAGCCTCTGTGGGTATCGGGGCCGCACGATGCGATCCATGTGCTCGTGCCATCGCTGATCGGTCTCGTCGGGTCGTTGCTCGCGCGGCGGAGTTGCTCGGCGGCGGTCGATCGCAGGAATTGGACGACGATCATCGTCGCGCTGCTCGGGGCGGCGGCGCTGTCGCTGCTCGTCCTGCGCAGCGTTTCGACCGCGCACGTCTTTGCGTTGCCGGGCTGTGCGTGGCTCGGCCTGCGCGCCTGGGCGCGGGCGCGGACGATTCCATCGACCTTGCCGCGCATTCTTGCGTCGGCCGCCGCCGCGCTGACGCTGCCGCTGCTCGGCAGCATGGCGGTGGCGGCTGGGCTTGGCCTGGTCGTCCCGTCGCTGAAAGCCGAAGAGGACAAGGCTACCGAACAAGCTGCCGCCGCAAATCCCGATAAGGCGAATTGTCTCGATCCCATGGCGATCTCCGACCTCAACCGCCTGCCGACGACGACGATCCTGACCCCGATCGATCTGGGCGCACCGGTGATTTTCTGGACGCGCCACAGCCTGGTCGCGACGCCGCATCACCGCAACAAGGAGGCGATGGCGGACTCGATCCGCGTCTTCGCCGGCGATCCCGGACAAGCCGAGGCGCTGGTGCGCAAGCAGGCGGCGACACTGATCGTGTTTTGCCGCACCGCCAACGACTTCGCCAAATATCGCCGTGCGCGAAAGGATGCGCTCGCGGCGCAGCTTTACGCGGGAACGCCGCCGACGTGGCTCGAAGCGGTGCCGATCGCGTCGCGCGCCGGGCTGTCGGTGTGGCGGGTGAAGCCCGAGTAAAAGGCGTCAGGCGGGGCGGAAGGTCAGCGCGGCACCGTTCATGCAATAACGCTTGCCCGTCGGTTTCGGCCCGTCGTTGAAGACGTGGCCGAGATGGCCGCCGCAGCGTTTGCAATGCACCTCGGTGCGCGCATAGCCGAGCTCATGGTCGGTTGCGGTGCCGATGCCGCCCTTGAGCGGCGCCCAGAAACTTGGCCAGCCGGTGCCGCTGTCGAACTTGGTCCTGCTCGAATAGAGCGGGAGCGCGCAGCCGGCGCAGTCGAAGGTCCCGGCACGCTTTTCCTTGTCGAGCGGGCTGGTGAAGGGGCGCTCGGTCGCGGCTTCGCGCAGCACGCGATATTGCAGCGGCGACAGGCGCTTTTCCCATTCGGAATCGGAAAGCTGCCAGCCGGTCTGCGCTTTCGGGCGCGACGATTTAGCGAAGAGCATCGGCGCGCCGATGATGGCGCCGCCAAGCGCGAGTCCGCCGAGGAGATAACGACGTTCGATCATATTCTCGATACGTACGCCTTGGCCGAAGGGTTACAAGCCTACGTCAATATTTCTCGATCTGGACCGGGATCGACCGGAAACCGTGGACGAAGCAGGCGTGGACGCGCTCGGGTTGGCCAACGACCGTCACACGCATGCGCCGCGCCGCCATTTCCTCGAGCAGGATGCGCAGTTGCAATTCGGCGAGGCGGGCGCCGACGCAGCGGTGAACGCCGTAACCGAAGGATAGGTGCCGCCGGGCGTTTTCGCGGCTCAGATCGATGTCGTCAGCATCGTTGAACACGCTTTCGTCGCGGTTGCCCGACAGATACCAGAGGATCAGCTTGTCGCCCTTGGCGATCTTGTGCCCGAACAGCTCGGCATCGGCGAGCGCGGTGCGCCGCATATGCGCGAGCGGGGTCTGCCAACGGATGATCTCGCTGACCGCATTGGGAATCAGCGCCGGATCGGCCTCGAGCTTCGCGCCCTGCTCGGGAAATTGATCGAGGCCGTAGGCGAGCCCCGACATGGTATTGCGCGTCGTGTCGTTGCCGCCGACGATCAGCAGCACGAGGTTGCCGATGAACTCATATTTGTCCATGTGGCTCATCGCTTCGCTGTGCAGCATCATCGAGAGCAGGTCGGGGGTCGGCGGCTGGTTCGCCTTATCCATCCACAATTTCTGGAAATAGACGAAGGCTTCCTCGAGCACCGCGCGGCGCTGTTCCTTGAGTTCGGGTTTCTGCGCGAGCTCGACGTCGCCCATCCAGTCGGACCATTCGGACAGCTTGCGGCGATCTTCCCACGGAAAATCGAACAGGATCGCGAGCATCTGCGTCGTGAGTTCCATCGACACGCGGTCGACCCAGTCGAACGTCTCGCCCCACGGCAGCCCGTCGAGCACTTCGCCGGTGCGGTTCCTGATGTCTTCGGACAGGCGCGTCATTTCCGCGGGAGTGAAAGCCGGTGCGACGGTGCGGCGCTGGTCGGTGTGCTGCGGCCGGTCCATCGCGATGAACATCGGCAGGCGGAAATCCTCATCCTCGTCGCGTTCGAGAATCGTGATTCCGCCATATTCCCACGACGAGCTGTAAATGTCGGGTAGCGCCTCGACATGCTGGATCGCCTGGTGACTCGCGATATTCCAATAAGGCCCGTGCGCGCTGTCCTCGCACTTCACGATGCCGCCCAATTTGCGGAGTTCGGCGAAAGGCTCCTGCCAACGATCCTCCGAATAGATCGCGGCGGGGCTCATGTCATAGGCATGGGTGACAGGCTGGGGCTTCGCTGCAGTCGCCATCGGGGGGCCTCCTCTCTTTGCAAGGGACTCGCCGCGACGCTTGCCGCCGTCGGCGAAATCAGTTGCAGAATGCCACTGCTAACAGCTTTGTCAATGAGACTGGGACGAAGCGCCCGTCACAATCGCCGCCGCAGCCGCAACAGCCTTGTTACGGCGCCAGAATTTCCAGCCGCTGCCGCCGCTGAGCACGCCCGCGCGGAAGAGGCGCACCGAGAGGAAGATGACGAGCGCGACCCAGATCGCCTGCCAGCCGAGCGCAAGTAGGTGAACCGCCTTGGCATCGTCGCTTGCAGCGCGCGCCGCCATCGCGAGTGGCGAGGAGAAGGGGAATATCTGTGCGAAGGTCGCGAGGCCGCTGCCCGGTGCGCTCGCCGCGGCGGCGGACAAGCTGAACATTCCCACCTGGAAGATGGTGATCGGCAGACTGAGCATCTGGATTTCACGCACCGATCCCGCCTGCGCGCCGACGCCGAGGAAGACCGCGCCGAGCAGGAGGAAGGACAGGACGAAATAGGCAAAGCCGATGCCGAGAAAGAAGGGCCAGCCCGTCGCGGGCATCGATGCCAGCGCGGCGGTCGCCTGGCCGGCCTTGCTCGCGGCGGTGATCGCGGCGGGATCGACCTGCGTCGCGGCGATCAGCCCACCCCCCATCGCGACGATCATCCAGAAGGCGATAAAAAGCACGGCAACGCCAAGCATGCCGAGCAGCTTGCCGAGAAAGACGCTTTCGAGCGGCACCGCGGCGGCGAGGATCTCGATGACCTTGTTGCCCTTTTCCTCGGCGAGCGAACTCACCGTCTGGCCCGCGAGCAGCAGGGTCAGAAGGAAGATGATGAAGACCGCCCCGAAACCGAGCGACTGTTGCACCGCGATGCTGGTGCCGCCGCGCTGGATGCTTTCGAAGCGCGGCTTCACCGGGGCGACCTCGCCGGCAGCGCGGTCGCGCAGCACCTGGTTTGCGAGCAGGGTCAGGTAGCGTCCCGAGCTGCCCTCCGCATTGCGCTCCACGATGCGCGGACTTTCGAGCGGGCCGCTCATCACCGCATAGGTGTCGGTGCCCTTTTCGCGCGTGATCGCGAGCGGGTCAGGCGCGCCTTGTTCTGCGATCCGGAATTCGAGCGGCGGCGGGGCTTCGCCGCGCGTAAAGGCATCGCGCAGGCGGCGGTCGGCGACGCGCAGCGCCTCCACGTCCGCCGCGTCGGCGATCGCGACGATGCGCCCGGCACCGCGCGCGCTGTCGGCAAGCTGCGACGCGCCCATGCCGCCCGCGAGGCCCATCGCGACCATGAACAAGGGTGCGAGCAGGAACAGGAGGAAGGTCGGGGTCGCGACGATCGCGAGAAAATCGCGCCGCGCGACGACGAACATGCTGCGGATGAAGGGGGTCATGCGCTGGCCTCCTCGACCGCGTCCTCGGTCGCGTCGGCGTCGAACCCCGCGTCGACTTGGCGGACGATATGGACAAACGCGTCGTGAAGCGCCGGGCGGCTGATCGACAGGCCGGTGACGCCATGACCGCTCGCGGTGATGCGCGCGAGCAAAGGTTCGACGTCGGCGTCCTGAATCGCGAAATGCCAGGCGTCGCCGCGCAGTTCGGCACCGACGGGCAGGTTGGCGGCAACCGCGGTAGGATCGCCCGTGGTTCGCGGTGTGTAACGCACCTGCATCGGCAGCATCGCGCGCGCCTCGTCAACTGTGCCCTCGAACCGGCGCGCCGAGCGCGCGATGATCGCGATGCGGTCGCAGAGGCGTTCGGCATGCGCCATGACGTGGGTCGAGAAGAGGATCGTCGCACCGCGGTCGCGCTCGCGCCGCACGAGCATTTCGAGCCGCTCCTGATTGACGGGATCGAGCCCCGAGAAGGGTTCGTCGAGGACGATGAGATCGGGGGCGTGGACGATCGATCCGATCAGCTGGATCATCTGCGCCATGCCCTTCGACATTTTGCGGATCTTTTCGTCGATCACGCGTTCGAGCCCGAGTTCGGTCATGAAGCCCGCAGCGCGGCGGCGCCCTTCCGACCAGTCGAGGCCGCGCAGCGCGCCCATGAACGCGATCGCCTCGCGCGCTTTCATCCCCGGATAGAGGCCGCGTTCCTCGGGAAGATAGCCGATGCGGTGGCGCACCGACTGCGGGCGTTGTCCGCCAAGGAGACGGCTCGTCCCCTCATCGGGGTCGATGATGCCCAGCGTCATGCGCAGGCTTGTCGTCTTGCCCGCACCATTGGGGCCGAGCACGCCATAGATGCTGCCCGTCGGCACCGCGAGGGACACATGATCGACCGCCTTGTAATTGCCGAAATATTTGGTGAGGCCATTCGCCTCGACGCTGAAATCGTTCAAACCCGGGTCCCCAATCTTGCGCTCACCAAACTATGGCACGGCGAGGCCGCTCGCGTATAGAGCGGCAATGGTTGCCGAAGCCTTGCCTTCTCTGGAAGAGCGCCTCGAAGCGGTCGCGCGTGAGCACGGGTTCGCAGCGTTCGGGATCGCGCACGCCGACGCGGCGCCGCAAACCGCGGCGCGGCTCGACCAATGGCTGGCCGAAGGGCGCCACGGCGACATGATCTGGATGGAAAGCCGTGCGGCGCAGCGCGGATCGCCCAAAGGGCTGTGGCCTGAGGTCAAATCGGTGATCGCCTTGGGCATGAGCTATGCCCCCGCGCTTGATCCGCTGGCCTTGGCCGATCACCCCGAGCGGGGGCGCATTTCGGTCTATGCGCAGGGCGGCGACTATCATGACGTCGTCAAAAAGGCGCTGAAGGCGGTCGCGCGCTGGCTGGTGGCCGAAGTCAAGGATGCCGAGGTCAAAGTGTTCGTCGACACCGCGCCGGTGATGGAAAAGCCGCTGTCGGCGGCGGCGGGGCTTGGCTGGCAGGGCAAGCACACCAATCTCGTCAGCCGCGACCATGGCAGCTGGCTGTTCCTCGGCGCCATCTACACGACGCTCGACCTCACGCCGTCGACGCCCGGGCGCGATACGTGCGGCAGCTGTTCGGCGTGCCAGGACGCATGCCCGACGCAGGCGTTTCCGGCGCCGTACCGGCTCGATGCGCGGCGCTGCATTTCTTACCTCACGATCGAGCATAACGGCCCGATCCCCGTTGCACTGCGGCGCGGGATCGGCAACCGCATTTACGGCTGCGACGATTGTCTTGCGGCGTGCCCGTGGAACAAATTTGCCGAAACCGCGCGGGCGCATCGTGCCTTCCTGCCGCGCGCCGAACTGGCGGCACCATCGCTTTCCGACCTGCTCGCGCTCGATGATGCGGATTTCCGCCAGGTGTTCGCCGGGTCGCCGATCAAGCGGATCGGCCGCGGGAGGATGGTGCGCAATGCCGCGATCGCGGCCGGAAACAGCGGCGACGTCCGGTTTATGCCGGCGCTCGAACGACTGGCGAAGGATGAATCGCCGATGGTCGCCGACGCCGCGCTATGGGCGCTGGCCGAGCTGGCGTCATGACGCCCGGTCAGCGTTGAAACGACTGGGCGCAGCTGTTCACTTCGGCGTTGCGGCCATCGGGGGTACGGGCATCGACATGCGTCGCGACGGGATTCGCGCCGGCGCGCGGGGCGTAGAAATAGATATCGAGGACGCAGTTCGTCCCGGCGAACTGCAGCTTGCGGCCGGCGCCTTCGGTGACATCGAGATGCGGCTTGCCGAACATCCGGCTGATTGCATCGGCGCTGCTGCCGATCAGCGCGTTGTTCTGTACGGGCCGGACCACCGTGGTCGGCGGTGGGGTTGCGGCGGATGGGGTCGATGGGCGCGGGATCGCGGGGCCCGCGCACGCACCCAGCGTCAAAGCGAGACCGGCAATGGCGGCCAGGCGGCGGTTTTCGATCATCTTTTTTGGTCCCCATTGCGCAGATGCAGCATGTGCACGGCCATAGCCGCGCTCAGAATCGGCGCCAACAGATTGGCGACAGGCACCACGAAGCTTGCGGCAGACAGCAGACCCATCGACCAACGCGCGGCGCGGTCGAGCCGCGGCCGGTCCGGATGGCGCGCGAGAACCATCGCCTCAAGATCGCGGCCGAGCAGCGCTGCGTTGACGAGCAGGGCGAAGATCGGCGTGCCGATGCCGGTGACGAGCAGCAGGATGTAGATCGGCAGCGCGAGCAGGTTGCCGCCGATCAGCCGTACCAGCGAAGCGAGCGCGAGGCCGATATTCTGACGCCAGCCGACATCGACGGCGTGCTGGGCGGCGGCGGGATAGTGGCGCCCCTCGACGTCGGCGACAATGCTGTCGGCGAACAGACCGACAACGACGATCGCAACGGCGCGGAAGAGCAGCCAGCTTCCCGCGACGATGGCAAGGATGACCAGGATACCGGCCATGTCGAGCTGCGCTTCGTCGACCCATTTCCAGTGCGCAAGCGCCCAGCGCGTCGCGAAAAAGATCGCGGCGCCCGAGACGGCGAGGAGCAGGAGCGTGAGCGCGAGGCTTTGCGCCAGCACGCGCATCACGCGGGGCTGGGGCAAGTCCCCTAGCGCGAGCAGGAATGCGTGGACGGCGCGGGCCATGGTCAGGGGATGGTGGGCGCGCGCGCGCGGGTCAAGCGTTATGCTTGCCTTGGCGGCCCCCGCCGACTAAGGCGCGCGGCAGCTTTTTCCACGCATCACAGGATATTTCATGGCCTCCACCGCCCGTTTCGACGTTGTCGCCATCGGCAACGCCATTGTCGACGTCATCGCCCGCGCCGACGATGCGCTGATCACTGCCGAAGGTCTGACCAAGGGGTCGATGCGGCTGATCGACGCCGAAGAGGCAGAACGCCTTTACGCGGCGATGGGACCCGCGATCGAAATGTCGGGCGGTTCGGCGGCCAATACATTGGCGGGGATGGCTGCGCTCGGCCAGCGTTGCAGCTTTATCGGCCAGGTTGCCGACGACCAGCTCGGCCATGTTTTCACGCACGACCTGCGCGCGCTCGGCGTCGCGTACGAAACCCCGCCGCTGAGCGAAGGCGCGCCGACCGCGCGCTGCTTGATCCTCGTCACCCCCGACGGCCAGCGCACGATGAACACTTTCCTCGGCGCGAGCCATTTGCTCGAGCAGTCGATGATCGACGAAGCGTGGATCGCCGATTCGGAAATCCTCTATCTCGAAGGCTATCTGTGGGATCCCGAGCTGTCGCGCGCGGCGATGCGGCGCGCGATCGACGTGTCGCGCGCGGCGGGGCGCAAGGTCGCCTTCACGCTGTCCGACGCGTTCATCATCGACCGTCACGGTGCAGATTTCCGCAATTTGATCGCCGAGGGGCTGTTCGACATTCTCTTCGCGAACGAGGTCGAGATTTGCGCGCTCGCCGAAACCGAGAATTTCGAAGCCGCCGTCGCCGCGGTTGCGGCGCAGGTGCCGCTGCTCGTCGTCACGCGTGGTTCGCATGGCGCGATCGCCCTGACCGGCGGCACGCGCACGGAAGTCGGCGCCGAGCCGATCGAAACCGTCGTCGACACCACCGGCGCGGGCGACCTGTTCGCGGCGGGTTTCCTGTCGGGGCAGGCGCAGGGCCGCCCGATTGCAGACTGCCTGACGATGGGCGCGGTGTGTGCGCGCGAAATCATCGCGCAGGTCGGCCCGCGCGCGCAGACCGATCTCAAGGCCAAGATCGCCGAACGGCTGGGCTAGGAACCTTCCTCGGCCCTGAAGCCTCCTATGCGCCAGACAGCATAGGAGGCTTCATATGGCCGACGAAATTCACGAGACACGCGATCCCGACGGGACGACACACACGACCACGGTCATCGACCGCGAACCGCGCCGCGGCGGCGGGTTCGGGATCGGGCTGATTTTCCTCGTCGCGATTCTGGTCGCGGCCTTTTTCGCCTTCCAGTTCCTTGCCAACGACAAGGCGCAGAGCGGCGCGGTCACTGAAGCGGCGCAAAAGGTCGGCGATGCCGCCGAGAATGTCGGCGACGCGGCGCAAAAAGCGGTCGAGTAACGATCAGCCTGCGGGCGCCGCGGCGGGTTCGGGGTGCTTCCTGAACAGTTCGCGGTCCGCCGGGCCGAAGCCGCGCGTCCAGATCAGCCAGCCGTAGATGGCGAGGATGAAGGGCACGCCGATCAAGAGTTCGGCCCATTCGGGAAGCTGTGTGGCGCCCCAACCGAGCACGGTCGCGCCGGCGGTTGCCCAGACGAGCGCCCAGCGAAGGCTGTTCACCGGCGCGCCGAGGATGCGCGCGAGCAGGCGCGCCTTCACCAGCGATGCGAATCCGAGCGCGAGCATCAGCGCGAGCGCGACGGCCCCGGCATAAGTGATCGGCGGCAGGCCCATCGACTTGGCGATCAGGATCAGCGCGACGCTGAGCCCCGCCTGCAGCGCGAGCGTCGCGATGCTGATCAGCAAATTGCGATGGCGCGCGACATAGACGAGCGCCGCCTCGCTGACGACCGCGGTCGCTGCGACGACCTCGGCGGCGAGCAGAAAGGCGAGTGCGGCGGTGCCGCTGACGAATTCGGGGCCGACGAGGCCCATCACCGCCTCGCCCGGAATGCCGAGCGCGAGCGCGACGCCGGCCTGCGCCGCGATGATCCAGAACCCGACCTGACTCACTTGCGCGGCCACGGCGGCAAGCCGGTTTTCGGCGAGGTTGCGCGTGATCACGGGGCCGAGGATCGGCTCGAAGCTGGTCTTGAGCTTCTGCGGCAGCGAGGCGACCTGCTGCGCCATATAATAGATGCCGTAGATCGTCGGCGAAGTGAACTGGCCGAGAATGAACAGGTCGAGGCGCCGCGTGCCCCATTCGATCGCGTCGGCGGCGGCGAGCGGTGCGTTGCGCCGCGCAACTGCGATCAGATGCGCCGGATGCGGTTGCCAGCCGTGCGGCCCGCCATAATGACGCAACATCGGGACCAGTGCCGTGAGGAAGGCGCCAAGCATCGCGGCTGCATAAGAGAGCATCAGCCCGTCGCGCTTCGACACAAAGAAGAAGGCCGCCGCGCCGATGCTGATGACCCACGGCTCGACCACCGCCCGGGCACGAACCGTGGCGCCGACGTCGAATTTATAGGCGCAGGCGGCCAGCGCGATATCGGTGCCCGCGATCGCAAAGACGAGCAGCGCCATCCAGCGATCGGCGCTGTCGATGCCGCCCGATGGGAACATCAGTTGCGGCAGCAGCACCAGCAGCAACGAGCCGGCGGCCGACGCGATGAAGGCGACAAACATGCCGTCCCATACGACGGTGCGCTGATCGGCGCCCGGCGCGCTCAGCTGTTCGGCAAGGCCGCGCTTGAGGCCCAGCGTCGCGAGCTGCGCGACGAGTTCGATGACGAGCACGGCGAAGGCAAAGCGGCCCACGGCTTCGGGCCCGTACCAACGGCCCGCCACATAAAGGAAAGGCAGGCGGGCAACGAGGCGGAGGATGAAACCCAAGAAATTGGTGCGTCCGCCCTTGGCAAGCGCGGCGGTGTCCGCGTCCCCTGAGGGCACGTCCGGCGAAGCGGGGGGCGAAGAGGGCGCGGCTGCGCTGTCGGTTTGGCTCAAGCCTCGCGCCCCTTCTGCTGCTCCCCGAAGCGCAGTCTAGCGCGGCGGGGGAGTGCACGCAATTGGTCGAAACATTTCATCGCCCTTCGGATCGCAGCGGCCGGCTGAGCAATGCCTGAATGGCGTCACCGACGCGCGTTTCGCCGGCTACTAGCCGCGCAACGGTGTCGGTAATCGGCATGTCGATGCCGTCGGCGCGCGCCGCGGCGGCGACCACCGGCGCGCTGAACGCGCCCTCGGCGACGGTGCGGCGGTCGGCCATCAGCGCTTCCGCCGGCTCGCCGCGCCCGAGTCCCTGACCGAGCGCGAAGTTGCGCGAATTCGCAGAGGTGCAGGTAAGGACGAGGTCGCCGAGGCCCGCAAGGCCCGCGAGCGTTTCGGCCTGCGCGCCGCGCGAGAGGCCGAAGCGCGTCATTTCGGCGAAGCCGCGGCTGATCAGCGCCGCGCGCGCGTTGAGCCCGAGCCCGGCGCCGTCGACGATGCCGCAGGCGATCGCGAGGATATTCTTCACCGCGCCGCCGATCTCGGCGCCGATGACGTCGGTCGAGACATAGGGGCGGAAATGCGGGCGAGCGAGCGCCTGCGCGATTTCGGCGGCGAGATCGGCATCAGCGGCGGCGAGGGTGATCGCGGTCGGCAGCCCCGCAGCGACTTCGTGCGCGAAGGTCGGCCCCGAGAGGACCGCGTGCGGGCGCTGCGGCGCGAGATCGCGCGCCATGTCGATCGGGAAGGCGAAGCTGCCCGCCTCCATGCCCTTGCTGCAGAAGATCAGCGGCGCGTCGCCCGGCGGCAGTTCGGCGAGAACGGCGCGCAGGAAGGGTACTGGGACGACGACGAGCAGGGCGTCGAGATCGGCCATGTCGGTAAGGTTGTCGGTTGCGGTCAGCGAAGACGAGAGCGCGGCGCCGGGCAGGAAAACCGGATTGCAATGCTCGGCGTTGATTGCCGCAACGACGTCTTCCTCGCGCGCCCACAGGCGGACAGGGGCGCCATCGGCGGCAAGAAGCTGTGCCAGCGCGGTGCCCCAGGCGCCGCCGCCGATCACCCCGAACCGCGTAAAGCGTGTCATGCTTTCACCTGTCATGCTTTTACTCCAGCGCCGCGCACCGCTTCGGCTTCGGGATCGAGCGGCCAGCGCGGGCGCGCGGCGGTATCGAGCGGATCGGTGAGGCCGGCCGCGAAACGCTCGGCGCCCGCCCAGGCGATCATCGCGCCATTATCGGTGCAGAGCCAGAGCGGCGGCGCGACGAAAGACTTGTGGAAGCGCGTTGCGAGATCGGTCAGTGCACCGCGAATCGCGCCGTTGGCGGCAACCCCGCCCGCGACGACGAACGCGGTCGCATCGGGGCAGGCGGCGAGCGCGATGCGGCTGCGGTCGACGAGGCAATCGACAACAGACTGCTGGAAGGAGGCGGCGAGGTCGGGGACGCTGTGCTGGCCGCTCGCGGCGGCGCGCGCGACCGCGCTCTTGAGGCCGGCGAAGGAGAAATGCGGCTCGGCGCTGCCGACGAGCGGGCGCGGCAACGGGACCGCATGGGGATTGCCTTCCTTCGCAATGCGCTCGACTGCGGGGCCGCCGGGGTAGCCGAGGCCGAGCAGCTTTGCGGTCTTGTCGAAGGCTTCACCCGCGGCGTCGTCGATCGTCGTGGCAAGGCGGCGGTAATCGCCGACGCCCCTGACGAGCAGCAACTGGCAATGGCCGCCGGAGACGAGGAGCAGCAGATAAGGAAATTCAAGGCTCGGTTCGATCAGGCGTGGGCTGAGCGCATGGCCCTCGAGATGATTGACCGCGATCAGTGGCTTGTTCGCCGCGTGCGCGAGCGCCTTGCCGGTGACGAGCCCGACCATTACGCCGCCGATCAGCCCCGGCCCGGCGGTCGCGGCGATCGCATCGACATCGGCGAGCGACACGCCGGCATCGGCGAGCACGCCCTCGACGATCGGGGCGAGCCGGTCGACATGCGCGCGCGCGGCGATCTCTGGAACGACCCCACCATAAGGACTGTGCTCGGCCTCCTGTCCGGCAACGCGATGCGCCAAAATGCGCCGGTTGCTGTCGACGAGCGCTGCCGCGGTTTCGTCGCAGCTCGATTCAAGGCCGAGGATCAGGGTCATATTATTGCGCGTTCCTTTACCCGCCCCTTTATCGGCAGGGCAAGCCGCGCTAGCAGCGGGCATGATGAATAGGCTTCCAACCCCCGAAAACCCGCTGCGTATCGGCACCCGGGCCTCGCCGCTCGCGATGGCCCAAGCCCATATGGCTGCTGCGGCGCTGATTGCCAGCCATGGCATCGACATGGCGGCGCTCGAAATCGTGCCGATGACCGCGACCGGCGACAAGATCCAGGACCGCGCGCTCGCCGAGGTGGGCGGCAAGGCGCTGTGGACGCGAGAACTCGACGCCGCGCTCGACGCGGGAGCGATCGATATTGCGGTCCATTCGCTGAAGGATGTCGAAACGATCCGCGATGCGCGCTTTTTCCTCGGCGCGATGCTCGAACGCGCCGACCCGCGCGATCGGCTGGTGGTGCGCGAGGGTATCGCGGCGACAACGATCGCCGACCTGCCGCAGGGCGCACGGATCGGGACGAGCAGCCCGCGCCGTGCGGCGCAGGTGAAGCGGATTCGCCCCGACCTCGAAACCGTGCTGCTGCGCGGCAATGTCGCGACGCGGCTCGCCAAGATTGCAGGCGGCGACGCCGATGCGACCCTGCTCGCGGCGGCGGGGCTCGAGCGGCTGGGGATGCACGACGTCGGCACGGTGCAGGAGGCGAGCCTGCTGCTTCCCGCGGCGTCGCAGGGGGCGATCGGCATCGAATGCCGCGCCGACGACGCGGCGACCCGCGCGCTGCTGTCGGCGATTGATCATGCTCCGACGCATCGCGCCGTTGCGGCCGAGCGCGCGTTTTTGGCGGCGCTCGGCGGCGATTGCCGCTCGCCCGTCGCGGCGCATGCGCGGTGGCAGGACGACGGCGCGCTGCGCCTCGATGCCGAAATTTTCTCCGAAGATGGCGCCGATCATGCGACGGGACATGTCATCGTCACCGATGCTGCGACTGCGGCGGCGTTGGCACGTCGGTTGCTTGATGAAGCGCCCGACAGCGTCCGGCGGCTGTTCGCGGCATGACCGATGGGCCGCCGCTGATCGTTACGCGGCCCGAGCCGGGCAATGCAGCGACGGTGGAGCGGGCGAGGGTCATGGGGTTCGACGTCCATGCGATGCCGCTTTTTGATGCGCGTGCAATCGACTGGAGTCCCCCGAAACCCGCAGATTTCGACGTGCTGCTGCTAACCAGCGCCTTTGCCGCAAGACTGGCGGGGCCGGGGCTGGCCGGTCTGGCGTCGCTGCCCGCCTATGCCGTCGGTGCAGCGACCGCGCGGGCGGCCGAGGCCGCGGGCCTGACGGTGGCGATGACCGGATCATCGTGCGCGCAGCGACTTCTTGACGATATGACGTCAGAAAATATCCACAATATTCTGTGGCTTTGCGGACGCGACCGGTCGGAATTCGACGCACGGGCGGCATCGCTCACGGCGCTGCCCTGCTATGCCGTCGATCCCGCCCCGGTGCCGGGCGAATGGGACGCGCTGATCGCCGCCCCGGCGATTCTGCTCGTGCATTCGGCGCGCGCCGCGCAGCGAATTTCCCAGCTGGTCGGCGATTCGCGCGCGCACCTGTCGCTAGTCGCGATCAGCCCGGCGGTGGCGGCCGCCGCCGGCGACGGCTGGCGCGATCTGGCCATTGCGGGACATCCCGACGACGTCGCAATATTGGCACAAGCGCGTGCTTTGTGGCACAAGGGTGCAAAATAGGGTCGTTCGAAAGAGAAACATGGCAATCGACAGCATCGACACGTCCTCGTCGGCGGACGAGGTGGTACCCGAAAGGGGACTATCGTTTCGCGCTCTCGCCATCGGTGCCTTCCTGCTGCTCCTGATCGGTATCGCCGGCGGCGGATGGGCGGTGAATCGTTGGCTTACGGGCAGTAATTTACCACCGACGGCGAAAATGATCGCGGCGCCCGTCGGGGCCGCCAATCCGCTTGCCGCAAAGGGCGGAGCCAATGCGGCGCCGCTGATGGTCGCGCCGATCGACGGCGCCAACGCGCTCGCGGCACGCGTCGCCGAACTCGAACAACGCCTCTCGCGGATCACGCTCGAGGCCGAATCGGCGTCGGGCAACGCATCGCGCGCCGAGGGTCTGCTCGTTGCTTTCGCCGTGCGCCGCGCGCTCGATCGCGGGCTGTCGCTCGGTTATCTCGACGCCCAGCTTCGCCTGCGCTTCGGCGACGACCAGCCCAATGCGGTCAAGACGATCGTCGACACATCGCGCGAACCGGTGACGCTCGAACAGCTTCGCGCCGAACTCGACACGCTGGCGCCGCAGCTTGTCGGGCGTGGCGGCGAGGGTAGCGGCAGCCTGTGGACCGGGCTTCGCCGCGAGCTGGGCGAATTGTTCGTGGTGCGCGCCGCGGGAACCCAGTCGCCGCGCGCCTCCGAGCGGCTCGACCGCGCCCGGCGCTATCTCACGGCCGGGCAAGCCGATCTTGCGATCGCCGAAGTCGAGGCGATGCCCGGATCGGAGGTCGCGAGCGAGTGGCTGATCGATGCGCGGCGTTACCATGAGGCACGGCGCGCGCTTGACCTGATCGAAACGGCGGCGATATTGGAACCGCGCGACAGCCCCGCTGCCGCGATGGCCCGCAAAACGGCCGAACCGACCCCGTAACGACCCGATGCATGGGTCGTTTCTTGAAGAAAGCAGACCCATGGCCCTCGCCGATCCGCAGCGCATCGAAGCGCTCGACCCGCTCGATCCCCTCCAGCTCGATGCCGAGCTCAGCGAAGAGGAACGGATGGTGCGCGATACCGCGCGCGCCTATGCGGAGGGCGAGCTGTTGCCGCGCGTCACCTCGGCGTTTCTCGACGAGCGTTTCGACCGCGAGATCATGTCCGAAATGGGCGCGCTCGGACTGCTCGGCGCGACGATCGATCCCGAATATGGCGGCGCGGGGCTGAATTATGTCAGCTACGGGCTGATCGCGCGCGAAGTCGAGCGGATCGATTCGGGCTATCGTTCGGCCTGTTCGGTGCAAAGCTCGCTCGTGATCCACCCGATCAACGCCTATGGCAGCGAGGAGCAGAAGCGGAAGTTCCTGCCCGGGCTGACCTCGGGCGAACTCGTCGGCTGTTTCGGCCTGACCGAGCCCGACGCCGGCAGCGACCCTGGCGGGATGCGCACGCGCGCCGAAAAGATCGAAGGCGGCTACCGCCTCAAGGGCGCGAAAATGTGGATCACCAACTCGCCGATCGCCGACGTCTTCGTCGTGTGGGCGAAGTCGGAAGCGCATGACGGGGCGATTCGCGGCTTTGTGCTCGAAAAGGGGATGAAGGGCCTGTCGGCACCGAAGATCGAGGGCAAGGTGAGCCTGCGCGCCTCAGTCACCGGCGAAATCGTCATGGATTCGGTCGAGGTCGGCGAGGATGCGCTGTTGCCGCATGTGTCGGGCCTCAAGGGTCCGTTCGGCTGTCTCAACCGCGCGCGTTACGGCATCGGCTGGGGGGCGATGGGCGCTGCCGAATTCTGCTATGAAGCGGCGCGCGATTATACGGGCGAACGCAAGCAGTTCGGGCGGCCGCTCGCGGCAAACCAGATCGTGCAGCTGAAACTTGCCAACATGCTCACCGAAATCGCGCTTGGCCTGCAGACGGCGCTGCGCGTCGGCCGGTTGATCGACGAAGGCCGGCTCATTCCCGACGCGATCAGCCTCTTGAAGCGCAACAATTGCGGCAAGGCGCTCGATATCGCCCGCGTCGCGCGCGATATGCACGGCGGCAACGGCATTTCGGCCGACTATCATGTCATCCGCCACGCGGTGAACCTCGAGACGGTGAACACCTATGAGGGCACGCACGACGTTCATGCGCTGATCCTTGGCCGCGCGATCACCGGTATTTCGGCCTTTGCCTGAGCCCGAGGGCTTAAAACCTTTGCGGGGCATCCGCGTCGTCGAACTGGCGCGGGTGCTCGCAGGGCCGTGGTGCGGGCAATTGCTCGCCGACCTCGGCGCCGAGGTGGTGAAGGTCGAGCGGCCGGGCGCGGGCGACGATACGCGCGAATGGGGTCCGCCTTTCGTCTCCGGTGCGGATGGCGAAAATCTCGGTGCCGCCTATTATCATAGCTGCAACCGCGGCAAGCACAGCGTCGCGATCGATATCGCGCGTGCCGACGGGCAGGCCGAAGTGCGCGTGCTGCTGGCCGACGCCGATGTCATCATCGAAAATTACAAGGTCGGCGGGCTCGTCAAATATGGCCTCGACCCGGCGCGGCTGCGCGCCGATTTCCCGCGGCTCGTCGTCTGTTCGATCACCGGCTTTGGGCAGACCGGCCCTTATGCGCATCGTGCGGGGTATGATTATCTCGTCCAGGCGATGAGCGGCTTCATGTCGCTGACTGGCGAGCCCGACGGGCCGCCGCAAAAGGCAGGAATCGCCTATGCCGACATCTTCACCGGCATGTATTCGGCGGTCGCGATCCTCGCCGCGCTGCGACGCCGTGACGTCACCGGCGCGGGCGCGCACATCGACATGGCGTTGCTTGATTCGCAGGTCGCGGTGCTGGCGAACCAGGCGGCCAACTACCTCGCGAGCGGCGTCGCGCCGAAGCGGATGGGCAATGCGCATGTCAATGTCGTGCCCTATCAGGTGTTTGCGACCGCCGACGGCCAGCTCGTCATCGCGGTCGGCAACGACGGACAATATCGCAAGCTCTGCGCGATTCTGGGCATGCCAGAATGGGCCGACGATCCGCGTTTCGTGAACAATGCCGCGCGGCTGGCGAACCGGGCCGAGCTGATCCCGCTGCTTGCGGCGAAGATCGCCGCATGGGACGCGCAGCCGCTGTCGCTGGCGCTCGAGGCCGAAGGCGTGCCCGCAGGACCGATCAACGACCTTGCCGCCGTCTTCGCCGGCCCGCAGGTGGTGTCGCGCGGAATGCGGTTCCGGCCCGAGGGGGCATTTATCGACGGCGTGGCAAGTCCGATCGTCATCGATGGCGAACGGATGGTCGCCGCGACCGGCGCGCCGCCACTCGCCTCATAGAAAAGGGGCGCCGCAACGGACGCCCCTCTCCCCCTTTTATCCGAAGATCAGAACTTCACGGTGCCGGTGACGAAAACCTGGCGCGGGTTGCCGTAGAAGGCGGTGAGCGTGCCTTCGCGGCCGAGCGCCGAGGTCGGAAGGCCGCCCGGGCCCGGAAGGATCGCGCCGGTCGTCGGGTTGACGTTCACGAACGTATAGCCCGACGTCTTATATTCCTTGTTCGTCAGATTCTTGCCGAATACCCCAAGGCTCCAGCGATCGTCGGGCGCGGTGTAGACGAGGCTCGCATCCCACAGCGCGAAGCCATCCTGGTCGATATAGGGGTTCGGGATTTCGAACTGATGGGTCTTGCTGCGATACGACAGCGTCGTGCCGAAGCTCATGTCGCCGTCGCCGACCGGGGTCGAGTAAGCGAGCGTGCCGCTGGCGGTCCATTTGGGCGTGTTCTGCACCTCGCGGAAATCCGACACATCGGTCGGTGTCGGCCGGAGGGTGACCGGGTCGGGAATGTTGGCGATGAACTTCTTATATTGCGCGTCGATAAAGCCGACCGCGGTCGACAGCGTCAGCCGGTCGCCCGCGGTCGCAATATCTTCGCCGAGGCGCGCGCGGCCTTCGAATTCGACGCCCTTGAACGTCGCCTTGCCGGCGTTCGAGACGACGCCGCAGAAGCTCGGCAGGCCGCTGGCCGTGCAGGCGACCGAGCCCGGGATCTGGACGTCGGTATAATCGGCATAGAAGGCGGCGAGCGCGACGTTGACCGCGCCGTCCATCAGGCTGCCCTTGTAGCCGACCTCATAGCTTTCGACCTTTTCGGGGCGGAAGCTCAGGAAGGAGGCGACTTCGGCATCGGTCGGCGCGCCCGGAATGGCGGCCGGTGCGTTGACGCCGACCCCGCGCGGATCGAAGCCGCCGCCTTTGAACCCCTGCGAATAGCTGGCGTAGAAATTATGGTCGGGGGTCGGCTTGAACGACAGCGAGGCGCGCGGCGTGAATTTGTTGAAGTTGCGCTTACCCTCGAAATTGGTGCCCGGCGCACCTGCGGCGACGCCCGCACCGCCGAACACCGGCGATCCGCCGCCGAGATAATTCTGGCGCAGGATTGACGCTTCGCGCTCGTCCCATGTGTAGCGACCGCCGACCGACAAGCTGAGCTGTTCGCTGAAATCATAAGTGAAATCGCCGAACACCGCGAAGGTCTGGGTATCGACATCGGCCTCGGTAAAGGCGGTCAGGCCCGCGAGATTGTTGAAAATGCGGACGTCGAACAAGGTGTCGGCGGTCGCGTCGAGATAATAGAAGCCGAGCAGGCCCTTCAGTCTGTCGCCTTCGTAGAGCAGCTGGAATTCCTGGCTGATCTGCTCGTTGAAATAGAAACCGGGGACGTCGATGTCGACGCCGGGCAGCGCGTCGAAATCGATCGGGGTCGCCGACGTGTCCTTGCGCCAGGCGCTGATCGACCGGATCGTCACCGAGTCGGACAGCTCGGCGGTAACGTTCATCGCAAGACCGTAAGCCTCGATCTCCTGCTTCGGATCGTCGAGGCCGCCGCGGCTGTCGAACACGTCGTCGAGGACGGGGGCGTTGGTCAGCAGCGACGAGATCAGGCGGTGGCCGCCGCGCGGATCGCTTTTGTCCTTCGAATAGTCGCCCGAAATGCGGATCAGCACCGGCGCGCCATAACCGCCGAGTTCGACGGTGGCGCGGCCTGCCCAAACGTCCTTGTTGTAATTTTCGCGGCCGGTGGTGAGATTGTCGCCGAAGCCGCCGCGCGACAGGCGGGCGACCGAACCGCCGACGCGGAGCAGATCGCCGATTGGCGCGCTCGCGGTGACGACGAGGTCGGCCTGATCGTAGGTGCCGAGCGTGCCCTTGATTTTGAGCGAGAATTCCTCCGGAAGCTGCTTGGTTACATATTTGACCGCGCCGCCGATCGTGTTGCGGCCATAAAGCGTGCCCTGCGGCCCGCGCAGGATTTCGATGCGCTCGACATCATAGATGTCGAGCACCGCGGCCTGCGGGCGGTTGAGATAGACGTCGTCGAGATAGATGCCGACGCCCTGTTCGAAGCCCGACACCGGATCCTGCTGGCCGACGCCGCGGATGAAAGCGCTGAGCGTCGAGTTGGTCCCGCGCGAAACCTCCAATGTGGTGTTCGGGGTCGTCTGCCCGACGTCGGTGATGTCGATCGCCCCGGCTTTAGCCAGCGCCTCGCCCGAATAGGCGGTGATCGCAACGGGCACGTCGATCAGTCGTTCGTCGCGGCGGCGTGCCGTCACGATGATCTCGTTATCGCCGGCGTCGGTCGTGCCCGCTTCCTGCGCGAAAGCAGCGGGAGCGAAGGCGATCATGGAAAGCGCGCTGGTGGCAAGGATGGCACGACGCAGCGAGCGGGCGAAAGGACGCATATGACTCTCCCATGTGGCGGGTGACCCCTCGCCACCCTGTTTGCTTTTCTTGGGCTGGTGCTTGCCAAGCCGCGGCGCATCCAATAATGAAACATGAACCAAGTTTCAACTTGGAATGTGAAGCCGTCGTTTTTTGCTTGCCAGTGGTGCGGAAAAGCCACGATGCAGTGACGGAGGGAGGCAAGGGGCAGTCATGGATCAACCGCCAGTCGAGACAGACAATGTCGGGAGCGAACCGCGCGACAAGACACCGCGCACCGAGCGCGGACGCCGCACGCTGCGCAAACTGCTCGATGCCGCCGCCGTCGAATTCGGCGAGCGCGGGTTCCACGAGGCGTCGATCAGCGCTATTACGCGCCGCGCCGGGACTGCACTCGGAAGCTTTTACACCTATTTCGATTCGAAGGACGAGATTTTCCAGGCGCTCGTCCGCTATATGAGCGAACAATTGCGCGACCATGTCACGCCGTTGGTGCAGGCGGCGGCCGACGAGATCAGCGCCGAACGGATCGGGCTCGAATCCTATCTGGGCTTTGTGCGCGCGCACAAAGAGATTTACCGCATTATCGATGAGGCCGAGTTCGTCGACTATGCGAGCTATCGCAGCCATTATGAAACGACGGTCGCGCGCGTCCGCCAGCGGCTCGAGGGTGGCGCGGCGCGCGGGGAGATTCGTCCCGACATCAGCGAGGTTCACGCCTGGGCGATCGGCGGGATGAACGTGTTTCTGGGGATGCGTTATGGATTGTGGGATGAAGAGGCCGACATCGCCGAGATCGCGCGCGTCGCGAACGACCTGCTCGCGAACGGGCTGAAGAAGCGCGACTGAGCTAGCGCGAAATCAGGAAGATCGCATGTTCGGCGCGCCAGCTGGCGGCGGCGTCGCTCGTCGGCCTGTCGCCCGAAAGGTGCCAGACGCGCTCGACCCTGATGCCCCTGGCGCGGACGAGGTCACGAAAATCGCTGACCGTGACATGGTGAATGTTCGGCGTTTCGTACCACGCGACGGGCAGCAGGCGAGTGACGGGCATCCGGCCGTTCCACAGCAATGCAAGCCGCACGCGCCAATGGGCGAAATTGGGGAAGCTGACAAAGGCGCGCGGCGCGATGCGCAGCAATTCGCTCACCACGCGGTCGGGGCGCTCGGTCGTCTGCAGCGTTTGCGACAGGATCGCATAGTCGAACGCGTCGTCGGGATAGTCGGCGAGGTCGCGATTGGCGTCACCCTGCACGACCGACTGGCCGCGCGCGATCGCGGCGGTGACGTTCGCCGGGTCGATCTCCAGCCCGCGCGCGTCGACGCCCTTGTTGCGCAGCGCAACCATCAGCTCGCCGTCGCCGCAGCCGACGTCAAGCACGCGCGACGTCGTGGGCACGGCATTGGCGATGATCGCGAGATCGGGGCGCAGCGCCATCAGAAACCCGAACCCAGGGCGCCGGCGACGAGGCGGTCGAGCGCGGGGACGTCGAGAAGGAAGCTGTCGTGGCCGAAGGGCGCCGACAGTTCGACGAAGCTCGCGGCGGCGCCGACGCTTTGCAGCGCCTGCACGACGCGGCGCGATTCGGAGGTCGGATAGAGCCAGTCGGTATCGAAGCTGACGAGCGTGAAGCGCACATCTTTCGCGCTCGCGAACGCCCCCGCGAGGCGGCCGTCGTGCGGGTCGGCGAGGTCGAAATAGTCCATCGCGCGCGTGATATAGAGATAGGCGTTGGCGTCGAAGCGGTCGGTGAAGGCAAGCCCTTGGTGCCGCAGATAGGATTCGACCTGGAAATCGGCATCGAAGCCGAAGCTCTTGATGTCGCGCGCCTGCAGGCGGCGGCCGAATTTTTCCGTCAGCCCTTCCTCGGAGAGATAGGTGATGTGCGCCGCCATGCGCGCGACCGCGAGGCCCTTGGTCGGCGCACGCGCGCTGCCATAATATTGGCCGTCCTGCCAGTCGGGGTCGGCCATGATCGCTTGCCGCCCGACCTCGTGGAACGCTATGTTCTGCGCCGAATGGCGCGCCGCGCTCGCGATGACGAGCGCCGAGGCGAGACGGTCGGGATAGGCCGCGGCCCACGCGAGCGTCTGCATGCCGCCCATCGACCCGCCGACGACGGCATGAAGTCGCGAAATGCCGAGATGATCGAGCAGCATCGCCTGCGCGCGCACCATGTCGGCAATCGTGATGACGGGGAAGGCCATGCCGAGCGGCGCGCCGGTGGCGGCGTCGGGCGAGGCCGGCCCGCTCGTCCCCATGCAGCTGCCGAGGACATTGGCGCAGATGACGTGGAACCGGTCGGTGTCGATCGGCTTGCCGGGCCCGACCATGCGCGCCCACCAGCCGGGCTTGCCCGTCGCCGGATGGTCGCTCGCGACATATTGGTCGCCGGTCAGCGCGTGGCAGATCAGCACCGCGTTCGACTTGTCGGCGTTGAGCGCGCCATAGCTTTGATAGGCGATCGTCACAGATGGCAGCAGCTGTCCGCTGTCGAGCGGCAGCGGCGCGGCGATCGTCACGCTGTGATGCTGGATATCGTGGAGCAGGCTCGCCATGGTTCGCGCGGGGCTAAGCGGGCGCGCGCACCCTGTCAACGTACTGGACTCGCGCAGCACAGCCGTTAAACGGCGCGGCATGACCGATCGTAGCGCCACTCTCACTCCGAAGCCGTGGATCAGCGGCATCGCTCCCTATGTTCCCGGCAAGTCGGCCGGCGCCGACGGCCGCCCGCTGATCAAACTGAGCGCAAACGAAAATCCGCTCGGAACGGGAGAGAAGGCGCGCGCGGCCTTCGCTGCGGCGCAGGGCGCGGCCGACGCTTTGTCGCGCTATCCTGACCCCGGTTCGATCGAGCTGCGCGAAACGATCGCGGCGAAGTTCGGGCTCGATCCGGCGCGGATTATTTGCGGCAACGGATCCGACGAATTGCTCCACCTCGCGGCGGGTACCTATGCTGGCGCGGGCGACGAGATTCTGTACGTGCGATACGGCTTTGCGGTCTATGAAATCGCGGCGCGGCGCGTCGGAGCGGTGCCGATCGAGGCTGATGATAAGGATTATGCGACCGACGTCGATGCGCTGCTCGCCGCCGTGACTGACAAGACGCGCGTCGTCTATCTCGCCAATCCGAACAATCCGACCGGCACGCTTGCAACGCGCGAAGAGGTTGCGCGGCTCTACGCCGGGCTGCCGAAGAATATACTGTTCGTGATCGACCAGGCATATTCCGAATATCTGTCCGACGCCGAGGATGATGGCGGGCTCGAACTCGCGAAGACGCAGCCGAACGTTTTCATCACGCGCACCTTCTCGAAGATCCACGGCCTTGCCGCCGAACGCATCGGCTGGGGCTATGCCGCCGCCGAAGTGATTTCGGCGCTGCACCGTATCCGCCTGCCGTTCAACGTCACGCGCGCGGGGCAGGCGGCGGCGGTCGCGGCGCTCGGCGACGAGGAATTCGTGGCGCATAGCCGCGAGCATAATGCGACATGGCGCAGTTGGCTGGCGGGCGAACTCGAAAGCCTCGGCAACCATGGCCTGCGTATCGTGCCGTCGGCGTGCAATTTCCTGCTCGTGCTGTTCGAAGGCGATGTCAGCGCCGAGACCGTCTATAACCGGCTGATGGAGGCGGGCTATATCGTCCGTTGGCTGCCGGGGCAGGGGTTGCCAAATGCGCTACGCATGACGATCGGCACCGAGGATGAGACGCGCGGGCTGGCGGCGGCGATCCGCGCCGCGCTGAACGGCTGATGCCAATCGCGCGCGTCGCGATTGTCGGGTTGGGCCTGATCGGCTCGTCGATCGCGCGCGCGATCAGCGAGCGGCTGCCGCAGGTCGCGGTGACCGGCCATGACGCCAGCGCCGAGGTGCGCGAGCTCGCGCGCGAACTCGGCCTTTGCGATACGATTGTCGATGACCCGGTCGCCGCGGTGGCGGACGCCGACCTCGTCATTCTGGCGGTGCCGGTGGGCCGCATGGCTGAAGCGGCGGTCGCGATCGCGCCGGGGCTGAAGCCCGATGCGATCATTTCCGACGTCGGTTCGTCGAAGGCGGGCGTTGCGGAGGCGCTGGCAAAGGCACTGCCCGATCATATCGTCATCCCGGCGCATCCGGTTGCGGGGACCGAGAATAGCGGCCCGGCGGCAGGCTTTTCGACGCTGTTCGAAGGCCGCTGGTGCATCGTCACGCCGGGCGCAGGCGCGCCCGAAGACGCCGTGGCGGCGCTCACCGGCTTCTGGCAGGCGCTGGGCGCCAAGGTCGACATCATGGACGCCGCGCACCACGATATGGTGCTCGCGGTGACGAGCCATTTGCCGCACCTCATCGCTTACACGATCGTCGGCACCGCGAGCGAGCTCGAGGAAGTCACCGAGAGCGAGGTGATCAAATATTCGGCGGGCGGTTTCCGCGATTTCACGCGTATCGCGGCGAGCGATCCGGTGATGTGGCGCGACGTGTTCCTCGCGAATAGGGATGCCGTACTCGCGACCTTGCAGCGCTTTAACGAGGATCTGACGGTCTTGCAGCAGGCGATCCGCCGCGGCGATGCCGACAAGCTCGAGGACTGGTTCACGCGCACGCGCGCAATTCGCCGTTCGATCATTGCCGAGGGGCAGGACGATCCGGCACCCGATTTCGGGCGCAAGCACTAACCGAACCTCAATTTCCGTTCGTGTCGAGCGAAGTCGAGACACCCGGCGGGATAGCGCAAGGCCGAGGGGCATCTCGACTTCGCTCGATGCGAACGGAATTAGTTGGTTTGCTTAGCTTCCAGCAATGCCTCAGGCGGGTTCAGTGCATTGATCGCGACGCGCACGCGTGTTTCGGCGTCTTCGCGCGGCAGCCCGGCGGGGATCGTTTCGCCGACCTTGTAGGTGATCGTGCCGGGCCATTTGACCCAACGGCGCGGCGGAAAGGCGAGGCCGCTGTTCACCGCGACGGGGATCACCGGAATATTGAGCAGGCGGTACATGCCGGCAAAACCGGGGCGTAGTTGCGGCGCTTCGCCGTGCGGGACGCGCGTTCCTTCGGCGAACAGCACCAGCGGACGGCCCGCGGCGAGCGCGGCCTTCGCCGCGCCGAGCATCGCGCGCATCGCCTTGCCGCCGCCGTCACGGTCGACCGGGATCAGGCCGTAAAAGCGCGCCGCCTGACCCCAGACGGGGATCGAGAACAGCTCTTCCTTCGCGAACACCGCCGGATGCCTGAACAGCATCGGCTGCTCGACCGTTTCGAACGCCGATTCATGCTTGAAGACATAGAGGACCGGAATGTCGGGCATCTCGCCGTCGACGACGATCGTCTGGCCGAGCAGGAAACGGCAGAAGATCCGGTGCGCCTGCGCCCATATCCGCACGAAGAAGATCGTGCCGCGGTGCGAGATCGGCAGCGCGATCACCCCGCCGATTGACGAGATGCTGCTCATCACGAAAAAGGCGATCCAGAACAGGATCGAGCGGACCAGGGCGATGGTATATCTCACAGGCCGAGCAGCCCGCCCGCCAGTCCGGCCAGATATTTGTGATATTCGCGGAACAGTGTCGCGAAATTGGGCTGGCTGCGCACCGCGTCGGGCAGGATGGTCACCTTGTCGCCGACCGCGCGGCCGATTTCATATTCGGCGCGGCGCATATGCCAGTCGGTAGTGATCAGCCGGATGCTCTTGTACTTGCGGCGCTGCGCCCAGGTCGCGACCTCGGTCGCGTTCGAGCGCGTATCCTCGGCCTCGAACCCCAGCGCGATGCAGCAGTCGAACAGCGAAACCGGGCGCTTGTATTCGGCCGCGAGTTCGCGCGGCTTCACCTCGCGCGCAACACCGCTGATGAGGAGGCGCTTGGCATCGCCCGCCTCGAGCCGTTCGAGCGCGCGGTCGATGCGTCCCGGGCCGCCGGTGAGTACGACGATCGCGTCGGTCTTTTGCGCCTCTGCGGGCAGCGGCAGCAACAGCGCGAACCATGCGAAGCCGAGCATCCAGGCCAGGAACAACAGGGAAATCAGGCGCTTGATCATAAAATCTTCTTGAGCGCCGCGAGCAAGGTCTGGCGCGCGGTGAGGGCTGCGAGCGCGATAGCCAATAGCGGCAGCGCCAGCAAGAGCGCCCAGCCGGCGGGGCCGAACGAGGCGGTTGCCGCAAGTCCCGATGTGACACCCGCCCATTGCCAGCCGATCAAGAGCAGGAGCGCGGCGGCGACGACGGTGCCGAGCGCGATGCCATAAGCGGTGTCGATCGCGATGCGGCGCTGGAACAGCCGCGTAATCTGGCGATCGGTCGCGCCAATCAGGTGGAGCATCTCGATCGTCGGGAAATGCGTTGCGAGCGCGGCGCGCGCGGTCATGATCACCACCGCGGCACTGGCGAGCGTCATCAGCAGCACCATGCCGCCCGCGATCCACGCCAGCGAGCGGATCAGCCGCGCGACCGGGCCAAGCCATTCGGCGTGCGGAATGATCCGCGCGCCGGGCGCCTCGCGCGCGACCAACGCCTGCAACTGGCGCATAGGACCGGTGCGGTCCTCGCCGACAAAGTCGATGTCGACGAGCGCGGGCAGCGGCAGCGATTTCAGCACCGGATCGTCACCCTCGGCTGCGCCGAACCATTGGCCCAGCGTCGCCTGCAATTCTTCCGGCTCGACCGCGCGCGCCGAGAGGACGAAGGGCTGCGCGGCGGCGGCACGGCGGAGCGCCGCGGCCTGTTCGGCGCGCGTCACCGGGTTCGCGGTGACGATCTGCACCGTCACGCGTCCGGCGATCGCGGCGCCGATTGCGTTTGCTGAGCGGGCCAGCCCGACTCCGGCGGCGGCGGCGAGCAGGGTCAGCATCATCAGGATCGCGATCACCCACGGGGTCGGGCCCGACAGGCGGCGGTCGGGAAGCAGGCGGCGATGCTGGACGGGAACGCGCGGGATGATCATGGGCGCCCCGCTATGTCCTGTTCGCCGGCGGGTAGCGCAGCGCGCCGGTGGGGTCGGACAGGCGCCCCCGTTCGAGTCGCATCATCTGCGCATTCTCGATACGGCTGATCAGGTGGATATCGTGGGTCGCGACGACGACCGTGGTGCCGAGGCGGTTCAATGCCTCGAATAATCCCAGCAAGCGCATCGCCATTTCGGGATCGACGTTCCCCGTCGGTTCGTCGGCGACGAGCAATTGCGGCCGCGCGATGACGGCGCGCGCGATCGCGACGCGCTGTTGCTCGCCGCCCGACAGCGTCGCGGGGCGGGCGTCGGCGCGATCGCCGAGGCCGATCCAGCTCAGCATTTCGCCGACCGGGCCCGACAGATCCTCTTCGCTGACCCCCGCGATACGCAGCGGCAGTGCGATATTGTCGCGCGCCGAAAGGTGCGGGATCAGGCGGAAATCCTGGAACACCACGCCGATACGTCGGCGAAAGCCCGGAAGGCGGTGGCGCGGCATCGCGACCAGATCCTCGCCGAACAGGCGGACGATCCCGCGGCTCGGCCGCTGCGCGAGATAGAGCATCTTCAAGAGCGAGGTCTTGCCCGCGCCCGATGCGCCGGTGAGGAAATAGAAGCTGCCGGGTTGGAGGTTGAAGCTGATGTCGCTCAAAACCTCGGCATCGGGGCCATAGCGGAGGCCGACGCCGTCGAATTCGACCATCGCGCCGCCGGGCCGCGCCGGAGAGACGTCCGTCATGGCGTCGCCCGCGCGCGATGGCGCGCCAGCGTCGGGTCAAAGAACAGGGGCGCTGGTCCGCTCATCAGCCAGCATCTCGCACGGCTATCCACAGAGGACAAGACGGGAGTGGGCACGCGGCGCTTGCAACGCGCGAATCGGCGTGTTTAGAGGGAGCCCATGATCCTTGCCTGCCCGTCCTGTCACACGCGCTATGTCGTTCCCGATACGGCGATCGGACCCACGGGCCGCACTGTGCGTTGCGCCAATTGCCGCCATAGCTGGTTTCAGGAGCCCGCCGCAACGCCGGTAGGGGCCGTGGTCGCGCCCGTTCCAAGTGCGCCGGAACACGCCGCGGCGCCTGCACCGGCACCGGCTCGCGAAGCAGCGCCGGGATCGGCCGCGGCCTATTCCGATTTTCCCGAACCCGATCCTGCGCCCGCGCGGGCTCCGCCGAGCTTTACTGCCGAGCCCCCCCCGCGCGCCGTGTCCGTGATCGACGATGCGCCCTTGCCGTTCCGCCGTCCGCGGCGCAATCCCGCGAAGCGCTGGACGATTATCGCCGCGAGCGCGGCGGCGCTGATGCTCGCGGCGACCGCGGGGCTCATGTATTTCGGCCTGCCGGGCTGGGCGCAGGGCCTCGGCCTGCCGGGCGGGGTCGACGAGCCCGACCTGGTGATCGAGCTGCCGCCGAACCAGGATCATCGCGAGCTGGTCGACGGCACCATCTATTTCGCCGCGTCGGGGGTGATCATCAACCCGACTGATCGCGAACAGCGCGTTCCGCCGATCCTCGCCGAACTGCGCGATGCACAGGGGACAATCGTCTATAGCTGGACGATCAAGCCGCCGGTGCGCATGCTGCCACCCAATGAAAAGGTCAATTTCAGCGAGGCGAAGCTCGATATTCCGCGCCGCGCGACACAGCTGACCGTCAGCTGGGCGCTGCCGAAAGGCTGAAATATAAACCCGTTAGGGCGACGTCACGGCGTCACAGGCTGAGCGCGGCGGCGAGCGAGAGCAGGAAACTCGTCAGCGTTGCGACGATGATTGGCGCGAAGCTCCGCCATCCCTGATCAAGCAGCAGGTGCAGCCGCGCTTTCATCGCGGTCGCGACGATGGCGAGCAGCAGCAGTGCCTGCGCGCCTGTAGCCGCTGTGTCTTGAGCGATTTGCGGGATGGCGATGAGCGAATTGAGCGCGGCTACGCCAAGGAAGCCGAGAATGAACCACGGCAGGCGCAGTGGAATCCGCGTCTTGCTGTCACCTTCGCCGCTGCGGCCGAGCCAGAGCGCGACGAGCATCAGCATCGGCGCGAGCAGCGCAACGCGGGTCAGCTTGACGATCGTCGCGACCTCGCCCGCCGGCTGTGAAAAGGAAAAGCCGCCGCCGATCGCCTGCGCGACGTCATGGATCGACGCGCCGATCAGGAATCCCGCCTGCGCATCGGTCAGGCCGAGCTGCGCAGCCAGCACCGGATAGAGCGTCATTGCGAGCGCGCTCGCGACGGTGATCCCGACGAGCGTCAGCGTGAAACGCGCCTGGTCGACGCGCTTGTCGCCGATCAATGAATAGAGCGCGAGCGCGGCCGATGCGCCGCAAATGGCGGTCGCGCCGCCCGCGAGCAGCGCGGCGTGCCGGTCCTGCGCGAACCACCGCGCGCTTGCTACGGTAACCAGAATGACCGCGAGCATGATCAGCACAAGCAGCGCGAAGGGCAAAGGCCCGAGTTCGACGAGCTGTTCGGCGGTGATCCGCGCGCCGACGAGCACGATGCCAATGCGCAGCGCGGTCTGCGACATCAGGTCGAGTCCCGCGTGGGTGCGCTTGTCTTGCGAGAGGAAGCTCATCGCGAGGCCGATCAGCAACCCCATCAGCACCAAAGGCGCAGCATAATGGTCGGCGAGCCACGCAGCGGCGAGCGCCGCGATGGCGGTGACAAGTACGCCGGGCATATAGTCGCGCCAGCGCCGCCTTGCGGGCGGATGCGCCTCAAGCTGCATCTCGCCATAAAGATCGGCGGCCATCGGCCAGCTTTGTTCGGATGACCTCACGCTATGTTCCCGATGCCCATGGCGCCGCTTCGCACATCGCCGCCCTCTGGTCGATAGGCCATTGCTGGCACGGCGCGGGCTTGCTAGAGGCCGCGCTCTATCAGCACCCGTAGCTCAGCTGGATAGAGCGCTGCCCTCCGAAGGCAGAGGCCAGGGGTTCGAATCCCTTCGGGTGCACCATTTTTCCTTATATTTCAGTTGGTTGATAGCGCTTGAAAAACTCGGTCTAGCGGCCGGATTTTTCGGCGTAAGCATTTCGTACGCATTGCGAGGGCGATACTCGCGTTTTTTGATCTACTGCGGCCCGAATCGACTGGTATTAATTGATATGATTCCAGTGCTTTAGAAAATTCTCGGAAAAAGCCCGGGACTGACATCTGCCTTCGTTGCAAATGGGTCTAAGTGCGCAGGCTGTAGCCAGACCTACCAAGTGATAGCCGCTAGTTGCTTCCACTTGGGCGTGGCTGCTTTCCACCGGCGGGTTCAACGGGTCATCGCAACACGTTCTATCATGTCAGATGCGGAGAACGGTGATGGTGACGTCGCGTGTGTGGTTTACGTTGGAGCAGAAGGCGGAGCTTTGGGATCGCTGGCGGAAGGGCGAGGGCATTCCGGCCATTGCGCGCGCGTTAGAGAGGAGGAACAAGTCGGGCGTTCAGCGGATTGTCTCTCTCCACGGGGGGATCGCGCCTTTGGCCCGGCGCAGGGCGAAGGCGGCGCTTCGGCTGGAAGAGCGTGAAGAGATTTCCCGCGGCGTGGCGGCAGGTCGATCGATCCGCAGGATTGCACGCGATCTGGGTCGCTCGCCATCGACGATCAGCCGGGAGATCGGCCGCAATGGCGGATGCCGGACCTATCGCGCGACCCTGGCCGACAAGGGCGCCTGGGACCGGGCATTGCGCCCGAAGCCATGCCGTCTCGCCTGCCGTGCCAGGTTGCGATGGCGTGTCGCCCGCAAGCTTGCTTTGCAATGGTCGCCGGAGCAGATTTCGGGTTGGCTGAAGCGGGCGTTCCCGAACGACGAGGACATGCGCATATCTCACGAAGCCATCTATCGCAGCCTCTTCATCCAGGCCCGCGGCGTGCTGAAGAAGGAACTGACCGTTCACCTGCGCACGCGGCGGCAGATGCGCCATGCCAAAGGCGCGAGGATCAAGACCGGACAAGGGCAGATCCTCGATATGGTATCGATCCGCGAACGACCGGCAGAGACGGAGGATCGCGCCGTGCCTGGCCATTGGGAAGGCGACCTTCTGACCGGGGCGAACGGCAGCCACATCGCCACGCTCGTCGAGCGCCACAGCCGCTTTACGATGCTCGTCAAATTGCCGAAGCGGGACTCGGCAACGGTCGTCGCCGCGCTCGCACAGCATATCCGCAAGCTTCCGAAGGAACTGCGCCGATCCCTGACATGGGACCAGGGCAAGGAGATGGCCGCCCACAAAAGCTTCACCGTCGCCACCGACGTGCAGGTCTATTTTTGCGACCCCCGCAGTCCCTGGCAACGCGGCACCAACGAGAACACCAATGGCCTGCTACGCCAATATCTGCCGCGCGAGACCGACTTCTCCTCCATCCCTCAGAACGGCCTCGACGCCATCGCCCTGCGCCTCAATCAGCGACCGCGAAAAACCTTGGACTTCGAAACTCCCGCAGATAGTATCCAAGCCGTGTTGCGATGACACGTTGAACCCGCC
>NZ_JBOHHT010000048.1:0-2994 GCF_050725655.1 Sphingopyxis sp. | reverse complement strand
GCCGCCGCCGGCGCTGGCGACCGCGATGCACTCGTTCTCGAAACCCTGCTCGCCTTCCGCCGCGCCGGCGCGTCGGGGGTGCTCAGCTATCACGCGCTCCATGCCGCACGGCTGCTTGGCGCCTGATAGCGTGATTGGGTCTGCCTCGCCGCGACGCTGGCTGTTTGTGTTGACGATTCTCGTCGGCAGCTTCCTGCTCTTTCTTGTCCAGCCGATGGTCGCACGCATGGTGCTGCCCAAATTGGGCGGTGCGCCCGCGGTGTGGAACAGCGCGATGCTTGTCTATCAAGCGCTGCTGCTCGGTGGTTATGCCTATGCGCATTGGCTCGGCCGCTTCACCGTGCGGCGTCAGGCGACGATCCACCTCGCGCTGTTTCTTGTCGCGGCGTTGTGGCTGCCGATCGGCATCGCACAGATCGCGGCACCCGGTCCGGGGCAGGAGGCGCTGTGGGTGCCCTTGCTTTTGCTCGCGTCGATCGGCCCCGTCTTCTTCGTCGTCTCGGCGCAGGCACCGTTGATGCAGCGCTGGTTCGCCGCCGATACGCGCGCGGGCGATCCTTATTATCTCTATGCCGCTTCGAACCTCGGCAGCTTTGCGGGCCTTATCAGCTATCCGGCGCTCGTCGAACCCGCCCTGCCGCTCGCGGCGCAGAGCTGGGGCTGGACTGCGGGCTATGCGCTGCTCGTGCTGCTCGTCGCCGGGGCGGCCGCGGCGCGCTGGCACGGCGGCGCCGAAGCCCATGCCGCCGTCACCGACGAACCGCGCCCGAGCCTGCGCCGCCAGCTCCACTGGCTGCTGATCGCCGCCGTCCCGTCGGGGCTGATGCTGTCGACGACGACGCACCTCACCACCGACATCGTCGCGATGCCCTTGCTTTGGGTGCTCCCGCTCGGCCTGTATCTGCTCAGCTTTGTGATCGCCTTCTCGACGATGGAGCGGCCGACGCAGATCGTCACGCTGATCGCGCCCGTCGTGCTGCTCGCGGTCGGCGGGCTCGGCCTGCTGAGTTCGGGCGGCGGGTCGATGATGGTCGCGCTCGCCAGCCTCGCGATGCTGTTCGTCGTCGCGACCGCGCTCCACGGCTATCTCTATCATCTCCGCCCCGCGCCGCAGCATCTGACGCTCTTCTACCTCATCATGTCGGCGGGCGGCGTGCTCGGCGGGCTGTTCGCGGCGCTGTTCGCGCCGCTGATCTTCGACTGGGTCTATGAGCATCCGATCCTGATCCTCGCCGCCGCGACGCTATTGCCGCTGCCGGCGCTGTTGCCGTGGGACAAATGGCTCGGGCTCGAGGCGAAGACCGCGCGCATCGTTGCGGCTGTGCTCGTCGCTGTCGCCGCCTTCGGCGCATGGCAGATGGTCGACGCGTGGACCGGCCGGCTCGACAGCGCGACAACGCCATGGGGCATCGCGATCTTCGTCATCGGCCTGCTCGTCATCGGCTGGCGCTGGGCCTATGTGCCGGTGCTCGCGTTGTTGATGATCGGGGTCGGCGGCTGGGACACGATCCAGGAAAGCTTCACTGGCGCGCGCGTTCGCAGCTATTTCGGCGTCTACACCGTCACCGACTATCCTGCGTCGAACCAGCGCCGCCTCGCGCACGGCACGACGCTCCACGGCCTCCAGCGCACCGACGCCGCGCACCGGCGCGATCCGACGACCTATTATGGTCATCAGTCGGGCGTCGGGCTGACGCTCGACAAGGCCGGGACGCTGGCCGGACCGAATGCGTCGGTCGGCATCGTCGGGCTGGGGGCGGGGACGCTCGCCTGTTACCGCAAGCCCGGACAGCACTGGACGATCTTCGAGATCGACCCGGTGATGGTCGACATCGCGCGCGATCCGGCCAAATTCACTTTCCTGTCCGATTGCGCGGGCGACACGCCGATCGTCATCGGCGATGCGCGGCTCCAGCTCGCCAACCAGCCCGCGGGGCGCTTCGATATTATCGTCATCGACGCTTTCTCGTCCGATGCGATCCCGCTGCACCTGCTGACCGAAGAAGCGATCGGCATCTACGCCCGCGCGCTGAAACCCGACGGTATCCTGCTGGTCCACATCTCGAACCGCTTCTTCGATCTGGAGCCGGTGCTGGCGGCGGAGGCGAAGGCGCGCGGCTGGACGAGCGCGATCCGCATGGACCCGGGCCCGATCGGCGACGAATATGGCGACCTGACCGGGTCGAACTGGGTCGCGCTGACCGCGACGCCGCAGCGGATGCAGCAATTGACCGGCGGGATCAGGCCGCGCAAGGATTCGCGGGACCTCGACACCTGGGTGCCGCTCGGCGCGCGCCCGAATTTCGAGCGCTGGACCGACGATTATGCCTCGACGCTGCCGGTCCTGATCTGGAAGAATATCATCGGAGGCCGCGACGAATGACCGACATCAGCATCATCAGCGTCAATGGCAAGACGCCGCAAATCGACCCCAGCGCCTTCATCGCGCCCGGATGCCGGATCATCGGCGACGTGACGATCGGCCCCGACGTCAGCATCTGGTATAATTGCGTGCTGCGCGCCGACGTCAGCCGCATCGTCGTCGGCGCGCGATCGAACATCCAGGACGGCAGCGTCGTGCACTGCGACGGCCCGATGCCGCACCGGCCCGAGGGTTTTCCGACGATCATCGGCGAGGATGTGCTGATCGGCCATTTGGCGATGGTCCACGGCTGCACGCTGGCCGACCGGGCGTTCGTGGGCCTGAAGGCGACGGTGATGAACGGGTGCCGCATCGGCAGCGACGCGATGCTCGCGGCGGGCGCGCTGCTGACCGAGAACAAGGAAATCCCGACCCGCGAGCTATGGGCCGGATCGCCCGCGCGCCGCGTGCGCGAGATCGACGATGCGCAGGCGGCGGGCATGCAGCTGGGCGTCGCGCATTATGTGATGAACGGCCGCATGCACAAGGCGGCGATAGAGGGCTGAAGAATTGATCCTCCCTGTCGCGAAGCGATGGGGAGGGGGACCGTCCGCGAAGCGGATGGTGGAGGG
>NZ_JBOHHT010000047.1:0-22695 GCF_050725655.1 Sphingopyxis sp. | reverse complement strand
GCAATTCCCCGTGCTTCCGGTGCTCACGTACCAGATGTACGCTGCGCTCCGGGTCACGGAAAACCACCATTTTCGACTCACCCTGAGCTGAATGTCGATTGGTCCTAAAACGTCTCCTCTTAGCCGGTTGCGGCCTGTCTGCTTCTGGGCGCGAATTTCGAAAAGCGGACAGCCGTTCAGCCGTCGATCCACTACGGCAGAAATCGACCGATTGCCGTCATAATTCGGACAAGTCCTTCTCAGGCTTTCGCCATTACCGCGGCACGCGATAAGTATAGTAACTTTTTGGCATACCGAGCATGGTTTCAGTTTTCAGGATACCGTCAGGAAAATATGATTTTAGATTTGATTTTTTTATTACTACAGTTTCAGAAACCATTACGTTCCAATCCGGAAGTATTTTTTCCCATCTTTTGTGCATAATGCTCTTTATTCGTTTAGGAATCCACCACCAAAATGGAATCCCCGTGTGGGCCTCCAATGGAAACCAGACAGATGGGGTTTGCACCCAATATGAAGGTGCTAATCTACGAACTTCTTTTGCAAATAGCTTCTCGTTTTCTGGTCCGCCAACATGCTCTATGACGCTATTGCTAAATGTGACATCGAAATGATTGTCCTTAAATTCCGAAAGATTTGTGGCATTTCCTTCAATGTAGGTGAAGGTGTGATGGCTGCTGATCTCTTCACGCATATTGGATCCGGGTAAGTTGACTATTGTAATGTTCATTGGGGTGTCAACGAACTGCCAAATATGGGGAGTTCCTCCAAGATCGATAATGCGAGCTCCAGGAGATGGTTGGAGTAGCCGCTCGAAATCTTGCATGCGACCTCGTCGCGCATGGGGCGCAACGAGCCCTTTTAGGAAGTAGAATAGTTTAATACGGGCATAGCGAAGCATATTCACCCCTTCCCTGCCGACATCCGGGGGATCAATATCGATCGAAGATCGGGCGTTGCACTCCGAAAGGCCATAAATCCCGATCGCTTAGGGGTCCATTGGCAGTTTGAACCGCCTATTTCTGATTATGCAAATTACCGTTTATTCGAACTTTTCTCGTTCCGGTAATCCGCCCTGGGGTCGTACGCTCCACCCGTACCATGGGGCGACGCCATCCTTGTCGGCCTCACGTCCGCAGAATTACGAAAATCAGATGTCTGTGGATTCCCAGAATCCTGTGCGATATTGTAAAGCATTTGAGAACCATTGGTGCCGGGGCGGCATATCTCCGGCGGGCCGCAACCAATCTGCTTCGTTTAGAATCGATTCACCGATCGGATTGACATATGCAATCCGCAGCGGACGCCGGCTACCGGCGGAGCGGCGGTCATCACGTGCCTTTTCCATGACCTCGCCCAATATCTCCGGTCCGAAGGGATGGAAGAGATACAAGAATGATGCCCCGCTAAGATCGTGATCAAGGGCGTTGCGTGCATGGAACCGGATATCGCGATGCTTTAGCCGGCTACTCGCGAGATTGGCCTCGGCGGCGGCGATGAGCGACGGGATCAGTTCGACGCCTTCCACCCGCGCCGCGCCGCGGTAAGCTGCTGCAAACACGACACGACCAAGTCCGCAGCCTAGATCGGTTACAACATCGTCCGGGCCGACGCCTGCCCGGTCCAGAACGGCAAAAACGTCTTTGTAGGATGACGGGGTATAGTGCATGTACCACTCGCGCTCGCCGGGTCCGCCAATGCCGGGATGATAGCCGAAGGTGCGTACCCCGAGATAGCGGTCCCAAAATTCGTCGGCGGGTTGGCGAATGCGCGCGGTCAGGTTGCGCTTACGCAGGTTCTTCAGCACGTTGCCGCCCTTTTCTGACGAAAGTCGAAACATCGCCCCGGCGCGCGAGCAGCTTTGCGGCGATACTTTCCGACGCGCTGTCAAGCATGGCGTAACGACGTTCATATTGCCGGCGTTTACGCGGCGGGATGCCGACGGCGTCCCGGTGTTTGGCATGGAGCGGCAATTCGAATGTCGACTTGTCCAGCCGCGAGGCTCCACGTTCGAGCCATATGGCGTCATAGTCCGCATGCACCGCATGGCGGGCCTTAGCGAACAGGGCATCGCGGCGCTGTTGATGATCGCTCGAGACGAGGAAAATGCGTTCCACGCCGAGATGGTGGCAAGCCATCTGGAAGGTTTCGATGAGAAGATCGCGCGGACGCATTCCGAAGGCCGCATGTGTCAATCCGCGATAAATATCCCGGACATCGGGCAGTTCAAGGGCATTGCGACCCTGCACCGCGCCAACATGCGCAATCAGCGCGTCCTGCTCGAACCGCAACGCAAAGGCGAGCGAGAATATCCGCGTGTCGTCCAGAAAAAGATTGAACACCAGCGGCCCTTCATCCGCGAACCAGATCGCGTCGTCCAGAACGAGGCGCAGTTGGGGATGTATGGCAGGAATCCGGCAAAGCTCGACCTCTCGCTCTGTAAGAGGGTCAAAAAACCAGCCCAATTCGTCCATTGCCTCATAGTGCGCATGGAGTTTGCAAAGGCGCGTACGAACGTCCCAATTGCTCGATTGATAGGGCGCAACGAGAACATTGAGAATGTCGGGGCGTTCGTTGACGAGCCGTCCCAGTCCGGAATTCCGGCGATTACCGAGAAAGCGACCCACAAGATCCTGATGCTTCCATCCCAAGTACAGGAAACGCGCGCGCCGGACGACAGCACCCGGGGAATGCCCGCCGGCGATTTCGGCCGAACGTCGCCACAACCAAGCGGCATAATCCGGTTGAACGGATAGGCTGTCGCGGATGAGCGTGCGCCGCGACATCACATTATGTACGAAAGCGGGAAAACCCATGCTTCGCCCAAGCCCCTGTTCCGCTGAACATAGTCGGAACTGTCGAATGCGACCGCACCCGCCCGATTGTTCATCCAGGAAAGACGTTGGCACAAGCCAATCGGCTGCGGTATCCTGAAAAACCAGATGCTGTCGTGGGTGGCGAAGTGGCGAAGCGAAGCATCGTTTTTCGAATCCCGAATGATCAGGATTCTGTATTAATTTTCAAAACTTAACTGCCCCGGCCTTATGGAGAGCGCCGCAGCCTGTCTCCCCGTCCTCGCCATCCGCTTTCGTCTAAAGTTGACCTGATCGACAGCAAGGGCCGATTGCGTGCCGACCGCTCGTAGCCGGATTGGCAAACAGGCAGCCATGGAAAAAAATAGGCCAACATCGGAGAGGTCCCGAGACAGAAGGGGACGAGCGGAAGCACGCTTCAGTACGACGGCCCCTCCCGAACACGATTCGAATCTGGCCGCATTTTTGCTTGCCGGACACCGATCAAGGATCGTTCCGTAGGCCCGACGGGGTGAACTATTATTTATTTTCCCGATTTGGGACAGCCTTTGGCGACGAACAATTCCGCATGTCCGAAATTCGCAAAGGAATCGGCGAAGATTTTCGCGCCTTTCTTGCACTCTGCCATGGCGCGCAAAACACAAGTCATTGAACAATCCGAAATTTTCGAGAGTCAAGAGCACATTGGGAAGTTTTAACCATCAATCGCGGGACTCGCCTTTTCATTAACCGTCATGACAAATTTCGCAACAAAATTTCACGTGACTCCCCCCCCAACCTTGGGACATTCTAATTTCACTCATGGCTTTTTAACTACCTTTTTACCGCCAGAGGGAGGGACCATATTATGTCTAGATATACAGAGGATATTCGACTCACAGACCGCGAATATGAGGTGCTTCGTCTCGTTGCCCTTGGCCTTTCTGCCAAAGAAGCAGCCTTGGAATTGGCAATAGCGCCGTGCACCGTCGAACGACACGTTGAGAACGTGCGACTTAAGACCAGAACGCGCAATCGCGCACACTTGATCGCCCACGTGATCAGAGAAGGGCTGCTTCCCCAAGATCGGGCCAACCCCGATATTGCGGCAACCGCTCACTAATGAATGGTGCGCTGCTGAGGCGCGCTACGATTAAACGCTTATACGAGAAGACCAAGCCATGATTGGGTCGCCCAAATATTGAAGGGCGCCGGTGCGGAATTGGCTATCGCTTAGCTGCACCGTCGTCATTTGGTCTCTATGCGCGCATTCCACGATATTCAGTGGAATATTCAAGCCGCAGCCAAAAGCCTTGAGACAGGCTTCTTTACGTACCCATATCTCAAGAAACTTTCTTGAGGAGCATGTTCCGAGAGCCCCCCCGCTCCGGACTTCAGCTTGTTCAGCCGCGGTAAAATGGATGTCCATCAGCTCGGCCGCATCCTCGATCGGGCGAATAATTTCGACATCGACGCCGATCGGTTCGCCCTCGCTAATTCCCACCATGACATAATGGCCGCTGTAGCTGATACTGTAGTGCAGCCCCGGATATTGCATCAGATGCGGCTTTCCATATCCATTTCTGTCGATTGCCTGCGCATCGAGCGGAATATGGTGGAGTTCCCGTAACAGGACACGCAGGCCGCCGTGTGCAGCGATGTAACGGTTGCGCAGGTCAGGCCGGCGAAAACGATTGGCCGCCACTCTTTCATCTTCGGAAAGCAGATCCTCCAGGGATTGCGGTTCAAAATTCTCGGTATCGATCAGCCACATCGGAAAGCTGTGGGGCGGAGATGGCAAACGTCGTGCATCGAGGCCCTGCCTGCGAAGGACGGTATCGGACCTCCCTGTGGCGAACCCGCTAAGCATCGCGCCGGTCAGCGGCGCCGGGGCAGGAACGATGCGTGACGGATAAAATCCTGAAACAGATTCGGCGGATCCGGATCGGCGACATGTCGCACCATCTGTTTAACCCTCGCAAGGACATGCGCGAAAATCCAGCTGAAATCCGCGAGTACGCCGTACAGCCGTCCGTGGTTCTTCAGGAAATAGCGCCGGCGCGAGTGGAACCAATAGGCAGGCAAACGCCGCAGCTTGATCTGCTTGCCGGTAATACCTGTGCTCTGGCCGGCGATGTGCAGCACCACCGCGTCCGGCACGTACCAGCAATCCCATCCCTTCCGCCTCGCATGCAGGCAGAAATCGGTTTCCTCATAATAGAGGAAATAACCTTCATCGAACCGCATGCCGTCTTCGAGCAACTCGCGCCGTATGATGAAACTGGCCCCCGAAACCCAATCGACCTTTTCGCTATGATCGCCCATCCGGCGTAGCGTGGCGCTATCGCGCAACAGCCGGGATATGAAACCCAACCGCGATCCGCGTTCGATCTCTCCCAGAAGGCTCGGAAAACGGAAGGCAAAAGGCCAAGGTTTGCCGTCGGCGTCCAGCAGCGCGCTGCCGGCAATTCCCGCCGCGGGATGGTCTGCCATGAAGCGCGCCAATGTGGCGCCGGCCCCCGGGATGACCCGCGTATCGGGGTTGAGAAGCCAGATCAGGTCGGCGGGATTGGGCCGATCCAGTGCCCAGGCAATGCCCAAATTGCTGCCTGCACCGAAACCACGGTTTTCCGTAGACCGCATCAAGGTAACCCAGTTCCAGTCGCGCGATTGGATAACCTGGTCGATCAGATCGGCCGACCCGTCGTTGGACGCATTGTCGACGACGATCACCCGCAGGCCCGGACATTGGCCCCGATCTTCCTCGATACTTTCAAGGCACTGTACGACGAGCGTGCCGGTGCGGTAGTTGACGATGACAATGTCGACTGTTTCCTGCCGATGCGAATTGGGTGGGGCCGCGCTCATTCCGCGGCCACGATATTGTGGCCATCGGGCACGCCTCTGTCACCAGCCTGGTCCATATCCGCCCGGTCCATCGCGCAATCGACGGCGCTCTGGAATAGCGGAGCCAGCACACCGACATGGGGTTCCTGTAGCGCGCTGCTGTGCCCCCCCGGCACCGGAACGAGCGCGATCGGGTCAGCCACCCGCCGTCCCCAGCCCAACGCCACGTCGCCGTAGATTTGCTGATAAGGCATGTCGTCGACGTCGCCATTGCCGCTGCCGGCCTTAAAGAGAACAACGCTGCCGTCGGCGAAGAGACCCTGGGGGCGGTGACATGTGTGCGCCACTTCATAAAGTTTCAGGAAAGAAATTGCGGGATCGCGACCGCCTCCACCGTCGTTCGCCGGAGCGACGTTGGCCATGCGCAGCTTCTGCACGGTTCGCCGATCGCGAGCCTTCGCCATGCGCGATTCCATTTCCCAGCGGACCGTGTTGACCGCCTTGCGCGCGAGAGCGGGGACGAGGCTTGTCATCCGTTCCTCCTGAAGCAGCGAATGGACACGGCCAAATCTCGCACGCGCGATGTAGAACCGCCGTTTCGCAGCCGCCACATCGGCAGCATCAATGATCCCGACAAAGGCAACCCTTTCTCCCGCATCCTGCAACTGGCGCGCCATTTCGAAAGCGATGACGCCGCCCGCGCACAATCCCGCCAGCAAATAGGGGCCGTGCGGTTGAACCGCCTGAACGCGCTGAATATAATTGACGGCCATCTCGTGAATTTGCGTATGAGCGTAACCGCCCGCCGCATTTTTCAGCGGCTCGATACCGTAGATCGGGCGGTTCGGATCGAGCCGCAGGGCAAGCCCGCGATAAAGCAATGTTTCGCCCAACCCGTCATGAACGAAGAAGATGGGCGTCTCGCTGCCTCCACTTCGAATGGTCACCACGTCACGAATGGTCAAACCGACTGTATCCGCCGTCAAATTGCAGGATTCTGCAGCCGGATCGGCACCGCCGGGATCCAGTTCCCTGGCCAGCGATGCAACGGTGGGCGCGTCGAGCAACGCCGCCAGCGGCAGGACCCTGCCGGTCTTTTTGCGCAACCGGTTGGTGAACTGAACGGCCAGCAATGAATGACCACCCAGATCGAAGAAATCGTCATTCCGGCAAACCGGCTGCACACCCAGAAGCTCCGACCAAAGTTCTGCGATCACCTGCTCCATTTCCGTTACCGGCAAATCGAGGGCGCCATCGCCGCTATCCGCAGCGACATCCTTTCTGGGAACACGCGTCGGCGCGCGAAGCCGCGCCAGCGCCGCATTGAGGTCCGATGGCGAGACGATCACCTGGGGACGGGCATGCCCTTCCAACAGCGAATCGATCACCTTGAGGCCCTCTTCGGGAAAGATCGCATCCACCCGCCCGAGATGCGCGGCATTGTTGTTCGCGATCCGCCTGGACAGCGGCGCGTCCCCATTCAGCGGCAGTAATCCGGCATCGCGCACACGCATCATGGTAAATTCCGCGATTTCCGCCAGCACACGACCATGCTCATCCGCCACGGTCACGTCGAAAACCGCCATCAGCTTCGCGTGGGCTCCCACATCCCGATAGCGGATATGGCTGACAATGGTCGGCGTCAGGGGGGCGTGCAACACCAGCCGACGGTAAGAAAAAGGTGCGAAAAAGTCCTTGCCGGCGGTATATTCCGGGATCAGCGATTGCGCGCCCGCGGTAGCGAAGTCGAGCAGCGCGGGATGGAGCAGCACTTGGTCGAATTCATCATGGAACGCCGGATCCATGGAGAGGCGGAGCACGGCTTCATGCTCGCCATAGGCGGCCCGCCTGACGTTCGACCAGCGCGGTCCGAATTGCAGCGCCGGACTGGATGCTTCTTTCTCGCCGATCGCCCGGGCGCAGCGATCCTCGAGCCCGGCGATGTTCATCGGGTCCGGTACGGCAAGCAGGCCGGCCGCCGATACCTGCCCGCTGGCATGTTCCACCCATGCCAGCGCGGCGGCATCCAGTGGCCGACCGAGTATCGCGAAGCTCCAGTCTTCGCCAAGTCGCCGTTTCAGATGTACGCGCAGCGCACGCTCGTCTCCATCCTGAACCGCGAAAGGCGTGAGGAACTTGACGTCGGACAGGATGACCGCTCCGGGATTGACGAGCCCATATGCGGCTCTTGCGATTTCGAGAAAGCCTGTACCGGGTATCAGCGTCCCCGCACCTACCAGCCGGTGCTCGTCCAACAGCCAGTGTCGTTCCGGCGAAAGCGTGGCCGAAACGACGAACTCGTCCGGCGAAATGACGTGCAGGCTTTCGAGGAAGGGATGATCGACCGTTTTGCCGTCGGGTAGCTTATCGGCCAGCCCGTCGGCGCCGCCGCCGCCTAGCGCCGCCGCCATCCCGACTTCCCGCCACTGACTCCAACCGACGGCCAGCACGCGCGTACCATCCTCTCCATGCCGCGCCTGCGCGTAGCTGTCGAGAAAGGCGTTAGCCGCCGCATAATCGGCCTGCCCAGGCAGGCCGGCAAAGGCGCTGATCGACGAGAACAGCATGATGAATTCCGGCTTTTGACTCTTCAGCGCTTCTTCCAGCGCCAGCGTTCCCATCACCTTGGGGCGCAGGACGACCTCCATGGCTGCCCGCGACTTGGTCTCGATCAGCGCGTCGTCGAGAGCGCCAGCGGCATGGAACACCCCCGTGATCGCCCCCAGTTTCGCCGTGATCTGGCGAATGGCGTCACGCATAGCATGCGCATTGCCGACGTCGGCGGCAACGAGTTCGACTATCGCGCCGGAGGCTTCCAACGCCATAACCTTGCGGATACGGTCTTGCGCGATCGGATCGGCAGCGTCGTCGGCAAGGATCTCCGCCCATCGTGCGCGCGGCGGCAGCGCCGAACGACCCAACAGGGCGATACGGACGCCGGCTTGCTCTGCAAGATGCCGCGCGATGGTGAGCCCGAGGCCGCCGAGACCGCCGGTCACGAGATAGGTGGCGCCTGGGCGGAGCGCCGGAACCCGGGCCTTCCCACCCGCCTGTGCAGCGGGAACCTGCCTGAATTCCCGTACCCAACGCTCTCCTTCGCGATAGGCCATGACGCGTTCCGACCAGTCGGCGGCCAGCTCGTTCACAGCCGCTTCGGCAAGCATCGAGACAGCGCCCGATCGCGATGAGAGCGCGACGTCGATGCAACGGACATGCAGGTTGGGATATTCGGTGGGCACCACGCTCGTCGCGCCCAGCACCGTGGCCTTCAACGGGATCAGGTCGCCGTCACTGCCGATGCGCTGCATCCGGTCGGTCAGCAGCGCGATCTCTGCCGGCTCGTCGGCGATTTGGTGCGCCAGTTCCCGCGAAAGAGCGATCAGGCTGAAAAAGCCCAGCTCCTGCACCTTCCGCGCGTCGGGTTGCTTCCGGCCGGCACCGGTGACCAGCCAGCAGTGATATATCTGCGTCGGCAACCGGCCTTCCGTGCTCAGCATGTCCAGCAGACGGCCGTAATCCGCCTGGCTGGCGGGGTTGACCGAAAACAGGCCCTCCCCCAGCCGGCGGAAGCGATCTCCCGCCCGAAGAACGACCACGTCCCGCCCCGCTTCGCGCAGGCGACCGGCGATCTCGCGCCCAAGCCCCTGTGTGTCTTCCAGAACGAGCGCGGCGCCTTCGCGCACGCCGCAAGCACCAAGGAACGAACGGGTCCAGACGGGTTCATACTGCCATTCGGCGGTATCGTCGGAACGCTCGGCATCGTCCTCGGCCCCCTCCGCAATCGCGAGTTGCGCACCCGGTTCATACCAATGACGCTGGCGCTCGAACTGATAGGACGGCAAGGGAATGCGCAAACGTTGCTCCCCCTGCCAAAAAGCATCCCAGTCGACCGTCACGCCGACCGCCCAGAGTTGTCCCAAGGCATCGAGCCAAACGGCATCATCCTCGACCTGTTGATCGGGGTGACGCATGGAGCTGATGACCGGCTGCTCGCGTCCACGGTCCGGATGCTGACGGGCAAGGCTGGCCATGCCGCGGCCCGGACCAACTTCAAGGAGCGCCTTTTCCCCATCGTCGAGCAAGCGGTGCAGGCCATCGGTAAAGCGCACGGTCTCGCGCAGGTGCCGCACCCAATATTCGGGATCGGTGACGTCGTCCGCAGTCGCCCAGTCGCCGGTCAGGTTCGACGCGAAGGGAATGATTGGCGCACGCAAATCGATCGTGCGCATCAGCGCCCGGAATTCGGGCAGGATCGGCTCCAGCATCGGCGAATGGGCCGCGACCGAAATGCGGACGATCTGCGCTTCGATCTCGCGATCCGCGAGCCGTTCGTGAAAATGCGCGATAGCATTGGCGGGGCCCGAAACGACGCACAGGCCGGGCGCGTTGATCGCCGCGATGGACAATTCGGGCGGCAGAAGCGGCTGCAAGTCCGCCTCGGACAGCGGCACGCTCAACATGCCGCCGTCGCTGATCGTTTCGAACAGGCGGCCACGCATCGTGACGATACGCAGCCCCGCTTCGAGATCGATGACACCCGCCAGATGAGCCGCAGCATATTCACCCGAACTGTGGCCGATCATCGCGGATGGCTGGATGCCGACGGACATCCACAGTCGCGCGAGCGACGTCTGGATGAGGAACAGCGCGGGCAGTGCGACGGAAGGACGCTCCAATTCAGTCACGGCCCGCGCCCTGTCGGCCTCGCTTGGGAATAGCCAACGGCGCACATCCCGAACGCCCATGCGATCGAGAATGGACAGACCCGTGTCGACAGCCTGTCGGAATAACGTTTCTGTCTCATAAAGGCCGCGAGCCATATCGGCGTGCTGCGGCCCCGCGCCGCAGAACATGAACGCCACCGGACGATCCGCCATATGTTTGGGCGGGGGCGCATCCTGCCCCGCAATTTCGCGTAGGCGGCCGACGGCTTCCTCGCCCGAGCCGGCGACGGCGAAACGCCGGTGTGACAGATGCTGGCGACCGATACCCAGCGTGAAGGCCGTATCGGACAAGCCACTGTGCGGGCGGGCTTCCAGGAAATCTGCCAAGGCCGCGGCGTTCGTCCGAACGACCGCGGGCGACTTGGCCGTGCAAAGCAGCAGCTGGCGGCGGCGGCTCGGGCCGCTCGCCGGGCGCGGAGGCGCTTCTTCGAGGATCGCATGTGCGTTGGTGCCGCCGACGCCCAGCGAGCTGACACCCGCACGGCGCGCGGCACCAGCGGGCGACGCGGTCCATGGCGTATGTGCGGCCTGCACCCGAAACGGGCTGCCTTCCAGCGCCAGCGCCGGATTGGGCGCCTCGAAATTCAGCGATGCGGGCAGCTCACCATTGTGCATGGCAAGCGCAACCTTGATCAGCCCCGCCGCGCCGGCGGCCGTGTCGGTATGACCGATGTTCCCCTTTACCGAGCCGATGGCGCAATGGCCGACGCCATCGGTCGATTGGCGAAAAGCCTCCGTCAGCGCAGCCAGTTCGATCGGATCGCCGACCGGCGTGCCCGTGCCATGGGCCTCGACATAGCTGATCGAGCCGGCATCGACATCCGCCATCGCCAGCGCCTCGGCGATGACCTTTGCCTGGCCGTCGACGCTGGGTGCCAGATAGCCGACCTTGCCGGCCCCATCGTTGTTGATCGCCGATCCGCGGAGCACGGCATAGATGTGATCGCCCGCCTCGACGGCATCGGCCAGCCGCCGCAGCACGAGCACCGCCACGCCGCTGCCGAAGACCGTGCCCTGCGATTCCGCGTCGAACGGGCGGCAATGTCCGTCGGGGGAGAGTATCTCTCCTTCTTCGTAGAGATAGCCGTGCCGGTGCGGCAATTCGATGGACGAGCCCCCGGCGATCGCCATGTCGCATTCGCCGTTGAGCAGGCTCTGCGCAGCCATATGGATCGACACGAGCGAGGTCGAACAGGCGGTTTGCACATTGATGCTCGGCCCCTTGAGGTCGAACAGATAAGAGACGCGCGTCGTCAGGAAGTCCTTGTCGTTGCTGGTGTGCCTGAGCAGGAACAGGCCGACATCGCGGACCAGCTTGGAATTGGTCAGCAGGTTGTACGGCATATAGGCATTGTGCCCGGACCCGGCATAGACGCCGATAACACCGTCGAAGCGCTGCGGCGTGTGGCCCGCATTTTCGAGTGCTTCCCACGTGCATTCCAGAAAATGGCGGTGCTGGGGATCCATGATCGCCGCGTCGCGCGGGCTGAGTCCGAACAGCGTCGCGTCGAAACATTCCATGTCCCCCAGCGGGGCGCCGCGCCGCACATAATTGCGGTTGCGCAGCAAGGCCGGGCTGACGCCCGCCGCAATCAGTTCATCTTCCGAATAGGTTTCGATCGCTTCCCGGCCATTGCGGAGCAGGTCCCAATATTCGTCGATCCCCCGCACCTGTGCGAAACGGCAGGACATGCCGACGATGGCGATCGCCGTTTCCGGAAACTCCGGTCCGTCACCCAAGTCGAGCGGGCCATGGTTCTGTTCCATCGCTCAGTTCCTCGCGAGCGCGCGCGCCGCCCCGCGACGCTGAAGCGCGGCGCGCCGGTTGCTCGCCCGGTCCTGCCCTTCGCGCGCCGCCGCAACTTGTGGCTGCGAAACCGACAGATGCGCAGCAAGCGTAGCGACGGTCGGAAAGCGGAAAATATCGGTCAACGAGACCGGCTTTTCCGAAACGGCAGACAGACGGCGATGGAGTTGCACAGCGAGCAGGGAATGCCCGCCCAGATCGAAGAAATTCTCGCGCAACCCGACGCGAGGCAAGCCGAGCAGCTCACACCATACAGCCTGTATTTGCCCCTCCAGCCCACTGGCCGGTTCGGAAGCCTGGCTGGCCGCGATCTCGATCACGATGCTTTCGGGATCGGGCAGCGCCTTGCGATCGACTTTGCCGTTGGGTGTCCGCGGCAGGGCATCGATCTGGATGAAGCTCGACGGCACCATGAATTCCGGCAGGCTTGCCCGCAGATGGTCCCGCAATGCGTCGTTCGACAACAGCCCGTTTACCGCCGCCAGATAGGCAATCAGCCGGGCATCGACGGCCCCGGCGGCGCGATGCGCCACAACGACCGCTTCGATCACGTCGGGATGTTCGGCAAGCCGCGCCTCGATCTCGCCGAGTTCGATGCGGTAACCGCGTACCTTCACCTGATGATCAAGCCGGCCAAGAAACTCCAGCGCGCCGTCCTGGCGCTGCCGCACCAGATCGCCGGTGCGATAGGCGCGCCCCGACGATGCGACCGGATCGGCAATGAAACGATCCGCGGTGAGTTCGGGCCGGTTGAGATAGCCGCGGACCACGCCGTCGCCGGCAATGATCAACTCGCCGGGCGTGCCGGGACGGACGGGCTGCATCCGCCGGTCCAGAATATAGACTTGCTGGTTGAGCAGCGGCCGCCCCAGCGGCGGTGCGTCATCTTCCGCACCCAACGAATGCGTTGTCGACCAGATGGTCGTTTCCGTCGGGCCGTACATATTCATGACCGCACCATCGACGAGCGAAAACATGTCGCGAGCCAGATGCGGGGGGAAGGCTTCCCCCCCGACCATCAGGCGTTTCAGTTCGGCCAGATGCGGTCGGGCCGCACCGTCGCTGGCCAGTACGTTGAGCAACGATGGCGTGCACTGAAGATGCGTCACGCCGTGCTGCACCATCAGTTCAGGCAAAGTGTTTTCGGCCTCTTCCGCTTCGGCAGTGGAAAGCTGGCGCAAGCGATCGAGCGCAGGCAAGCTCGCGAGCACCGTGTCCGTATCGACACCGAAGTCCACGAGGCAGCCGATCTCGTCAACGCCGATGCCGCGGAGGCTGCGGATCAGCGGCAGGCAATCTTCCGGCGTCCCGAACAGGCCGCTGGTTTCAAAATAGCGGTCGAAGGCATGGTCGAGCAGCGCGTCGGTTTCCGCGTCGCTCAGGCCCGACAGGTCCAGCTCGTTGCCGGCTTCGGCGCCAACCGGACGCTTGAAGGTCGGGAACGACCAGGCATATTGCTTCAGAAGGTTGGTCGACGTGCGCAGATATTCGGTTAATGGGCGCTGCACGATCGAGCGGACCTGATCGGCATTTTCGCCGACGAAACTATGCAGCATCAGCGTGACATGGCCCTCGCCCGTATGACCGGCTTCGAACCGCGCGCGACGATAGGCGGCGACCTTCTTCCCGACTTCCTCGACATTCTGCCCCAGCAGATGGGTCAGGACATTGGCGCCCGAACGGCCGGCCTCCTCGAAGGTTTGGACATTGCCCGCCGACGTGATCCAGACCGGCAGCTCGGGCTGTACCGGACGGGGATAGGTCAGCAGTTCGACCTCGCCAAGCGGTCCCGGGAAACTGCGCGTTTCGCCGCGCCATAGCGCGCGGACGTCGTCCATGCAGCGTTTCAGCGCGCCGTTCCGGTCGGCAAAATTATCGGGATTGAAGATGAAATCGTTCGGCTGCCAGCCCGAAGCGAAAGCTATGCCCACGCGGCCGCCCGACAGATTGTCGACCAGCGCCCATTCCTCGGCGATCCGCGCTGGATGGTGCAGCGTGGCAACGACGCTTCCCGCCCGGATTTTCAGGCGGGAGGTCGACGCCGCCAGCGCGGCGGAAATGACAGCGGGATTGGGATAGGGACCGCCAAAGGCGTGGAAATGCCGCTCGGGCGTCCACACGGCCTCGAACCCGTTGGCGTCGGCGAAGCGAGCCCCTTCCATCAGCAGGCGATATTGATCCGCCGCGTTCGTGCTATCCGAACTGGCGAAATAGAAGAGGCTGAACTGCGGTGCCTTGCCGCCTTCGCGCGAGACGACATCGCCGCGAACTTCGCGCTCGGTGGCGATCACGACATGATAACCCCGCGTCAGCGGCCAGCAGACCTCGAGGACCGAGATGTCGAAACTCAGGCTCGTCACGGCTAGCCAGACGCCGTCCGGTTCCAGCTGGCGGTCCATCCCGGCGAAGAAATTGACCAGGTTTCGATGCTCGATCATCACGCCTTTCGGCAGACCGGTCGAGCCCGAGGTGTAGATCACATAGACGAGATTCTTGCCGGTCGCGCCACCGTCGAAGGGGTCGGCGGACAGAGCCGAGAGTTCGCCGGCCAAATGATCGATGCAGACAACGCGCGCCTCGGCAGGCGGCAGATCGCCGATCAGCGAAGACTGGGTGACGATGACCGGCATGCCGGAATCCGAAATCATATGCGCCAGCCGGTCGCGCGGATAGGCAGGATCGAGCGGAACATAGGCCCCGCCAGCCTTGTGGATCGCCAGCACGCAGACTGCCATCTCGACCGAACGTTCGACGTTGAGGCCGACCAATATATCCGGCCCGACACCGAGCCCGTGAAGATAGCGGGCCATGCGGTTCGCCTGCTCGTCGAGTTCCGCATAGGTCAGGCTGCGGCCGCGGGCGGTCACCGCAGTACGGTCCGGCGTAAGGCGCGCCTGCTCCGCGATCATGTGATGGACACCCGTGACGGCAGCCGTTTTGCCGGTTTCGGTATTCCATGCCCGGATCACGCGGTGATATTCCGCGTCGTCGAGCAGGGAAAGGCTGCCCAGCGGGGTTTCAGGCGCCGCATCGCGCGATGTCAGCATCGTTTCGAACCCGGCCCAAAGATCGGCAACCGCAGCATCGTCGATCCGCTCGGAATCGTAAATCAGCCGGCAGGCGCTGCCATCGCTGGCGATTGCCAGATGCAGCGCGGCGCCCTTTGGCGCAACGACCCGATCCAGCTGATCGACCAGCTGGACGGAGACGGGATAGGCAAAGCTTGCAGAACCGCGCAGATCGGGCATGCGTGCGACCAGATCGCGCGCGATCGCGACGCCCATGTGCATCGTGCCGATCTCATTCGCCAGCCGGTCGGCAAAAACGCTCAGCGGCTGCTGCCAGTCGATCGCGACCTGCAGCGGTATCTGGTCGGCGAACCAAGCCCCCACATCCTCGAGCCGCGATAGATAGACCTGATCGACGTAACCGATATCGACGGTGTCGCGATCAGCAACACGGCCGAGATAGGCAACCCAGGCCGCCAGCAGATCGCAAGCCGTCCGGTCCGCCCGAACCGAATGCTCCGCAACGCTATGCGTGACGCCCTCGCTTGCCCCCTTCGCCTGGAACTGGGGCAGCAACAACGGATCGCGCGTCGCAAGGCGGCGATGCCACCAGCCTTCATATCGTGCTGCCGCGCTGTCGAGCGTGCCCAGCGTGGTCTGACGCTCGCCTTCCAACGATGTGAAGCTCGCCCCCGTCCGCAGGACCGACGGCGGCAGCGGCTCGCCGTCGAGGCCCGTGAACCGGTCAAGCCGGAGATCGCGGCTTCCCGTGGCGACGATTGCAGCCTCGCCGCCCTCGACGACAGTGCCCGGCGCGGCGCCGCTGCAACTGTCGAGCAGCGTCACGCCGTGCACCAGCAGCAACCGGTCGCCAAGCAGGGCCTTCGAAATACCGAGCGGATTGCGATAGCCGCCGAAATCGAGCGCCGACACCTGCCGGGCGATCTCTTCCGCAGGCGCATGCCAGTCGATCGTCGCGGCAGCCGCAGGTCTTGCTTCCTTGCCAAAGAAGAGGAAAGGAGGGCTCGGCATCGGCTGACGGCACGTCAGCGCGGCTTCCAGATCTGCCGCGAGCGCGGCAAAGGTCTGTAAACCAGCCTCGAAACATTTCGCATTGAGCGATAGCGACGTCTCGCCGTCCTCGATAGCGATGGCCTCGCTGGCGAGAACGTCGCCGCAATCGACGTCGTCGGTCATAAGATGCCAGGTCACGCCATGATCGGGTTCACCGGCCAGCAGCGCCCAGCTCGGCGTATTGAGCCCGGCATAGGCCGGCAACGGACCATCATGAAAATTGATCGCCGCACGTGAGGCGATCGCCAGAACCTCCGCCGGCAGGACAGCGAGATTGGTGATGCTGAACAGATAATCCACCGGCTCGAGCCCGGCATCAAGGAGATCCTTCGACCGCGAAAAATGGGGTACTCCGGAGCGGCGTGCCCAAGCGGCTGCCGGTCCTTCCGGCGCGACGACAGCCACGATCTCGTGCTGCTGGTCGATCAACATCCTGCCGCATTCCCCCAACAGGGTTTCGCGGCCGATCAAAATGCTGCGCGGCTTGCGCTGCGACACGATCTCGATTGATCTGGGCTCGATGAGCGGCACCGTTCCCGCCATGGTGTTCTCCTTTGAACACATCGTATGCCGGAAGCGGACACGCAGCTACTTCAACAACTCCGTAGGCAAATCATGTGGTAAAAATAGGGAATGGGGCATCCCGTCGCCGATCATTTATACTCGATAAGCCGGCGGCGGCGGCGCCAGTAATCGATCTGTCCCTGCAGGTGTGGCAACTTGCCCAGCGTGATAAAACTGGCCTGTAGCGGACCACCGCTCAGATAAACCCGGAACCAAAGGAGAGGCCAGAGCGGCCAGAGGATCGGAAGCGCCCACAACATATTGCTGGCGACCTGACGACGCAGCAGGGGTTCGTACCTTCCGCGGCGACTGTATGCCTCTGCCGTCGCATAACCGCTGCGACGACTGCGCTGCCACCATTGCCCGAACTTGGTCATCGCGGCATCATGAATGGTCATATCGTGGTCGATGCGCCGGATACGCCAACCATTGAGGCGAATACGGTGGCAGAGATCGGGCTCTTCCCCGGCGATCAGATCTTCCGAGAACCCATTCACCTGCTTGAAGGGCTCGACCCGGAACAGCGCGTCCCCCCCACAGGTTTCGGCGATCCCGACCGGCGTGTTCCATTCCTGATCGCATAGCTGGTTATAGGGGCTGGCATGGGGAGAACGTTCGCGCCGCCGCCCGCATGCCGACGCCAGATCGGGTTCCGCGCGCATCGCGTCCAACGCCGCTTCGAGCCAGCCCGGGATCAGTTCGCAATCGCCATCGATGAAATGGAGATATTGCAATTCGGAGCGATGCTCCATCAACCATGCCGCTCCGGCATTGCGAGCACGCGCAGCGGTGAACGGCCGCGCGGGGTCCAGATCGACCACCGGCAACTCGCGCCTGCTGGCAAGATCGCAGCTGCCATCGACCGAGCCGGAATCGACATAAACGGCCAACGGCGTTTCCTTCAAAACGCTGTCGATGCAGGTTGCCAGCCGGCGGCCTTCGTTGCGGCCGATAATCACGAAACCGACTTTGTCCGACGACGCGGTCGTGTGGGTCAGCGTGTCACTCACGGTTCGCGCTCCGTACGCACCCAATGCCTTTCGCGGCGAAGAACGAATTGGGCGGCAATGGGCAGCTTCCAGAATATGTACGCCGGAATTTGCGCGATGCTGCGCATGGGCAGAATGGCGCGTCCTTCGGCTCTCCATGCGCGCGCAAGACCAGCGCCAAGCAGGATCAGTGTCAGGACCAGTAGCAGGGTCGGCAAGGCCATCCCCGATACGGCCGTGGCGAGGGCCAGCATCAGCACCGAGCCGGCCAGCAACATGACCGTCGGCGGGATCATCAGGTCGAGCGCCATCCACGCCAGTCGACGGTCTCTCCCCAGCGCGCGGTGGAGCAAGGCCGGGACGTGGCGAGTTATCGAACTCAGCATGCCATGCTCCCAACGTCGGCGCTGACTGGCGGTGCCGGAATCGGAACTCGCATCGCTGAAGAATAGAGCCGAGTCGTCGAAAACAACCTGTTCCCCCGCAAGTAACAGATCGACCCCCATGTCGAGATCCTCGACGAGCGAATCCGCCTTCCATTCGACGCTGTCGAAAATCCGGCGCGGGAATGCCATGCCAGAGCCTTGCAACAGCGCTGCACCGGCGAGCCGGCCGAGTGCACGCTGGCGGACCAGATTCTTGATCAGGAAAGCAAAACAGGAGATGCGTACCTTCGCGGATGCATCCGGCCCGGGAACCAGCAGATAGGCGCCCTGCACCACTGCGTCCTGCGCGGAGCAGACGGTGGCGATACGCGCCAGCGCCTCCGGTTCCGCGATGCAATCCGCATCCAGCACGATGACCACGTCACCCGGTTTGCCGCGCAGATGGGCGCGGCCGAATTCCAGTGCATAGCCCTTGCCGCGCAGCGATGGATCGACGCGTTCGATTACCTGCGCCCCCATTGCACGAGCGACAGGCGCAGTCTCGTCGCTGCAATTGTCCGCGACCACCAATAGAGTGTCGGAGGCTTGCAGCTGCATCATTACGGCCTGGATCGACGTGGCGATACCACGCGCCTCATCATGCGCCGGCATCAGCACGGTGAAACAGGGCCTCTTCGTCTCGTGCGTGACGAGCGAGCTCTGCCGCTTGGCGCCAAGCAGGCACTCCAGCGCGAGGATCGCAACTAGGGCGGCCGCACATAAGCATAGGACTGCGATAATCATCGGTTGCCTCCCCCGATGCCAATCCCCCTCGGCATGACGTCACCCGTTCCTTCGCCGTTGCAGCGCGGGCGGCAGCCAGTCGGCTTTCATATGTTGCAGTATGACCCGCCAATCGCGCTTGTCCGCGCTTCCCGGGCGCTGGCGAAAATCCGTGGTCCGCTCGATCAGGCCCTGATCGTTAGCGAGAGCCGTATAATAATAGGTCGCGATCGAGCGGCGCGAACGATCATCCGGGCAAGTAAGCGGGTCTGGATGGCCATGGAATGTGTCGCGATCAGTCGAGAATATTACGGCGCGGCCGAACACCGGCATGATTCGGCGCGTGGCCGCACGCATGCCCTTGTCCCACAGTTCAAGCGCGCCGCCATATTCCTCCCGCCAGTCCTCGTTGAGATAGATCAGCAGATTGAGCCGCCGGTTTACTCCCATTTCCTTGTGACGGGGAAAGTCTGCATGAATGCTGAGATGGCCGCCCCGCTTGGTTTCATGCAGCCCGGCGCCGGCATGATAGGGATCCGCGATCAATCCTTCGATGCCGGTCATCTCCGACAGGAAAGCCAAAAAGGCTCGCGAATTGAGCTCCGCGAACAAAATCCGCGTCAACGACCCCCGGCACTGATCCGGACGAAACTGGAACTTCAATCGCTCCTGCTCGCGCATGAAGCAGCTTTGCCCGTCGTTGTCGGGAAATTCGGCGGCCACGGCGCGGAGGAAGTCGGGATCGAGAAAATCGTCCAGAACGATATGCGGAAAGGGCTGGTTCGCCCGATACTGCTCTGCCCAGACATCACCGGCCGCGCGGCATTGATCGGCGTCAAAGCACCGATATTCGCCCAGATCGGTCAAGTTAAGTACATGCATTCCTGTCTCGTTCACGTCGACCTGCCTGCTCATCACCACGACATATGGAGGCAGGATTGTCGCCCTATATGAGACACGCTCGCGGATTTGCGGGCAAGCCGGGGAAATCACCTTGGGAGTTCTCATAGTCGACAGAAAAGAGAGCCAAGGCTAAATTGGGAGACCGAAACTCTCGGGGAAAACATCAGTGCATATCGCACTTTACTCGCCCACTTGGCCACCTGCGGGGGCGGCGAACGGGATCGTCAGCTATGTCTCTACGATAAGGGATCACCTTATCGGCGAGGGGCACAAGGTCACGATCCTGTCCGGCGGACGGCTTCATCCAAGCGGCGGCGTCGACCTGCCCCTGCTCGCGCCGATGGAGGAACTCGGCGGCTTCGACCGTTTGCAGCGGCGCATGTCGCGGCGGCTCGATACCTATCATGGCGGTTTGCCAGGTGTTGGCCGGTTGCTCGCTGCACAAGTCCGGGCCGCGCATCGCATCGACCCGATCGACATTCTTGAAATGGAAGAGAGCTTTGGCTGGTCGCACATCGTGCGGCGGCTAACCGGCGTTCCGGTCGTCACGCGCCTCCATGGTCCCCATTTCCTGAAGCCCCCCAAACCCCGAACCTTCAGAGAAAGACTGAACGACCTGCAGCGTCGCCAGACCGAGGGCCGCGCGGTCCGATCTTCTCTCACGCTCACCGCCCCGACCCGCGCGATGATGAGAATGACCTGTGAAAACTATCGGCGCACATCAAAAGATTATGATGCGGTAATTCCAAATCCCATTCGCGTGCTGCCGTACGGAGACCGCTGGAACCTGAGAGACTGCGACCGCAACCGCATCCTGATGATTGGCCGTTTCGATTACTGGAAAGGGGCAGACACAATGCTCCTCGCCTTCGAACGGGTGCTGCATAGCTATCCCGACGCCCGGCTGACCCTGGTCGGTCCCCGGATCGGCATTGAGACGGGGCCGGGACATCTCGCGGATTTCGAGGAATATGCGAGCGCCAATCTTTCACCGGAAACCGCTCGACGGATCGAGATCACCGGGACGCTGGATCCACCCGAAGTAGCCCGATTGCGCCGGAAGGCATTCGTCACGGTGTTGGCTTCGAGGGTGGAAAACTTCCCTTACGCTCTTCTGGAAGGGCTCGCCGCGGGGAGTCCGATGATCTCCACCGACTGGCCCGGCATCGACGAGATCATCCGACACGGGGAAACCGGCTTCCTGACACCCGTCGGCGATCCAGACGCGCTGGCCCAGCGCCTTGGATGGATGTTCGATCATCCGGAGATTGCCGCCCGGGTAGCAGAGAATGGGATGCGGCATTGCGCCGCCGCCTTTTCCATCGAAACGGTCGGCGCCCGGTTGATCGAATGCTATGAAGCCACCTTGCGAAACGGCAAAGAATGACGCCAACGCCTTCGTCCACGCTGGCCGAAATCTCCGCGCCGTCCCAGGCTTCGCCCGCGCGCAGGCTGCGACAGCTGGTGCTTCGGGACACCAATATTGTCGTAATATCGGTGGTTCTGGCCAATCTTCTGCGCGCGTTCAGCAGCGTGGTTCTCACACGTCTTCTAGTCCCCGAAGTGTTCGGTATTGCGGGGGTCATCGCGTCAATCGTCTTCGCTTTCAGCATGGTGTCCGATCTTGGCTTCCAGGCATTCGTCGTGCGACATCCCGATGGCGACAAGCGCCGCTTCCTCGACACGATATGGACGATGGCCGTGCTGCGGTCGGCTATCCTCACCTGCGCCGTGTTCGTGCTCGCCCCGACCATCGCCGGTCTGTTCGGCAAGCCGGAACTGACGTCCGTCATCGCGATCTCGGCCTTCTTCTTCGTGATCGAAGGCGCCGCGTCGCTCACGCTGCTGACCGCACTGCGGCACCGGAAGGTGTTGAAGCTCTCGCTGATCGAGATCGCTGTGCTCGTATTGCAGATTTCGCTCTCTTTCATCCTCGCTTATCTCTGGCGAAGCTATTGGGCCATTCTGGTGAGCATGCTCGCCGGAAGCGCATTCAAAACGCTGCTCAGCTATGTGCTTTTCCCGAATTCCCTGCGTAAACCTGCTCTCGACAGCCTATATGTCCGTGAACTCTGGGGCTTTGCGCGCTTCGTGACCGGCTCCAGCATCATTACCTTGCTGCTGCTGCAGGGCGACAAATTCGCGCTGGGGAGGTTGATGTCCCTCGACGATTTTGGCTTCTATATTCTCGCCGGCAATCTGGCCGCCGCCCCGCTCGCCTTTACCACCGCCTATGCCAGTCGCGTGCTGTTTCCCACCTATTCGCAAGCGTGGCGCGACGGGGAAGAAAACCTCCGGGCGCTATTCTACGCAAAGCGGCGCCTGCCTTCGCTATTTTACTGCTTCGCCGCGGGCGGCCTCATCGGCTGTGCGCCGCTGGTTATTGCGGTGCTGTACGACCCCCGGTACGCGGCGTCGGCCATCTACCTGCAGATACTGGCGATCGCCCCGTTATTCGCGCTGGCATCGTACAGCGGCAACGAGACACTGACCGCAACCGGGCACATCAAGGCGACCTTTCAGGCCAGTCTTGCGAAACTGGCGTGGTTCTGCATTGCCGGACCCGCGGGCTTTGCGCTGGGTGGTGTTCTGGGCCTCGTTCTTGCCGTGGGACTGATGGAAATTCCTCCCGTCATCCTCAAATGGATCCAGATGCATCGTTTGAAGTTTCTGGACCTTTCGCAGGAGCTGCTTTTCCTGGCGGCTGGCGGCGCCGGAATCGTCATCGGCGCGGTGGGGGACCAACTGATCCATCCCCTTCTCTAGGACCAATCGACATTCAGCCCATGGCGGTCTGCAAATGGCAATTTCCCGTGCTTCCGGTGCTCACGTACCAGAT
>NZ_JBOHHT010000046.1:0-45119 GCF_050725655.1 Sphingopyxis sp. | reverse complement strand
GCCGAGCGCCGCACCGAGACCGATCCAGGCCGGGCTCAGCGAAAAATCGAGCGGGCCGCCGCGCTCGCCGGTCGGGGCGCGGATGACCGTCGACGGCGTGGCCAGATAGTGCAGCCACTCGTGCGGGCTGGTGCGTAGCGCATTTTGATAGACCGATGCTTCGAGCGACGGGGGGCAGGCGAGCTCCAGCCCCTCGCCGTCCGCGGCGGGAAGTAGGCCATAGGTGCAATAGTCGGCGAGGACGCGCGGGTCCCAGTTCGCATAGGGCGGCCGGTCGGCAAAGCGCGCGCGCATCTCTTCGGCGCTCGTCCAGCTATTGCGGCGGCGCGCGACGGGATGCTCGGCGGGATCGGGGATCGGCTTGGCCGCCTCGCCTTCGTAAAAGACGGGGTCCATGATCACCGGATCGATGAGGACCAGATGACCGAAGCCGGCGGGCCGCTGCGACGCGAGCCGGGTCAGGATATAGGCGCCCATGCTGTGGCCGCAGCCGATGAGCGGATGCCCGCCGAGCCCGTCGAGCAGCGGCAATAGCGCGTCGGCGGTCGCCGCCCAGTTGGCAAGCGTCGCGGGGCGAAAGCTGCGCCCATGGCCGCGATGATCGGGCGCGATGACGTGGGTGCCGGCGGGCAGCGCCGCAACGACCTGACCCCACAGGCGCGCGTGAAAACCCGTGGCGTGGAGCAGGAGCAGCGAAGGCCCCTGCCCCCGCGTTCCCCATTCGAACCAGCAAATATCGCCTTCCGGCGTTTCCAGCCGGTGCTCCCGGGGTTCGCTCACGCCTTAGCTCTTCGGACCGTCGACGATACGGATGCCAAGTTCCTTGAGCTGCTTGTCGCTGACCGGCGCCGGGGCGTTCATCATCAGATCCTCGGCCTTCTGGTTCATCGGGAAGACGACGACTTCGCGGATGTTCGGCTCGTCGGCGAGCAGCATCACGATGCGGTCGACGCCGGGCGCCGAACCGCCGTGCGGCGGTGCGCCGAACTTGAAGGCGTTGATCATGCCGCTGAAGTTCGCATCGACGTCGGCCTGGCTGTAGCCCGCGATTTCGAACGCCTTGTACATGATGTCGGGGCGATGGTTGCGGATCGCACCCGACGATAGTTCGACGCCGTTGCAGACAATGTCATACTGCCACGCGAGGATGTCGAGCGGATCCTTGGTTTCGAGTGCTTCGAGCTCGCCCTGCGGCATGCTGAACGGGTTGTGGCTGAAATCGATCTTGCCGGTGTCCTCGTCGGCCTCGAACATCGGGAAGTCGACGATCCAGCACATTTCGAACTTGCCGGGGTCGATCAGCTCAAGCTGTTCGGCGACGCGGGTGCGGGCGAGGCCGGCGAGCTTCGCCGCCATGGCTTCCTTGCCCGCGGCGAAGAAGAGGCCATCGTCGGGACCGGTGCCGAGTTCGGCGGCGAGCGCGTCCATCTTGTCGGCGCCGTGGTTCTTGGCGATCGGGCCGCCCCATTCGCCGCCCTTGCGCGTTGCATAGCCGAGCCCGGCAAAGCCTTCGCCCTGCGCCCAGCTGTTCATGTCGTCGAAGAATTTGCGGCTCTTCTCCGCGGTGGCGGGCGCGGGGATTGCACGCACGACATCGCCCGCGGCGACGATGTCGGCGAAACGGCCAAAGCCCGACCCGGTGAAGTGCGACGAGACATCGGCGATGATGAGCGGGTTGCGCAGGTCGGGCTTGTCATTGCCGTATTTCAGCATCGATTCGCGGTACGGGATACGCGGGAAAGAACCGGCCGGGGTCACCGACTTGCCGTTCGCATACTCCTCGAACACGCCCGCGAGCACGGGTTCGATCGCGTTGAAGACGTCGTCCTGCGTGACAAAGCTCATTTCGAAGTCGAGCTGGTAGAATTCGCCGGGCGAACGGTCGGCGCGCGCGTCTTCGTCGCGGAAGCAGGGCGCGATCTGGAAATAGCGGTCGAAGCCCGCGACCATCAGCAGCTGCTTGAACATCTGCGGCGCCTGCGGCAGCGCATAGAATTTGCCGGGATGAACGCGGCTCGGCACCAGATAGTCGCGCGCGCCCTCCGGCGACGAGGCGGTCAGGATCGGGGTCTGAAATTCGGTGAAGCCCTGATCGACCATGCGACGGCGCAGCGACGCGATGACGTTCGAACGCAGCATGATGTTGGCATGCAGGCGTTCGCGGCGCAGGTCGAGAAAACGGTATTTCAGGCGAATATCCTCGGGATATTCCTGTTCGCCCGCGACCGGCATCGGCAGCTCGATCGCCGCCGACTGGACGGACACGTCACGCGCGCGCACTTCGATCGCGCCGGTCGGCAGGTTGGAGTTCGTCGTTTCCGCCGAGCGCGCGACAACATCGCCGGTGATCGTCACGACGCTTTCGGCGCGCAGGCCGTCGAGCGTTGCGAAAGCCGCATCGCTCGAGTCCGCGACGATCTGGGTCAGGCCATAATGGTCGCGCAGGTCGACGAAGAGCAGCCCGCCATGATCGCGCTTGCGATGCACCCAGCCCGAGACACGGACATTCTGGCCGACATCCTCGGCGCGGAGCTGGCCACAATTATGGGTACGATAGGCGTGCATTTTCCTTGGGTCTTTCACATGTCCGGGAAGGCACGCGCAAACGTACCGATATGGCCGCGCCTAAGGCAGCGCGGCGAGCGATTTGTCAAGGGTGGAGGGCGCAAATCAACGGGTCAGCCCGAGGTTGTCGAGCACCTCGCTACCGAACAGCGCGCGGTGCGCCGGATCGGTAAGCAGACGGCCCTGCGCGGCGCGCCAGCGGCGGAAATCCTCGCCATAGTCGGCAGCGACACGCGCCGCGTCGAGCCGGCAGCTTTTCGCCCAGTGGCGGGTGAAGGTGATCCCCTCTGCATCGAGGCATTCGACGACGCGGGCATAGGCGTCGGCGGTGCGCTGGCTCCGCGGGCCGTCGAAATCGATCACGGCATTGTGCGTAAAGCGCGCGGGCGCGAGCAGGCCCTGCGCGCGCTCCATGAAGCGTATGGTGACGACGGTCGAGCCCCCGTGCTTGGCATAAACCGCGCAAATGCGTTCAAAGGCGCGCGCGAGGTCGGCGCGGTCTATGGTGACCGAGGCATTGAACAGGTCGGCGAGCGGCCGGTGCGTATCGAGCCCCTCCCCCCAACTGCCATAGACCGGCGGCGCGTCGACATCGGGGCCGCTCGCATAGCCCTGCTTCATCGCGAACTGAAGCAACGGCCCGCGCGCCCACGGATAATCGTTGAGCAGCCGGCCGAGCAGGCTGAGCGCGTCATAGCCCGCGCCGAGCTGGCCGGGCGTCGCACGGGGATAGTCGTCGCGCCACGGTTCGCGATAAAGGAAACGCAGCATCGCCGGCCGCTTGAAGGGCTTATAGGGATTGACGATCATCTGGACAAAGTCGGGATCGCGATCGAGCGCATAGGCGGCCGAGAAGCGGCGGAAATCGCCCGCGGCGAGCCAGTCCAGCGCCGCCCGATCCACCTTGCGCAAATTCTGGATCGGACGGACGAGGAATTTCGGCACACTGTCGACGACGAGCGCAGTCACGATACCGAGCGAGCCGACGGGAAGCTGCGCCGCGGCAAATATAGTGTCGTCGCGCAGCGCCGTCGAACCGGTGGCGGCGATGAAGGCATCGCTCATCACGCCCGCGTCGGGCTCGATCCAGCGGATGCCGGCGGGAGTGACGATCTGGAGCGCGCGGATATGATCCTGGATGCCGCCCCGCGCGATCATCGATCCGTGGGTGCCCGTGGCGCACGCGCCCGCGAAGGTCTGTCCGTTGCCGGCACCGCTCGTCCACAGCGAACGGCCCTGTTCCTCGAACTTGTCCGAAACCTCGTCGACGAGCGCCCCCGCTTCGACGAGCATCAAGGCGCCCGCGTCCATGCCGGGGCGGACGTCATCGGTGCCGATGCGAAAGCAGCGGTTGAAGCGGCGCGTGTGGAGCAGCCAGCTTTGCGAACTGATATTGACGTTCGACGGCGACCAGCCCGCGCCGAGCGGGCGGACGCGGCGCTTGGCCGTTTCAGCCTGCGCAAGCCAGTCCTGCACCGACTTCGCGGCGATCGCGATCTCGTCGCGTCCGCGCTCCGCGTCACCGCTGCGCAAGGCGAATCGCGTCGCCGCCTCGCAGGTGCCGGTGCCGTGATAATTAGTCCAGCGGCCTTCGTCGCCGAGTCTGACGATGGGCATCAGGCGTCTCCCAGCGGCAGGATGCCCGCATGGGCGCGCCAAGCGACGGTGACCGGCCGCAGGAAACCGAAGGTCGCGATCGCGACGAGCATCTGGCGCCGCGTCGCGAACAGCCGAACGTCGCACAGGCCGTGGTCGGATTCGGGCGTCACGAACGGCTGCGCGGCCTGGGCGGCGAAACCCCAGCCCTTCAGCGTCACCACCATCGATTCTTCGTCGAGCGGTCGCGGATTGGCGATCGACACGAAGATGTCTGCCTGCCCCGCAGCATATTGCCCGAAAAGCAACGCAAAACCGAGCGCAGCGAGCGCCCAACCGAGCCACATCATGCCCCAAATCCCTTCGTCTTTTTCCCCAGCCGGTGTTCCGGCTCCGCGACCCGAAGAGCACGGGCAATTTTTCCTGCCCGTTCCTCTCAACTAGCTGTATAGGCGCGCTATGCAAGTCCATCCGTTGATCGAAACCAACGCCGCGCTCGTCGAATTCTGCGACCTCATTCGGAACAGCGATTTCATCGCGGTCGATACCGAATTCATGCGTGAAAACACTTTCTGGCCAGAGCTTTGCCTGATCCAGGTGGCCGACCGCGACCATGCCGCGGCGATCGATCCGATGGCGCCCGGCATGGATTTGAAGCCGCTGCTCGACCTGCTCGTCGATAATGAGGACATGCTGAAAGTCTTCCACGCCGGCGGGCAGGATGTCGAAATCATCTTCAACCTGACCGGCAAGACGCCGCATCCGATCTTCGACACCCAGATCGGCCAGATGGCGCTCGGCCAGGCCGAACAGGTCGGATATTCGAACCTGGTCGAAGCGTGGATCGGGCTGCAGCTCGACAAGGGTGCGCGTTTTACCGACTGGAGCCGCCGCCCGCTCGACAAGCGCCAGATCGACTATGCGGTCGGCGACGTGACCCATCTGGCCAAGATTTTCCCGATGATGCTCGACAAGCTGATCAAGACCGGCCGCGGCCACTGGCTCGACGAGGAAATGGAAAAGCTCGCCGATCCTGCGAACTACAGCGTCGACCCCGAAAAGGCGTGGCAGCGTATCAAGGTCCCGACGCGCAAGCTCGACGTGCTCGGCCGCCTGCAATCGCTCGCCGCCTGGCGCGAACGCGAGGCGCGGCAAAAGAATCTGCCGCGCGGCCGCATCGTCAAGGACGAGACGCTGGCCGACCTCGCCGCGCACCCGCCGAAGGATCAGGACGGGCTGGGCCGCGTTCGGGGCCTGTCGGCAACCTGGCGCACGAACGACATCGGCGGCCGATTGATGGACGCGATCGCCAATGCCAAGCCGATGTCGAAGGACGAGATGCCCGAGCGCGCGCCGCGCGGCCCGGGGCTCGGCAAGGAAGGCACGCTGGTCGCCGACCTGCTCAAGCTGCTGCTGAAAATCCGTGCGCGCGAACTCAATGTCGCCGCGCGTTTGATCGCGCGCAGCGACGATCTCGAAGCGCTCGCCGCCGGCGCACGCGAGGGCATCCAGATGATGCAGGGGTGGCGTTACGACGTGTTCGGCCATGCCGCGCTCGACCTCGTCGAAGGCCGGATGGGCTTTGCCGTCAAGAACGGCAAGCTGCTGATGAGCGAAATCGACGCCGCAACCGCGGCCGAAATCTAAAGCAACACCAGCTCGGGCTTCGCATCGAGTGCCTGCGCCAGCACGCGCAGGCGGCGCTCGACCGATTCGCCCGCAAGATGATGCCAGCCGGCATCGAGGCAAAGCTTCAGCTTGCCATCGACCAGCGCCACGCCGCTCGCCTTCAGCGGCGCCTCGACGCCGCCGGTCAGGCGCTGCGCAAGGCGGATCGCGAGCCCCCATTGGCGCGCCCGCGCGAGCCGTTCGGGCGACACCAGTGTCCCCATCGCAGGAAATTCGGCATCGGCGCCGCCAAAGCCCGCATACAGCGCGCGCGCGAGCAGGATGCGCCCCGGAATATCGATGCTGCGCCAGTTACCGTGCAGGCCGATCTCGGTGCCGCGTTCGGCGCGGAAATCGGGGTTGGCCGACCAGGCGACATCGCTGAGCAGGCTCGCCGCGAGCCGGACGCGGCTGTCGGCGGGCGCTTCATCGTCGAACAGCGGCGCGATCCATTCGGCGATCGCGCGGCCGTGCGGCGCGAAACGCGCAAGGCGTCGCCCCTCGAATTCGGCGGCGACGATCAGCGGGTCCTGCGCGCGCGTCTGCGCATCGAGCGCCTGATAAAGCAGTCCCTCACGAAGCCCCGACGACGACACCGTCATTTCGGGTACGTCGAGAATGTTGACGAGCGCCGCGAGTAGCGCCGCCGCATCGGGCAAGGCCGCGGCGCGGTTCGACGCCATGCCGGGGATCGCGCGCAATTCCTCGAAGCTCAGCCGCTTCGAAGCGCGGATCAGGCGGCGAATTGCACTACGCGGCAGCGTATGCTGGTCGAGCACCGCGAGCGGATCGCGCGTGAGTTCGAGGTCGAGACGCGAGAGCGCGCGCCATGAGCCGCCTACGAGGTAGAGCGGCAGGCCGGTCATCCCGTCGGGCCAGCCCGCCGCGCGCAGCATCTTGCGGATCGCGCGCTCGAACGCCTGATCGCCATCCTTGCGTAGCGCCGGCAGGCGAAGCACGCCGAGCGGGAAGGAGGCGCGGCGGCCGACCCGGCCATTCGACACTTCTGCAAGTTCCAGGCTGCCGCCGCCGAGATCGACGGCGATACCGTGTGCGTCGGGGATCGCGGCGAGCACGCCATAACCCGCCGCTTCGGCTTCTTCCTCGCCGGAGAGCAGCCGGATCTGGAGCCCCGCCTCGGCCGCCGCCTTGATGAACTCCGGACCGTTCACCGCATCGCGCACCGCGGCGGTGGCAACGCATTGCACGTCCTTCACGTCCATATGCTTTGCAAGCAGCGCGTAGCGACGAAGCGCGACCAAGCCGCGTTCGGCATCTTCGGGCGCGATGCGGCCGTCGACCGCCAGACCGCGGCCGAGGCCCGCGGCGACCTTTTCATTGAAGATCACCGCAGGCGCACGCGCCGGCCCTTCATAGACAACGATGCGGACCGAGTTGGACCCAATGTCGATCACGGCGGATCGGTGGACCGCCTGCTTGGAGGAACGTTGGGGGCTCAATTTTTTCAATCTTCACGCATGTTGAAGGCGAGCGTCGGAACGTCGTGGCGCTTGTGGAGTGCCGTTCCGCGACCCGAGAGTGACGCGTTCGTCATGAAATAATGGTGCAAGTTAAACGGCTTGTCTCCCGGCGTGACGCGCACCGAAGTTCCGTCGGGTTGCAGGATCCAGCTTTGTTCATTGTCGATCAGGTTGGCGACGAGCACCTGATCCAATATCTGGTCGTGGACGGTCGGGTTTTCGATCGGGATCATATATTCGACGCGGCGGTCGAAGTTGCGCGGCATCCAGTCGGCGCTGCTGATGTAGAGCTTTGCCCCCCGGTGCGGCAGCGCGGCGCCGTTCGCGAACGCCCAGACGCGGCTGTGTTCGAGAAAGCGGCCGACGACCGACTTGACGCGGATCGTTTCGGACAGGCCGGCCACGCCCGGCCGCAGGCAGCAGATGCCGCGCACGATCAGCTCGATCGGCACGCCGGCCGCGCTCGCTTCATAAAGTTTGTCGATGATATCGGGATCGACGAGGCTGTTCATCTTGGCCCAGACGCCCGACGGCTGCCCCGCCCGCGCCGCGGCGGTTTCGGCGTCGATCAGGTCGCAAAGATGCGCGCGCATGTTGAGCGGCGACATGGTGATCAGGTCGAGCCGTTCGGGTTCGACATAGCCGGTGATGTAATTGAACAGCTGCGCCGCATCGCGCCCCGCGCGCGGGTCGGCGGTGAAGAAGCTGAGATCGGTGTAGATGCGTGCGGTGACCGGGTGATAATTGCCGGTGCCGAAGTGACAGTAGGTTTTATATCCCTGCCCTTCGCGGCGCACGACCATCGAAATCTTCGCGTGCGTCTTCCACTCGATGAAGCCGTAGACGACCTGCACCCCGGCGCGTTCGAGCTGGTTCGCCCAGAGCAGATTCTGCTCCTCGTCAAAGCGCGCCTTGAGTTCGACGACCGCGGTCACCGACTTGCCGGCTTCCGCGGCCTCGATCAGCGCGCGAATCACCGGCGACTGATCGCCGGCGCGATAGAGCGTCTGCTTGATCGCGACAACGTCGGGGTCGGCCGCCGCCTGGCGCAGGAAAGCGAGCACGACCTCGAAGCTTTCATACGGATGATGGACAAGGATGTCCTTGCTGCGGATCGCCGCGAAGCAATCGCCGCCATGTTCGCGTATGCGTTCGGGAAAGCGCGCCGAGTAAGCGGGGAATTTGAGATCGGGGCGATCGACGTCGACGAGCGCCGACAGCGCGGCGAGACCGATGAAGCCACCGATCTTGGCAACAATCGCCTCATGCCCCTGAATATCGGCGTTGAGCACCGCGGCGATTTCGCCCGGCATGTCGGCCTCGAGTTCGAGCAGGATCACGCGGCCACGGCGGCGGCGGCGGATCGCGGTGCGGAACAAGCGGACGAGATCCTCGGCCTCTTCTTCCAGTTCGATATCGCTGTCGCGGATGATCCGGAACACGCCGAGCGAGCGAATCGTGAAACCGGGGAACAGCAGGCCGCCGAAAATCTCGATCAGAAATTCGATCGGCACGAACGCGCCCGGCTGTCCCGGCACCGGCACGAAACGCGGCAGCGCGGCGGGGATCATCACCAGCTCGCGCACCGTCTCCCCGTCCGCCTTGCGCTGCAGGTCGAAGATCACGCCCAGCCCGCGGTTCGGGATGAAGGGAAAGGGATGTGCCGGGTCGAGCGCCTGCGGCGTGAGGATCGGGAAGATCTGGTCGATGAAATATTGGCGGAGCGCGGTACGCAGCGCTTCCTTGTCCGACCCCGTGCCGTGGACAACGATGCCCTGTTCGCCGAGTTGACGGTGGAGCAATTGCCATTCGCTCTGCTGCTGATCGACGAGGCGGTTCACCTCGGCTTCGATCTCCGCAAGCTGCTGCCCCGGCGAGCGGCCGTCGGCCGAAGGGTCGTCGATCCCCTGCAACTGCTGACCCTTCAGCCCCGCGACGCGGACCATGAAGAATTCGTCGAGGTTGCTGCCCGAAATCGACAGGAAACGTAGCCGTTCGAGCAGCGGATGCGCGGGGTTGCGCGCTTCCTCCATCACACGGCGGTTGAACGCCAGCCAGCTGAGTTCGCGGTTGAAGAAACGTCCAGGGCCAAAGGTCGGCGGCAGCGCCGTCGCGGGGTCATTGTCAGCACGGAGCGGCTGGCCGGTCAGGGTCATGGGGTGCTCTCCTGTCGTTCGAGCAGATCGGGATCGATCAGCCCTTGTGACAGTAATGTTTCACGCGTGAGACGGATGCCAACGCGCCGTCCCTGTTCGAGCGAAGCCGCATCGAGCGCCGCGACGACGCGGTGGATCATCGCATAGCTGCGCTCCATCCGCGGCACGATATAGGAGGCGACGCCGGGCGCGAGCGCCATGCCGCGCTGCGCGAACAGCGCTTCGATCAGGTCGCGCGCGAGGCAATCATCGGGTTCGCCGATTGTCAGCACCGGCACGGCGGAAAGTCGCGAAGCGAGGTCGGGCAGGGCAATGTTCCAGTCGGAGGGCGGCGCGCCCGCAATAATGAGCAACGGCGAACCGCTCGATTGCGCGGCATTCCAGGCGTGAAAGACGTCTTCTTCGCTGACGCTGCCATGTCCGTCGATCACGCGGCCACCAGTGTCGCTGGCAAAGAGCCGGCCCATCAGGCTGCGCCCCGATCCGGGCGGCCCGGTGAGCACCGCTGTGCGCACCGGCCAGGTCGCGACATGGCGCAGATAGCGCACGGCATCCGCGTTGCTGGTGCCGACGATCAGCGGACCGTCGTTGCTGCCCCCGGCGCTCCAGTCGAGCGGCAGTGCGATCTGGCCGGAAGCGGCGCGCGCCATCAGCGGCTGATCCTGAGCTGGCCGCCGCCTTCCTGCACGGTGAATCCGCGCGCGGCGAGCGCGGCCTTGAGCGCGGCGAGGTCACCCCGGAAGCTGACGCGCATCACCGAGGTGCCGCCGAGCGCAAGGCTGGTGGTCGAGGCCGACTGGACGCCAGCGGCACCCGCCACCGCACGCTCGGTCGCGGTAACCGAATCGACGTCGGGCGAGCTGTACTGAACGGTGAAGCTCTGCGCCCCGACGGCCGCCGTCGTCGGCACGCTGGCATCGGTTTCGCTGGGCAGCACATCCTCGTCGGTCGCGGCCTCTTCGGGCAGGTCTTCCCGTTCGACGGGCTTTTCGAGCACGAGATAGGTATCGGTGCGCAGCACGCCCGACGCCAGCGCGTCGATATAGATGCGGTCCATTCGCGCGACCGCCTTTTCCATCATGTCGGGCAGCGCCGCGGGGCTGGGACCGGTCATCGTGAAGCTGGAGATCAGCTTGCTGTCGGGGCCGAAGCGCGCGGTGAAATAGCCTTTGATCGGGCCACCGGGATAGGAATATTCGACGCGTGCGATCGGCGTCAGCACATCGGCGGCGCCATATTGATCGAGAATCACGCGCCACCAGACGCGGCCACGGCGCCCGGTCTGCCCGGCGTTGATCAGCAGCGTATCGGCGCCGGTGCCCGCGGTGCGGACATAGTCGATCGCGCTCTGCCCCGTATTATATTCGGCCCACGCGCGCTGCCAGGCGCTACGCTGTTCGAACACCTGCGGGATGCCGTCGATTGCATAGACCGGAATGACGAGCAGCGGCGGCGAACGCAGCGTGCGGCCGCTGACGCCGAGAATCTGCCCCGCGCGCACGCGGTCGAACTGGACGCCGAGCCGCGCGACATAGCGGCGCGCGCCGATCTGCTCTTCCTCGACGACGATCGCGGTGACGATACCGTCGAGCACCGAATCGCCAAGTTTGGGGCCGTCGCTGCCGTTCAATTTGCGATAAAGCTGCGTCCAGCCGAGACGCTGAGCCTCGCGCCAGCCCTTGGTGCGCGCATCGTCGGCATTGTCGCCGGTGACGTCGACCATGATGCCGCTCGCGAGAAAATCGCCGCTGCTGTTGATCGGGGTGATACCGCGATCGCCGCGGCTGATCTGCCCTTCGACCACGCCGACGAGCAGAATCGCGAAGAACAGGCCGAAAAGCGCGGCCCAGCGCCAGTCGCGCGGGCGAAAGGCATCGAGGTTCAGGCGGGGCGCGAAGCGGGGGAAAGCAGCCGAAATCATATCTTCTCTATGCTTTGCCCAAAAGCTTGGCGCCGGACAAGGAAATCATGGCATTTCGTGGCCAGAGTCGTTAGTCGCGCTGGCCATGGATTCCAAGCACAACAAACCCGGCTCCTACACTTATGCGCAGGCCGGCGTATCGATCGAGACCGGCAACGCGCTGGTCCGTGCCATTGCCCCGCTCGCCCGTGCGACGCGCCGCCCCGGCGCCGACGCTGACCTCGGCGGCTTTGGCGGCTTTTTCGACCTGAAGGCAGCGGGGTTCAACGACCCTTTGCTCGTCGCGGCGAACGACGGGGTCGGCACAAAGCTGAAACTCGCCATCGAATCGGGCAAGCATGACGGGGTCGGGATCGACCTGGTCGCGATGTGCGCCAACGATCTGATCGTGCAGGGTGCCGAGCCGCTGTTTTTCCTCGACTATTATGCGACCGGCAAGCTCGACAACGACGTCGCGACCGAAGTCGTCGCCAGCATCGCCGAGGGATGCAAGCAGGCCGGATGCGCGCTGATCGGCGGCGAGACCGCCGAAATGCCGGGCATGTATTCGGACGGCGACTATGACCTCGCGGGCTTCTGTGTCGGCGCGGTCGAGCGCGATCAGGTGCTGACCGCCGACAAACTTGCGGCGGGCGACGTGATTCTGGGCCTCGCTTCGTCGGGGGTTCATTCGAACGGCTTCTCGCTCGTGCGCCGGCTCGCGGCCGACAAGGGCTGGAAACTCGACCGCCCTGCTCTGTTCGACCAGACGATCCTGCTGATCGACGCGCTGATGGCGCCGACGCGCATCTATGTGAAGAGCCTGCTCCCGCTGGTGAAGAGCGGCAAGATTCATGCGCTCGCACATATCACCGGCGGCGGGCTGCTCGAGAATATCCCGCGCATCCTGCCCAAGACCCTGCACGCGCATGTCGATGCCGATGCGTGGGACCAGCCGCGGCTGATGGCCTTCCTGCAAGCGCAGGGAAACATCGAACCCGAGGAAATGGCGCGCACCTTCAATTGCGGGATCGGCATGGCGGTTGTCGTCGCGGAAGCCGATGTTGACAGCGTTACCACCGCACTTGAAACGGCCGGCGAAACCGTGTTCCGCATCGGCCATATCGCCGACGGCGAAAAGGGCTGCACCGTGACGGGCAGCACCGAAACGTGGAGTGCAATGAGCGCCTGGTCGGCAACGCATAATGGCTAAAGCGCGGGTCGCCGTCCTGATTTCGGGCGCCGGCACCAATATGGCAGCGCTGCTCTATGCGGCGAAGGCCGAAGACTGCCCCTATGAACTGGTGCTCGTCGGCAGCAACGACCCCGACGCGCCGGGGCTGAAGATTGCCGAGGCCGAAGGCATCTCCGCTTGGGGCCTGTCGCACAAGGGCATGAACCGCGATGCGTTCGACGCACTCGTCGACGAGCAGTTGCGCGCGGCGGGCGCGGAGTTTGTCGCTCTTGCGGGCTATATGCGCATCCTGTCCGACGATTTTGTCGGCCGCTGGGCGGGCAAGATGATCAACATCCACCCTAGCCTGCTGCCGCTCTACAAGGGGCTGAACACGCATAGCCAGGCGATCGAGGCAGGCGACAAATTCGGTGGATGCAGCGTCCATATCGTGACGCCCGGCGTCGACGAAGGGCCCGTGCTCGCGCAGACGCCGGTCGCGATCCTGCCCGGCGACACGGTCGAAACGCTCACGCGGCGGGTGCAATTCGCCGAACACCAGCTTTATCCCGCCACGCTCGCCGCCTTTGTGATGCGCGAACGGTCGCCCGACTATCTGCGCAGCCGCGTGCGCGAACTCGCGCTGGCATTGCCCGAAGCCGACGAAGTGATCTCGCACGGCATGCCGTGTTTCGGCATCGTGAAGGGCAAGAAATTCGCCTATTTCACCGAGGATCATCACGGCGACGGCAAGATCGCGATCCTGGTGAAGATCAGCGGCGCCGAGGAACAGGCGATGCTGATCGAGCTCGACGAAGACCGCTATTACCGCCCCGCCTACTTCGGCGACGGCTGGCTCGGCGTCCGCCTTGACCGGGGAGAGACCGACTGGGACGCGATCGGCGAATGGCTGCGCAAAAGCTGGCTGTCGGTCGCACCGAAGAAGCTGGCCGGACTGATGGGGATAGCCGAGGAGTTTTGACGATGCGGTTTTTCGCGGCGCTGTTGATCCTCGTACTAGGTGGCTGCGACGTGGCCGTTTCCGAAAAACCGATGTTCACCGACGCCGATACCGTCGGTGCGCCCCCGCTCGAAAACGGCGTCTGGCTGATGCCCGAAAAGATCGAAGACGACGCGAGTCCGTGCGCCGTCGATGTCGCGAAGCCAGTCTCGACTTGGCCGAAATGCGCCGCTTGGGCGCTTTACCGGAACGGGCAATGGTTCGAGCGCGACGGTGAGACGGGTATCGCGACGAAGCCGGTGGCGGGATCGGTCCTGATTACCGGCGGCGACATCGCCATCGTCCAGGTGCGCTTCGACGATCCGGACGGAGACGCCGCATCGAGCGACGATCCACCCGGGCCCTCGGCCTATTTCTTCGCGGCTTTCGACGACAAACCCGTCGATGCCAGCACCAAGCTGCGCTCGGTCAAATTGTGGGTCGCGATGTGCGGGACCCATAAACCGAACGCCCCGGGGACCGACGAAGACACTCCCGAGGAACTGGTGCGCTTCGACGGTTTCGACGAGGAATGCCGCCCGGCGTCGGTCGACGTGCTGCGCGCGGCGGCCCGGATGAGCCGGACGCCGGAGACGAAATTGGCGCATTTCCGATGGGCGCGGGCGACGCTCGACTGAACGAAAAAGGCCGCCGGATCGCTCCGGCGGCCTTTTTTATCGTTATCCCGCTGGGATCAGCCGACGATTTCTTCGGGCTTGAAGAAATAGGCGATTTCGATCGCGGCATTCTCGTCGCTGTCCGAACCGTGGACGGTGTTCGCTTCAATGCTTTCGGCCAGTTCCTTGCGGATCGTGCCGGGCTCGGCGTTCTCCGGGTTGGTCGCGCCCATGATGTCGCGGTTCGCCTGCATGGCATTTTCGCCCTCGAGGACCTGGACGACGACGGGGCCGCTGATCATGAAGTCGACGAGTTCGCCGAAGAAGGGGCGTTCCTTGTGGACCGCATAGAAGCCTTCGGCCTGTTCGCGGGTCATGTGGATGCGCTTCGAGGCGACGACGCGCAGGCCGGCGTCTTCCAGCATCTTGGTGACGGCGCCGGTGATGTTGCGGCGGGTGGCGTCGGGCTTGATGATCGAAAAGGTGCGAGTGACCGCCATGGGGAAGCTCCTGTGTTATTATGGTCTGCGATGCGCGCGCCTCTAGCCGCGCTTTTGCTGCACTGCAAGGTCGTCTGGGTCCAAAGACGCTGCGAAATAGCGCGATTCATGCTATGGCGCGGCTTGAGAGGGGCCATCTCATGACCGACGGACTGGAGAGAGTGACGCGCCGTGCCTTTGCGGGTTCGGCGCTTATGGCGTCTATAGCGCTGACTAGCGGGGCGAAAGCGGCGGAAGCAACGTTGCGCCTTACGGCTTCCGGGGACCTTGGGCCCTTCTACCCGATCGAAAGACTCACCGAGGATGATGCCGACCTCACATGGATCAAGGGGCATAGTGCGCGCGCGCTGGGCAATGTGATCGAGGTCAGCGGGCGCGTGCTCGACCGCCATGGCAATCCCGTCCGCAATGCGGCGATCGAGGTGTGGCAGGCGAATTCGGTCGGGCGCTATGCGCATCCGAACGATGTTGCGACCGCGCCGCTCGATCCGAATTTCCAGGGCTATGCCCGGCTGACGACGGGCGCGGGCGGCGAATGGCGGGTCACGACGATCAAGCCCGCAGCCTATGACTCGCCGATCGGACGGCGGACGCCGCACATCCATTTCGACGTGCATGGCAAGAGCCACCGGCTGGTTTCGCAAATGTATTTTGCCGACGATGCTGAAACCAACGCGAACGACATGCTTTACAAGGGGTTGGGCGACTTGGCCGACACGGCGATCGCGAAGCTCGACAGCCCGGCGAAATATCGCTGGGACGTCATTTTGATGGACGACTAGCGGTCAGGGTCCTTCGGACCAGCGGCCGTTCTCGTCCTGTTTCCAGAAGCGGTTGTCGACGTCATCGCGGGCGGCGAGCGTGCGCCAGAGCGCGCGGGCATCGTCGATGCGGCTGTTGTCGAAGAGCAGGAAGGTGCGTTCGAACCCCAGCGCCGCGTCGCGCCATTCGCCGTCGGCGAGCGCGAGGTGGCTGGCGCGGTTGGGCGGCGAGGTTTCGAGTGTTCCCGAAATCAGGATCGGCTCGATCTCTTCATCGGACGACCCCGCCATACCATGCGGCAGGAAGCTTGCGGGCTGGAGCGTCCACAGCGCCTCGTCGATCGCCTGACGCTGCATCGCGGACGCGGCGACCACCAGCAGGCGGTCGCCGTTTGCCAATATGCGCGTCGCAAGCGCCGGGAGCACCCGTTCGACCGGGTCGCGGGTCAGCCGGTAAAAGTCGACGCGCGCCATGCTCCCTGCCCCCTATTCTGCTTTCTGACTTGCTCAGCCTTCGTGGTTGGCGGCGATGTAGCGGTCGAGCAGGCGCACGCCGTAACCCGTCGCGCCCTTCGCCCACACCGGACCGTCTTTGTCACCCCACGCCACGCCCGCGATGTCGAGATGCGCCCATGCGACGCCTTCGCCGACGAAGCGCTTCAGGAACTGCGCAGCGGTGATCGAGCCGCCTTCGCGCGGGCCGATATTCTTCATGTCGGCGATCGGGCTGTCGATCAGCTTGTCATAGGCGGGTGACAGCGGAAAGCGCCACAGCTTGTTGTTGCTGGCCTCGCCCGCCGCCAGCAGGTCGGCCGCAAGCGTGTCGTCGTTGGCGAAGATGCCCGCATATTCATGCCCGAGCGAAATCACCATCGCGCCGGTCAAGGTCGCGAGGTCGACGATCACCTTGGGATTATAGGCGCTCTGCGCCCAGCTAATCGCATCGCAGAGGACAAGGCGGCCTTCGGCGTCGGTGTTGAGCACCTCGACCGTCTGCCCCGACATGGTGGTGACGACGTCGCCGGGACGCATCGCATTGCCGTCGGGCATGTTCTCGACGAGGCCGACGACGCCGACGACATTCGCCTTCGCCTTGCGGCCTGCGATCGCCTTGATCGCGCCCGCGACCGCGCCCGCGCCGCCCATGTCCCACTTCATCATGTCCATGCCCGCGGCGGGCTTGATGCTGATGCCGCCGGTGTCGAAGGTGACGCCCTTGCCAATGAAGACCACCGGCGCGTCGCCCGGATTGCCGCCGTTCCAGCGCATCGCGAGCAGCCGCGGCGGGCGCGTCGAGCCCTGCGCAACGCCGAGCAGCGCGCCCATGCCGAGCGCCTTCATCTGGCGCTCGTCGAGCACTTCGATTTCGACGCCGAGGTCGGCAAGATGCTGGCAGCGATCGACGAACGTCTCCGGGTAAAGGATGTTCGGCGGCTCGGCGACGAGCGTCTGCGTCAGCGCCACGCCGTCGGCAATCGCTTCATTTTCCGCCCAGCGGCCCGACAGGTCGCCGTGGGGCGACGCGATCGTAACCGTCTTCAGGCTTGGCTTCGCCGTATCGGCGAGGCGCGTGCGATAGGTGTCGAGGCGCCAGTTGCGCAAGCGCGCGCCCATCGCGAAGGCGAGGACGTCGTCGGTATCGCTCTGACCCGTGCTCGCGAAATCGACATGGACCGCGGTCGCACCGCTCGTCTGCAGTTTCGCCGTCAGCGCCGCGCCGCCGCGCTCGAGGTCTTGCTCGCTGCCCTCGCCGATGCCGACAAGCAGCAGGCGCTTCGCCTGTTCGCCGTCGATCGCCGCGGTCTCGGCAATCGCGCCCGCGGCGCCTTCGAAGCGCGCCTGCGCCGCCGCGGCGCCGAGCAATGCGCCGAGTGGGCCGGCCTCGCCCTTGCGGACCGGAAATGCGACGACGTCGGCAGACGCATCGATTTGCGCGACAAACTGAATGTCCATGCCTTAACTTTCTTATGCGGTGATTGATTGGAACGTGGCGGACCGATAGGGGTTTCGCTTGCGAGTTGCAAAAACAAAGCTGCCGGTCCAAGCCGGGAAACGTCGATATAGGGTTCGGGACAAAGGGATTAAATGAGCTGGGCTTTGTTCCATCGGGCAGCGCGTGCGCGGCCGTTCTGGCTGGCGACGGCGAGCGGCGTGGCCTTGGCCGCTTGCCCCGTGCTGGCCCAGTCGAACGACGAATCGCCCCAGTCGGCCGAGGTGACGGGGCAGCCCGACCTGCAAACCCCCGACGTCGTCCCGACGACGACCGATGCGCCCGCGGTCGAGACCGAAGACCAGATCGGTTTCGCCGCCGATAACCTCAATTACGACAGCGACAGCGAAGTCGTCATTGCCGAGGGCAATGTCCAGATGAACCGCGAAGCGATCGAGATGCGCTCCGACAAGGTCACCTGGAACCGCAAGACGGGCCAGGTCTTCGCCGAAGGCAATGTCGTCATCAAGAACCCCGAAGGCGACACCGCCTATGGCGACAAGATCGAGCTGACCGACACGCTGCGCGACGGGGTAGTCGAAAACATGCTCGTCGTGCTCGACAATGGATCGCGGCTGGCGGCGATCAGGGGCACGCGGTTCGACAATGGCAATATCGAGCTGGAGAATGCCGCCTATACGCCCTGTCCGGTCGAGGACGACGAAGGCTGTCCCAAGAACCCGAGCTGGCAGATTCGCGCCGTAAAGGTGATGTACGACCGGGCGAAGAACAAGGTCCGCTACAAGGGCGCGCGCGTCGAGATTTTCGGCCTGCCGCTGATCCCGCTTCCCGGCCTCAGCCATTCGATCAACAACGAGGCGAGCAGCGGCATCCTGGTGCCCGAAATCAGGCTCGACCGCAGCAACGGGTTCGAAATCGCGGTTCCCTATTATCTGCGCCTCGCACCCGACCGCGATGTCACGATCACGCCGCATATCTACACCAGCGCGGCGCCGATGATCGAGGGCGAGTTTCGCGCGCTGACCGACATCGGCTCGTTCCGCATCAACGGCTATGCGACCTATGGCTCGCTCGTCCCGCTGACGGGCGACGACCCCGACAGCGAAAAACGCTTTCGCGGCTATCTGGAAAGCGCGGGCAAGTTCCAGTTCGATCCGCGCTGGAGCCTGACCTATTCGGGCCGCATCGCGACCGACCGCACCTTCATGCGCCGCTATGACATCAGCCGCGACGACCGGCTGCGCTCGACCTTCGAGCTCGAGCGGATCGGGGGCAACTCCTATCTGTCGATCGCCGGCTGGGCGACACAGACGCTGCGCCGCAACGACGAACAGGGCCAGCAGCCGATCGCATTGCCGATCATCGACTATCGCCAGCGCCTCGACGATCCGATCTTTGGCGGCCAGTTCGAACTGCAGCTCAACACACTCGCGATCGGGCGCACCGCGGGGCAGGATACGCAACGCGCCTTTGCCGGGGCGCAATGGAATTTGCGCGGGCTGACGGGGCTGGGCCAGGAAGTGACGCTGACCGCATTGGTCCGCGGCGACGTGTATCACAGCGACGAAAATCTGCTGACCGCCATCCCCGGCTATCGCGGCAAATCGGGCTGGCAGGCGCGCGGAATCGCCGCGGTCGCCGCCGACATGCGCTGGCCCTTTGTCGGCGAATTCGCGGGCGGCACCCAGACGCTGACTCCGCGCGTCCAGATCGTCGCGACCCCGCCGATCAAGAATCTCGACATCCCGAACGAGGATTCGCGCGCCTTCGACCTCGAAGACAGCAATTTGTTCGCGATCAACCGCTTCAACGGCCACGACCGGTTCGAGGACGGCGCGCGCATCACTTATGGCGTCGAATGGAATTACAGCCGGCCGGGCTTCAACATCAGCAGCGTCGTCGGCCAGAGTTATCGCCTGTCGGACAAGCCCAGCCTGTTTCCCGACGGCACGGGGCTGACCGACCGGACGTCGGACATCGTCGGGCGCACCACGGTTGCCTATCGCGATTTTCTGCGTCTGACCCACCGCTACCGGCTCGACAAGGATAACCTCGCGATCCGCCGCAACGAATTCGACGCGACGATCGGCAGCCGCTCGACCTATGCCGTGCTCGGCTATTCGCGGCTCAACCGCGACATTTTGCTGCTCGGCGAAGAGTTGCAGGACCGCGAGGAAGCGCGTGTCGGCGGACGCGTCGCGGTGGCGCAAAACTGGTCGGTCTTCGGATCGGCGATCGTCGATCTGACGCAGCGGACCGACGATCCGCTGAGCAGCGCCGACGGATTCGAACCGATTCGTCACCGTTTGGGTGTCGCCTATGACGACGAGTGCCTGTCGATCGCGCTGACCTGGCGGCGCGACTATGCCGACACCGGCGACGCGCGGCGCGGCAACAGCTTCTCGTTCCGCATCGCGTTCCGTAATCTGGGGTTCTGACAGCTGACGACCAGAAGTGGACGTTGCCAACCCAAACGACGTCACCCCGGGCTTGACCCGGGGCCTGCCTGTCTTGAAGAAAAAGGCGGGTCCCGGGTCAAGCCCGGGATGACGGAAAGCAACGTCCGCTTCCCACCCCGATGCCGACATCCCATCCCGCAAAATGCACCTTTCCTACATTATTCCGCTATGCCAACCTCCGGTCCGTTCTCTGACCTCGTCGGCATACGCTCCCCGGCTTAAAGCGACAAAGGAGACAGAATCGGACCGCGCATGCGCATCCTTTGTCTCCTTAAAGCCCAACGGCGGTTCCCCTTCGCTCAGCCTAGGTTCAGCGTGTGCGGCGTAACTGCGGGCATCAAATGGCTCCAATGGCGGATTGCGCTGGACCATCGGGCGTTTCCGCTGATACGGAGCGTCGGACTTTCTCGAATAGGGTAAAGATGACCAAATTTTCGACCATGACCGGCCTGATCGCCTTGGCCGCCGTCGGCGTTACGCCCGTGCTGGCCCAGACCGTTGCCGACAGTGACGTTCCGACGACCAGCCTCAACATCCCGGGCAATGTGCAGCTTTTCGGCGATGCAAAGCCGAACGTCTATCGCCCCTCGGCCACCGTGAACGGCGAGATCATCACCGCGACCGACATCGAGCAGCGCATGGCGCTGATCCGCATCGCCAACAACAATGTCGAACTGCCGCCCGAGGAAATCCAACGGCTGCGCAGCCAGGTGTTCAGCAACCTGATCGACGAAAAATTGCAGATTCAGGAAGCCAAGGCGGCCGAGATCACGATCGACGAGAATGTCGTGAACGATCAGTTCGCCCGCCTTGCCACGCGGTTCAAACAGACGCCCGACCAGTTTTCGACCTATCTCGCGACGAAAGGCTCGTCGGCGGCGGCGGTGAAGCAGCAGATCCGCGGCGAATTCGCCTGGGACCGCCTGTTGTCGCGCAACATCCAGTCGACCACCAACGTGTCGACCGAAGAGGTCAAGATCGTCGCCGATCAGATGACCGGAACCAAGGGGCAGGACGAGTTCCACCTCGGCGAAATCTATCTGTCGTCGACGCCCGAAACCGCTGCCGCGGTCGGCGAAAATGCGAAGAAGATCATCCAGGCGTTGCAGGCGGGCGGCAGCTTCGCCGCCTATGCGCGCCAGTTTTCGGAAGCATCGACCGCCGTCGTCGGCGGCGACCTGGGTTGGGTAAAGGGTGGGCAGTTGCCCGGATCGATGGGCGAGGCGGCAACGCAGATGCAGCCCGGCCAGCTTGTCGGCCCGATCGAGGTTCCGGGCGGCGTTTCGATCATGCTGATGATCGACCGGCGTCAGGTGCTGACCGCGGATCCGCGCGACGCGATCCTCAGCCTCAAGCAGATTTCACTCGATTTCCCGGCGGGCATCACGGCGGCAAAAGCCTCTGAACTGGCGAGCCAGTTTGCCGAAAAGACGCGCGGTATCGCCGGTTGCGGTGCCGCCGACGCGGTGGCGCAGAGCCTGGGAGCCGCGGTCGTGTCGCGCGACAATATCGAGATGCGCGCGCTGCCGGCCCCGCTGCAAGCGACGCTGGCCAGCCTGCAGATCGGCCAGACGACGCAGCCGTTCGGCGCTGCGAACGAAGGCGTCAGTGTCCTCGTGCTCTGCGGCCGCGACATGCCGCAGACCGCGACCGCCCCGAACCTCGAGCAGATCGAACAGAAATTGCTGGAAGACAAGGTCAACAAGCGGGCCCAGCGCTATCTGCGCGACCTCCGCCGGGATGCCGTGATCGAATATAGCTGATGTCTGATTACAGCAATCGACGTCCGATCGCGGTCACCATGGGTGACCCGGCCGGCGTCGGCCCCGAAGTCACGGCCCGCGCCTGGGCCGCGCGCCGCGAAAACAACCTGCCCCCCTTTGTCGCCGTCGGCGACGCGGCGGCGATCGCCGCCGTCTGGGACGGCCCGGTCGCGCGCGTCGGCGACATGGACGAGGTGGTGCGGGCCTTTGACGATGCCCTGCCCGTCTGGCATCTGGAGGACAGCGGCCCGCTGACCCCCGGCGTGCCGACCCCGGCGGGGGCAACCTGCGCGCTCCATGCACTCGAGACTGGGATCGGGCTGACCCGCAACCAGGCGAGTTCGGCGCTCGTCACGGGTTCGGTCTCCAAATATGCGCTGCACGGCATCGGCTATACGCATCCGGGGCAGACCGAATTCATCGCCGAACGCTGCGGCGTCACCGCGACCAATGCCGTGATGATGCTGGCGGGGCCAAGCCTGCGCGTCGTGCCGCTGACCGTGCATATCCCGCTGTCCGAAGTGCCCGACCGGCTGACCGCCGAATTGATCGTCGCCAAGGCGCGGATCGTCGCGCGCGGATTGCGCCGCGATTTCGGAATCGACGCGCCGCGCATCGCGCTTGCCGGCCTCAACCCGCACGCGGGCGAGAGCGGCCAATTGGGCAGCGAAGAAGAGCGGATCATGGCGCCCGCGGTCGCGCAGCTCGCCGCGGAAGGGATCATCGTCGACGGCCCGCTCGCCGCCGACAGTCTGTTCGCACCCGCGGTTCGTGCGCAATATGACGTGCTGCTCTGCGCCTATCATGATCAGGCACTGACCCCGTTCAAGGCGCTGCATTTCCACGACGGCGTCAATCTGACCCTCGGTCTGCCGATCATCCGCACCTCGCCCGACCATGGTACGGCGTTCAACATCGCGGGCACCGGCACCGCCGATCCGGGGCCGACGATCGCGGCGATCGCGATGGCCGCCCAGCTCGCCACGTCACGCGAGCGCAGCTACGCGCCGGCGAAGTGACGGCCCGACCAGCGCCCGAATTGCCGCCGCTGCGCGAGACGGTCCGCACCCACGGCCTGCAGGCGAGCAAGGCGCTGGGGCAGAATTTCCTGTTCGACGAACAATTGCTCGATCGGATCGCGGCGATTCCGGGCAATCTCGACGGCGCCACGGTGTTCGAGGTCGGCCCCGGTCCCGGCGGGCTGACGCGCGCGCTGCTGCGCGCCGGCGCGAAAGTGATCGCGGTCGAGCGCGACGACCGCTGCCTGCCTTTGCTCGCCGAACTCGGCGAAGCATTTCCGCGGCAGCTGACGGTGATCGCCGACGACGCGATGGCGGTCGATGTCGACGCGCTGACCGGCGGCGCGCCTTATCATATCGTCGCGAACCTGCCCTATAACGTCGGCACCGCGCTGTTCACGCGCTGGCTGGAGCCCGCGGCCTGGCCGCCGCGCTGGCTGTCGCTGACCCTGATGTTCCAGCTCGAGGTCGCCGAACGCATCGTCGCGCCCGTCGGGACCGACGCCTATGGGCGGCTGGCAGTGCTCGCACAGTGGCGCTCGACCGCGAAGATCGCGATGAAAGTCCATCGCTCGGCCTTCACGCCGCCGCCGAAAGTAATGTCGGCGATCGTCCATGTGACACCGGCCGATCAGCCCGAAGGCGTAAACCCGAAACTGCTGTCGAAGCTCACCGAAAAGGGATTCGGCCAGCGGCGCAAGATGCTGCGACAGAGCCTGAAGGGCGTCGAGGGTGCGGTTGCCGCGGCCGAGGCGCTGGGGATCGAGCCGACGCGGCGCGCGGAGACGGTCAGTGTCGCCGAATGGGTAGCATTGGCGCGCGCGCTCGGCGCCTGACCTCGATCAATTCTTGTTGCTGGCCGTCCCGACGGTGGCGACAACCGGCTTCGGCACCAGCACTTCGGCGGCAACGACGCGCTTCGACGCGCTCGATGCGATCGTCTTTTCGAGCGCGGCGACCTGTGGGCATTTCTCACCGCACACGCGCTGCGCCTCGACCAGCTTTTCGCGCGCGAGTTCGAGAGCGCCCTTGTCGGCGAGCGCTTCGCCCTGCCCAGTCAGCGCGACGATGTCGTTGGGTTCGAGGACAAGCGCCTCGCGATAGAGGCCGATGGCCTTGCCCGGCAGCCCCTGCGCGCGTGCGACCTGCGCCAGCGCGATGATCGCCGACCGATTGCGCGGGTCGGCGGCGAGCGCCGATTCATAGAAACCGATGGCGGCGTCGAGATCGCCGGAGTCCTGCGCCTTGTGACCTTCTTGCTGGAGCGCTATCGAGCGCGGGAAGATGTCGTTATCGGCGCGCTGCGCATCGGACGCGGTGGGCAGACTGGCGAGGATCAAACCCGCAGTTAGAGCCAAAAAACCGACGCGCATCGCATTCTCCCATCGCTTCATTGCAGGCGATGCTAACATGGTGCCGTCAGTCGTGCGAGAAAAAATCCGTCGCAGCCGTCATGGCCCGGAGTCATCAGATACCCCGCCCCTGCGGCGCGTCCGACGCCATCCGGAAGATAGCCGTCATCGGCCGTCCAGCCGGGATGCCGGTTCAGAAAATCGTCCACCTGTGCCCGCCCCTCGCGCGTGATGATCGAGCAGACAGCATAAAGAAGTTTGCCGCCCGGCGCTACAAGATCGACGCCGATGTCGATCAGTTTCGCCTGGTCGGCGACATGACGGTCGAGCCGCGCGGGGGTTGAGCGCCAGCGCAGTTCGGGGCTGCGACGCCAGGTGCCGCTGCCCGAACAGGGAGCATCGACGATTACGCGATCGGCCTTGCCCATCCGGTCGGCGAGCATCGCGCGTTCCTGCCCCGGATTGAGCAGCAGCGTTTCGATCGCCGTTGCCCCGCCGCGGTGCGCGCGCGGCGGCAATTGCTGAAGCCGCGCGCGATTGGTGTCGCAGGCGAGGATCGCGGCTTCGTCGCCCGTCGCCGAAGCGATCGCGAGCGTCTTGCCGCCCGCGCCGGCACACAGATCGATGACCACCTGCCCGGCTCGAGCGTCAAGCGCGGCGGCGGCAAGTTGGCTCGCGGCGTCCTGCACCTCGAACTGACCCTCGGCGTAGGAGGCGTGCTGGACCGCTGGAGTTTCGCCGGGCAGGCGCCAGCCGTCGGCAAGGCCGGCAATCGCTTCGCCGTCCGGAAAGATCAACGCGAGTTCGTCGCGGCTCGAGCGCAGTCGGTTGGCGCGCAAGTCGAGCGGCGCGCGAGCCAGCATCGCCTCGCGCTCCGCCTTTCCCACGAGCGGGTCGAAGAGTTTCATCAGCGCGGTGGTGGCGATCCCGGTTTCGGCGCGCGGTTCGTCGGCCGAAATGGCTGCCGGGCCATAGGGTGCGCCATTGAACAGCGCGGCTAGTTCGGGATCGGCATCGGCAAGCGCAAGCATCGCGGCGCGGCCCGAGGCCGGCACCGACCGCACGCTGCGGATAGCATCATAGACATGGTTGCGGATCGCGCGGCGATCTTTCGATCCGGCATAGCGGCGCGCGCGCATCGCCTCGGCAAAGATCGCGTCGGCAGGCGCTCCGCCGTCGCGCGCGGAGATGGCGATGGCATCGAGGATTTCGATGGCAGTCTGGACGCGCGCAGCGGGGGTCATGAGTTCAACCTTTCTTCCCCGTCATTGCGAGGAGCGAAGCGACGAAACAGTCCAGTGCGGTGTATATCCGCTCTGGATTGTTTCGCGGCGTTAGCAATGACGACGGGGCAGATTACCCCGCCGGATAGTTCGGTGCTTCGCGTGTGATCGCGACGTCGTGGACATGGCTTTCGCGCAGACCCGCGTTGGTGATGCGCACGAATTTGGCGCGCTCGCGGAAATCCTTCAGCGTACGGCTGCCGGTATAGCCCATCGCGGCCTTCACGCCGCCGACCATCTGGTGGATCACATCCTTCGCGGGGCCCTTGAACGGCACCTGGCCCTCGATGCCTTCGGGAACCAGCTTCATCTGGTCCTTGATGTCTTGCTGGAAATAACGGTCGGCCGAGCCGCGCGCCATCGCGCCGACGCTGCCCATGCCGCGATAGCTTTTATACGTGCGGCCCTGGAACAGGAAGGTTTCGCCCGGCGCCTCGGCAGTCCCTGCCAGCATCGACCCGACCATGACGCTCGATGCGCCAGCCGCGAGGGCCTTGGCGATGTCGCCCGAGGTGCGGAGGCCGCCGTCGGCGATCACGGGCACGCCCAGCTTCGACGCCGCCTCGACGCTGTCGAGGATCGCGGTGAGTTGCGGCACGCCGACGCCCGCGACGACGCGCGTCGTGCAGATCGAGCCCGGCCCGATGCCGACCTTCACGCCGTCGGCGCCCGCGTCGATCAGCGCGCGCGTTGCGTCGCCCGTGGCGACATTGCCCGCGAGCACCTGAACGCGGTTCGACAATTTCTTGATCCGCGCGACGGTCTCGCCAACGCCCTTGCTGTGGCCGTGTGCGGTGTCGACGACGATCAGGTCGCACTCGGCCTCAAGTAGCGCCTCGGCGCGTTCGATGCCGCTGTCGCCGGTGTTCGTCGCCGCCGCAACGCGCAGGCGGCCGCTGGCGTCCTTCGTCGCGTCGGGGAAATTGACCGCCTTTTCCATGTCCTTGACGGTGATCAGGCCGATGCAATGATAATCATCGTCGACGACAAGCAGCTTTTCGATGCGGCGCTGGTGCAGCAGCTTGCGCGCCTCGTCCTGCTCGACCCCGGCGCGCACCGTAGCGAGATTTTCGGCGGTCATCAGCTCGCGAACCGGCTGGCCGGGATTGTCGGCAAAGCGCACGTCGCGGTGCGTGAGGATACCGACGAGCTTGCCACCGGTTTCAACGACGGGGATGCCCGAAATCCGGTGCTGGTCCATCAGCGCGATCGCATAGGACAGCGGCGCGTCGGGGGTGATGGTGATCGGGTTGACGATCATGCCGCTTTCGAAGCGCTTCACCTGGCGGACTGCGGCCGCCTGCTCCTCGATCGTGAGGTTGCGGTGAAGGACGCCGATGCCGCCGATCTGCGCCATCAGGATCGCCATGTCGGCCTCGGTCACCGTGTCCATCGCCGAGGAGAGGATCGGGATGTTGAGGCTGATTTCACTGGTGAGCTGGGTCGACAGGTTCGCGTCCGACGGCAAAATATCCGACGCGCCGGGCACCAGCAGCACATCGTCGAAGGTGAGGCCGGTGATGATTTCCATGGGTGCCACTTTCTGGTGCGGGCGGCGCCTGCCCCGGTTTTCCGGGCGGCACACGCGATTCGTTTGGTGGCGGCCCATGTAACCAGTCAGGCCCGCGCGCGCCAGTGGGTGACGAACGATTATTTCGCGTGGGGCTGGATCATCGGCGGGGGCACGGAAAAACGAGGCGGCAGGCCGAAAAATGTAACCGATTGCATTGCCTGCGGCCGCTCGTTAGACCGCTGCGCATAACATAGTTTCGGCGAAGAGGATATTCCGGATGAACGTGCCCAGCCAGGCGACCACCCATAGCGGCGGCCGGTCGAATGCCATGGCGGCCTTTGCCGCGGTCACCGTGTTGTTTTTCGCCTGGGGTTTCATCACGTCGCTGATCGATCCGCTGGTCGCCGCGGTGAAGGGCATCTTCACGCTGAGCGACGCCGAGGCGCAATTGTCAGCCTCGGCCTTCTTCATCGCTTACGGCCTGATGTCCTTTCCCGCCGCCGCGTTGATCGCCCGCTTCCATTCGGTGCCGTCGATCCTGACCGCGCTGTCGACGATGGTGGTCGGCTGCCTCGTCATGCTCGCGGCGGCGAACCTTGCGATTTATCCGCTCGTACTCGCCGGACTTTTCATCCTCGCGAGCGGCATCACCATCTTGCAGGTCGCGGCGAACCCGCTCGCGGCGGCGCTGGGCGATCCGAAACGCAGCCATTTCCGCCTGACCTTCAGCCAGACGTTCAACAGCTTCGGCACCTTTCTCGGTCCGCTGATCGGCGCGCACCTGTTTCTCGAGGGCGTCGAGGTCAAGGAAGGCAGGGTGGTCACCGACGCCGTGCGCGCGCAGGCGCTCGCTGGGATCGATTCGGCCTATTTCTGGATTTGCGGCCTGATCGTCGCGCTGCTCCTGTTCTTCTGGGTCAGCCGGCGGATCGTCAACGAAGCGGTGCCGCCCGCGCCGATCGGCGAGCGCGCCGGAATGGGCGAACTGATCCACGAGGCATTTTCGTCGCGCTGGGCGCTGCTCGGCGGGCTTGCGATCTTCCTCTATGTCGGCGCCGAGGTGGCGATCGGCACGCAGATGGCGCTGTTCCTCAACAGCGATGCGATCTGGGGGCAGTCGGACGCCGCCTTTGGCACGTTCGGCTGGATCATGGGCAACGACGGCGTCTCCGGCGTTTCGTTGCAGGAGGCAGGAAAGGCAGTCGCGCTTTATTGGGGCGGCGCGATGGTCGGCCGCGCGATTGGATCGGTGCTGCTCGCACGCTTCTCGGCATCGAAGATGCTTGTGGCCTTCACCGCCATCGCCGCCTTGCTCTGCCTCTACGTCGTCTTTGTCGGCGGCGTGACCGCCGGCTTCGTCGCGCTGTCGATCGGCCTTTTCAATTCGATCATGTTCCCGGTGATCTTCACCCTGACGCTCGAACGCTCGAACGCGCGCGCCGAAGCGACCTCGGGGCTGCTCTGCACCGCGATCGTCGGCGGAGCGGTGATCCCCTATTTCATCGGCCTGCTGTCGGGCACGGTCGGCTATGCCGCCGCGCTGATCCTGCCCGCCGCCTGCTATGCCATGCTCTGCGTCTTCGCCATCGCCGCCGGACGGGCCCCGGCCCGGCAAGCGAGCGCGGGCGTGACCGTTCACTGACCCTCGAGGGCGAGGGGGCCGTGGCCGGACTGTCGATCCGCAATGCGCGCAAGAGCTTCGGCACCACCGAGGTGCTGAAAGGCGTGTCGATCGACGTCGCCGACGGCGAGTTCACGGTGATCGTCGGCCCCTCGGGGTGCGGAAAGTCGACGTTATTGCGGGCCGTGGCAGGGCTCGAAGACCTGACCGGCGGTAGCATTGTCATCGGCGACCGCGACGTGACCAGCCTGCCGCCGTCGGAGCGCGGTATCGCGATGGTCTTCCAATCCTATGCGCTTTACCCGCATCTGACGGTGCGCGAAAATATGGCGTTCGGGTTGAAGATCGCGAAGGCGGCCAAGGCCGCGATCGACGACGCCGTGCAGCGCGCGGCGGAAATATTGAACATCGAGGCGCTGCTCGACCGCAAGCCTGCCGCGCTGTCGGGCGGACAGCGGCAGCGTGTCGCGATCGGCCGCGCGATCGTGCGCCAGCCGCAGATCTTCCTGTTCGACGAGCCGCTGTCAAACCTCGACGCCGATTTACGCGTCCGGATGCGATACGAGTTTGCCAGCCTGCACCGCCAGCTCGGCACGACGACGCTGTACGTCACGCACGACCAGGTCGAGGCGATGACCCTCGCGGACCGCATCATCGTGCTGCGCGACGGACGGATCGAGCAGGTCGGTACGCCGCGCGAACTCTATGCGCGGCCGGCGAACATCTTCGTCGCGCAATTCCTCGGTACGCCGCGGATGAATATCTTGCCCGCAACCGTCGCCGCCGATGGTCGCGCAACGCTGGACGACGGGCGCAGCATCGCCCTGCCCCCGCTTGCGGCGGCGCTGACGGCCGGAACCCCGCTGTCCATCGGTATCCGGCCCGAAGACATCGCGATCGGCGACGCGCCGGATGCGCTGCCCTTCACGATCCGTTTTATCGAGCGGCTCGGCGGATTGGCGACCGTACATCTGGGCGGACGCGAACGCGACGATCCGATCGCCTGCCAGTTGCGCGACGACGGCGGCCTTGACGAGGGCGATGCGGTTGCCGCGTCCTTTGCCCCGGAACATCTTCACCTGTTCGACGCCGAAGGCCACGCGTTGGGAAAGGCGGGGGAATGACCTTGCATTTCGCCTGTGTAACCGGTTACGTTATGACCGTTTCCGCGCCCGGCGAAAGAAGAGGACTGGAGTCGCAAAGGCGACCCGGCGCCATATGAGGGAAAGGGGGCCAGCGACATGGCAACATTGAGAGACGTCGCCCGCGAAGCGGGGGTTTCGGTCGCCACGGCATCGCGCGCAATCAACGGCCACAGCAATGTCACCGCCCCGACCAAAGCGGCGGTGATGGCCGCGGTAAAGAAGCTTCATTTCGTTCCGCACAGCGGCGCGCGCAGCCTGACGCGGCGCAAGACCGACACCGTCGGCGTCATCCTGCCCGATCTGTTCGGCGAATTCTTCTCCGAGATCATCCGCGGCATCGACCTGGTTGCGCATGAATCGGGCATGCACCTGCTGCTCGGCAACATGCACGGCAGCACACATGAAACCGCCGCCGCGATCGCGGCGATGCGCGGGCGCGTCGACGGGCTGCTCGTGATGCCGCCCGATTTAAAACCCGAACTGCTCTCCGACTATCTCGACCCCGCGCTCCCTACGGTGCTGCTCAATTACGACGCGGGCTCGCTCGACCTGCCGTTTGTGGCGGTGGACAATTATCGCGGTGCGTATGCGATGACCGAGGCGCTGCTCGCGCGCGGCATGCGGCAGATCGTCCATATCGCGGGGCCGAAGCATAACCGCGACGCGCGAGACCGCCAGCGCGGCTTTGTCGACGCGATGGCGAAAATCGCCAAGATTTCGAACCCCGCGATCCTGCCCGGCGATTTTTCGGAAGAGAGCGGCGCACAGGCCGGCCGGTTGCTCGTGCAGGGACAATTGCCCGCCGACGCGGTCTTTGCCGCGAACGACCAGATGGCGGTCGGGCTTATGGCTGAGCTCGCCAATGCCGGCATGTCGGTTCCCGGCGACGTGTTGGTGGCAGGGTTCGACGACATCCCGCTCGCGCGCCACCTCAATCCCTCGCTGACGACGATGCAGGTCAAGATCGACCGGCTAGGGTCGACCGCGATGATGATGTTGCTGCGGATCCTTCGCGGCGAAACATTGGGCGGCGCGAGCGCGACGATCCTGACCCCGACGCTGGTTGCGCGGGGCACGACGGGCGGGGCGGCAACGCCGGCGAGCGTCGCCGCGGCGGGAGCCTTGCCGACATGATGCAACCGGCGCGGCCATGCCTATGCAGCTGACGCGGCGCCATCTGACGGGCGCGCTCGCGGCGCTGCCCCTTGCTTCGCTGCTAACCGGCTGCGGCGCGCGTGGCGACGGCGCATTGACCGTCTGGGCGATGGGCAATGAAGCCGCGAGCCTGCCCGAACTGCTGAAAACGTTCGATTGGCCCGCGAACGCGCCGCCGGTCACGGTTCAGCCGCTGCCGTGGACCGCCGCACATGAGAAATTGCTCACGGGCTTTGCGGGCGGATCGCTGCCGACGGTGGGCCAGGTCGGCAACAGCTGGATCGCCGAACTCGCCGCGATCGGCGCGATCACGCCGGTTCCAGATCGCGCGCTGGGGCTGCTCGACGACCAGTTCGGCGCGGTGGTCGATACCAATCGCATCGCGGGGCTGGCTTGGGCGGTCCCCTGGTATGTCGATACGCGGCTGCAATTCTACCGCAAGGATCTGTTCGCACGCGCCGGATATGGCGCGCCGCCGTCGGATTGGGGCGGATGGAAGACGGCGCTGCACAAGGTGAAGCGCCAGGTCGGCACGGGCAATTACGCGCTGCTCTACCCGCTCAACGAATATGAGCAGCTGACGACGCTCGCGCTGTCGGCGGGGGCACGGATGCTGCGCGACGACGGCGCACGCGGCGCCTTTTCGGACCCCGAGTTCAAGGCGGCGCTGGCGTTCTATAAATCGCTGTTCGATGAGGGGCTGGCGCCGCTGGCATCCTCGGCCCAGATTTCGAACATATGGGACGAATTTGCGAAGGGTTATTTCAGCCTGTTCCTGTCGGGCCCGTGGACGATCGGCGATATGAAGACCCGCCTTGCCCCGGCGATGCAGGACAATTGGGCGACCGCGCCGAATCCCGGCCCCGACGGCATCGGATCGGCGGCACCGGGCGGGTCGAGCCTCGTCGTGTTCGCGGGTAATGACCAAGGCGATGCAGCGTGGGACCTAGTGTCGCGGCTGATGACGCCCGCCGCGCAGCTCAAATTTCAGCAACTCACCGGGGATTTGCCCGCGCGACGGTCGGTCTGGGCGGAAGCGGGGCTCGCGGGCGACCCGATCGTCACCCCCTTCGCGACCCAACTCGACCATGCGACCCCGCTGCCCAAGGTGCCCGAGTGGGAGCGCATCGTCACCGAGATGCAGATCGTCGCCGAACGTATGGTGCGCGGGCAATATAGCGTCGACGAGGCCGCAAAAGAAATCGACGTTCGCGCCGATCGCCTGCTCGAAAAGCGGCGCTGGATGCTAGAGAAAGGCCGCGCACTTTGACCGCGCAGTGGCGAACCAGCGAAAGCGCGAGCGCGGCCGGACGGGCAAGCGAAGCGCGCGCGGGTTGGGCGATGTCGTCACCCGCGCTCGCCGCGATCATCCTGTTCTTCGTGCTGCCGGCGATCGCGTCGCTGCTCCTCAGCTTCACCGATTTCGACATCTATGCGCTCGCCGACATCGGAAATTTGCGCTTCGTCGGTTTCGATAATTACGAAAGACTGATCGCTAATCCGCTGTTCTGGAAAGCGGTGACGAACACCTTGCTGTTCGTCGGCTTCGGCGTGCCCTTCATCGTCGCGCTGTCGCTGTTCGCCGCGATGCTCGTCAATTCGCGCTGGCTGAAATGGCGGCCCGTGTGGCGCGTCGCGCTGTTCGCGCCCTATGTGACGACGCTCGTCGCGACCGCGGTCGTATGGCGCTACCTGCTCCACACGCGCTATGGCCTCGTCAATTACCTGCTGTCGCTGTTCGGCATTGCGCCGATCGACTGGCTCGGCGATCCGCATGCGTCGCTGCCGGCGATCCTGATCTTCGTCGGGTGGAAGACCTTCGGCTATAATATGATCATCTTCCTCGCCGCGCTCCAGACGGTGCCGCGCGAACTCGACGAGGCGGCGCGGATCGACGGCGCCGGAGGGCTCACGCGCCTTCGCCACGTCACCCTGCCCGCGATTGCGCCGACGGTGCTGCTGGTGTCGGTGCTGACTGTCGCGGGCATGTTCCAGCTTTTCGCCGAACCCTATGTGATGACGCAGGGCGGCCCGGCCCAGTCGACCGTCACCATCCTCTATTTCATGTATGAGGAAGGGTTCAAATGGTGGAACCTCGGGTCGGGTGCGGCGGTCGCCTTCCTGCTCTTCCTCTGCATTCTCGCAATAACGCTGGTGCAGTTGCGGCTGGCGAAAAGCGGAGGCGCGATATGACGCTCCGCCGTTGGTCGGTCACACTGCTGGCCGCGCTCGTCGCACTGCTAACGATCGCGCCCCTGCTGTGGATGCTCTCGGTCAGTTTCATGGCGCGCGGCGAGGCGTCGCAATTCCCGCCGCCGCTGCTGCCAAGCGACCCCAGCCTCGACAATTACCGCATGTTGTTCGGCACCTTCGGCATCGGGCGCTTCCTGCTCAACAGCCTACTGATCTCGACGCTTGCGACGGGGCTCGCGCTGCTCTTCACGATCCCCGCGGGCTATGCCTTTGCCAAGCTGCGCTTCAAGGGCCGCGATGCGACCTTCCGCCTGCTCGTCGCGGCGCTCGTCGTGCCGGGGCAGATCGGGATGCTGCCGCTGTTCCTCGAACTCAAGGCGATGGGGCTGGTCAACAGCTATGCCGGCGCGCTGGTGCCGTGGCTCGCGGGGATTTTCGGCATCTTCCTCGTCCGCCAATATTGCCTGTCGATCCCCGACGAGATGATCGAGGCGGCACGCATCGACGGCGCGAGCGAAGGACAGATCCTCCGCCGCATCATACTGCCGATCCTGACCCCGATCGTCGTCACGCTCGCGCTGTTCGTCTTCCTCGGCAGCTGGAACGACTTCATGTGGCCGCTGATCATTCTCGCCGACCAGGATCTCTACACGCTGCCCGTCGCGCTCGCCGCGATGAGCCGCCAGCATGTGCAGGACAATGAGCTGATGATGGCGGGCGCGGTCGTCACCACCCTGCCCGTGCTCATCCTCTTCCTCGCGCTCCAGCGCTTTTATCTGAGCGGCCTTCTGACCGGGAGCGTCAAGGGATGAGCCCTTCAACAAAGGACAGACGCATGACATATTGGACCGCGGCGTTGCTGGGGGTTGCCCTCGCCGCATCGCCCGCCGCTGCAAAGACCAGAGCCGCGGCGGCGGTCGAAGGTCAGACAGCGCAGCCGGCGATCGAAGCCGGAAACTATCCCTATCAGCTGTTCGTGCCAAAGGGCTATCTGACCGACACGGCGAAGCAATATCCGCTGCTGGTCTTCCTCCACGGCTCGGGCGAGCGCGGCGACGATGTCGCGAAGGTCAAGGTTCACGGCCCTCCCAAGATCGCCGAGCGCGACCCTGCCTTTCCTTTCCTCACCGTGTCGCCTTTGCTCGGCACCGATCAGGACTGGGACATCCCGAAGCTCGACAAGCTGGTCGACCATATCGCGAAGACGTATCGCATCGACCCGGCACGCGTGTATCTCACCGGCCTCAGCCGCGGCGGCCATGCGAGCTGGCGCTGGGCGATCGCCGAGCCGAAACGGTTCGCGGCGGTGGCCGCAGTCGCCGGACGCGGCAATCCCGGCGAGGCATGCCGCCTGATGGACCTGCCCATCTGGGCATTCCACGGCGACCGCGACGATGTCGTTATCCCCGAAGGCAGCTTTGCCATGGCGCGCGCGATCCGCGCCTGCGGCGGCCGCAAGGTCCGCCTGACCATCTATCCCGACCTCGGCCACAACGCCTGGGATCCCGCTTATGACGACCCGGCGCTCTATGCCTGGTTGCTTGAGCAAAAGCTTCCCTCCCCAACGATCACCAACAAGGACAAAAAATGAGCAAGAGTGTCTTCCCCGACGATTTCCTGTGGGGCGCGGCGACCGCCGCCTATCAGATCGAAGGGTCGCCGCTTGCCGACGGCGCGGGCGCGAGCATCTGGCAGCGGTTCAGCCACGACCCGCGGCTGATGGCGGTAAAAGGCGACACGGGCGACATCGCGTGCGACCATTATAACCGCATGCCCGCCGACGTCGCACTGATGAAGGAACTGGGGCTCAAAGCCTATCGCTTCAGCGTCAACTGGGGCCGCGTGCTGCCCGAGGGCACCGGGCGCGTGAACGAACCCGGCCTCGATTTTTACGAGCGGCTGGTCGACGAGTTGCTGAAGAACGACATCGAACCGTTGCTGACGCTGCACCATTGGGACCTGCCCGTGGCGCTCGACGACAGGGGCGGCTGGCTCAACCGCGATATTGCCGGCTGGTTCGCGGACTATGGCTCGGTGATGTACCGCCGCCTCGACGGGCGCGTGAAGAAGTGGGTCACTCTCAATGAGCCATGGGTGATCACCGACGGCGGCTATCTCCATGGCGCGCTCGCGCCCGGACATCGCAACCTGTTCGAAACGCCGATCGCGAGCCACAATCTGATGCGCGCGCACGGCGCGGCGGTCGAGGCGTATCGTAGCGAAGGCGCGCACGAGATCGGCCTTGTCGTCAACATCGAGCCCAAATATCCGGCAAGCGACAGCGCCGAGGATATTGCCGCAACGGCGCGCGCGCACGCATATATGAACCGCCAATATCTCGATCCGGCGCTCAAGGGCAGCTACCCGGAGGAACTGGCGGAAGTGTTCGGCGAGGCATGGCCCGAATGGTCCGCCGAGGATCTGAAGGCGATCTGCCAGCCGGTCGATTTCATCGGGATCAACTATTATACGCGCAACGTCGTCAAGGCCGACCCGAACCAGTGGCCGGTCGGTGCCTCGCCGGTCAAACAGGTCGCGACGCACACGACGACCGACTGGGAAGTCTATCCCCCAGCGCTCACCGACATGCTCGTCTGGTTCCGCGACACCTATGGCGAGATCCCGGTCTATATCACCGAAAACGGCGCGGCCTTCTACGATCCGCCGACCGCTGGTCCCGACGGGATCGACGATCCGCTGCGCTGCGATTACCTCCGCACGCACATCTCGGCGATTGGCGACGCGATCAGAAAGGGCGTCGACGTGCGCGGCTATATGGCGTGGTCGCTGCTCGACAACCTCGAATGGTCGCTGGGCTTTTCGAAGCGCTTCGGCATCGTGCATGTCGACTATGAAACGCAGGTCCGCACGCCGAAGCGCAGCGCGCGCTTCTACAGCAGCGTCATCGTCGCCAATGGAGGGAACCTCGGATGAAAAAAATCCTGATCCTCGCCGCCGCGGCGCTGCTTGCCCTCCCCGCCGCCGCGAAAGAACGCGCCGATCATTATGAGGCGATGACCTACAACATCCGCCTCGACCTCGCCTCGGACGGTGACAACGCCTGGCCGCATCGGCGAAGTGCGCTGATCGCGCTCGTCGCCTATCAGGCGCCCGATTTCGTCGGGATGCAGGAGGTGCTGCAGCACCAGAAACAGGCGGTCGAGGCCGACCTTCCCGGCTATCAATTCGTCGGGGTCGCGCGCGACGATGGCAAGGAAAAGGGCGAATATTCACCGCTGGGTTTCCGTCGCGACCGCTTTGCCTTGGTCGGATCGGGCACTTTCTGGCTGTCGCCGACGCCCGATACGCCGAGCAAGGGCTGGGACGCCGCGCTGCCGCGGATCGCAACCTGGGCGCGGCTGCACGACCGGAGCGCGAAACGCACCTTGCTCGTCGTGAACACCCATTTCGACCATATCGGCGAGGTCGCGCGCCAGGAAAGCGCCCGCCAGATCCGCCACTGGATCGACGGGCAGCGCAAGGCGAACGAAACCGCGGTGCTGATGGGCGACTTCAACAGCCCCGCGACGAGCAATCCCTATGCCGCGATCGTCGAGCCGGGCAAGGGCGCGCTCCGCGACAGCCGCATAATCAGCCGCACGCCGCATTATGGCCCGCTCGGCACCTTCACCGGCTTCAAGATCGCGCAGATGGACCCTAGCCCGATCGACCATATCTTCGTCAGCGACGATGTGAAGGTGCTGCGTCACGCGACGCTGACCGATCAGAATGGCGGAAAACTGCCGTCGGATCATTATCCGGTGCTGGCGGACCTTTGCATCGGGAAGGGCTGCTGATTGTTCCCCGGCGAAAGCCGGGGGACGCTACTCCGGCTTCGCCTGATCGAGCCAGCCGCCGGTGAAGCCGATGCGCTTCAATCCGCGGACGATATGCGGGTTCTTGCGCATGACCTTCCACACGAAACCGCTGCGATGATTTTCCATCATCGCAAGGATCGGCCCCTGATCGATGCCGAGATAGTCGTTGGCGACCCAGCCGTCGACCGGATCGACCGCGCCGCTGCCCGTATCCGTACCGGCAAAGGTAAAGCTGGGGTTGAACGCGTCCTTGAAGCCGTAGCGCGTATAGAGGCGGGTGCCATATTGCTTGCGCATCGCCATCAGTGCGGGGATTGCCACCTCGGGCGCAAAAGCGACCGAGCCGCCCGCTGCAGTGGGGACGACCGTGCCGTCGTCGACGACGCGGATCGCGCTGACGCCGCGTGCCATATAGCTGTTGAAGAAGCGCGGGGTTCCGCCGACGCTATATTTGTCCTTCGAATATCCCGGCCCGTCCGACGCGGTCCAGCCCCAGATGTCCGCGCTATAGCCCGTCCATTTGTTCGGATTGTCGGCGCCATAGGCGCGCTGCACCAGCGTCGCGCGGCGGCTGTTCTCGAAATAGTCGATGCCCTTGCCGCGCATGAAGTCGTCGCGGATGCCGCGGAAGTCGACCCAGACATGGCTATACTGGTGCCCGAACAGCGGCTCGAACTGCAGATGCTGCTGGCCGTAATAGGTGCCCCAGTCCTTTTCGAGATCGGTGGCCCAGCCCTTGTCCCACGCGTCCTTGCCGACGGGATGCGTGGGCGAACCCAGCGCCAGCACATAGACGAGCATGCCTTCGTTATAGCCGACCCAGTCGTGCGTCTCGAACCCCTTCTCGGGCTTCCACCCCATGGTGATGCCGTGCGAGCCCGCCAGGTTGCGTGCCTCGGTGCCGGTGTTGGTCCGCTGGACGAAGGTCCAGTCGACGCGCGTGTAGATTTTCTCGGCAAGATCGCGGATCTCGGCCTCGACGGGGTCGTTCCGGTCGTAATAGCTTTGCGCGAACAACGCGCCGCCGAGGAACAGGCTGGTATCGACCGTCGACAACTCGTTGGTCTTGTACCGCGTGCCGTCTTCATTCTTCAGGAAGTGGTAGAAGAAGCCCTTGTAGCCGGTGGTGCCCGCCGCATCGGGCCCCTGCGGTGCGTTCCAGTAGAAGCGCAGGCAGTCGCGTGTGCGCAGCGCCGCGTCGGCGCGCGTCACATAGCCGCGCTCGGCGCCGATACCATAAGCGGTCAGCGCAAAGCCCGTCGCCGCGATCGACGAGAAGGGGTTGCTCGGCCAGCGATCGGGCGCCAGGCACCGCTCGGTGTCGGTGGTGTCCCAGAAATAGCGGAAGGTGCGCTCGGTCAGCTCTTCCGAAAAGGCCGCCTCGGTCAGCGGCGGCAATTTCGCGGCGGGGGCGACGGTCGAGGGCGCCGGAGTGGCGGTGCATGCTGCAGTCAGCGCGACCAGGGGCAGGAGCGATGCCCCGATACGAAACGACATTCGATACTCCAAAAAATGAGGCGCCCGGCCCGCGGGAGGGGGGTGCGGGCCGGGCGCCTGGTCAGCCGGTCAGAATTGGAAGCCGGCCGATAGCTTAATCGTCCGCGGCGGACCATCAAGACTGAGATCATTCTGGTTGCGCAGACCGGTCGCGGCGCTGAAACCGCCATAGTTGCGGTCGTTGAACAGGTTGATGATGTCGATGCGGAAGCGGAGCCGCGAGTCTTCGCTGAGGAAGCCGAGCGGGACATATTTGGTGAGCGACAGATCCATCTGACGATAGCCCCAGCGATCGCCATTGCCCTTGGTTTGGATCGAGGTGACGTCACGGCTCGGCGGCGTTCCCGGCGTATCGACGAGCGCGGCGAGATATTTGGGCGACGCGATCTGGAACTTGCCCGAGAGGGTGATCCCCAGCGGAATATCCACCGTGCCCGCCATCACGAAACGATGCTTGCGCACGCCGGTTGCCGAGATGAAGGGATAATTTTCGATGCCCGGGAAATCGAGCGAGAAAGTCTCGCCGAACTGACGATTTTCCTCGGCATCGGTGAAGGTGTAGGTCGCGTCCAGACTCCATGGTGAGAATTCGGTGTAGCGCTTGGTCAGCTTGAAATAGGCCGTGTTGGCGCGCGTTTCGATCCCGTTGGTGCCAAGGATAATGCTGCCGAACGGCGCAGGAGGGTTACCGAAAGGCGCATCGGGACGGCCCGTAGCCGGGAAGAAGCTGCCGTCGGGGCGACGGTTGCCAAGGACGTAAGCAAAGCCGTCGTGGCTCTCGACATAGCTATAGCCGACTTCGAGGTCGAGCAGGTTGAACTTCCCGCGAACGCCCAAGCTGAACTGGTCCGAATAGGGCGTCTTAAGGTCGTTCTTGATAAAGCGCAGCTCGCGCCCGGCTCCGATCGGGAGACCCGCGATCAGGGCATCGCGACCCTCTGGCGTCAGATACGCGGGATTCCAGGCGATACAAGTCGCACTCGGCACGCAGGTGTTGCGCGTGTCGCCGGGGTTGTTGAAGTTGAACGTGCGCCCGGCGAACAGGCCCTGCGCCAATTCCTGCTGGATGAAGTCGAACTGCGTGCGGTCATAGGAGCGGCCATAGCCTCCGAAGATCGCGAACCGCTTTTCATCGTCAAGCGCATAGGTGAAGCCCAGACGCGGCTGCCAGGCGCCCTTGAATGCTTTCCGCTCGCTGCCCGTCGAGATATAGTCGTTGATATCGAAATTGGCGTTGCGCAGGTTTGTGTACGGCGGAGTGACGGTGCCGTTCGCGGCGGTGTATGACGCGCGGCCGGCAACGAATTCCGCAATCGCGGGATCGTGCGCATAGTTGAGGAACGCGGGCGTACGCTCGATATCCCAGCGCAGGCCGATGTTCAGCGTCAACCGGTCGTCGATTTCCCAATCATCTTGCGCATAGACGCCGAACTGGAAATTTTTCGACGTGATATTGGGATCGCCGCCGTTGACCGGCGCGCTGAACGTCATGCGATAGGGAATGGTATCGTTAAACGCGCCGCCCGGCGCGTAGTTCACATTATAGTTGAACACCGGATTCACGCCATTTTGCGTGTTGGTGTTGAGCTCGACCCACTTCGCCTTCACGCCGAGCTTAAAGGTGTGGCTCTCGAGGCCGGTCCAGGTGAAATCATTCGAGACCTGCCAGCCACTCTGGCCCTTGTCCTGAAAATTGCTGCCCGCGCCGATGCGCAGGATATCGCCCGTACGGGTTCCCGTTACCGGCGGCGTGTTGGGCACTGTCGCGTTGAAGATCGAAATATTGCCGAAATTGACCGGGCGTGGCCCCCAAGTCACGTCTTCATAGGCGACTTTGAAATCATTGACCCACGTATCGGCGGTATGCTCCCAACGCGCGAGGCCGCGCCATTCCTCGACCTTTGCGAGCGTCCGCGTTTCGAAGGCCGCAAAGCCGCTGTTGAACTGCTCGCCGCTTTCATCGCGATATTTGACCGAAAATTCGAACAGATCGTTCGACGTCGGGGTGAAGTTGATCTTTCCGAAATACAGATTTTCGTCGAACGTTTCGTTCCGCGGCCCGAACGCCGACCGATATTTTTCGGGGAAATAGCTGACCGGCAATTCGAGACCCGGCGTCACGTCGCGCGGATTGATGCGGCGCTTTCCTTCATAGGTCACGAAGAAATGCAGCACGTCCTTGATGATCGGCCCGCCGAGCGCGCCGCCGAACTGGAAATCCTTGGTGCGCGTCTTGGGGATATAGGTCGGGAAATTCTCGCTCGGCCGGCGATCGCGCAGGCTCTGGTTGGAGAAATCGACAAAAGCTTCACCGTGAAATTCATTGGTTCCGGACTTGGTCACTGCGGTGATGGCGACCGAGCTGACCTGATCATATTCCGCCTTATAGTTCGACGAAAGGACGCGATATTCGCCGATTGCGAGCTGCGGGAACGGGTTGCCCTGGGTCGAATCCTGACCCGTAACGCCATTCTTGAGGACATAGTCCTTCTGTCCGATGCCATCGATGAAGATGTTGACCGAATTGCTTCCCTGCGCGCCGCCCTGCAGGCGCGACTGGTCGGTGCCGTTCGTGATGAACTGAACGCCTGGTGCGAGATCGGCAAACGCGAGGAAGTTGCGGTTGTTCTGCGGCAGCTGCTCGATCAGCCGCTGCGAGATATTGGTGCCAACTTCGCCGCCCTCCATCGAGCGGAGGCGGCTGCCCGTGACGATGATCGCATCATCACCGCCTTCGGCGATATCGGGCTGCGAAAAGTCGAAATCGAGCACCGCACTCTGCGCGACATTAAGCGTGAACTCGTCGGTCTGGCGCTTGCCCTGCGACGTCGTGAATTCGAGGCGGTATGTGCCGACCGGAAGCGAGGAAAAGCCATAGCTGCCGCTGGCGCTAACCGTCGAGGTGCGCGTCAGGCCGGTGTTGACGTTGATCGCTGTCACCTCGGACACGCCGCCTTCGGCCTTCACCGTTCCGCGCAGCGATGCGCCTGAAACCTGGGCCTGCGCCGGGGTCGCGGCCGCCACGGCGAGCGCCGCGGCGGCGCTGCTCCACGCCAGCGCAGCGGCAAGCGAACGAGCGCGCGACTGGCGTGCGGAAACGGTCTGAAAATCATGCAAAAACTTCACGGCATCCTCCCTTTTAAGCGCCCCGACATTCCCCGCTTTCGCCTCATTCGCTGACCGGCTTGCCTCCGGTGCAGCGACGAATCGCGGGAAATCCTGTCGTTGTTTTTTTGATTTGTAACCGGTTTCACGATCACTGTATAGGGGGAAGCGACACAGATGGATGCGATCGGGGACCAGCCGGTTTTCGGCCGAAATTCGGCCAATCCGCGTGACAATGTACAAGCAAGCCCGACTGGGAAGGACGAATCATGCCGCCGATGACGCGCAACCTGACATGCCTGACGCTGGCCACCCTGATGGTGGCGGGACAGCTGTCCCCTGCCCCGCTGATGGCGAAGCCCACGACGAGCACGAACGATGCGGCGCCAATGGATTCCGCAGGCTGGATGCGTCCCGATCCGAAGATGGATCGCTTCATCGCCGACCTGATGGCGAAGATGACGCTCGACGAGAAGGTCGGGCAATTGTCGCTGCTGACCAGCGACTGGGATTCGACCGGTCCGACGATACGTCAGGGCTATCAGGACGATATTCGCAAGGGCCGCATCGGGTCGATCTTCAACGCCTTCACTGCCAAATATACGCGCGAGCTGCAGCGGTTGGCGGTCGAAGAGACGCGGCTGAAGATCCCCCTGCTTTTCGGTTACGACGTCATCCACGGCCACCGCACCATCTTTCCCATTTCGCTCGGCGAATCGGCAAGTTGGGACCTTAAAGCCATTGAAAAAGCTGCACGAATTTCGGCCACCGAAGCGTCGGCGGAGGGCATTCACTGGACCTTCGCGCCGATGGTCGACGTCGCGCGCGACCCGCGCTGGGGCCGCATGTCCGAAGGCGCGGGCGAGGATGTCTATCTGGGCAGCAAGATCGCGGTTGCGCGCGTGCGCGGTTTCCAGGGCGGCGATCTGAAACGCGTCGACACGATACTCGCGACCGCCAAGCATTTCGCCGCCTATGGCGCGGCGCAGGCGGGCCGCGACTATCACACGGTCGATATCTCCGAACGCACGCTGCGTGACATCTATCTGCCACCCTTCAAGGCGGCCGCCGACGCGGGCGCCGCGACCTTCATGACCTCGTTCAACGAATATGACGGCGTGCCGGCATCGGGCAGCCACTATCTGCTGACCGACGTGCTGCGCAAAAAATGGGGTTTCAAGGGCTTCATCGTAACCGATTACACGTCGATCAACGAAATGGTCCCGCACGGCTATTCGCGCGACCTGAAGCAGGCCGGCGAGCAGGCGATCAACGCCGGGGTCGACATGGACTTGCAGGGCGCGGTGTTCATGGACCACCTCGCCAAGTCGGTCGCCGAGGGTAAAGTCGACGTCAAACGCGTCGATGACGCGGTAAAGGCGATCCTCGAAATGAAATATCGCCTCGGTCTGTTCGAGGACCCCTATCGCTACTCCGACCAGGCGCGCGAAAAGGCGACCATCTATCGCCCCGACTTCCTCGAGGCGGCACGCGACGTCGCGCGCAAGTCGATCGTGCTGCTGAAGAACAAGGACAATGCCCTGCCCCTCGCCGCCACCGCCAGGTCGATCGCGGTGATCGGACCGCTCGGCAACAGCAAGGAGGATATGATCGGCAGCTGGTCCGCCGCGGGCGACCGCAAGGAGCGGCCGGTGACGCTGCTCGAAGGGATGCAGGCGCGCGCGCCCAAGGGCACGGCGATCGCCTATGCCAAGGGCGCCGGCTATCAGTTCGCCGATGCGGGCAAGAGCGACGGTTTTGCCGAAGCGATCGCGCTCGCGCAGAAATCGGACGTCATCGTCGCCGCGATGGGCGAGCATTGGAACATGACCGGCGAAGCGGCGAGCCGCACCTCGCTCGACCTGCCAGGGAACCAGCAGGCGCTGCTCGAAGAACTGAAGAAGACCGGAAAGCCGATCATCCTCGTGCTGATGAGCGGTCGCCCGAACAGCATCGAGTGGGCCGACGCCAATGTCGATGCGATCCTCGAGGCATGGTATCCGGGCACGATGGGCGGCCATGCCATCGCCGATGTTCTCTATGGCGACTATAACCCGTCGGCCAAGCTGCCGGTGACCTTCCCGCGCAATGTCGGGCAGGTGCCGATCCATTACGACATGAAAAACACCGGGCGGCCGATCAAGCCCGAGGACCCGAACGCCAAATATGTCTCGCGCTATCTCGATACGCCGAACACCCCGCTTTATCCGTTCGGTTACGGCCTCAGCTATACCAGCTTCGCCTATTCGCCGGTGACGCTCGACAAGGCGAAAATCCGTCCGGGAGAGAAACTGACCGCGACCGTCACGGTGACCAACAGCGGCGTGCGCGATGGCGAGGAGGTCGTGCAGATGTACGTCCGCGACCTCGTCGGATCGGTAACACGGCCAGTGAAGGAGCTGAAGGGTTTCGAGAAGATCAGCCTCAAGAAGGGCGAGAAACGGACGATCCGCTTCACCCTGACCGACGCAGATCTCGCCTTCACGCGGCAGGATATGAGCTGGGGCAGCGAACCCGGCCAGTTCCGACTGTGGGTCGGGCCGTCGTCGGCGCAAGGGTCCGAGGCCGCTTTCGAACTCACCGAATAGCGCGGCCTTGCCGGGGGTGACGGGCCGGGTTACGCGACGACACGTGAGTCCCGACACGCCACCCCCGCCCTCCGCGCTCGCGCCGTTCCGCTATCCGGCGTTTCGCGCGATCTGGATCGCGAATCTTGCCTCGAACATGGGGTCGATGATCCAGTCGGTCGCCGCCGCGTGGCTGATGACCGAACTCACCCAATCGCACCTGCTGATCGCGCTGGTGCAGGCGGGTGCGACGATCCCGATCCTGTTGCTGGGCATCTTCGCGGGCGCGATCGCCGACAATTTCGACCGGCGGCGCGTGATGCTCGCGGCGCAGACGGGGATGCTGCTGGTCTCGGCGGCGCTGACGCTGACGACCTGGCTCGACGCGATCACACCGCTGACCCTGCTTTTCTTCACCCTCGCGGTCGGGTGCGGCACAGCGCTCAATGGCCCGGCGTGGCAGGCGTCGGTGCGGCTGCAGGTCGGGCCAAGGGATCTGCCGCAAGCGATCGCGCTCAACACCATCGCCTATAATCTCGCGCGCAGCGTCGGCCCGGCGCTTGGCGGACTGCTGATCTCGATTGTCGGGACGGCAGCGGCCTTTGGCCTCAATGCGATCAGCTATATCGTGCTGATCGTCGTGCTGCTGCGCTGGCATCCCGAAACCACGCCGCGGCGCCGCACGTCGATGCTGACCGCGATCGCCGCGGGCATCCGTTTCTGCGCGCATTCGGACCCGGTACGCCGCGTGCTGATCCGCGGCTTCGCCTTCGGCTTCGGCGCGGCGGGATTCCAGGCGCTGCTGCCGTCGCTCGTGCGCGACCGGTTGCACGGGACCGAGGTCACCTATGGGCTATGCCTTGCCGCCTTTGGTGCGGGGTCGATCTTTGGTGCGCTGTTGGTGAGCTCGGCACGCCACCGCTGGGGCAGCGACCGGGTGGTGACCGCCGCCTCGCTCATCTTTGCCGCCGCGATGCTGCCGGTCGCGCTGACCGCCAGCGTGCCGTGGGTCATCGTCGCCGCCTTTGTCGCGGGCGGCGCGTGGGTGTCGACGCTGACGACGCTCAACGTCGCAATGCAGCTGCGTTCCCCCGAGGAAATCCTCGGCCGCTGCCTGTCGATCTATCAAGCGGTAACCTTCGGCGCGATGGCGCTGGGCGCCTATACGCTCGGCCTGATCGCCGATCTGGCGTCGCTGCCGACCGCGATCCTCGTTTCCACAGGCTGGCTGATCCTCTCGGCGCTGGTGCTGCGCTTCGT
>NZ_JBOHHT010000045.1:0-7743 GCF_050725655.1 Sphingopyxis sp. | reverse complement strand
CCCACCCCGCTGCGGCTAGCCAGCAAGCTGGCAAGCCTCGCTGCCCCTCCCGCTTGCGGGAGGGGATACCCGCGCACCCACTCTTACGGCCGCTTCCCACCCCAAAGGCAGCCATTAGCCAGCGGATTTGCAAACGAAATGATCGCCAAAAAAAGGCCCCGTTGGAGCGGGGCCTTTCGTACTACTGGTCGAGGAAGCTGCGCATCTTGCGGCTGCGCGAGGGGTGCTTCAGCTTGCGGAGCGCCTTTGCCTCGATCTGGCGGATGCGTTCGCGCGTCACGCTGAACTGCTGGCCCACTTCTTCGAGCGTATGATCGGTGTTCATCCCGATGCCGAAACGCATGCGCAACACGCGTTCCTCGCGCGGGGTAAGCGACGCCAAAACTCGCGTAACCGTTTCCTTGAGGTTCGACTGCACCGCGGCGTCGACCGGGATGACCGCATTCTTGTCCTCGATGAAATCGCCGAGGTGGCTGTCTTCCTCGTCGCCGATCGGCGTTTCGAGGCTGATCGGCTCCTTGGCGATCTTCATCACCTTGCGGACCTTTTCGAGCGGCATCGACAGACGCTCGGCCATTTCTTCCGGGGTCGGCTCGCGGCCGCTTTCGTGGAGGAACTGGCGGCTGCAGCGCACCAGCTTGTTGATCGTCTCGATCATATGGACCGGGATGCGGATCGTTCTTGCCTGATCTGCAATGCTGCGGGTGATCGCCTGGCGGATCCACCAGGTTGCATAGGTCGAGAATTTGTAGCCGCGGCGATACTCGAACTTGTCGACCGCCTTCATCAGGCCGATATTGCCTTCCTGAATGAGGTCGAGGAACTGCAGGCCGCGGTTCGTATATTTCTTGGCGATCGAGATCACGAGACGCAGGTTCGCCTCGACCATTTCCTTCTTGGCGATGCGCGCTTCGCGCTCGCCCTTCTGGACCATGTTCACGACGCGGCGGAATTCGGTCAGGCTCATGCCCGCGGCTTGCGCGATTTCCGAGATTTCGATGCGGATGCGGTCGACTGCGCCGGCTTCATTCTCGGCGAAGGCGGCCCATTTCTTGTCGATCGACCCGACGCCATCGATCCAGTTTTCTTCGAGCTCGCGCCCGACATAATTGTCGAGGAACGACTTGCGCGGCACTTTGTGGCGTTCGGCAAGGCGCAGCATCTGGCCGCCGAGCGCGGTCAGGCGGCGGTTGTAGCTGTAGAGCTGGTCGACCAGATATTCGATCTTGGTGTTGTGGAACTGCACACCCTCGACCTGCGCGGTAAGGTCCTCGCGCAGCTTGTGATACTTCTTCTCCGATGCCGACGGGAATTCCTCGCCGCCCGAGAGCGACTCGAGGCGCGCGTCCTGCAGCTTCGAGAAGGCCTTGAAGCTCTTGGTGATGTTCGCGAATTTTTCGAGCGCGTCGGGCTTCAGCAGCTCTTCCATCGCCGCGAGGCTGAGGGTGTTGTCTTCCTCATCCTCTTCGAAGGTTTCGCGCTTGCCCGACGAGCTTTCGCCATCCTCGTCATCCGAGTCGGCGGCGGGTTCTTCCTCGACCTCGTCCTCGTCCTTGAACGAGACGCCGGCGGTCTTTTCGCTGATCTCGCCGTTGTCCGTGGCGCCTTCTTCCTCAAGGTTTTCGGGCGCCGGGTCCTTCGACAGCATCGCTTCCAGATCGACGATCTCGCGCAGCTGCATCTCGCCATTGTTGAGCGCGTTCGACCAGTCGATGATCGCGTTGAAGGTCAGCGGGCTTTCGCAGAGCCCGAGGATCATCGTATCGCGGCCGGCCTCGATGCGCTTCGCGATCGCGATTTCGCCTTCACGGCTGAGCAATTCGACCGCGCCCATTTCGCGCAGGTACATGCGAACGGGATCGTCGGTGCGATCGACCGTTTCCTTCTTCTTTTCGATCGCCGGGTTCGAAACCGAACCGGTGCCGGCGCTGACATCGACTTCGTCGTCGGGTTCGGCGTCGGCCTCTTCCTGCACATCTTCGTCGCTTTCGACGATGTTGATGCCCATGTCGGAGATCGCCGACATGATATCCTCGATCTGCTCGGACGACATTTCGTCCTGCGGCAGCGCCGCATTCAGCTCGTCATAGGTCAAATACCCGCGCTTCTTGCCGCGCGCGATCAGCTTTTTGACGTCGGCCTCGTTGAGGTCGATCAGCGGGCCGTCGGTGTCGGTATCGGTGTCGGCTGCGGTGCTTTTGGTGGCCATATAGTGTTCCTGCCTGCGGGCATTAAAGTGGTCTTCACTGGTCGCTGCTGTCGGACAGCGCGGCCAGTCGGCGGGTCAAATCCTCGTCCATCGCACGCAGCTTTTGCTGCCGAGCATGGCCTTCGTCGTCCATCGTGCGCATGTAATCCGCGGTCGCCTCGGCAAGCCGAGAGCGGATTTCGGGCTGTGTCACGAGCACGCCGATATATTCGTCAAGGTCGCGAAGCGCCGTTTCCCGCGCTGCTGCGGCCTCATCCTTGCTTTCCAGCCTGCGATTGAACGAGAAGTGCATTCCGTCGGCTCTGAGCAATGTCATCGCCCTATTATACACTTTCATTGGCTCCAATATGGCAAGCAACCCCTCGCAATCAAGCCCTTCCTGACGCATTGCGCTGTCAAGCATTACGCCGAGCAGTTCGGCGTCGCTTGAATCGCTCACCGGCAGCCGCGTCAGCGCCTCCTCGTTGCGCCGGAGCGCTTCGGGGTAACGCAGCAATCCGCCGATCAGCGCGGCGACATAAGGCGCCGAAATCCCGGCCTGCCCGATGGAACGCGTTTCGTCGGCCGGAGGTTGCAATCGCGGGTCGGGGCCGAAGCGGCGATTCCCCCCTCCATATTGTCCGCCGCGCGGCTGGTTCGGGGTCCATGGCTGGCGCTGCGTGCGCTCGGGCATTTTTCGCGCGAACAGCGTGTCGAGCCGCTCGCGGAAGGCTTCGCGATAATGGTGGCGGACGTCGGCGTCCTCGATCGCATCGGCGTGCGCGAGCAGGCGGGTCTTGAGCGCGGCGCGCTCCTCGGGGATCGCGAGCGGCCCTGCGGCGACCTCATGCGCCCAAAGCCGTTCGACGAGCGGCTGCGTTTCGTCGAGAATGATATTGAAACCCTCGGCGCCGCGCGCGCGGACGATGTCGTCGGGATCCTGCCCGGCTGGCAGCGTCGCAAACGCGAGGCTGAAGCCGGGTCGGAGTAGCGGCAATGCGCGCATCGCGGCGCGCATCGCCGCTTTCTGTCCCGCGGCATCGCCGTCGAAGCACAGCACGGGCACGGGAACCATCCGCCAGATCAGTCCGAGCTGCGCTTCGGTCAGTGCGGTGCCGAGCGGCGCGACCGCGTCGGCAATCCCCGCCTCGGCGAGCGCGATCACGTCCATATAGCCTTCGACGACGATGATCCGGTTCGTCTGCCGCGACGCCGGGCTTGCCTTGTCGATATTGTAGAGGACGCGGCCCTTGTCGAACAAAGGCGTGTCGGGCGAGTTCAGATATTTGGGCTCGCCGTCGCCCAAGATGCGTCCGCCGAACGCGATCACGCGCCCGCGCGCGTCGCGGATCGGGATCATCAGGCGGCCGCGGAACCGGTCGTACGGGTCCTTGTCCTCCACCGCGATCAGCATGCCGGACTCGACGAGCATTGCGGTCGGGAAATTCTTGAGCGCTTCCTTGAGCGCGCTGCGGCTGTCGGGGGCGAGGCCGAAGCCGAAGGCGGCGCGAGTCGAGTCAGAAATGCCGCGTTTCGTGAGATAGTCGCGCGCCGGGGCGCCATTGCTGCTGCCCAGCTGCTGGGTGAACCAGTCGGCGGCCCCCTGCACGACATCGCGCAGGCTCGCCTGCTCCTCGGCCTTTTTCGCGGCGCGCGGGTCGGCGGCGGGAACCTCCATCCCGGCTTCGGCGGCGAGTTCCTTGACCGCATCCATGAACGACAGCCCGCGCTGGTCGGTCATCCATCGGATCGCATCGCCATGCGCGCTGCAACCGAAGCAGTGGTAGAAACCCTTTTCGTCGTTGATCGTGAAGCTGGGGGTCTTTTCGTTATGGAAGGGGCAGCAGGCTTTGTACTCGCGACCTGCGCGCGTGACCTTCACGGTGCGGCCGATGAGGGTCGACAGGGTGATCCGCGAACGGAGTTCGTCCAGCCATTGCGGGGTGAGGCTCACGAGTCCCCCTCCCGCTTGCGGGAGGGGTTAGGGGTGGGTAGAAGGGCAAGAGCACGCTCGATCTCGCTCACGACGCCTTCGATGTTCGCCATCACGTCACGGTTCGTGAAACGAAGGACTCGAAACCCGTTTTCGGCAAGCCAATGATCCCGGTGCTCGTCATAAGCTTGGCGCATATCGTGCGAGTATCCATCGAGCTCGATGATCAAATTGGCTTCCCGGCAAAGGAAGTCTGCGAAGTAAGGCCCGACTGGCATCTGTCGGCTGAATTTCCAGCCGCCGATTTTTCGACCGGACAGGCAGCGCCATAGAGCCCGCTCGGCAGGAGTCGCGGCGTTGCGCAACTCCCTTGCGCGCTGCGTGTCGCGGGGCTGAAACTGTCCGTCCATCATAGGCGGTATGCCCACCCCCGACCCCTCCCGCAAGCGGGAGGGGGGAGAAGCAAAGGCGGCGCCATTTCGGTTCCCCTCCCGCTTGCGGGAGGGGTTAGGGGTGGGCAGCGCCGCTAGTTGATCAGCCCAAAGCCGCCTTCACCCAGCCCGACGCCTTGCTCATGTCGAGCTGGCTCCCAAGCCGGTCCTTCACCGCGGCCATAACCTTGCCCATATCCTTCAGGCTCTCGGCGCCCAGTTCCACCACGATCGCCTTGATCGCGGCCGTCGCGTCATCGTCGCTCAGCTGCGCCGGCAGGAAATCCTCGATCACCACAACCTCGGCCGCCTCGATGTCGGCGAGTTCCTGGCGGCCGCCCTGCTCGAACATCGTAATCGACTCGCGGCGCTGCTTGACCATTTTCTGCAATACGTCGGTGACCAGCACATCGTCGTCGGCCGGCGCGGTGCCGGTGCGCAGTTCGATGTCCTTGTCCTTGATCTTGGCCAGCATCAGCCGGATGGTGCCGAGCCGCGCCTTGTCGCCGCTTTTCATCGCGGCAACCTGCGCAGCCTTGATGTCGTCACGAATCATGCGTGTCCCCATGCGCTGCAAATTTCGGAAAGGCCCTCTCTAGCGAGAAGTTTCCCAATCCGATAGCTTGTGAATCACTTTTTTGGACCCTAATTGGTCGGCCGTTTAGCCCCCCGTCCGGAGCATGTTGAATGGCACCTGCCAACCCCTCAGTCGCGTCTACCACCCCGCCAGTTGGGGCGACGGGCGTCCTCGTCCTTGCCGACGGGACGATCCTGTGGGGCGTGGGATATGGCGCGGCCGGCGCAGGTGTGGGGGAGATTTGTTTCAACACCGCGATGACGGGCTATCAGGAAATCCTGACCGACCCGAGCTATGCGGGCCAGATCATCACCTTCACCTTTCCGCACATCGGCAATGTCGGCGCGAACCCCGAGGATATGGAACGCGACAAGCGCGGCGCGATCGGCTGCATCACGCGCGAACTTCCGACGCTGCCCAGCAATTTCCGCAGCGTGCAGACGTTGCCCGAGTGGATGGCGGTGCAAGGGTTGATCGGGCTGGCGGGGATCGACACGCGCGCGCTGACGCGGCGTATCCGCGACGGCGGCGCGCCGACCGGCGTTGTCGCGCACAGCCCCGAGGGCAAGTTCGATCTCGACAAGCTGCTGCTGCTCGCGCAGGGCTGGCCGGGGCTGGAGGGCATGGACCTTGCCAAGACGGTGACGCGTGAGCGGCAGGGCGCTTGGGATGCGGGGGTTTGGGCGCTGGGCAAGGGTTATTCTTCACCCCTCCCCTTTAGGGGAGGGGCCGGGGGTGGGGGCTCGCAGTCTGGCGCGGCGTCGAACGATGGCCCCCACCCCAACCCCTCCCCTGAAGGGGAGGGGCTTAAGGGCAAACCCCATGTCGTCGCGGTCGATTATGGTGCGAAGGACAATATCTTCCGCAACCTCGTACAGGCCGGCGCGCGCGTCACCGTGGTGCCCGCGAAGACCTCGCTCGACCAGATTGTCGCGTTGCGCCCCGCGGGGGTGTTCCTGTCGAACGGCCCCGGCGATCCGGCGGCGACGGGCGACTATGCGGTGCCGGTGATCAAGGGGCTGCTCGAACGCAATGTCCCGATCTTCGGCATCTGCCTTGGCCACCAGCTGCTCGCGATCGCCGCGGGGGCGAAAACCGTGAAGATGCACCAGGGCCATCGCGGCGCGAACCATCCGGTCCAGCGCGTCGGCGGCGATTTCGCCGACGGGGTGGTCGAGATCACCAGCATGAACCACGGCTTTGCGGTCGACGCATCGACGCTGCCGGGCGGCGTGGTCGAGACGCACAAGAGCCTGTTCGACGGATCGAACTGCGGCATCGCGATCACGGGGAAAAATGCGTTCAGCGTGCAATATCACCCTGAGGCGAGCCCGGGGCCGCAGGATAGTTTCTATCTGTTCGAGAAGTTTGTGGGTGGGCTCAAGTGAGCCTTGGTTTGAGCAGCTTGGTGGCGCTCATACTTATGCAGAACGCGCCTGCTGTATCTGTTTCGCAGGAACCGAAAATTGCGGGGCAAGTGCTGCGTGCGCAGTGGAGAATTTCTTGCCCTTCAGGCAGGATCGGCGCTGACGATCTGCCATTGTGCAGTGCGAAGCACTATGACGCGCCCTTTAGCGTGGAACGGACTGATGATGGAATGATGATGACGTTCATGGGCAAATGCTTCTCTAGGAAACATGAGAGGCAATATACCCAATCGATCGACGTCTTTGTTCGCCTGAAGCGCCGCTTATCCAAAGAAAATATCCTCAAATCATTCAATCACGCCTTCCGGGAGCGGCCCAAAAGCCCGAACCCGGAATGCGAGTATTTTACGGATTTCGAGATCGACCAGCGCCAGTTGCCCGGAATGGTCGAAGCCGTTTTCATCGAGAAGAAGCAGCCCTACTGATGCCCAAAAGAACCGACATCCAATCCATCCTCGTCATCGGCGCCGGCCCGATCGTTATCGGTCAGGCGTGCGAGTTCGACTATTCGGGGACGCAGGCAATCAAGGCGCTGAAGGAGGAGGGCTATCGCATCGTCCTCGTCAACTCCAACCCGGCGACGATCATGACCGATCCCGACCTCGCCGACGCCACTTATGTGGAGCCGATCACCCCCGAGATCGTCGCGAAGATCATCGCCAAGGAGCGCCCCGATGCGGTGCTGCCGACGATGGGCGGGCAGACCGCGCTCAACACCGCGCTGGCGCTGTTCAACGACGGCACGCTGACCAAATATGGCGTCGAGATGATCGGCGCCGATGCCGAGGCGATCGACAAGGCCGAGGACCGGATCAAGTTCCGCGACGCGATGACCAAGATCGGGCTGGAAAGCGCGCGCAGCGGCATTGCGCACACGCTCGACGAGGCGCTGACGTCACGATCGCCCAGCGGTCGGCAGGCAGGGCGTTGAGGAAGCTTGCCGCGCCATGGATGGATTCGATGCCCTCGACATCGTCGAACTCGGCCTGGGTCAGCGCCTCGACCTCGGTCATCACGTCGACGCCGGGCAGGTTCAGCCCGAGGATGGTTTCATAGGCACGAACACCGTGGATTGTCGGCAGGAAGGTTTCCACGTCGAGCCCATGCTTGATCGCCCATGCGGTCCAGACGCGTTCTGTGGAGGCGATCGACAAGGCCGAGGACCGGATCAAGTTCCGCGACGCGAT